>NZ_FNNL01000016.1:0-106492 GCF_900106735.1 Pseudomonas sp. NFACC08-1 | reverse complement strand
GCTCGGTCAATCTGATGCTCCGCGTGCTCAGGTTTTGGGGCTGCTGCGCAGCCCAGCGGGGATGAATCCCCTCGCCACAGAGGGTTTGGTGTTGTGACAGGGGGACTCAGCCACAGGGGTCAGATGCTTTCGCTGATCGGCAATACGTAGTTCTTGAACTCGGTGTCTTCCTTGAAGCCGATCGATTCGTAGGTTTTCTGCGCCACTTCGTTGTTGCTGCTGGTGGAGACACGCATGCGCACGGCGTTGGTTTCCTTGGCCATTTTTTTCGCGGTGCGGATCAGGTTGTCGGCCACCAGTTGGCGGCGGGCGTCTTCGGCGACGTAGATGTCGTTGAGGATCCACACGCGCTTGAGCGACAGCGACGAGAAGCTCGGGTAGAGCTGGCAAAAGCCCAGCAGCTTGTTGTCGTCGTCATCGGGCAAGGCCAGGTAGATCACCGATTCCTTGCGGCGCAGGCGCTTTTCAAGGAAGGCTCGGGACGAGTCCGGGTAGGGCAGTGAGCCGTAGAATTCCCGGTATTTGACGAACAATGGGGTCAGCAGGTCCAGGTGTTCCAGGGTCGCTTGGATAATCCGCATGGTAGGTCTCGTCTGCAGAGGTCGACAGATATTCAGACAACAACTTCGCGCTGCCGTGCTTTTGATGCTGCCTGAAAGCGGATCAAAAACGCAATCGGATAAACGGATCAGTTTCGGGGCGGCATGAGTAGGAAGTTACCTTTCATATCGGCAGTATTTTCCGACTCTAGAGTGTGAACCTGGGCTTCGTCCTTCAGATTGACCCCCGAGAGCTGACGGCGACAGGCTTCGCGCATCAGGTAGATCAGGCGGTGGGCCGCCATGCCGTAGCTCAGGCCTTCGAGGCGGACATTGGAGATGCAGTTGCGATAGGCATCGGTCAGGCCGACCCTGGGGGCGTAGGTGAAATACAGCCCCAGGCTGTCGGGAGAACTGAGGCCGGGGCGTTCGCCGATGAGGATCACCGACATTTTCGCGCCGAGCCGCTCGGCCACTTCATCGGCCACCGCCACCCGGCCTTGTTCCACCAAAATCACGGGCGATACCGACCAACCGTCAGCGACGATCTGTTCTTCCAGGCGCGCCAGAAACGGCAAGGTATGCCGATGCACCGCCAGCGCCGACAGGCCGTCGGCCACCACGATTGCCAAGTCCACACCGCCGGGATGGGCCTTGGCGTAGTCATCCAGAACTTGCGCAGAAACGTCGTCGAGCCGCCGACCCAGGTCCGGACGCTGTAGATAACTGTGTCGGTCAGCCGCCGCACTGTGGAGCAACAGGCTCTCACGGCCGCGCTCGCTCAGTTGCGCGCGAATGCCCTGATGATCGAACGCCAGGTGCACCGCATCGCGGGCCTGGGCGTGGGCGTATTGGAAGTCCAGTTGCGCCTGGGTCGGCAGGCTGGTGCCGGTGCGGCCCAGGGCGATGCGTGCCGGGGTGAGGTTGCGCAGGTTCAGCCAAGGGTTTTGTGGGTCGACAGGTTTTTTATCCATGGGCAGCTCACTTATCCCAGATGCGCCAAGGCGTGACGGAACGCCGGTGGCAGGTTGTCGCCGAACCGCACCCGGCCATCGGCCTGGGTGAAGATGCCCATGTTCGCCAGCCAGGTTTCGAATTCCGGCGCCGGTTTCAGGCCCAGGGTCTGGCGGGCGTAGAGGGCGTCGTGGAACGAGGTGGTCTGGTAGTTGAGCATGATGTCGTCGGAGCCGGGGATGCCCATGATGAAGTTGATCCCGGCCACGCCCAGCAGGGTCAGCAGGGTGTCCATGTCGTCCTGGTCGGCTTCGGCGTGGTTGGTGTAGCAGATGTCGCAACCCATCGGCACGCCCAGCAGCTTGCCGCAGAAGTGGTCTTCGAGGCCGGCGCGGATGATCTGTTTGCCGTTGTACAGGTACTCGGGGCCGATGAATCCTACAACCGTGTTCACCAAAAACGGCTTGAAATGCCGTGCCACGGCGTAGGCTCGCGTCTCGCAGGTCTGTTGATCGACGCCGTGGTGGGCGTTGGCCGACAGCGCGCTGCCCTGGCCGGTTTCGAAATACATCAGGTTGTTGCCGAGGGTGCCGCGATTCAGGCTGAGCCCGGCGTCGTAGCCTTCTTTCAACACGTTGAGGTTGATGCCGAAACTGGCGTTGGCCGCTTCGGTGCCGGCGATGGACTGGAACACCAGGTCCAGGGGCACGCCACGGTTGGCCGCTTCAATGGAGGTGGTGACGTGGGTCAGCACGCAGCCTTGGGTGGGGATGTCGTAGCGCTGGATGATGGCGTCGAGCATTTCCAGCATGGCGCAGATCGAGGCGGTGCTGTCGGTGGCCGGGTTGATGCCGATCATGGCGTCGCCGTTGCCGTAGAGCAGGCCGTCGAGGATGCTCGCAGCGATCCCGGCCGGCTCATCGGTAGGGTGGTTGGGTTGCAGGCGCGTGGACAAGCGCCCGCGCAGGCCGAGGGTGCCGCGGAATTTGGTCACCACGCGGATTTTCTGCGCCACCAGTACCAGGTCCTGCACGCGCATGATTTTCGACACGGCGGCGACCATTTCCGGGGTCAGGCCCGGGGCCAGTGCCCGCAGGCTTTGTTCGTCGGCGGCGTCGCTGAGCAGCCAATCGCGAAAGCCGCCAACCGTGAGGTGGCTGACGGTGGCGAAGGCTTGTTTATCGTGGGTGTCGACGATCAGCCGGGTGACTTCGTCGACCTCGTAAGGAATCAGCATTTCCTGCAGGAAATGGCTGAGGGGCAGGTCGGCCAGGGCCATTTGCGCGGCCACCCGCTCGCCATCGTTGAGCGCGGCGACCTCGGCCAGGAAATCCCCGGAACGCGCCGGGCTGGCCTTGGCCATCAGGTCCTTGAGGCTGTCAAAGCGATAGGTCTGGGCGCCGACGGAATGGGCGAATGCGGCCATGGGCGGTGTCCTCCTGATTCTCTAAAAAACTTTAATACACACCCCATAACCCTGTGGGAGTTCGCTCCCACAGGGGGTTGGTGTGCACTTTTAAATGGCAAGCACCGGACCCCCGGCCCGGTGCCGGTGCAACGTCAGATACCTGTGAGCATAGCGTCCGCCGGTGCACCGGAGCGTTGCTTGGCGGTCAGTTGGAAATACAGGTAGCCGACAATCATGAAACCGAGGAACACCAAGCCAATCACCATGTTGAACCACGCCATCGCCACCAGGCACACCACCGCCAGGAACAGCGCAATGCCCGGCACGATCGGGTAGCCCGGGGCGCGGAAGGTGCGTTCCAGGTTCGGTTCGGTCTTACGCAGCCTGAACAGGCTGAGCATGCTGATGATGTACATCACGATGGCGCCGAACACCGACATGGTGATCATCGCCGCCGTCAGCGTCATGCCTTGCAGGTTGACCAGGCCATCGCTGTAGATCGCCGCGATGCCGATCACGCCGCCGGCCAGGATCGCCCGGTGCGGGGTCTGGAAACGCGACAGTTTCGCCAGGCCACGGGGCAGGTAGCCGGCCCGGGCCAGGGCGAAGAACTGCCGCGAATAGCCGAGGATGATTCCGTGGAAACTCGCCACCAGGCCGAACAGGCCGATCCACACCAGCATGTGCATCCACGTTGAATCGTTGCCGACCACGGCCTTCATGGCCTGGGGCAGCGGGTCGTTGATGTTCGACAGGGTGCGCCAGTCACCCACGCCGCCGGCCATGATCATCACGCCGATGGCCAGGAACACCAGGGTCAGGATGCCGCTGACGTAAGCGCGGGGGATCGTGCGTTTCGGGTCCTTGGCTTCTTCGGCGGCCATGGCCGCGCCTTCGATGGCGAGGAAGAACCAGATGGCGAAGGGGATCGCGGCGAAAATGCCCGGGATCGAGGCGAGGCTGAACTCATTGGCGCCCGCCCAGCCGTTGAGCACGAAATTACTGAAGCTGAAGCCCGGCGCGACCACGCCCATGAACACCAGCAATTCGGCGACCGCCAGCACGGTGACCACCAGCTCGAAGGCGGCGGCGATGCTGACGCCGAGGATGTTCAGGGTCATGAAGATGATGTACGCGCCGACCGCCGCCAGCTTGGGGTCCAGCTCGGGGAATTGCACATTGAGGTAGGCGCCAATCGCCATGGCGATGGCCGGGGGCGCAAAGACGAACTCGATCAGGGTGGCGATGCCGGCGATCAACCCGCCTTTCTCGCCAAAGGCCCGTCGGCTGTAGGCAAAAGGCCCGCCGGCGTGAGGAATGGCGGTAGTCAGTTCGGTGAAACTGAAGATGAAGCAGGTGTACATCAACGCCACCATGAGGGCGGTGACGAGAAACCCGAGGGTCCCTGCGGTGCCCCAGCCGTAGCTCCAGCCGAAGTACTCGCCGGAAATCACCAGGCCGACGGCGATGCCCCATAAATGCAGGGTGCCGAGTGTGGGTTTGAGTTGAGTGGTAGAAGTCATAAGTCCTCTCTGTCTTTTTTATTGTTTGATCTGTTGGACTTTCGGGTTTGCTGTGGAGCGGGCACGCAAGGTTCATGCCAGAGCGGTGGGGCGGTAATTTGATGTTGTCAGTGAGGGCTCCATCGCGAGCAAGCTCGCTCCCACAGTGGATCTGTTGCCAACCCTGGAAACGAGTTATCCACAGATCCCTGTGGGAGCGAGCTTGCTCGCGATAGCTATCTAAGGGGCAAAGCAGGAGAGCCTGCCTTGCCCCAAGGGCTTAGAAGAACCCCAACGGATTGATGTCGTAGCTCACCAGCAGGTTCTTGGTCTGCTGGTAATGGTCGAGCATCATCTTGTGGGTTTCACGACCCACGCCGGACTTCTTGTAGCCACCGAACGCGGCGTGCGCCGGGTACAGGTGGTAGCAGTTGGTCCACACGCGCCCGGCCTTGATCGCCCGGCCCATGCGGTAGGCGCGGTTGATGTCGCGGGTCCACAGGCCGGCGCCGAGGCCGAACTCGGTGTCGTTGGCGATCGCCAGGGCTTCGGCTTCGTCCTTGAAGGTGGTGATGCTCACCACTGGGCCGAAGATTTCTTCCTGGAACACGCGCATCTTGTTGGTGCCCTTGAGCAGGGTCGGCTGGATGTAATACCCAGTCGCCAGATTGCCCTCGAGTTTTTCCACCTTGCCGCCGGTCAGCAGTTCGGCGCCTTCGCCCTTGGCGATTTCCAGGTACGAAAGAATCTTGTCGAATTGCTGCTCGGACGCCTGGGCGCCGACCATGGTGTCGGTGTCCAGCGGGTCGCCGCGTTTGATCTGCAGGACTTTCTTCATCACCACTTGCATGAATTCGTCGTAGATCGATTCCTGCACCAGGGCGCGGGATGGGCAGGTGCAGACTTCGCCTTGGTTGAAGAATGCCAGCACCAGGCCTTCGGCGGCCTTCTCGATGAAGCTCGGCTCGGCCTGCATGATGTCTTCGAAGAAGATGTTCGGCGACTTGCCGCCCAGTTCCACGGTGGACGGGATGATGTTCTCGGCGGCGCACTTCATGATGTGCGAGCCCACCGGGGTGGAACCGGTGAAGGCGATCTTGGCGATGCGCTTGCTGGTGGCGAGGGCTTCGCCGGCTTCTTTGCCGAAACCTTGCACCACGTTCAGCACGCCAGGTGGCAGCAAGTCGCCGATCAGCTCCATGAGCACGCAGATACCCAGTGGGGTTTGTTCGGCAGGCTTGAGCACCACGCAGTTACCGGCGGCCAGGGCCGGGGCGAGTTTCCAGGCGGCCATCAGCAGCGGGAAGTTCCACGGGATGATCTGCCCGACCACGCCCAAGGGTTCATGGATGTGATAGGCCACGGTGTTGCCGTCGATCTCGGCGGCCGCGCCTTCCTGGGCCCGCAGGCAACCGGCGAAGTAGCGGAAGTGGTCGGCGGCCAGGGGGATGTCGGCGTTGAGGGTTTCACGCACGGCCTTGCCGTTGTCCCAGGATTCGGTGATCGCCAGCACTTCGAGGTTCTGCTCGATGCGGTCGGCGATTTTCAGCAGGACCAGCGAGCGCGCCTGGGCCGACGTGGCACCCCAGGCATCAGCGGCAGCGTGGGCGGCGTCCAGGGCTTTTTCGATGTCTTCGGCTGTGGAGCGCGGGAATTCGGCAATGGGCTGGCCATTGACCGGCGAAGTATTGGTGAAGTACTGACCTTTGACAGGCGCGACGAACTCGCCGCCGATGTAGTTACCGTATTTGCTCTTGAACGAAACGATAGCGCCTTCAGTACCGGGGTGAGCGTAACGCATGATGAGTTCTCCTTGGCTTTTGTGCTTATACGGGAGGGCCGCGCAAAATTGAGCGCCGGTAATTAAGCCTAGAGCAAAGGTTGGGCCATTGCCTTGCAGGGCCCGTAAATCAAGACTTTAGGAGGAGTTGGTCGGACAAACGGATGGGGTGTGTGACGCTTGCGATACAGCAGGTGTGACAGTTTGTGCCAGATGCGAGACAGTCTGTGACTGACAGGTCGCGCCAGCATTGCATTGCCGGTTGGGCTGGAGGATGCTGGGCTTCGATCCTGGAATCCCTGGCAACTGTATTTTTGTGGCAGGACAGCTTTTGTGGCGAGGGAGCTTGCTCCCGCTGGAGCGCGAAGCGGTCCCAAGGCAGCCAACTCGGTCAGCCTGATACACCGCAAACTCAGGTTTTGGGGCTGCTGCGCAGCCCAGCGGGAGCAAGCTCCCTCGCCACGGGGTATGTGTTGGCAGGTCCAAAGGTCCTTCGGGGAGAATAATAAGAAATGCACAGCAACCACTTGAGTCGCCATGCCCAGCAAGTCCTCACGGTCACCCAGGGCAAGGCCCATTTGCAGGGCCCTGGCAGCGATCCGTCGATTGCCCGTTCCTGGCTGCGCTGCCTCGAGGATTATCACCTCGACCCGGCCCAGAACCTGGCGCCGACGGTGCTCGAACATGGCCGGGTGCTGGAAAGCCGCGAGCGCTTGCAGCAAGTGCTGCACATCGCCGGCAATGAAATGACCAGCCTGCATCAGCAACTCTCCGGCGCCGGCCACGCGGTGTTGCTGACCGACGCCCGGGGCGTGATCCTCAATTGCGTCACCGCCCCCAGCGAACGGAAGATTTTCGAACGGGCCGGCCTCTGGCTCGGCGCCGACTGGAGCGAAGCCTGCGAAGGCACCAACGGCATCGGCACCTGTTTGGTGGAGCGCCAGGCCCTGACCATCCACCAGGAAGAACATTTTCGTGGCCGCCACACCGGCCTGACCTGCTCGGCCAGCCCGGTCTTCGACCCCCAGGGCGAACTGCTGGCGGTGCTCGACGTGTCTTCGGCACGGCCGGACGTGTCGCGCCAGAGCCAGTTCCACACCATGGCCCTGGTCAATCTCTCGGCGAAGATGATCGAGAGCTGCTATTTCCTGCGTTGCTTCGACAATCAATGGCTGCTGCGCTTCCACCTGCAGGCCGAGTCTGTGGGGCTGTTCAGCGAAGGGCTGCTGGCGTTCGACGGCGAAGGCCGGATCAGCGCCGTCAACCAGAGCGCCCTCAACCTGTTGGGGCATATTCGCGGCAGCTTGCTGGGCCAGCGGGTGGAGGACTTTTTCGACTGTTCGTTGGACGAATTACTCGGCCGCGCGAGTGTAAATGCCAGTGCGAGTTGGCCGCTGCGCACCCGTGACGGCCGGCATTTGTTCGCGGTACTGCGTGGGCAGCCGCGCAGTGTGCCGGTGCCGGTTGCGCCAGCGCTCAAGATTATTGAGCCCGCCCGCCTGCCGGGCATCTGCCTGGGGGATGCGGCGTTACAGGAACATTTTCGCAAGGCGCTGCGGGTGTTCGAGCGCGATGTGCCGCTGCTGATTCAGGGCGAAACCGGCTCCGGCAAGGAAGCGTTCGCCAAGGCTGTGCACCATGCCAGTCAGCGCGCCGGCAAGCACTTCGTGGCCCTTAACTGCGCGGCCATCCCGGAAAGCCTGATCGAGAGCGAGCTGTTCGGTTATCGCGGCGGCAGCTTCACCGGCGCGCGCAAGGAAGGCATGCGCGGCAAGCTGCAACAGGCCGACGGCGGCACGCTGTTCCTCGATGAAATCGGCGACATGCCCCTGGCCTTGCAGACCCGTTTGCTGCGGGTGCTGGAAGATCGCCAGGTGGTGCCCATCGGCGGTGAGCCCGAGGCGGTGAACGTGCGCATCATCAGCGCCACTCACCGGCAGCTGCTGGATCGGGTGCAGGACGGCAGTTTCCGCGAGGATCTGTACTACCGCCTAAACGGCCTGGAAATCCCGCTGCCGGCATTGCGCGAGCGCAGTGACAAGTCGCAGTTGCTGGATTTTCTGTTGGCTGAAGAGAGTGGGGCCGAGACGGTGTCCATCGACGAACCGGCGCGCCAGGCGTTGCTGGCGTTCGACTGGCCGGGCAACGTGCGGCAGCTGCGTAATGTGCTGCGCACCCTGGCCGCGCTGTGCGACGGTGGGCGGATCGGCCTGGAAGACTTGCCGGCGATGATCCGCCAGTGCCCGGCCACGGTGGTGGTCGAAGCGGTGGCCGAGCGGCCGCTGGACGATGCCGAGCGGTTGGCCTTGATCGAAGCACTGGAGCGCCAGCGCTGGCACATGACCCACACCGCCGAACAACTGGGCATCAGCCGTAACACCCTCTACCGGAAGCTGCGCAAACACGCCATCGCCCGATAAAGTACAGACTGCTGACCGCTGTTGTGGCGAGGGAGCTTGCTCCCGCTGGGGCGCGCAGCGGCCCTGTTTTTGGGGAGGGACTGCTGCGCAGTCAGCGGGAGCAAGCTCCCTCGCCACAAAAGCCGGGTTGTACATTCAACTGTGGGAGTGAGCTTGCTCGCGATGACGGCGGCACATTCAACATCGCCGCAAGCTGACCCACCGCTATCGCGAGCAAGCTCCCACAGGTGATTTGCGGTGCTTCAGCGGCGTGAAGTCGAAACACAAGGTGCGATTTCCCCCTCCCTACGCTAACCTGCGGCCATGTTTATGAGGTCGACTATGCACATCCATATTCTCGGTATTTGCGGCACTTTCATGGGTTCGATGGCGGTCCTGGCCAAGGAGCTGGGCCATCACGTCACCGGGTCCGACGCCAATGTTTATCCGCCGATGAGCACGCAGCTGGAAGCCCAGGGCATCGAGCTGACCCAGGGCTACGACCCGGCGCAGCTGGATCCGGCGCCAGATCTGGTGGTCATCGGCAATGCCATGTCCCGGGGTAACCCAGCGGTGGAGTACGTGCTCAACAAAGGCCTGCCGTACGTGTCCGGGCCGCAGTGGCTGGCCGATCATGTGTTGCAGGGCCGTTGGGTCCTGGCCGTGGCCGGTACCCACGGCAAGACCACCACCAGCAGCATGCTCGCCTGGGTGCTGGAGCACGCGGGCATGAGCCCGGGCTTCCTGATCGGCGGCGTGCCGCAGAATTTCTCGGTGTCGGCGCGCCTGGGCGGCACGCCGTTCTTCGTGATCGAGGCCGATGAGTACGACAGCGCGTTTTTCGATAAACGCTCGAAATTCGTCCACTACCGTCCACGCACGGCGATCCTCAATAACCTTGAGTACGATCATGCGGACATCTTTCCCGATCTGCCGGCCATCGAGCGGCAGTTCCATCACTTGGTGCGCACCATCCCCAGCGAAGGCCTGGTCATCCACCCGACCACCGAGCCGGCGTTGCAGCGGGTGATCGAGATGGGCTGCTGGACCCCGGTGCAAACCACCGGTGCGGGCGGGCAATGGCAAGTGAAGCAGCTCAAGGACGACGGTTCGCAGTTCGAGGTGATGTTCGAAGGCGTGTCCCAGGGCGTGGTCGAGTGGGACATGACCGGCCAGCACAACGTCGCCAACGCCCTGGCCACCTTGGCAGCGGCCCGGCATGTCGGCGTGGTGCCGTCCATGGGCATTGCAGCGTTGAGTGCGTTCAAGAGCGTGAAGCGGCGGATGGAGAAAGTCGCCGAGGTCAACGGCATCACTATTTATGACGACTTCGCCCACCACCCAACGGCCATCGCCACTACCCTCGACGGTTTGCGCAAGCGCGTCGGCGATGCACCACTGATTGCGATCATCGAGCCGCGTTCCAACTCCATGAAGCTCGGCGCGCACCGTGATGGCCTGCCGGAAAGCGTGGTCGATGCCGACCAGGTGATCTGGTACGCACCGGCCAACCTCGGCTGGGACCTCGGCGCCACCGCCGCGCTGTGTACGGTGCCGTCGATTGTCAGTGATTCCCTGGAAGGCATCATCGAGCGCGTGAAGAGCCAGGCCCAGCCCGGCACCCACGTGGTGATCATGAGCAATGGCGGCTTCGGCGGCCTGCACGGCAAACTGGCCGAGGCCCTGAAATGAACACTCACTTGGAGGGCAGTGGCCCGGAACGCATCACCTTGGCGATGACCGGTGCTTCCGGTGTCCAGTACGGCTTGCGCCTGCTCGATTGCCTGGTGCGGGAAGACCGCGAGGTGCACTTTCTCATCTCCAAGGCCGCGCAACTGGTGATGGCCACCGAGACCGACGTGACCCTGCCGTCCAAGACCCAGATGATGCAGGCTTTCCTCACCGAATACACCGGTGCGGCGGCGGGGCAGATTCGCGTGTATGGCAAGGAAGACTGGATGTCGCCGGTGGCCTCGGGCTCCGGGGCGCCGGCGGCCATGGTGGTGGTGCCCTGTTCCACCGGGACGCTGTCGGCGATTGCCACCGGGGCCTGCAACAACCTGATCGAACGGGCCGCGGACGTCACGCTCAAGGAGCGCCGCCAGTTGATCCTGGTGCCGCGGGAAGCGCCGTATTCGAGCATTCACCTGGAGCACATGCTCAAGTTGTCGAACATGGGCGTGACCATCCTGCCGGCGTCGCCGGGTTTTTATCACCAACCGCAGACCATCGATGACCTGATCGATTTTGTGGTGGCGCGGATTCTCAATCTGCTGAACATCCCCCAGGACATGTTGCCGCGCTGGGGCGAGCATCATTTGAGCAGCGATGAATAAGCTGCTGATCATGCTGCTGGCGCTGCAGCTGACCGGCTGCGCCACCGCCCGCACCCTCGACGCCGCCAAGCCCGGTGCGCCGGTGGTGTACGCCGGCACGCGCCTGGATCTGTACGCCCTCAACGGCGGCTGCTGTGCCAAGGACCGCTTTGGCGCCGAGGCGCCGAGTTACCCAGGTCTCGATCTGCCGGGCAGTGCGTTGCTCGATACCTTGTTGTTGCCGTTATCGTTGTTCACGGCGATAGGCGTGGGGTTTCAGGCGACTGGCGGGTTGTAACAAACACCACGGAACCCCGTGGCGAGGGAGCTTGCTCCCGCTGGGCTGCGAAGCGGCCCCAAGCTTCTGGGGTTGACTCAAATCCGAAGGCGACTGCTGCGCAGTCGAGCGTTCTGCGTGGTGAGCAGATAACCTGTGGCGGGGCAGATTCTCTGTGGCGAGGGAGCTTGCTCCCGCTGGGCTGCGCAGCAGCCCCAATCTTCTGGGCTTGATTCAAATCCGAAGGCGACTGCTGCGCAGTCGAGCGGGAGCAAGCTCCCTCGCCACAATAAGCGCTTGGCTTTGGATCGGTGGGACGCCCATCGCGACCAGGCACCACATACCTATTTGCCCAGCTTACGCAACTCATCCGACTCCACCACCCGCACCCCGTCCTGCTCTTCCAGCGCCAGACGCCACATGGCCCGGGCCAGTTGGCAGGCTTCGATGCCGTGGTACTTGCCTGGAATCAGCTTCGACAAGGGCCCGGCCAGTTGCTCGGCCAGGCGCGGTTCAACCCGGTCGCCCAGCAGCAGGGAAGGCCGGCAAATGGTCAGTTGCGGCCAGCCCTGGGCCTTGAGTGCAGCCTCCATTTCGCCTTTGACCCGGTTGTAGAAGATCGATGACTTGGCGTCGGCCCCCAGTGCGCTGATCACCACCAGGTGCCGTGCGCCCAACTCCCGGGCGCGCTTGGCAAACGCCACGACCAGGTCCAGGTCTATCGCGCGGAAGGCGGCTTCAGAGCCGGCTTTCTTGATGGTTGTGCCGAGGCAGCAGAAGGCGATGTCGACCTGGCCACTGAGTTGTGGCAGCACCTGGGCCGGCTCCCCAACCGGGTTTTCCAAGTGTGGATGTTCAGCCAGTGGCCGGCGTGAAGGCGCCAATACGCGAGTGATGGTCGGCTCATTGAGCAGCCGGTCCAACAGGTGTTCCCCGGTCAGCCCGGTAGCACCGGCGAGCAAAACATGCTGAGGCGTCAAGTACATAGTGTTTCCCCCTTGATACGGTTCAGCTTAGTTGCTCTTTGTGGCCTCGTCGTTCAATGCAGCACTTTGCAATGCTTTACGTGCCTGCTGTTTGCGCAGCAGTTGCCAGTGGGAAAGGACCGTCCTCGGCGCCCACATCTGCGGTTCGGACGCTTCGAAGTTGTCGGCCTGTTCGCGTTCGGCAACGGTGGCCTTGGCGCGCTTGAAGGCCTGCTCCAGGTCGTCGGTCTGGTTCAATGCCTGGGCGAACAGCGCATCGCCAAAATAGGTGAAGTTGGCTTCCTCGGAGCAGCCGAAGGACACTCGGTCGGCCCGGGAGGCGGTCATGATCAATGTGCGTTCATCCTTGAGTGCCGGGATGAAGCCGCCGGAATAACAGGCCGAGATCACCACGATCTTGTCGCGGTTCTTCAGTGGCGCCAGCACCACGGCCAGTTCATCGGCGGGCAGGTCGGCCAGTTCCATGCGCGGCTGGTCGAGCACCAGTTCATGTTCGCTGGTGCCGTGGCTGGTCAGGTAGAGGAAGATAAGGTCTTCCGGACCACTGCGTTCGGCCAGCGTGGCAGCGGCGCGGCGCAGGCTTTCGCGGCTGGCCATGGGCCGGTCGCCGAGGTGATCGCGGTGGTTGACCAGGCGGATCTGCCCGAACGCGCCGAAACGGCTGGTGAGCATGTTGGCGACATAGTCGGACTCGCGCAGGAATACGCTTTGCTTGCCGTCGCCGCCCAGGGTCAGGCTGTACAGCTCCACCGCCGGGGTCGAGGCCGGGATGTTGGCGAGGGCATCGTCCAGCAGGCGGCCTTGGGCCAGCAAGCCGAGTTCGAGCACATCCGGCAGCAGCCTGCCATCCGCGTCGCGCACCCGTTGGCCGTTGGCCCAGGTGCCGCTTTGCACGGTGCCGTCGGTCAGCACCAGGGTGCCGCGCCCGTGGTAGCTGTCGCTTTCGAACTGGCCGACGTAAAAACTGCCGTCGGGCAGGTTCAGGCGGCCCTCGCCGGTAAAGCGCCAATCATTGAATTGTCCGAGATAGTGGCTGCCGTCGGCGCCGATCAGTTCGCCCTTGCCGGTCAGCGCGCCATCCTTGAATTGGCCGATCCAGACATCGCCGTCGGCATTTTCGTAGCGCCCGCGACCGTTGAGCTGGTTGTTCTTGAAGCCGCCGATGTAGACATCGCCATCGGCACTGTTGAAGGTGCCCTTGCCCTGCAGTTGCCCGTCGACAAAATGCCCGGTGAACTGGTTGCCGCTGGCGTCGAAGCGCTGGCCTTCACCGTTGGGTTTACCGTTGGCGAAGGGGCCTTGGTACTGGCTGCCGTCGTCGAGTTCCAGGCGTCCGAGGCCGGAATAGCGGTCGGCCTTGAACTCGCCCCGGTAGGTCATGCCGTTTTCCTTGAGCATCCCTTCACCGTCCCGTCGCCCGAGCTTGAAGCCGCCGGTGTAGCTGCTGGTCGGTGTGGTCAGGCTGCCCTGTCCGTGGAACAGGCCCTGCTGGAACTGGCCGCGATAGACCTCGCCATTGCTGCCATGCCATTCCCCGGTGCCGTGCCACTGGCCTTTGTCGAACTGCCCGGCGTACCAGCTGCCATTGGGGTAATCGATGCGCCCCTGGCCTTGTAGCAGCCCGTCCACCAGGTCGCCGCGATAGCGTCCGCCGTCGGGCAGGCGCGCGTCGGGAGGCAGCGGCGATTCGCCGTTGCCACAGGCGGTGAGCAGCAGGGATAGGGTCAGGGGAACGAATAAGCGCATAACGGGATCCAGATCGTCAGGCGACGAGTATGCCGCAGCTATGCGCGTTGAACATAGAGAAGCGATGCGAAACTGCACGAGCGGTTTCGCGATCGCGCAGGTTTACACGAAGCAGAGCGACAGCGGCTCGGCGATGTAGGCCGGTTTTTCCGAACCTTCGATCTCCAGCGTGGCGGTGGCCTTGAGCAGCCATTGGCCAGGTTTTTTCTCGGTGACTTCCACCAGGTCGACCTTCAGCCGGACCCTGGAATCGACCTTCACCGGTTGGATGAAACGCACGCTGTCCAGCCCGTAGTTGACGACCATTTTCACGCCCTCGGGCAGGATCAGGATGTCTTCCATCAGCTTGGGCATCAGCGACAGCGACAGGAAACCGTGGGCAATGGTGCTGCCGAACGGGGTCTGCGCGGCCTTGACCGGATCGACGTGGATGAACTGAAAGTCGCCAGTGGCTTCGGCGAACAGGTTGATGCGGTCCTGGTCGATGGTGAGCCATTCGGAACGTCCAAGTTCCTTGCCGACATAATCTTTGAGCGCTGCAACGGGGACGTAGGGCATTGAGACTCTCCTTGGGTTCATCTGTTTTACTTTTTTTTTCTGGAGCGGGGATTGGCATCCCCGGAGAACCACTGTAGATCAACATGGCGCGCAAGTAAGGTCACCGAACATGCTTTTTACGAATGCCGACCCATAGCGTGGGCATGCTTATAATGCCGGCGCGTGTGCGTTTGATTCCGTGGCGAGGGAGCTTGCTCCCGTTGGGCTGCGCAGCGGCCCCATTTTTTTATGAGCGCTGCGCACTCAAGCGGGAGCAAGCTCCCTCGCCACACCGTCACGCCGTGAACCGAATTGGCGCGTTCATTGGATCTGTTGCAGGGGAGAGAGCGGATGTTGCTACGGGGCCTGACCTGGCTGGTGCTGTTTCAATTGCTGGGCACTGCGATCAATCATTTGTTCCTGCCCGTGTTGCCGGGGCCGATCATTGGCCTGCTGTTGCTGCTGGGCTATCTGGTCATGCGCGGCGAAGTCAGCGAACCGCTGAACCTGGCCGCCGGCAGCCTGCTGCGTTATCTGCCATTGCTGCTGGTGCCGCCTGCGGTGGGGGTGATGGTCTATGCCCGGGCCATTGCCGCCGATTTCTGGGCCATCGTCGGTGCGTTGACGTTGTCCCTGGTGCTGTCCGTGGCGTTGACGGGGGTGCTGATGCAGCGCCTGGCCCGGCGTCACATCGCCGCCCCGGAGGACAGCCAATGATGCTCGACTGGCAAGGTGCCTGGACCTCGGTGATCCACCATCCGCTGTTTGGCATCGGCATTACCCTGGGCGCCTATCAACTGGTGCTGGCGGCGTTCGAAAAGACTCGCTGGGTGTTCCTGCAACCGGTGCTGATGTCGATGGTGCTGTTGATCGTCGTGCTGGTCGGTTGCGGCATCGACTATGCCGAATACCGCAAGAGCACCGAGATCCTCAGCATCCTGCTGGGGCCGGCCACGGTCGCCCTGGCGGTGCCGTTGTATTTGAACTTGCGACGGATCCGGCAGTTGTTCTGGCCGATTTTTACTACGCTGGTGATAGCCGGAGTGTTTGCCACGGGCTCTGCTGTGGTGTTGGGCTGGGCTTTCGGTGCCGAGCACATGATTCTGATGACCATGGCGCCCAAGTCCGTGACCTCGCCGATCGCCATGCTGGTGGCCGAGCAGATCGGCGGTGTGGCGGCGATGGCGGCGGTGTTTGTGTTGATTACCGGTGTGCTCGGGGCGATCCTCGGTCCGGGCATTCTGACGAAGCTGGGTGTCCACAGCCCTGAGGCCCGGGGCATGGCCCTGGGGCTGGCGGCCCATGCGGTGGGTACGTCGGTGGCATTGCAGGAAAGCGAGGAGACAGGCGCCTTCGCGGCGCTGGCGATGAGTCTGATGGGCGTGGCCACGGCGGTGTTGCTGCCGTTGGTGGTGTCGATGACGGTTTAAGGAACTGGTTATGAGCTTGCCGCTTTTCCCGTTGAACACCGTGCTGTTCCCCGGTTGCATCCTCGACTTGCAGATTTTCGAGGCGCGTTACCTCGACATGATCGGGCGCTGCATGAAAAAGGGTGAAGGCTTCGGCGTGGTGTGCATCCTCGATGGCGAGGAAGTCGGTATCGCGCCTGAAGGCTACGCGCGGGTCGGTTGTGAGGCGCGTATCACTGATTTCTCCCAGCAGGACAATGGTCTGCTGGGCATTCGCGTGCAGGGCGGGCGGCGCTTTATCGTCCATGGCAGCAGCGTCCAGGCGGATCAACTGACGGTCGCTGAAGTCGAGTGGCTGGAAGAAGAACCGGAGCAACCGCTGCAAGAGGAAGACGCCGACCTGGTGGCGCTGCTCAAGGCCCTGGCCGAGCACCCGATGGTCGAGGCGCTGAACATGGGCACCGAAGCGACCGGTCAGCAGTCGCTGGCCAATCAACTGGCTTACCTGCTGCCGTTCAACGAATTGGACAAGATCGACCTGCTGCAACTCGACGACCCGCAACAGCGCCTGGATGCGATCCAGGCCTTGCTCGATGAACTGCAGGGCGAACTCTTTGCCTGACTCAACTCATATTTCACTGAGTAACACTGATCCCACATGGATCTCCAGTGTTCATTGGCGCGCCGCTCAATAGGCATACCGCAACATCGCATGCGGCAAGTGCCGCAGCGCGAAGAAGCTGAACACCGCCACCAGCGCCGGCAGGATCAGCCACCAGACTTTCGGCGACATGGCCGGTAGCGGGGTCTGGCGCTGGCTCAACCACAGGGCGGCCGCACAGATGCTGGCGGCGAGCATCGCCCCGGCGACGATGTCGCTCGGCCAGTGCGCCCCTAGGTAAACCCGCGACAGGGCGATGGCCAGCGCCGGCAGGCAGCCCAGCAGCAGCCAGGTCAGGCGCAGGCGTGGCGGTTGGCCGCGGCCGGCCAGGACGGCGAGGGTCAGGAACAGCGCGAATGCCCCGGAGGAGTGGCCGCTGGGCATGCTGTAGCTGGTCAGCGGGTCGGTGAGGATTTCCGGGCGCACACGGGCAAAGAAGTGTTTGCTCCCAGTATTGGCCAGGGAGGTGAGCAGCATCGTGCCCCCGGCAAAGATCGCCTGCCGCCATTGCCGTGCCAACAGCAATAACCCGGTCAACAGGCTGCAGACAATCAGCATGTAGCGGAATTCGCCGATCAGCGTGAAGGTCACGGCGATTTCATCCAGCGTCGCGCTGCGATGCTCCTGGACGAGGGCCATCAAGCCTTGGTCGAACGCCGTCAGGTAGCGAAAGCCGATGAACAGGCCGATCAGGATCACCAGGCCAAGGCCGGCGATCAGCGCCGTGGCATGGCGATGACGACGCAGGCTGCTGTTGACGCTCAGCCCGATCATTGCCGCGATGCTGCCGATGACCACGCCGGCCTGTGGCCAGAAGCCTTCAGGCAGCGGCAGGCGAAACGCCGCCCCGGTGGCCCAGCCCGGCAGCAGGTACGCCACGGTCCAGCCCGCCGCGGCCAACACGCTGACGGCGGCGAAGCGTGGGAACGGCATGTCGCACATTCCGGCCACCATCGGCAACATGGGCCGTAGCGGGCCGATAAAACGCCCCACCAGCAGGCTGGCGATGCCGTAGCGCTGGAAATAGTTTTCCGCGGCGCTCATCCATTCCGGGTGATGCCGCAGCCCGGGCAGGCGGCGGATGTTCTGGTGGAAATGCCGACCGAGGAAGTACGACACCAGGTCCCCGAGCAGCCCGCCAAGCAGGCCCAGCAGCAACGTCTCGCCCAAGGACAACGCGCCGCTGCCGGCCAGCACGGCGATGGCAAACAACAGCACGGTACCCGGCACGATCAGGCCGGCGATGGCCAGGCACTCCACGCAGGCGACGATGAACACCGCCACCGCCAGCCATTGCGGGTTGACGGTCAACCAGCCGGTGATGCTATCGAGCCATGGGCCCATAAATACAACTCCATTGAGTATTGATTGGCATGCACCGAATTCCCTGTGGGATTGTGTTGCGAACACAAAAGCTATGGCCGCTGAAGATCAACTGTGGGAGCGAGCTTGCTCGCTCCCACAGGGGGCGGTGTTTTCATCCAAGCAAGAAATAATCGCGACCTTCGACCTGCCCCCGTCGCAGCGGGTTCCGGGTGCACCACGGTGCGTAGGCGGCGTCGACGAAGCGGTAGGGTAAATGCTCGTCCCGTCCCAGGGGAATACCCAGGCGGGTGGTCTGGATCACGTTGACCGTCGGCACACCCACATCTTCCACCAGCAAGCGCTCGGGGTCGAAGCGTTTGGCGTCCCAGTCCGGCACTTTCAGGCCCAACGCTTTGCACAGCAAGGTCTGGCCGGCACAGAGCTTTTGCGGTGTACGCGGCCGACCTTGGGCATCGGGGTTGTTGAGCAGCATCTGCGCCAGGCTCGCCGGCCCGGAAAGGGCATCGACCCACGGGTAGGCCGATTTGATCAATACGGCGTTGCCTGGACCCTGGGCGCTGAAGTTCAGCGAATCGCCGCCCCGGGCGTAGTACATATAGATGTGGCCGCCATCCAGAAACAAAGCCTTGCGCTTTTGCGTGTAGCCCAGCGAGGCGTGGCTGCCTTTTTCGGCGAAGTAATACGCCTCGGTCTCGATGATCCGCGCGCCGAGCCACAGGTCACCGACCTTGTGACGGATGACTTTGCCCAGCAGGTCCTTGGCAAGCACCTGGGCGTCTCGATCGAAAAAGGCGTGGGGCAGGGCGTTGGGCGATGGCAAATCGGTCATGGCGATAAACAAAGGGAGGCCAAAGGAAGCGCGATGATAGCAATGGAAAGCTTAATCACCGCTGAACAGTCGCTTCAACCAGCTGTTTACGCCTGTTTTGCTGCTCCGCCGGTCACCACTGTGAGTCCATGCTGTTAGTCGAGGGTTACGACAGCTATAATCTGCCGCTTTCCTCATCGCCAAGACCACACAGACCATGACTGAGTCCGTTCTTGACTACATGACCCGCCTGGGTCGCGCCGCTCGCCAGGCGTCGCGCATCATCGGCCGGGCCAGCACCGCGCAGAAAAACCGCGCCCTGCAGGCCGCCGCCAATGCGCTGGACGCTGCGCGTGCCGAGTTGTCCGCTGCCAATGAACTGGACCTGGCCGCCGGCCGGGCCAATGGTCTGGAACCGGCCATGCTCGAACGCCTGGCGCTGACCCCGGCACGCATCGACGGCATGATCGTCGGTCTGCGCCAGGTCGCGGCCCTGCCGGACCCGGTCGGGGCGATCCGCGACATGGGCTACCGGCCATCAGGCATTCAGGTCGGCAAGATGCGTGTGCCCCTGGGTGTGGTCGGGATCATCTACGAGTCGCGGCCGAACGTGACCATCGACGCCGCCAGCCTGTGCCTGAAGTCGGGTAACGCGACCATCCTGCGTGGTGGCTCCGAGGCGATCCATTCCAACCGTGCCATTGCCGCCTGCATCCAGCGCGGCCTGGCCGAGGCCGATCTGCCGGCGGCCGTGGTGCAAGTGGTGGAAACCACTGACCGTGCCGCAGTCGGCGCATTGATCACCATGCCCGAGTTCGTCGATGTCATCGTGCCGCGTGGTGGCAAGGGCCTGATCGAGCGGGTCAGCCGTGACGCCCGCGTGCCGGTGATCAAGCACCTGGACGGCATCTGCCACGTCTACGTCAGCGCCCACGCCGAATTGCCGAAGGCCCAGCGCATCGCCTTCAACGCCAAGACCTACCGTTATGGCATCTGCGGCGCGATGGAAACCCTGTTGGTGGATCAGGCCGTGGCCAAGGACTTCCTGCCGTCGATGGCTGCCCAGTTCCGCGAAAAAGGCGTCGAGCTGCGCGGTTGCGAGCGCACCCGGGCGATCATCGAGGCCGTTGCGGCCACGGAAGAAGACTGGGACACCGAATACCTGGCGCCGATCCTGTCGATCCGTGTGGTCGACGGGCTGGACGAGGCCATCGAGCACATCAACCGCCACGGCTCGCACCACACCGACTCCATTGTCAGTGAACACCTGGGTGAAACCCGGCGCTTCGTGGCCGAAGTGGATTCGGCGTCGGTGATGATCAACACCCCGACCTGCTTCGCCGATGGCTTTGAATACGGATTGGGTGCCGAGATCGGCATTTCTACTGATAAGCTGCACGCCCGCGGCCCGGTGGGCCTCGAAGGCCTGACCTGCGAGAAGTACATCGTGGTCGGTGACGGCCAGTTGCGCGGACAGGAGCCAGTCTGACTTGGGCGATCTCGACCCGTCAGCCGCTGTGACGACGACAACTGCGCCCCGGCGCATTGGCATCCTGGGCGGCACGTTCGACCCGGTGCACATCGGCCATTTGCGCGGTGCGTTGGAAGTCGCCGACGCCCTGGCCCTCGATGAGCTACGCCTGACGCCCAGCGCCCGGCCGCCGCACCGGGATACGCCGCAGGTGTCGGCGCAGGACCGCCTGGCGATGGTCGAGTGCGCGGTGGCCGGTGTGGCGCCGTTGGTGGTGGACGCCCGCGAATTGCAGCGGGACAAACCGTCCTACACCATTGATACCCTGGAGCTGATGCGCGCCGAACTGGCCGCTGATGCCCAGGTTTTTCTGCTTCTGGGCTGGGACGCATTTTGCGGCCTGCCCACTTGGCATCGCTGGGAAGAGTTGCTCCAGCATTGCCACATCCTGGTGCTGCAACGCCCGGATGCCGACAGCGAGCCGCCGGATGCCTTGCGCAACCTGCTGGCGGCCCGCTCGGTGAGCGACCCGCTGGCCCTGAAAGGGCCGAGCGGACAGATTGCATTCGTCTGGCAGACGCCGCTCGCGGTATCCGCCACCCAGATCCGTCAACTGCTGGCCAGCGGTAAGTCGGTACGTTTCCTGGTGCCCGACGCGGTCCTGGCCTACATCGATGCGCACGGGCTTTACCGTGCGTCGAACTGAAAAAGGTGTGCTTCAAGGCACGTGAATGCGTGTAGCGAAGCGCCCGAACATACGAGCAAAACGAGTTTTATATGACTGACAAAGACGTAAACAAAGTAAAGCGCAAAGGCACGTTCAAAAGCGCCCCGCTGCCGGTAGAGGCCCACACCGGCGTCGTACTGGCCGGTGAAGAACTGGTCAAGGTCGCCGTTGCGGCCCTGGAAGACGTCAAGGCCCAGGACATCCAGGTGATCGACGTTCGTGAAAAGCAGAGCATCACGGACTACATGATCATCGCCACCGGTACCTCCAACCGCCAGATCGGCGCGATGCTGGACAAGGTCCGCGAAGCGGTCAAGGCCCAGGGCGTCAAGCCGCTGGGTGAAGAAGGCAAGGGTGACAGCGACTGGGTACTGCTGGATATGGACGACGTCATCGTGCACATGATGACGGCCTCGGCGCGCCAGTTCTATGACCTGGAGCGCCTGTGGGCCGGTGCCGAGCAGAGCCGTTCGGCCAGCGCCGCGCACCACAGCCCGGAAAACCCCCATGAGCACTTCACCAAGCTCAACAAAGACCAGCAATAAGGGACCGCTGTGCGACTGCGCCTGATCGCCGTCGGTTCTCGCATGCCCAAGTGGGTGGAAGAAGGCTGGCATGAATATGCCAAGCGTCTTCCGTCCGAGCTGGCCCTGGAACTGGTGGAAATTCCGCTCAATACCCGTGGCAAGAACGCCGACGTGGCGCGCTTCATCCGCCAGGAAGGCGAAGCCATGCTGGCCAAGGTCGGGCCGAACGAGCGCATTGTCACCCTCGAAGTCCATGGCAAGCCCTGGAGCACCGAGCAACTGGCGGTGGAGCTCGATCGCTGGCGGTTGGACGCGCGCACGGTCAATTTCATGGTCGGTGGCCCGGAAGGGCTGGCGCCGGAAGTCTGTGCCCGGGCCGATCAGCGCTGGTCCTTGTCGCCGTTGACGTTGCCACATCCGCTGGTGCGGATCCTGATCGGCGAACAGCTGTATCGTGCCTGGACAGTCCTGTCCGGGCACCCTTACCACAAGTAATCCTGCCCCATGCCCCAGCCGATCCGCATCAAGGACCACGAAAAAGACGCCCGTCTGGTGCGGGGCCGCGTCGTGTTCGGCGCTATTATGGTGGTGACGCTGATCTGTGTGCTGATTGCGCGCTTGTATTTCCTCCAGGTGATCCAGTACGAGTACCACTCGACCCTGTCGGAAAACAACCGCGTGCATGTGCAGCCGATTCCGCCGACCCGCGGGCTGATTTTCGACCGCAATGGCGTGGTGGTGGCGGATAACCGTCCCAGTTTCAGCCTGAGCATGACCCGCGAGCGCTCCGGCGACTGGCAGCACGTGCTCGACGTGATTGTCGAAGTGCTGCAACTGACGCCCGAGGACCGGGCGATCTTCGAGAAGCGCATGCGCCAGGGCCGACGTCCGTTCGAGCCGGTGCCGATCCTGTTCGAGCTGACCGAAGAGCAGATCGCCCTGATCGCCGTGAACCAGTTCCGCCTGCCCGGCGTCGAGGTGGTGGCGCAGTTGGTGCGGCATTATCCCCAGGGGCCGCACTTTGCCCACTCGGTCGGCTACATGGGACGGATCAACGAGAAAGAGCTCAAGACCCTTGATCCGGTCAATTACAGCGGCACCCACCATATCGGCAAGACCGGCATCGAGCGTTTCTACGAGCCCGAGCTGCATGGCCAGGTGGGTTACGAGGAAGTCGAAACCAACGCCCGCGGCCGCGTATTGCGGGTGCTCAAGCGCACCGACCCGATTCCCGGCAAGGACATCGTCCTGAGCCTGGACATCAAGCTGCAAGAGGCCGCCGAAGCGGCGCTGGGTGGTCGGCGTGGTGCCGTGGTGGCGCTGGACCCGAACACTGGCGAGGTGTTGGCAATGGTCAGCCAGCCGAGTTTCGACCCGAACCTGTTCGTCACCGGCATCAGCTTCAAGGCCTACGCCGAGCTGCGCGATTCCATCGACCGGCCGCTGTTCAACCGGGTGCTGCGCGGTCTCTATCCGCCGGGCTCGACCATCAAGCCGGCCGTGGCGATTGCCGGGCTGGACTCCGGCGTGGTGACCGCGTCGAGCCGGGTCTACGACCCGGGTTATTACCAACTGCCGAACTATGACCACAAGTACCGCAACTGGAACCGCACCGGCGACGGTTATGTGGACCTGGAAACCGCGATCATGCGTTCCAACGACACCTACTTCTATGACTTGGCCCACAAGCTGGGGATCGATCGGTTGTCGTCCTACATGAACAAGTTCGGTCTCGGTCAGAAAGTCTCCCTGGATATGTTCGAGGAATCCCCCGGCCTGATGCCTTCGCGCGAATGGAAGCGGGCGACCCGGCGCCAGGCCTGGTTCCCCGGCGAAACCCTGATCCTGGGGATCGGCCAGGGCTACATGCAGGCCACGCCACTGCAACTGGCCCAGGCCACGGCGCTGGTGGCGAGCAAGGGCAAGTGGTATCGCCCGCACCTGGCCAAGACCATCGAAGGCCAGAAACCGGTGGACCCGGACCCGATGCCAGACATCATCCTGCGCAACCCGTCGGACTGGCAGAAGGTCAACAACGGCATGCAGCAGGTGATGCACGGCGCCCGCGGCACCGCCCGCAAGGCGTCCATCGGTGCGCAATACCGGATTGCCGGCAAGAGCGGTACGGCCCAGGTCGTCGCCATCAAGCAGGGAGAGAAGTACGACCGCTCCAAGGTCCAGGAACGCCATCGCGACCACGCCTTGTTCGTCGGCTTCGCGCCGGCCGACAACCCGAAGATCGTCGTGTCGGTGATGGTCGAGAACGGTGAGTCGGGTTCCGGCGTCGCCGCGCCGGTGGTGCGCCAGATCATGGACGCCTGGCTGCTGGACGAGCACGGCCAGCTCAAGCCGGAATACGCAAGCCCCATCACTGCGGAGGCTACGGCCCGTGAAGAATAATTTCGACCGGATCCTCTCCAGCGAAGATGTGATGCGCCGCCGTGCCACCTTGCTGCAGCGCATGCACATCGATGGTCCGTTGCTGATCCTGCTGCTGACCCTGGCCGCAGGCAGCCTGTTCGTGCTGTATTCGGCCAGTGGCAAGAACTGGGACCTGCTGGGCAAGCAGGCCACCTCGTTCGGCATCGGCCTGGTGTCGATGGTCGTCATTGCCCAGCTCGAGCCGCGTTTCATGGCCCGCTGGGTGCCGCTGGCCTATGTGGTGGGCGTGAGCCTGCTGGTGGTGGTGGACGTGATGGGTCACAACGCCATGGGCGCCACTCGCTGGATCAACATTCCCGGGGTGATCCGCTTTCAGCCTTCGGAATTCCTCAAGATCATCATGCCGGCGACCATCGCCTGGTACCTGGCCAAGCGCACCCTGCCGCCGCAGCTCAAGCACGTGTGCATCAGCCTGTTGCTGATCGGCATCCCGTTCATCCTGATCGTGCGCCAGCCGGACCTTGGCACTTCGCTGCTGATCCTGGCCGGTGGCGCCTTCGTGCTGTTCATGGGCGGTTTGCGCTGGCGCTGGATCCTCAGCGTCGTCGCCATCGCGGTGCCGGTCTCGGTGGCCATGTGGTACTTCGTGATGCACGACTACCAGAAGCAACGAATCCTGACCTTCCTCGACCCGGAGAGCGATCCGCTGGGCACTGGCTGGAACATCATCCAGTCCAAGGCCGCCATCGGCTCCGGCGGGGTGTTCGGCAAGGGCTGGCTGATGGGCACCCAGTCGCACCTGGACTTTTTGCCGGAAAGCCACACCGACTTCATCATCGCCGTACTGGGCGAGGAGTTCGGCCTGGTAGGCATCTGCGTGTTGCTGTTGATCTACCTGCTGCTGATCGGTCGCGGCTTGGTGATCACCGCCCAGGCCCAGACATTGTTCGGCAAGTTGCTCGCGGGCAGCCTGACCATGACGTTTTTTGTTTATGTTTTCGTCAACATCGGTATGGTCAGTGGCCTGTTGCCGGTCGTGGGGGTGCCGTTGCCATTCATTAGCTACGGAGGAACTTCGCTGGTGACACTACTGTCAGCGTTTGGGGTCTTGATGTCGATTCATACGCATCGCAAGTGGATCGCGCAGGTTTGAATAAGGTGAAGAGTTCAATGCAAGCAATGCGTGGCTGGTCGACGCGATATGCGCCGTGGATCGGCCTGGTCGGCTTCCTGGGCGGTGCGCCGCATGCCCAGGCAGGCGAATACGAAGGTTCGCCACAGGTGGCCGAATTCGTCGGTGAGATGACCCGCGACTACGGTTTTGCCGGTGAGCAGCTGATGGGGGTATTTCGCGAGGCCGAGCGCAAGCAGTCGATCCTTGACGCCATCTCCCGGCCCGCCGAGCGGGTCAAGCAGTGGAGCGAGTACCGGCCGATGTTCATCACCGAGGCGCGTATCGCCCGGGGCGTGGACTTCTGGCGCCAGCACGAGGCGGCCCTGGCCCGTGCCGAGCAGGAATACGGCGTACCGGCCCAGTTCATTGTGGCTATCATTGGCGTCGAGACCTTCTTTGGCCGTAACACCGGGAATTTCAGGGTGATCGACGCGCTGTCGACCCTGGGCTTCGATTACCCGCCGCGCGCCGAATTCTTTCGCAAGGAGCTGCGCGAGTTCTTGCTGCTGGCCCGCGAAGAGCAGGTTGATCCGCTGACCCTCAAGGGTTCTTATGCCGGTGCCATGGGCCTGCCGCAATTCATGCCCAGCAGTTTTCGTGCTTACGCGGTGGACTTCGACGACGACGGCCACATCAATATCTGGACCAACCCGACCGATGCCATCGGCAGTGTTGCCAGCTATTTCAAGCGCCACGGCTGGGAAGCCGGCCAGCCGGTGGTCAGCCGTGCCGACGTGCGTGGCGAGCAGGTGGACCAGGGCCTGACCGAGGGCATCGAGCCGACGAAAACCGTCGGGGAGTTGCGGGCGTTGGGCTGGTCGAGTCATGATGCGCTGCGTGACGACATGCCGGTCACCGCGATACGCCTGGAAGGCGAACAAGGCCCCGAATACTGGATGGGCCTGAAGAATTTCTACGCGATTACGCGTTATAACCGCAGCGTGATGTACGCCATGGCCGTATATCAACTGTCTGAAGAGCTGGTCAAAGCACGGGGCGTCAAATAATGCGGGCATTGCCTACCTATCTACCCCTGAAAGCCAAACCCCTCAAGCTCGTGGCGTTGGCTGCGCTGTCGCTGTTGGTCGTCAGTTGTTCGACCAGCCGCGCGCCGGCCCAGAAGAACTCCACCGCCGTGCGCGCGACGCCCGGCCTGGATATCAACCGGGCCCACAAGGACGGCGCGCCGTGGTGGGATGTGGATGTCTCGCGCATTCCCGATGCCACGCCGACCCTGCACACGGGCCCCTACAAGGCCAACCCGTACACGGTGTTGGGCAAGACCTATTTCCCGCTGTCCGACTCCAAGCGCTACGTGGCCTCGGGCACGGCGTCCTGGTATGGCACCAAGTTCCACGGCCAGAACACCGCCAACGGCGAGGTGTATGACCTGTATGGCATGAGCGCGGCCCACAAGACCTTGCCGCTGCCCAGCTATGTGCGGGTGACCAACCTGGACAACAACAAGAGCGTGATCCTGCGGGTCAATGACCGTGGGCCGTTCTATTCCGACCGCATCATCGACTTGTCGTATGCGGCGGCGAAAAAACTCGGTTACGCTGAAATCGGCACCGCCCGGGTCAAGGTTGAAGGTATCGACCCGCAGGAATGGTGGGCCCAACGCGGCCGTCCGGCGCCTTTGATGCTCAACGAGCCGAAAGTGGCGCAAAATGCCGCGCCGACCGTGACGGCGTCCACCGGCACGGTCGAGCAGTGGACGCCACCGCCGCAGCAGCACGCGGCGGCCGTAGTGCCCGTTCAGCTCGACGCAAAAAAAAACGCTTCTGCAACAGCGTCTGGCCAGTTTCTGCAAGTGGGCGCGTTCGCCAACCCGGACGCTGCCGAGCTGCTGAGGTCGAAGCTCAGCTCGATGGTGAGCGCCCCGGTGTTCATCAGCTCGATCGTGCGCAACCAGCAGACACTGCATCGGGTGCGCCTGGGGCCGATCGGTTCTCCGGGTGAAGTCCAGCAAGTGCAGAACAGTGTGCGCCTGGCCAATCTCGGTTCGCCGAGCCTGGTCACCGCCGAGTAATTGATTGAGGCCCGCTTGCGGTTGGAGCGGGCCAGGTTGTTGGCTCCATGAATAACAAAAGCCCGGCAAGGGTTGTGAGTGAGCAACTTAAATACGCGGCGACCCGTTAGAAGGTTGCCTGTTTCAGTTTTGCCTTCGGGCAGTCCCATTAGCGATTTCGAGAGACGGATGAACATCACCACCTTTGCCAAACGCCTTTGCCTGCTAGTCCCGCTGCTTCTCTCCCCAGCCGCGTTCGCGGTGGAGATGATGCCTGCGCCTCCTCAATTGGCCGCCAAATCCTTCGTGCTCATGGATGCCAGCAGCGGCGAGGTCCTGGTAGAGAACAACGGTGACCAGCGCCTGCCACCGGCCAGCCTGACCAAACTGATGACCGCCTACATCGCCACCCTGGAAATCCGTCGTGGCCAGATCGGTGAAAACGATCCGGTGACCGTCAGCGAAAACGCCTGGCGTACCGGCGGTTCGCGGATGTTCATCAAGGTCGGTTCGCAAGTGACCGTCAGCGACCTGCTGCACGGCATCATCATCCAGTCCGGCAACGACGCCAGCGTCGCCCTGGCCGAGCACATCGCCGGCAGCGAAGATGCGTTCGCCGACATGATGAACAAGACCGTCGCCGACCTGGGCATGACCAACAGCCACTTCATGAACCCTACCGGTCTGCCGAACCCTGAGCACTACTCGTCGGCTCACGACATGGCGTTGCTGGCACGGGCGATCATTCATGAAGACCCGGCGCACTACGCCATCTACTCCCAGAAGGAATTCTTCTGGAACGGCATCAAGCAGCCTAACCGCAACCTGCTGCTGTGGCGCGACAAGACCGTCGATGGCCTGAAGACCGGCCACACCGACGAAGCTGGCTACTGCATGGTGTCTTCGGCTGTCCGTGACGGCATGCGCCTGATCGCCGTCGTCTTCGGCACCAGCAGCGAAGTGGCCCGTGCCGCTGAAACCCAGAAGCTGCTGACCTACGGTTTCCGTTTCTTCGAAACCCAGACCTTCTACCAGAAGGGCACCGAACTGGCCCAGGCCCAGGTCTGGAAAGGCACCACCAATCAGGTGAAGGCCGGCCTGGCCCAAGACCTGACCATGACCTTGCCTAAAGGCCAGCTCAAGAAGCTCGCTGCCAGCATGACCATGAACCCGCAACTGACCGCTCCCATCGCCAAGGGCGACGTGATCGGTAAAGTCGAAGTCAAACTGGACGACAAAGTGGTGCACAGCGCCGACCTGATCGCTCTGGACGCGGTCGAGGAAGGTGGTATCTTCCGCCGCATGTGGGATAGCATCCGTCTATTCTTCTACGGCTTGTTCAACTGATTGAAGTGTTGACCTGCATGGCCTCGTTCCCATTCGGAGCGGGGCCATGTGCGTTACCACGGCTTACGAGGCCGTTACCCCATGACAGACTCTGAAGTAAAAGCGCCGAAGATCGAATTCCCCTGCGCGGATTATCCGATCAAGGTCATCGGCGACACCGGCGTGGGTTTCAAGGACCGGATCATTGCGATCCTTGAAAAACATGCCACCGTTGACCACAAGACCCTGGCCGAGCGCCAGAGTACCAACGGCAAGTACACGACGATCCAGTTGCACATCATTGCCACCGGCCAGGAACAGCTCTACGACATCAACAGCGAGCTGCGTGCGACCGGTTTCGTGCACATGGTGTTGTGATGCCGGGCACGCTGGGCTTTCGCGAGCTGGGCACGATGGCTTACGAGCCGGTCTGGCATGCCATGCAACGCTTCACGAACGAACGCGGCACTACCGTCGACGATGAAGTCTGGCTGGTGGAACACCCGCCGGTGTTCACCCAGGGCCAGGCCGGCAAGGCCGAGCACCTGCTGCTGCCGGGGGATATCCCGGTGGTGAAGGTCGACCGGGGCGGGCAGGTGACCTACCATGGTCCTGGCCAATTGGTCGCCTACCTGTTGCTGGATGTGCGCAAGCTGGGGTTTGGCGTGCGCGAGCTGGTCACCCGCATGGAGACATGCCTGATCGAGCTGCTGGCCAGCTACGGTGTGACGGCGGCGGCCAAGCCGGATGCGCCGGGTGTCTATGTCGACGGGGCGAAGATCGCCTCCTTGGGATTGCGAATCCGCCATGGCTGTTCGTTTCATGGCCTGGCGCTGAACGTGGACATGGACCTTGCGCCATTTCGACGGATTAATCCCTGTGGCTACGCGGGACTGGCGATGACCCAGTTGAGCGAGCATGCAGGATCGATTGAATTTGCCGAGGTAAGTGCCCGGCTGCGCGCGCAGCTCGTCAAACACCTCGACTATGCTGAGCAGACGACCCTCACGGGCGGAATCGACTGATATGACTACTGATGCAGTGCAAACCATTATCCCGACGCAGGACGTCACCGAGCGTCCGGCCCCACGTGCCAAGGTAGAGGCCGGCGTCAAGCTGCGCGGCGCCGAGAAGGTTGCACGCATCCCGGTCAAGATCATTCCGACCACCGAATTGCCAAAGAAACCTGACTGGATCCGCGTGCGCATCCCGGTGTCCCCGGAAGTCGACCGAATCAAGGCCCTGCTGCGCAAGCACAAGCTGCACAGCGTCTGCGAAGAAGCCTCCTGCCCGAACCTGGGCGAGTGCTTCTCCGGCGGCACTGCCACATTCATGATCATGGGCGACATCTGCACCCGTCGCTGCCCATTCTGTGACGTTGGCCACGGCCGTCCGAAGCCATTGGACACCAACGAGCCGGAAAGCCTGGCCATCGCCATCGCCGACCTGAAGCTCAAGTACGTGGTCATCACCTCGGTGGACCGTGACGACCTGCGTGACGGCGGTGCCCAGCACTTCGCCGACTGCATCCGCGAGATCCGCAAGCTGTCGCCGAATGTCCAGCTGGAAACCCTGGTGCCCGATTACCGTGGCCGCATGGACATCGCCCTGGAAATCACCGCCGCCGAGCCGCCAGATGTGTTCAACCACAACCTGGAAACCGTGCCGCGCCTGTACAAGGCTGCGCGTCCGGGGTCGGATTACCAGTGGTCGTTGACCTTGCTGCAACGCTTCAAGCAGATGATGCCGCACATTCCGACCAAGTCCGGCTTGATGCTGGGCCTGGGTGAGACGGATGAGGAAGTCATCGAGGTCATGAAGCGCATGCGTGAGCATGACATCGATATGTTGACCTTGGGGCAGTACTTGCAGCCTTCGCGTAGTCACCTGCCGGTGCAGCGTTTTGTGCATCCGGATACTTTTGCCTGGTTTGCCGAGGAAGGGTACAAGATGGGCTTCAAGAATGTGGCTTCGGGGCCGTTGGTGCGGTCTTCGTATCATGCGGATGAGCAGGCTAAGTTGGTCAAGGCTGAGCTGCTGGGGGCCTGATTTTTTTGTTGGGTGGTGGTTTTGGGGTGGTGTGAATATCCGTTGCTGCGGTAACGGCTACTTATGGTTCCGCTCTTACAGCGGGTCACTTTTGAAGAGCGCAAAAGTAACCAAAACGCTCTTGCCCCACCACTCGGCACCTCGCTTAGGCTCGGTGTGCCCTCACTCCGGCATTGCTCCGTGGGCCGCCGCGAAGGGCCATCCATGGCCCAGCGCGGCTACCTCGGCATCCATGCCGAGGTGCCCACTGCGCAATACCTGCGTTCGGCCATCGTGGTTAACGGGGCGCCCCAGATCAAAAGCTGCGCGAGGCGGCCTTATAGCCGGCCTGGCTTAGAGTGAACGCGTTTCTTCTGTGGGAGCGGGCTTGCTCGGGAAAGCGGAGGATAGGTTTGTGGTGATGTTGGCTGTGCCGATGCATCGCGAGCAAGGTTTTGTGTCGTGTGCAGATGCTGTGATCACCCGCTCCCACAGGTTTTTGCACCTACCCAGATATTGCGAACACCGCAAAGCCCTGTGGGAGCGTAATGCTGTTCACTTAAGAAAAATGATGGACCTGTGGCGAGGGAGCTTGCTCCCGCTCGGCTGCGAAGCAGTCGTAAACCGGCGGGTGCGGTGTGTCTGATGCTCCGTATTTGGCAGGTTTTGGGGCCGCTTCGCGGCCCAGCGGGAGCAAGCTCCCTCGCCACGGGTTTGTCGACTGCCCTAAGTGAATGCCCCGCTTTTGCTTTGCTTTGCTTTGCTTTGCTTTGCTTTGGATCTTGATCTTGATCTTGATCTAGGCGCCCCGTTAAACCACGCTGGCCGAACGCAGGCATTGCGCAGTGGGCATCCCGGCATGGATGCCGGGATAGCCGCGCTGGGCCATGGATGGCCCTTCGCGGCGGCCCACGGAGCAATGCCTGCGTTCGGGCATGCCGAGCCTAGGCGAGGCACCGAGTGGTGGGGCAAGAGCGTTTTGCTTACTTTTGCGCTTTTCAAAAGTAAGCCGCTGTAAGAGCGGAACCATAAGTAGCCGTTACACAAAAAACGGATATACACGCATAGCAAGCCGAAAAACCGGGAACCCCATGGAAGTCACCCAAGTCCTGAACCCACATCAACCCGTCCCGGCACTTCCGTCCGAAGGGTTGATCGCCGTGATCGCCCCCGCCGGCCCCGCCCCCCTGGACACGGAAAAAGCCATCCAATGGATGCGCGCCCGAGGTCACGAGCTCCGGATCTTCCCAGGCGTCTACGAAAAGAACGACTACCTGGCCGGCAGCGACGAAGTACGACTCAACGACCTGCACAGCGCCTTCGCCGACCCAGAAGTCAACGCGATCATCTGCCTGCGCGGCGGCTACGGCACACCACGCCTGCTGGACCGCATCGACTTCGACCTCCTGCGCCGCAACCCCAAGCCATTCGTAGGCTACAGCGACATCACCGCCCTGCACCTGGCCATCAGCCGCTACGCAGGCTTCGTGACCTTCCACGGCCCGCTGCTCAACGCCGATCTGCTGGGCGACAAGGAACCCCCGACCGTCACCTCGTTTTTCAGCCTGCTGCGTGGACAGTTGAAGGCCGGCAGCGAGCTGAACCACCCCGCAGCCTACCCATTGACCACCGTCGAGCCAGGCATCGCCCACGGACGTCTGCTGGGCGGCAACCTGTCGATGATTGCCGCGACCATGGGCACGCCTTTTCAGATCGACGCCGAAGGGGTGATCCTGTTCATCGAAGACGTCAACGAGCCGCTGTATCGCATCGACCGATTGCTGACTCAACTGCGATTGGCCGGCACGTTGCACCAGCTACGCGGCGTTTTGGTGGGGGATGTGGCCGGGGTCGACGTCGAGGCGTTGAACCGCTTGTTCAAGCAGACCTTCGAGCCGTTGCGTATCCCGGTGCTGTCCGGCTGGCGCAGCGGGCACTGCGATCCGAACCTGACCTTGCCCATGGGGGCCTTGGTGACGCTCGATGCGGAGGAGAAGAGGTTGGTGCTGGAGCAGGATGTGGTGGTCAGTCGCTAGTCATGTAGCGCCTGGGAGTCAGCTATCGCGAGCAAGCTCGCGATAGCGGTAGCCGCCATACGGCAATTCAGCGGCTACGCAATGCCTCCAGCAACTGCTGCGTCGGATACCCATCCGCCGGCCAGCCGAACGACTGCTGGGCACTGCGGATGGCCTTGCGGGTGTTGGCGCCGATGATACCGTCGGGGTTGCCCGCGTCGTAGTTGTGCTTGCTCAGCAGTGTCTGCAATTCGATGCGTTCGCTGCGGCTCAGGGGCAGGTCCTCCTTGGGCCACTGGCCATAGACCAGTCCGCCGTCGGTAAAGCGCTTTGACAACAACCCGACCGCCAAGGCATAGGACGACGAGTTGTTGTACTTGAGGATGGCGCGGAAGTTATCGAAGATCAGGAACGCCGGGCCGCGATGGCCGGCCGGCAGGAGCAGAGACGCCGAGAGCTGTTTGTCATCCGGGGTTATTGGCAGGCCGCCATATTCTGAAACCCCCAGTCGCTCCCATTCAGCAACAGGCTTGCGGATCGTGCCATCGGCCAGGGTGTAGTCGAAGCCCTCTGGGAGATCGACCTCGAACCCCCATGGCTGGCCACGCTGCCAGCCGGAGCTTTGCAGGTAATGGGCGGTCGAGGCCAGGGCGTCGGTGGAGCTGCCCCAGATGTCGCGGCGACCGTCGCCATCGAAATCCACTGCATGGGTGTTGTACGTGGTGGGAATGAACTGGGTCTGGCCCATGGCGCCGGCCCAGGAACCGAGCATTTTTTCCGGTGTGATATCGCCCTGTTGCAGGATTTGCAGCGCGGCGATCAGTTGCGCATGGGCAAAACCCGGGCGTCGTCCTTCGTAGGCCAAGGTCGCCAGGGAATTGATCACCGACTTGCTACCCTGGAACTGGCCGAAGTTGCTCTCCATGCCCCACACCGCCACCAGCGCCTCGCGATCAACGCCATAACGCTGCTCGATACTTTGCAGGACCTGGGCGTTCTGCTGGATCAGGCTCTTGCCTTTGTTGACCCGCAGTGGCGATAGCGCGCCATCGAGGTATTCCCACACGGGACGGGTGAATTCCGGCTGGCTGCGATCGGCCTTGATCACGCTCATGTCCGGGCTGACGCCGACAAACGCACGATCGAACAGGTCGCCACGGATCCCGGCGGCCAGTGCCTCCTTGCGAAACCCTGCTTGCCATTGCGCGAAGGTCTGGGTGGGCGCAATGGCCAGGTCTTCACCGGTCGGCACCAGGGGCGGGACGATGGCCGGAGCGGTCACGGCGGGGGCTGTCTGGAGCGGTTGGGCGTCGGCGGCAGTAGGTTTTTCGGCGCAGGCGACAAGCAGGGCAACGCTGGCGGCAACAATCATCTGGCGCAGTGGCCAACGATGGGAAAGACAGAAGGGCATGCACGGGTCCAGAAATACAAATCAGGTGCTGACCTTATCATGCGAAAGGGGTGTAGGGCTTGTCCGGGTGTTTCAAGCTGCCACAAAGCAAGAAGCCTCCCAGTTGTCAGACTGGAAGGCTTCGCGGCGGTAGCTGCCTTTGCCCTTGGCGGGTCGTTCCTGGCGGCTGCGGAACAGGGGCTGGGCGACGATGGATTTGGCCTTGTTGGGGCCATGCCTGGATGGCTTTTTGCTCATGATGGTGTCTCTCGTGGGGTGGTTTTGCGGGGCAAATCATGGGGCAGAGTTGGCGGGCTGTCCAGTCCCTGCATGCAGTAGGAAGTTTCGCCTCAGGTGGCGGATTTGGGGGAGACAGCTTTTGTGTGGCGAGGGAGCTTGCTCCCGCTGGGCTGCGAAGCAGACCCGAAAAACAGGGCCGCTTCGCGCCCCAGCGGGAGCAAGCTCCCTCGCCACAGAAAGCCCTCTGGCCTGAGTGTGTTTACTCGGCAGGCAGGGGCAATCGTTGACCGGCCATCAACAGCGACAAGCGACTGAGGCTCATCCACGGTGAGCCGGCGGCCTGGCCCTTGATCTGCGCGTCGATGCGCTGGGCTTCGAGCAGCAATTGCGCCCAGCGCGATGCGGAATAGCGTTGCAGGGCCTTGCTCATCAGCGGTTTGCGTTTGTCCCACACCGGTGGGCGGGCCTGGCTGAAGGCTTTGTCCAGTGGGACGCCCTGGCTGTATTGCAGGGACAGGTTGGCCAGCAGGCGTAATTCCCGGGCCAGGGCCCAGAGGATCACCGGCGGCTCGACGCCTTCGCCCCGCAGGCCTTCGAGCATGCGCAGGGCATGGGCGGCCTCACCGTTGAGGATCGCATCGGTCAGCCCGAAGACATCGAAGCGCGCACTGTCGGCCACGGCGGCTTGCACCGTTTCCACGGTGATCTGGCCGCCTTCGGCCATCAGCTTGAGCTTTTCGATTTCCTGGGCAGCGGCCAACAGGTTGCCTTCGACCCGGGCGGCGATCAGTTCCACCGCGTCCTGGCTGGCCGAGAGGCCGGCCTGGGACAGGCGCTGGCGGATCCAGCTGGGCAACTGGCTGACATCCACCGGCCAGATCTGCACGAACTGGGTCTGCGGGCCTTCGACCAGGGCCTTGCCCCATTTGGTCTTTTGCGCGCTGCCGTCGAGTTTCGGCAAGCTGATGAGCAGCACGGTGTCCTCGGCCGGGCGAGAGCAATATTCGATCAGCGCAGCGGCGCCTTTGTCACCGGGTTTGCCAGACGGCAAACGCAGCTCCAGTAGGCGTTTTTCGGCGAACAACGACATGCTCGCCCCGGCCTGCAGCAGCGTGCCCCAGTCGAAACTGGCGTCGGCGGCAAATACCTGGCGCTCGTCGAAACCTTGCTGGCGTGCAGCGGCGCGGATGGCGTCGGCGGCTTCCTGGCACAGCAGTGGGTCATCGCCACTGATGATGTAGACCGGCGCGAGGGCGCCTTGCAGGTGTTTGCCGAGTTGGGCGGGAGCGAGCTTCATAAGAGAAGGCGAGCGGGGCGCCGGAGCGCCCCGCAAGGCTTATTCAGCCGGGATCTGCATCGGCGACTGTTGCGGGGTTTCCGCTTCAGCCTTGCGTGCCGCTTCCAGCGCATCGGCTTCGGCCTTGGCGCGGGCGTTGGCGGTCTGTTGCAGTTGCTCCAGCTGGGCCGGGCTCAGCTGTTGCAGGCGCAGCATCATGCGTTGCACGAGGTCACGACGCATTTCATCGCGCACTTCGCTCGACTCCTGGTCGGAACCGGTGATGTTGTTGCCATCGTGCAGGTAGACCTTCTGCACCTGCAGCTTGTCGTCCAGCAGTACCAGGTCGTTCTGGCCGCGGATCTCATAGCTCAGTACGTTGTTCAGTTCGTACTCGGCGGAACGACCGGCACCGGCATAGCTCAGGCTGCGCTGGCTCTGCTGTTCACGGGCCAGTACCAGCTTGTACGGGGCCCCGCTGTAGACTTTCACGCCACTGTTTTCCAGGGTGTCGCGCAGCAGTTTCACGGTGTCGCCATAGGCGTCCCGTGCGCTGAGGTCCAGTTCCGTGATGGCCAGCTCGGTGGTGCCGGTGCCGCGCAGTTGGAAGCCGCAGGCGCTCAACAGGACCGCCAGGCCCACTACCAGCAGATTACGTTTGATCATCTTGTTGCTCCCCTTGAACCCTATGGGGGTCGACCATGCGACCCCGCAGGTTGTATTCGGCGCCAGGCTTGAGCCTCGCGCCCGATCCAATTAGCTTGCGACGATGTTGACCAGCTTGCCGGGCACGACGATCACTTTGCGAATGGTCAGGCCATCGACGAAGCGCAGCACGTTTTCATTGGCCCGCGCGGCGGCTTCAACTTCTTCGCGCGTTGCCGCAGCCGGCATTTCGATCTGGCCGCGCAGCTTGCCGTTGACCTGGATAACCAGGGTCAGGCTGTCCTGCACCAGCGCGGTTTCGTCCACCACCGGCCAGCGTGCATCAATCACCGGGTCGGCGTGACCCAGTTGATTCCACAGCTCGTGGCTGATGTGTGGGGTGATCGGCGCGAGCAGCAACGTCACGGCTTCCAGGCCTTCGTGAACCAGTGCGCGATCCTGCTCGGTGCCTTGCGCGGCTTTTTCCAGCACGTTCATCAGCGTCATCACCTGGGCGATGGCGGTGTTGAATTTGTGGTTCTGGCCGACGTCATGGCTGGCCTGCTTGATGGCCAGGTGAATCGAGCGACGGACGGCTTTCTGCTCGTCGTTCAGGCTGGCGACGGCCAGTTTGCCCGGCAGGCCCTGGGTGACGTGGGCTTGGGCCAGGCGCCAGACGCGCTTGAGGAAGCGGTGCGAGCCCTCGACGCCCGAGTCGGACCATTCCGCGCTCATGTCAGGTGGCGAGGCGAACATCATGAACAGGCGGCAGGTGTCCGCGCCGAACTGGTCGATCATCGACTGTGGGTCGACGCCGTTGTTCTTCGACTTGGCCATTTTCTCGGTGCCGCCGATTTCCACCGGCAGGCCGTCGGCGATCAGCTTGGCGCTGATGACCTTGGCCTTGCTGTCGCGTTCGAGCTCGACGTCGCTCGGGTTGAACCAGGTGTAGGCACCGTTGGCTTCGCGACGATAGTAAGTCTCGGCGATCACCATGCCTTGGGTCAGCAGGTTCTTGAACGGCTCGTTGGAGCTCACCAGGCCTTCGTCACGCATCAGCTTGTGGAAGAAGCGTGCGTAGAGCAGGTGGAGAATGGCGTGTTCGATGCCGCCGATGTACTGGTCCACTGGCAACCAGTGGTCGGCCGCGGATTTTTCCACCAGGCCGCCCTCATAGTGCGGCGAGGCGTAGCGCGCGTAATACCAGGAGGACTCGACGAAGGTGTCCATGGTGTCGGTTTCGCGCTTGGCCGGTGCACCGCATTTCGGGCAGTTGCACTCATAGAACTCGGGCATGCGCGCCAGGGGCGAACCGGCGCCGTCGGGTACGACGTCTTCCGGCAGGACCACTGGCAGTTGGTCTTCCGGCACCGGTACGTCGCCGCAGGTGTCGCAGTGCACGATCGGGATCGGGCAGCCCCAGTAGCGCTGGCGGCTGATGCCCCAGTCCCGCAGGCGGAATTGGGTGCGCGAGGCGCCGAGGTTCTTCTTGATCAGGGCGACTTCGATGGCATCGAATGCGCCCGCGAAGTCCAGGCCGTTGAACTCGCCGGAGTTGATCAGTTCGCCGTGTTCGCCATAGGCGTCCTGCCAAGGTGCGGGAGTCTGGTCGCCGGCGCTGGTGCGCACCACCGGTTTGACCGGCAGGTTGTACTTGTGGGCGAATTCGAAATCACGCTCGTCGTGGGCCGGCACCGCCATGACAGCGCCGTCGCCATAGTGCATCAGCACGTAGTTGGCGACCCACACCGGCAGCTTCTCGCCGGTGAGCGGGTGCTCGACGAACAACGACGTTGCCAGGCCTTTCTTCTCTTGAGTGGCGACATCGGCTTCGGCGACGCTGCCGCCCTTGCATTCGGCGATGAACGCCTGCAGCTCAGGGTTGTTCCGGGCCGCCAGGGTGGCCAGCGGATGCTCGGCGGCCACGGCCACATACGTGGCACCCATCAGGGTGTCCGGGCGGGTGGTGAAGACTTTCAGGGTGCCGGCTTCGCCAATGGAGGCGACGTCGTAGGGGAACTGCACTTCCATGCCCCGGGACTTGCCGATCCAGTTGCGCTGCATGGTCTTGACCTGCTCGGGCCAACCGGTCAGCTCGTCGAGACTCTCCAGGAGCTCATCCGCGTAGGCGGTGATCTTGAAGTAGTACATCGGGATTTCGCGCTTTTCGATCAGCGCGCCGGAGCGCCAGCCGCGGCCGTCGATCACTTGTTCGTTGGCCAGTACGGTCTGGTCCACCGGGTCCCAGTTCACGGTGCCGTTCTTGCGGTAGATCACGCCTTTTTCGAACAGGCGGGTGAACAGCCATTGTTCCCAGCGGTAGTAGTCGGGCTTGCAGGTGGTGACCTCGCGGGACCAATCCACCGCCAGGCCCAGGCTACGCAGCTGGGTCTTCATGTAGGCGATGTTTTCGTAGGTCCACTTGGCGGGGGCCACGTTGTTCTTCATCGCGGCGTTTTCCGCCGGCATGCCGAAGGCGTCCCAACCCATGGGTTGCAGGACGTTCTTGCCTTGCATGCGCTGGTAGCGGGAGATCACGTCGCCGATGGTGTAGTTGCGCACGTGCCCCATGTGTAGCTTGCCGCTGGGGTAAGGGAACATCGACAGGCAGTAGTAAGTCTCCTTGCCTGGCTGTTCACTGACTTCAAAGGACTTTTGCTCGTCCCAGAACGACTGGGCGGCGGCTTCGATTTCACGGGGCTGGTAGTGTTCGTGCATGGCTACTTTTGTACTGAATGGGGTGGCCCAATCCTCTTCGTTGCCATGCTGGACGCAGACGACGCCGAATGCGGCGTTTTCGATGCCCAGCCAAGCTGGAAGTGGAGTTACAGGAAGCGCCGTAGCATACATGACCGCGCTCTGCCGAGGGAAACCCTGATTGCTGCCGAACCACCGCCGAGCTATTGCCGATCATCGGCGATGACCCGTGTTCAGGGCCGTTGGTCGCGGCGCACTGCCGGTTTGCCCAGCGAAGCTAAGCTTCTCAATGGGGAGTGAGTCTTATCTTCAATGAGGTGAGGGATGGTTGAATCACAACGAAAAGTCGCTACACCTGAGTTGTACGAAAAACTGATCGATCGTCTCGGGGTGGCCCTGGACGCTGCAAGAACCGCCGGTCGCTTGCGTGATGAGCGCCCGGTAGAGCTGGAACTGCGAGGCTTGAGCCCCGCAGAGTTCGAACTGGTCAAGGCTTACCTTGAACAGGCCGGACATAACCCCCCCACCAGTGGGGCCCAGGTACTCAAGCGTCTCGAAGCGCCCCGTTCGGCCAAGGTTGTGTGGCTCAAGGACCGGACGCCTGATAAGGATGCAGTAAAGATCCGGTCGCTGCAGTTCAAGTAAAGCCGGATTCACGCGTGTCGCTTTTTTTGGTTCAAGGCTTTTTCGAATCTGTTGTCGCTTTGCGTCAACCCCCTTAGGCTTCGGGCATCTATGGAGATGCCCGATGCCCTTTCGCTATTTCATCAAACAACTTCTATTGCCGCCCGGCATTCTTCTGCTGCTGTTGGCGCTCGCCTGGTGGTGGCGCCATTCTCGGCCGCGCCTGGCCCGCCTGTGTTTCGCCGTGGGCCTGGGCGGTTTCTGGTTGATGAGCCTGCCGGTGGTGGTGCAGTGGAGCGCCAAGGCATTGGAGCGTGAGCCGCCGCTGCTGCGCAGTGAATGGGCGACCCTGGCCCAGCGTGCCGACGCCATCGTGGTGCTGGGTTCCGGTCGCGAGCGCGGTGACCTGGCCTGGGGTTCCGACCAGCCCACCGGTGTCGGCCTCGAACGCCAGCGTTATGCGGCGCGACTGGCCAAGGCGTCGGGCTTGCCCGTGCTGACCACTGGCGGCTTGCACTACGGCACCCCGCCCAGCGAGGCCAAGTTGATGGCCGACTCGATGCTGGAGGATTTTGGCGTCAACGTGCGTTGGCAGGAAGGACGTAGCCGCACCACCTGGGAAAACGCCCAGATGAGCGCCGAGATCCTGTTGCCGGAAGGCATCAAACGGGTTGTGGTGGTGACCCAGGCGTGGCACATGCCGCGGGCGGTCTGGAGTTTCGAGCGGTCAGGATTTGAAGTGGTGCCGGCGCCTGTCGGCTTCCTGGGCCCGGACAATGCCCGGCCACTGGGTGGCTGGATGCCGGAGTTCAAGTCGATCTGGCAGTCCGGGCAGTTGATGAATGAGGCGATGGGGTTGTTGGGGTATTGGTTGTTCTATCGCTGAGCATACGAAATGTGTGGGCCGAACATGGTTGTGGCGAGGGAGCTTGCTCCCGCTGGGCCGCGAAGCGGTCCCCCTAAAAACAGGGCCTGCTGCGCAGCCGAGCGGGAGCAAGCTCCCTCGCCACAAGAGCTCAATGGTCTTCCAGAGTGGGTAGTCGCCTGCCTTGTGCAGACATCCAATGCATGGGTGTTCGCCAATGTCATGGGCTAGCGAGCTTCTGTGGCGAGGGAGCTTGCTCCCGCTCGGCTGCGCAGCAGACGCCACTGTCGCCGGGCTGGAACATCTTCAGTGGTTGGGAAAAACGGGGCGGCTGCGCCACCCAGCGGGAGCAAGCTCCCTCGCCACAAGGGGGGGGCAGAGGCCTTAAACGGTCTTGGCCATCCGGCTCGCCATCAACGCCCAGCCCAACAGCGACAGGCACAAAATGATCAGCGGCCATGAGCGCCATTGCAGGTACGGCGTCAGGTCGTGCATCGGCACCACTTCGCCGTACAGGATGCCACGCTCGAATTGCGGGATCTGTGCGGTGATCTGGCCGAAGGGGTTGATCAGCCCGGTGACGCCGTTGTTGGTGGCGCGGATCATCCAGCGACCGGCTTCCAGGGCGCGCATCTGGGCCATTTGCAGGTGTTGCAACGGGCCGATCGAGGTGCCGAACCAGGTGTCGTTGCTGATGGTCAGCAACAGGTCGCTGCGCGCTGACAAGCTGGCGGCAAATTCCGGATAGACCACTTCATAGCAGATGAACGGCGCGATCTGGTAACCCTTGGCTTGCAGCAGTGGCTGGTCGGCCGGGCCCCGGGCGAAGTCCGACATGGGCAGGTCGAAGAAGGCGATCAGGCCGCGCAGGATGTCCTGTAGCGGCACGTATTCGCCAAACGGCACGAGCTTTTGCTTCAAGTAAGTACCGTCGCCTTCGCCGGTCACGGTGATGCCGTTGAAGTAACGCTTCTCGTGGCGCACCAGTTGGCGAATCGGCACACCGGTAATCAACGCCGAATGCCGCTCGGCGGCGAAGCTGCCCATCATGTCCAGATAACCCTGGGCAGATTCCTTGAGCACCGGTACTGCGGTTTCCGGCCAGATCAACAGGTCGACGCGCTTGGACGCAAAGCTCATGTCGCGGTACAGCGCCAACTGCGCGTTGAGCTGCTCGGGGTCCCACTTCATGCTTTGTTCGATGTTGCCCTGGATCGCCGCGACGCTCAGCGGGTCGCCCGAAGGACTGGTCCAGGCATGGCCCTTGAGGGCCAGGCCGGCCACCCATGGGCCGATCAGCAGCATCACGCCCGCGGCGATAAAGCCCTTGCGTCCGGTGCGGATCAACCGGGGCGCGTTGTACAGCAGCGCGGCGGTCAAGGCCAGGGTGAAGGAGATCAGCCACATCCCGCCCAGCGGCGCGAGGCCGGCCAGCGGGCCGTTGAGCTGGCTGTAGCCGGAGTACAGCCAGGGGAACCCGGTGAGGAACCAGCCGCGGAAAGCTTCCTGGCCCAACCACAGCGCGGCGAACGCCAGGGCATCGGCCAGCGGCGCCTCGTTGCGGCGCAACCAGCGTGCCCACAGCCAGGCGGGCAGGGCGAAGAACCAGGCAATGGCGGCGATGAACAGCAGCATCAATAACCCGGCGAGCAGCACCGAGGCGCCGCCGAAGTTGTGGATGCTGACGTAGATCCAACTGGTGCCGGCACCAAACAGGCCAAAACCGAAACACCAGCCTCGGCCCAGGGCCTGGTGTGGCGAGAGCTCGCGCAGCCCGGCGTAGAACAAGCCGACCGCCAGCAATGCCAGCGGCCAGAGGTCGAACGGCGCCAAGGCCAGGGTGGTGATCGCACCGGCCGCCATGGCCAGCAGGTTACCGGGCCAGCCGGGGCGGGTTATCCAGCGCATTTTTGTCCTTAGCGGGTCTCGCAGGGGTTATCGGCCAATGGGCGACAGGCGCAGCAAGTGAATCCGACGGCTGTCGGCATTCAGGATGCGGAAGCGCCAGGAGCCGATTTCCGTGGTTTCGTTGCGCTTGGGCAGATGCCCGAAAGCACTCATCACCAGGCCGCCAACGGTGTCGAACTCATCGTCGGAGAATTGGCTGTCGAAGAATTCGTTGAAGTTCTCGATCGGCGTCAGGGCCTTGATCAGGAAGTCGCCGCTGGGCAGGGGCTTGATGTAGCTGTCTTCCTCGACGTCGTGCTCGTCCTCGATGTCGCCGACGATCTGCTCGAGGACGTCTTCGATGGTGACCAGGCCGGCCACGCCGCCGTATTCGTCGATGACGATGGCCATGTGGTTGTGGTTGGCGCGGAATTCACGCAGCAGCACGTTCAGGCGCTTGGACTCGGGCACGAAGGTGGCCGGGCGCAACAGGTCCTTGATGTTGAAGCTGTCGCCGTTTTCCTGAAGGATCAGCGGCAGCAGGTCCTTGGCCAGCAGCACGCCCATGACGTCGTCATGGCTCTCGCCGACGACCGGATAGCGCGAGTGAGCGGAGTCGACCACGGCGGGCAAAAATTCACGGGGGGTCTGGGTCGCCTTGATGCTGACCATCTGCGAGCGCGGGACCATGATGTCCCGGACTTGCAGGTCAGCGACCTGGATGGCGCCTTCGACGATGGCCAGCGCTTCGCTGTCCAGCAGTTTGTTCTGGTGTGCATCGCGCAGCAGCTCCAGCAGCTCCTGGCGGTTTTTCGGCTCATGGGCAAAAGCCTGGGTGAGCTTGCCCAGCCATGACTTCTGCCCGTTGCTCGATCGATCTTCGCTCATAGCGATTACTCTGAATCCTTTGTCGTTACAGGTTGATGTATCAGTGTTCGTCGCCGGCGTAGGGATCGGGATGACCCAGCTCTGCAAGCAACGTTCGTTCCAGTGCTTCCATTTCTTCGGCTTCGTCATCTTCTATATGGTCGTAACCCAGTAGATGCAAGCAGCCGTGAATCACCAGATGGGCCCAGTGAGCCTCGGAGGTCTTGTCTTGTTCGGCTGCTTCACGCTCCACCACCGGGACGCAGATCACCAGATCGCCCAGCAGTGGGATGTCGAGCAGTTCGTCGGGTACGTCGGCGGGGAACGACAGCACGTTGGTGGCGTAGTCTTTCTGCCGCCAGGTGTGGTTCAGTTCACGGCCTTCGGGCTCGTCCACCAGGCGGATCGTCAGCTCCGAGTCGGCGCTGCGCTGGCGCAGGGCCAGTTCGCACCATTGGCGGAACTGGGCTTCGCTGGGGGCGGCGTGTTTGCAGGCCACTTGCAGGTCGAGTTCAAGCATTGTGGCGATTGCCTTTGCCTTCAGGCGCATCGTCGGCCTCGCGATGCTCGAAGCGCTCGTAGGCTTCGACAATGCGCTGGACCAACGGATGACGCACCACGTCCTTGGGCATGAAGTGCGTGAAACTGATGCCCGGCACGTCCTTGAGCACCTGGATCACATGGTTCAGCCCGGACTTGGTGCCGCGGGGCAGGTCGACCTGGGTGATGTCCCCGGTGATGACGGCGGTGGAGCCGAAGCCGATGCGGGTCAGGAACATTTTCATCTGCTCGACCGTGGTGTTCTGGCTTTCGTCGAGGATGATGAAGCTGTTGTTCAGGGTCCGACCACGCATGTAGGCCAGCGGCGCGACCTCGATGACCTGGCGCTCGATCAGCTTGGCGACGTATTCGAAGCCGAGCATTTCATACAGCGCGTCATAGAGCGGGCGCAGGTACGGGTCGATTTTCTGGGCCAGGTCGCCGGGCAGGAAGCCGAGTTTTTCACCCGCTTCGACCGCCGGTCGCACCAGCAGGATACGCCGCACCTGTTCACGTTCCAGCGCATCGACGGCGCAGGCCACGGCCAGGTAGGTCTTGCCGGTACCGGCCGGGCCGATGCCGAAGTTGATGTCGTTGCCCAGGATTTCCTTCACGTAGCGCTGCTGATTCAAGCCGCGCGGGCGAATCATGCCTTTTTTCGTGCGCAGGGCCACGGCAGGTTCCGACGGGGCATGGTTGTCGAGTTCTTCGACAGCCGACTCCTGCAGGAACAGGTGGACCGTATCCGGCGACAGCTCGCTCCCCTTGGTTTCCCGGTAGAGACGGCGCAGCAGGTTTTCCGCGGAGGTGGTGTGCTTGGGTTCGCCGATCAGTTCGAACTGGTTTCCGCGATTGCGGATCTCGATGGCCAGGCGCTGTTCGATCAAGCGCAGGTGCTCGTCGAATTGCCCGCACAGATTGGCGAAGCGGCGAGCCTCAAAGGGCTCGAGAATAAAGCGATGTGGTTCGATGGGTGCGTTCAAGGTCGTTTTTAGCCGCCCGGGGGCAATTAAGGTGAAATCAAGGATAACGCCAGTAGGCTGGGTGCGAAAGCTCTTAAACAGGCGAATCTGATCACAGGGCTTGGCACGGTCCTTGTGGGAGCGAGCTTGCTCGCGATGGGGCCCTCACATTCAACATTGATATTGACTGTCGCACCGCTATCGCGAGCAAGCTCGCTCCCACAGGAAGTGTGGGGTTACTGGATCAGTGAACCGCGCAGGGAGTGCGGTTGCGCGGCGTCGATGTGCACGTCGGCGAACTGGCCGATCAGGGCCGGGGTGTCGCAGCGGAAGTTGACGATGCGGTTGTTTTCGGTACGTCCTTGCAGCTCGCCGGGGTCTTTTTTCGAATAATCGGTCACCAGAATCCGCTGGACGGAGCCGACCATTTGTCGGCTGATCTCGAAACCTTGCTGGTTGAGGCGATGTTGCAAGGCGTTGAGCCGCTCCTTTTTCAGTTCTTCGGGCGTGTCGTCCGCCAGGTCGGCCGCCGGAGTGCCAGGACGCTGGCTGTAGACGAAGGAATAGGAGAAGTCGAAGCCCACGTCTTCGATCAGCTTCATGGTCTGCTGGAAGTCTTTCTCGGTTTCGCCAGGGAAGCCGACGATAAAGTCCGAGCTGATGCAGATCCCCGGCACTGCTGCGCGCAACTTGCGCAGCTTGGATTTGTACTCCAGCGCCGTGTGGTTGCGTTTCATGGCCGCAAGGATCCGGTCGGAGCCCGATTGCACCGGCAGGTGCAGGTGCTTGACCAGTTCGGGGACTTCGGCGTGGGCCTGGATCAGGCTGTCGGAGAACTCCAGCGGATGAGACGTGGTGTAGCGGATGCGGTCGATGCCATCCACCGCTGCCACGACGCGGATCAGTTCGGCGAGATCCGCCAGGCGCCCGTCATGGGTCAGGCCGCGATAGCCGTTGACGTTCTGCCCCAGCAGGGTCACTTCGCGCACGCCGTTTTCCGCCAGGTGGATGATCTCGGCGAGCACGTCGTCGAACGGTCGGCTGACTTCTTCACCGCGGGTGTAGGGCACCACGCAGAACGTGCAGTACTTGCTGCAACCTTCCATCACCGACACGTAGGCACTTGGGCCGTCGATACGCGGTTCGGGCAGGTGGTCGAATTTTTCGATTTCCGGGAACGAAACGTCCACTTGCGGCAGCTTGGTGCTGCGGGCGGCGTCGATCATCTCCGGCAGGCGGTGCAAGGTCTGCGGGCCAAAGACCACGTCCACGTACGGCGCGCGATCACGAATGGCCGCGCCTTCCTGGCTGGCCACGCAACCGCCCACGGCGATGACCATTTCCGGGTTGGCCAACTTCAGTTCGCGCCAGCGGCCGAGCTGGGAATACACCCGGTCCTGGGCGCGTTCGCGAATCGAGCAGGTGTTGAGCAGGATCACGTCCGCGTCTTCAGCGCGGGCAGTGACTTCCAGGGCCTGGTGTTCACCCAGCAGATCGACCATGCGCGAGCTGTCGTACTCGTTCATCTGGCAACCGTGGGTTTCGATGTAAAGCTTCTTGGCCATGGACGGGATCATCACGTGATTCAAAGAACCGCGCATTATAGGGAACAAGTCCCCCGGTTCCTACCGCTGTGCGAGCAGTGGCTATGCTATAGTTCGCGCCCTCATTTTTACCCGCCGATGTGTTTCGCCAGCCATGACCAAACGTGAAGCTCCAATCTACAAGGTGATTTTCCTCAACCAGGGCCAGGTGTTCGAAATGTACGCCAAGCAGATCTATCAAAGTGATCTGTGGGGTTTCCTGGAAGTGGAAGAATTCGTCTTTGGCGAGCGCACGCAAGTGGTCGTCGATCCGAGCGAGGAAAAGCTCAAGGCGCAGTTCGAAGGCGTGGTGCGCAGCTTCGTGCCGATGCATTCGATCGTGCGCATCGACGAAGTCGAACGCCTGGGCACCCCGAAAATCAGCGAAGCCCGCGGTGCGGTCGGCAATGTGATGCCGTTTCCGATGCCGATGCCTGAGAAGTAACTCTCGGCTCTTGGCAAGACGAGTCTCTAAGGTCGGGCACAGTCCTTGTGGCGAGGGGATTTATCCCCGCTGGGGCGCGAAGCGACCCTAAAGCCTGACACTGCGGTATTGGAGTTCGATTGAGTTGACGGATTTGGGGCCGCTTCGCAGCCCAGCGGGGATAAATCCCCTCGCCACAGGGGGCCGCAGTGAACTTAGGGCAGTGGCGAGAAGGGCGTACGCCCATCGGCGTTCTGCAATTCCATCAGGTATTTGCGAAAGATCTGCCCCAGCACCTGGGTGGCCACTTCCAACTCGTCACGGGGCATTTGCTCGGCGACTTCGTCGGCGGTGTCCAGGGCTTCTTCGGCGCCGTTGACCGCGGCCATCTTCAGGACGATATAGGCCTGGACGTTGTTGGCTGGCACGCCTTCGCCATGGAAGAACATGCCGCCGAGCTTGAATTGCGCCTGGGCATGGCCTTGCAGCGAGGCTTTTTCGAAGTAGTCGAGGGCTTTCTTGAGGTCGCGCGGCGCAGCCTTGCCTTCGTAGTAGAACTCGCCCAACTCGTATTGCGCTTGTGCATCTCCTGCGTCCGCCGCTTTTTGACAGGCGTCGAGTGCCGGTGCGAGATCTTGTGGCTGGGTATTGAGCGTGCAACGGCCCAGCGCCGGGATCAACAACGAGTTACCGCCTGCCTGTGCATTCGCGAGCAGGGGCTGAAGGAGCAACAGGCAGCCCAAGGCAAGGGTGCGGCCGGTGCGGTTCATGGGAATCGACTTACCTCTGAGGGGCGCGCGGACCCTCCGGGGGATCCAATAAGCGCGCATTATGAAATAAGCAGGGCCATCCTTACAAAGTCTTTACTCGTTTTTCTGCTGCGAGGGAATGCTAATAGCTGCTTCGGGCATAAATACGTAGGAAAAAGGCGGGAGGTTGTCAGCAATCGCTGACGCCAGCTTCAGCCGGCGTCAGTTATCCACAGGCTTACTTCAGCGCGGCAAACGCCCGTTCGGCCGCATCGAGGGTGATCTTCAGCTCGGTCTCGCCATGGGCGATGGAGGTGAAACCGGCTTCGAATGCGCTCGGGGCCAGGTACACGCCGCCGTCGAGCATCAGGTGGAAGAAGCGCTTGAAGCGGTCGGCGTCGCTGGCCATCACGTCTTCGAAGGTGACGATGTCATCGGCGCCACTGAAATACAGGCCGAACATGCCCCCGGCCTGGGTGGTCACGAACGGAATGCCGGCCGCGTCGGCACGAACCTGCAAGCCGTCGAGCAGGCGCGTGGTGTAGTCGGTCAGTTCGGCGTGGAAGCCCGGGCGGCTGATCAGGCGCAGCGTGGTCAGGCCGGCGGCCATGGCCAGTGGGTTGCCCGACAAGGTGCCGGCCTGGTAGACCGGGCCCAGCGGCGCGATGCATTCCATGATCTTGCGCTTGCCGCCGAAGCAGCCGACCGGCATGCCGCCGCCGATGATCTTGCCGAAGGTGCTCAGGTCCGGCGTGACGCCGTAATGGGCCTGGGCGCCGCCGAGGGCCACGCGGAAACCGGTCATCACTTCATCGAAAATCAACACCACGCCATGCTGGTCGCACAGGCTGCGCAGGCCTTCGAGGAAACCCGGTGCCGGCGGCACGCAGTTCATGTTGCCGGCCACTGGCTCGACGATGATGCACGCCACTTCCTGGCCGACTTCGCCGAGCATCTTCTCGACTTCTTCGAGGTCGTTGAATGGCAGGGTCAGGGTGTGTTTGGCGAACGCTGCCGGTACGCCTGCCGAGCTCGGCACGCCTTGGGTCAATGCGCCAGAACCGGCCTTGACCAGCAGGCTGTCGGAGTGGCCGTGGTAGCAGCCTTCGAACTTGATGATGCTGTCGCGGCCGGTAAAACCCCGCGCCAGGCGGATCGCGCTCATGGTCGCTTCGGTGCCGGAGCTGACCATGCGCACCATTTCCATCGACGGCACGATCGAGCAGACCAGGTCGGCCATCTCGGTTTCCATCGCGGTCGGGGCGCCGTAGGAGAGGCCGTGTACCAGTTGCTTGCGCACCGCATCCAGCACGTCCGGATGGCTGTGGCCGAGGATCATCGGGCCCCAGGAGCCGACGTAATCCACATAGCGCTTGTCGTCTTCGTCGGTGACGTACGCGCCTTCGGCGTGCTTGAAGAACAGCGGGGTGCCGCCGACGCTCTTGAACGCACGAACGGGCGAGTTCACGCCGCCGGGGATGTGTTTCTGGGCATTGGCAAACAGGGTTTCGGAACGGGACATGGTTGGGCTCTCGAAAACGGAAAATAGACTATTTGATCTGCAGCAGCTCATTGAAGGCGCGGGCGCGGCGCGTCACTTCAGTGGTGCTGTCGGCGCCGAACAGGCCGTGGACCACCGCCAGCAGGTCGACCCCGTGGGCCACCAGCGGGGCGGCATTGTCCAGGGTGATGCCGCCAATGGCGCACACCGGGATATGCAGTTTGAGGTGCGCCTGTGCGAGCAGTTCAAGGTTTGCGCTGGGGGCGCCGGGCTTGGTGTTGGAATTGAAGAAACGCCCGAACGCGACATAACTGGCGCCTTCGCTGGCGGCCTGTTCGGCCAGTGCCAGGCTGGCGTGGCAAGTGGCACCGATGATCGCCTTGTGCCCGAGCAGTGCCCGCACTGGCGCCAACGGGCCATCGGTCTGGCCCAGGTGCACGCCAACGCCCAGGCGCGCGGCCAGTTCGGCGTCGTCGTTGATGATCAACTGGGTCTTGTAGCGTTCGCACAGGTTGCGCAGTGCTTCGGCTTCCCGCAGCCGGCGGGCCTCGTCGCTGCTTTTGTCGCGGTATTGCAGCAGGGTGACGCCACCTTCCAGCGCCGCTTCTACATAAGCGAGGAACTTGCCGGCCAGCAATTGGCTATCAGTGATGGCGTAAAGGCCACGTAATTTCATTCCACAGGCCTCCGGTGCTACGAGCAGAAATCCAGCGGCAGGCGACGCGGTACGAACTGGCCTTTGCCCAGTTGTTCGGCATCGCGCAGGGTGCGCCAGGTGTAATCCAGTGCCGTCTTGACGGCGCTGGCGAGCTGTTCGCCCTGGGCCAGCCGACCGGCCAGGGCGCTGGCCAGGGTACAGCCGGAACCGTGGTAGCTGCCGGGCAGACGCTGGCAGGTAAAGGTTTCGCGCCCGCCGTCACGGCTGTACAGGCGATTATGGACTTCATGTTCGTCGCCGTGACCACCGGTGATCAACAGGTGTTTGACGAAGGGCAGCAGTTTTTCCGCGCACTCGTCGGCACTGCCCTCGGGCAATTCAGCAAGGATGCGTGCTTCAGGCAGGTTGGGGGTGGCGATGATTGCCAGGGGCAGCAGGCGTTCGCGCATGGCGTAGCCGACCTCATCCTTGCCCAGGCGCCCGCCACCACCGGCGCGCAGCACCGGGTCGCAGACCATCGGCAGGTGCGGGTGCGCCTGGAGCAGTTCGACCACCGTGTCGACCATTTCCAGTGAGCCAAGCATCCCCAGCTTGACCGCTGCCACCTGGGCATCGTTGAGCACGGCATTGGCTTGTGCCAGTACCCACTCTCGGTCGAGCACTCGGAAATCGCTGACGTTGACGGTGTCTTGCACGGTCAATGCGGTAACGGCAGGGGCGGCATGACAACCCTGGGCGAGCAGGGCTTCGATATCTGCCTGCAAGCCGGCGCCACCACTGGGATCGTGGCCGGAGAGACAGAGGACAACGGGGCGAGAGCTGTAGATATTCATGGTGCGCGAGCTTACCACCAAACCCTTTCGATCGGCGCACGCCCGTAGTAAGGGAAGCAGCTATAGGCAGGATTTATTTGTGGCGAGGGGATTTATCCCCGCTGGGCTGCGGAGCGGCCCCAATACCCATCGCCTCGGTATAATAGACAGTTTGAATGGGGGCGCTTCGCACCCCAGCGGGGATAAATCCCCTCGCCACAGAACCCTGGGCCTGATCAAACAAACGAGAGCCTGGCTCCCGGGTCGTATTGCAATCTGACCAAAGCAACAGCTCTATTTCAATGCTTAGCGCTGTAACGCCCGTTCTAGAGCCTTCTGTAGGAAAAATTTCAATGGTGCAAATTGGCCATCAACGGCTATGCTAGAGATGGATCCAACTCATAACAGGTAATGCCGGTTTTACGTCTACTCAGGGAATGGGGGGCTTCCTGACTCAACCGGACAGGCCGCGCTGGGGCTTAAATGCGCTATTTGCTGATGTTGTTGCTGTGCTTGTCCCCTCTGGCAAGTGCTCTCGAATTCGATGAATTCACCCAAAACCTGCCCTTGGGCCATGCCCTGCAGGTGTTCGAAGATGCGAGCGGCACGGCCTCTATTGACGATGTCCTGGCCCAGGCTGGCGCCGGTGCTTTCAAAGCCCACGACCAAGCCACGCTGAACGCCGGTTACTCGCGATCAGCCTTCTGGTTGAAAATCGACCTGCACTACCGTCCTGCCAATCCGGACGCCCAGCGTACCTGGCTGCTGGAGCTGGCATACCCGCCGCTGGACCACCTCGACTTGTATTTGCCCGATGCGTCGGGGGGCTATCGCCTGGTTCGCCAGACCGGTGATGCCTTGCCGTTCGCCAGCCGCGAGATCCGCCAGAACAACTACCTGTTCAGCCTGGCTTTCAAGCCCGAACAACGGCAGACCCTCTACCTGCGCCTGCAAAGCCAGGGTTCGATCCAGGCGCCGCTGACGCTGTGGTCGAGCACCGCTTACCTCGAACAACAGCCGGTGCGCTTGTATGTACTGGGGATCATCTATGGCGTGCTGCTGGGGATGCTGGTCTACAACCTGTTCATCTACCTGAGCGTGCGCGATACCAGCTACCTCTATTACATCTTCTACATTGCCTCGTTCGGCCTGTACCAGTTGTCGGTCAACGGTGCCGCCGTGGAGTATTTCTGGCCGGACAACCCCTGGTGGGCCAACGCCGCGACGCCGTTCTTCATCGGCTGCGCGGGCCTGTTTGGCAGCCAGTTCGCCCGCAGTTTCCTGCAAACCGCCCAGCACAGCCGTTGGCTGGACCGCTTGCTGCTGGCGCTGATCGCCTACAGCGCCGTGGTGGTCGGCCTGTCGCTGATGACCAGTTATGCCCTGGCGCTGCGCCTGGCGACGGTGTTGGCGCTGCTGTTCACCGTGGTGATCTTCGCCGCCGGCCTGTTCGCCTGGTGGCGTGGTCTGCGGGTGGCGCGTTATTTCATCATTGCCTGGTCGGCGTTTCTGCTGGGGGGCATTGTCAATACGTTGATGGTGCTCGGTTACCTGCCGAATGTCTTTTTGACCATGTACGCCAGCCAGATCGGCTCGGCCATCGAAGTGGCACTGTTGTCCTTGGCCCTGGCCGACCGCATCAATGCCATGCGCGAGCAGCAGGCCCAGACCCTGTTGGACGCCGGGCAGAAACTCGAAGTGCTCAACCAGCAACTGGCCCACGGCAACAAGCTCAAGGATGAATTCCTCGCCACCCTGACCCATGAACTGCGCACGCCGATGAATGGCGTGATCGGTTCCCTTGAGCTGATGGAAACCGTCGAGATGGATGAGGAGCTGACCCAGTATCAACAGACCGCCGCTGGTTCGGCGCGGGACATGATGCGCATGGTCAACGGCATCCTCACCCTGACCGAGTTGCAGGCCGGCAAGCTCAAGGTCTATCCGGCACCGTTCAGCCTGCGTGGGGTGGTCGATGCGCTGCAGGTGCAGTTCGGCGCCAATGCGGCGGCCAAGGGCCTGGATTTCAAGGTCGACGTGGCCCCTGGCCTGGCGGACCGGTTGCTTGGCGACAGTGGCAAACTGGCCCAGAGCCTGGAATGCCTGCTGGACAACGCCATCAAGTTCACCCGGGTTGGCGGCCTGGCCCTGCGAGTCAGCGGCAGGCCGACGGCGCTTGATCGGCTGGTGCTGTCCTTTGCTGTCATCGACACCGGAATCGGTTTTACCGACCTGGGGGAAGCGACCTTGTACCAGCGCTTCTTCCAACTCGACGGCTCGATGACCCGCGAATACGGCGGTCTCGGCGTGGGCCTGGCCATCTGCCGGCAACTGGTGGAATTGCTGGGCGGACGCCTGACCCATACCTCCGAACCCGGTCGTGGCAGCCGTTTCCAGTTGGACGTGGAGTTTGACGTGGCCTTGCCAGCGGCGGTCCCGACGCCGTTTTCCTTCGGTGGCCGCCAAGGCTCGCGCCTGCCGCAGGATTGCACGGTGCTACTGGCCGATGACAACAGCATCGATCAGTTGGTCATGCGCGGCATGTTGCTCAAGCTCGGTTATCGGGTGCGCACCGCCGACAGTGGCCGCGCCGCGCTGGATCTGCTGCACGGCGAGCGCTTTGATGCGGTGCTGCTCGACTGCCAGTTGCCGCCGCTGGACGGCGTGTCGCTCGGCTGCCAGATCCACACCTTGCCCGGCTGCGAGGAACTGCCGGTGCTGGTGGTCAGCCCGAATGTGGCGCGCGAATGCTGCCCCTCGGGCGCTCAGATCGATTACCTGAACAAACCCGTGAAATTCGAGGCACTGCAGGCGATGCTCCAGCGCCGGGTGCTGTGCCCGAGACAGGGTGAAAGCGCCGATATTTAGGCGGATATGACACTTTGTCCGGCTTGGAGGTGGTGCTTAACTGAATCCCTGCCCGATCGAGGAGCCCTGTCATGAACCTGCACCAGTTCGCTGAAACCCACGACGTCACCAACCAACCGCCGTCCCTGGATGGCGCCAACCTGTACCGCATCGACCTGCCGCTGCAGCAGTGGTCGCAGTACTTTGGGGCGGGCTGGGCGCAGGCGCGGATCGATGCGTATGGGGCGCTGGCCGGCGGGCCGTTGATGGAAGCGGGCTTCCTGGCCAACCAGAACAAACCGGTGTTCTCCAGCCACGACCGTTACGGCCATCGCATCGACCTGGTGGAGTTCCATCCGGCTTATCACCAGTTGATGCGCACCGCCGTCGAGCACGGCCTGCCCAGTTTGCCCTGGGCGCATCCGCAACCCGGCGCGCATGTCGCCCGGGCGTCGATGACCTATCTGCACAGCCAGGCCGAAGCCGGCACCGGCTGCCCGCTGACCATGACCTTCGCCAGCGTGCCGGCGCTGCGCTTGCAGCCGGACCTGGCCGAGCACTGGCTGCCCAAGGTGCTCGCCACCGAATACGACCCGCGCAATGTCGGCATGGCCCACAAGGCCGGGGTGACCCTGGGCATGGCGATGACCGAAAAGCAGGGCGGCACCGATGTGCGGGCCAACACCACCAAAGCCTATCCGGTGGGCGCCAGCGGCCCGGGCCAGGCCTATGAGCTGGTGGGCCACAAATGGTTCTGTTCGGCGCCGATGTGCGATGCCTTCCTCACCTTGGCCCAGACCGACAAGGGCCTGACCTGTTTCCTGCTGCCGCGCCATCGCCCCGACGACACCCGCAATCAGTTCTACATCCAGCGGCTGAAGAACAAGCTGGGCAACTGTTCCAACGCCTCCAGCGAAGTCGAGTTCCGTGGCGCACTGGCCTGGATGGTCGGTGAAGAAGGCCGCGGCGTACCGACGATCATCGAGATGGTGGCCATGACCCGCTTCGATTGCATGGTCGGCTCCAGCGCCCTGATGCGCCAGGCGTTGACCCAGGCCAGTCATCACTGCGCGCACCGCAAGGTCGGCGGCAAGCTGTTGAGCGAACAGCCGCTGATGCAGAATGTCCTGGCTGACCTGGCGCTGGAAAGCGAGGCCGCCCTGGCCTTGAGCTTGCGCATGGGCCGGGCGCTGGACCATTTGAATGACGAGCATGAGGCCAAGTTCGCCCGGCTGGTGACGGCCGTGGGCAAGTACTGGATCTGCAAGCGCGCCCCCGCGATGATCAACGAAGCCGCCGAATGCATGGGCGGTGCCGGCTACGTCGAAGACAGCATCCTGCCGCGTCTGTACCGCGAAGCGCCGGTCAACTCGACGTGGGAAGGCTCCGGCAACGTGCAATGCCTGGATGTGCTGCGCGCCTTGTCCAAGGAGCCCGGCGTGCTGGAGGTATTGTTCAGCGAATTGGGCGACGGCCACGGCGACAAACGCCTGGCTGGCCACATCCACCAATTGCACGCCGCGTTCAAGGACACCGACGATATCCAGTACCGCGCCCGGCAATTGACCGAAGACATCGCCGTGGGCCTGCAAGCCAAGCTGTTGCTCGAGGCGGGCAACAGCGACGTCAGCGATGCCTTCATTGCCAGTCGCCTGGGTTCGGTCGGCCGGGTGTACGGTGCCTTGCCTCGGGGCTTGAATGTCGAAGCGATCGTGACGCGCTCCACCCCACACGGCTTTTAGACACAACACATACCCCTGTGGGAGCGAGCTTGCTCGCGAAGGCGTCGGTCCATCCAGCATCTGGGTGACTGATACACCGCCATCGCGAGCAAGCTCGCTCCCACAGGGAATCGATCGAGTCCATTACGCCACTGTTCCCGTCGGGCGGCGATGCAGGCAAGATGAAGGCCTGCAAGTCAGAACACAGGAAGCTGATCGTGACCGAAGCGTTTATTGTCGTTCAAACCGCCGAACAAGCCGTGGATCGTCTGGCGGCCCTGCACGAACGTGCGACCACCGCGTTGAACCAGGCGCTGATGCGTTATCTCAAGGATCGCGTCGAGCCGGATGCCGAGCAAAGGGCGTTGTTTCGCTATCCCGCCTTGCGCCTGACCTACCACTGCCACGGCGAAGTCCCGCAAACCACCCGCGCCTATGCCAAGGTCCAGTTGCCCGGCACCTACAGTGTCACCGTCACCCACCCCGGCGCCTTCCGTAAATACCTGCTGGAGCAGCTGGTCCCGCTGATGCACGACTTTACCGTCACCGTGGAAGTGGGCGTCAGCGAGCAGAACATTCCGTACCCGTACGTGGTGGAGCAGGGCGACGAACTGGCCGGCTCCGGCGTGACCGCCGCCGTGCTGGCACGAGTTTTCCCCAGCACCGACCTGTCGGCCGCCACCGATGGCATTGCCGACGGCCTCTATGATTGGGAAAACACCGACCCGCTGCCCCTGGCGCTGTTCGACGCGGCGCGGGTGGATTTTTCCCTGCGCCGGCTGGTGCACTACACCGGCAGCGACTGGCGCCATGTGCAGCCGTGGATCCTGCTGACCAACTACCACCGCTATGTCGACCAGTTCATCGTCCATGGCCTGGAGCAACTGCGCAGCGACCCGCGCTTTGTGCGCATGGTCCTGCCGGGCAACGTGATCATCGACAAGAACATGGACCATGGAGAAGCATCGGCCATCGCTGCCGGCGTGGTCTGGCACCGTTACCAGATGCCGGCCTATCACCTGCAAACCAATGATGGCCATGGCGTGACCCTGGTGAACATCGGGGTCGGCCCGTCCAACGCCAAGAACATCACCGACCACCTGGCCGTGCTGCGGCCCCATTGCTGGCTGATGATCGGCCACTGCGGCGGGCTGCGGCAGTCCCAGACCATTGGCGACTACGTGCTGGCCCACGCCTACATGCGCCGCGACGGGATCCTCGACCGCGTGGTGCCGCCGAACATTCCGATTCCGGCCCTGGCCGAAGTGCAGATGGCCTTGCAGCAAGCGGCGGCCAACGTCACTGGCGAAAAGGGCGACGAGTTGAAGAAACGCCTGCGCACCGGCACCGTACTGACCTACGACGACCGTAACTGGGAATTGCGCTGGGCCCAGGAGCGCCCGTTGATCAACCTGTCCCGCGCCGTGGCGGTGGACATGGAAAGCGGCACCATCGCCGCCCAGGGTTATCGCTTGCGGGTGCCGTACGGCACGTTGCTGTGTGTTTCGGACAAGCCGCTGCACAGCGAAATCAAGCTGCCGGGCTCGGCCAACGCGTTCTATGAGCGAGCGGTCAACCAGCACCTGAAGATTGGCATCGAGGCGTTGGACCTGTTGCGCACGGAACTCAACTCGTTGCATTCGCGCAAGCTGCGCAGCTTCGACGAGCCGCCGTTCCGTTGATACGGCGGTGGTTATTTAGCGGTCAGACCACTAGCATTGGCGGTCCTGACCGTTAGATGCCGTGCCACCATGCCCCGTCCTCCACGCCCCGCTTCCCGTCGCCCTGGCGCGAAGCTTCCAGCCTCCGCCCCGCGCCGTGTGGCCAAGGCCCCGCCGGCCGAGCCGAAGCTGATCCTGTTCAACAAACCCTTCGATGTGCTGACGCAATTCAGTGACGGTGAAGGGCGGGCGACGCTCAAGGATTTTATCGACGTACCGGGCATCTACCCGGCCGGGCGGCTGGATCGTGACAGCGAAGGCTTGCTGTTGCTCACCAATGATGGGCAGTTGCAGGCGCGTATCGCCGACCCCAAGCACAAGCTGGCCAAGACTTATTGGGTGCAGGTGGAAGGCGAACCGAATGCCGAACAGTTGCAGCGTTTGCGCGATGGGGTGGCGTTGAACGACGGCATGACCTTGCCAGCCGAGGCGCGCCAGTTGGACGAGCCGCAGTTATGGCCGCGCAACCCGCCGGTGCGCTTTCGTAAAAGCGTACCCACGAGTTGGTTGGAACTGGTGATCCGCGAAGGGCGCAACCGCCAGGTACGGCGCATGACCGCCGCGGTGGGCCTGCCGACACTGCGCTTGGTGCGGGTCAGGATCGGCGACTGGACCCTCGAAGGACTCGATCAGGGCCAGTGGAGGGAAGTGCCGGCGCGCTTATAACGTCCCGGACTCGATCAGGCCGATCACCACGCTCTTGATCACGAACGCCGCCACGCCCAACCCCAGCACAAAAAACAGAATGAACGAGCCGAAACGCCCGGCCTTGGATTTCTTCGCCAGGTCCCAGACGATGAAACCCATGAAAATGATCAGGATGCTGACCAGGCCGGTCATCATCCACTCTTCGAAAACAGCAGGATCCATCAGGACACTCCGGCGTAAGCGGGGTTGAAAAGGCGCGGCGAGTATAAGGCATGAGGCGCGGACGCGGGATTGGCCTGCGGCGGTGTGTCGCAGCTATTCATCGGCTGGGCTGTGGCGAGGGAGCTTGCTCCCGCTCGACTGCGCAGCAGTCGCAAACCGGTCCACTGGCAATCCGGCCGAAGCTTGGGGTCGCTTCGCAACCCAGCGGGAGCAAGCTCCCTCGCCACAAAAAGCGGTCAGCTGCGCAGGTGAGTCAAAGGCAACTCGGTGCTGTTGAGCACCTGGTTCAGTACAAAGCTCGAACGCACGCTGGTGACGCCATCGATCCGGGTCAGATGCCCCAGCAGCAGTTTCTGGTAATGGTCCATATCCGGTACCACCACCTTGAGTTGGTAATCCGCGTCCATCCCGGTGACCAGGCTGCATTCCAGCACTTGCGGCAGGTTGCGGATGGCCGCTTCGAAGTTCTCGAAACGCTCGGGGGTGTGACGGTCCATGCCGATCAATACGTAGGCGGTCAGGCTCAGGCCCAGCATTTTGCGGTCGAGCAGGGCAACCTGGCGCGTGATGTAGCCGTCATCCTCCAATTGCTTGACCCGTCGCGAACAGGGGGAGGGCGACAGGCCGATGCGTTCGGCCAGTTCCTGGTTGGAGATGCGCGCATCGCGCTGCAATTCCGCCAGAATGCTCAGGTCGTAACGGTCGAGTTTGCTCATCGGTCGGGCCTTTATCTGGATAATTGCGGAAGATTATCTATCCAGGGTTAAAAATTGCGCAAGTGATGTTTATTTCCGCAATCTTAGCAATCCTCTGCCGGCGCCCCAGGCTTATTCTTATCACCAAGATCACTGCTCGGACAAACAGTCCAGTGCAGCCCGCCCAATCAGGCCGGCTGCGGTCGCGGCACCCACCGGTGTTGGCAGACCCCCGAGCTGCACACTGTCCAGAAGACGGCGTGAGGTGAGCCGACGTCATAAGCGTCGAGCACGGACGAAATTCTCAAGGGGAGGCCGACGGGTCTCCCTTTTTTAATGCCTGCGAAATAAACCCCGTGGCTGATAACCTATCGCAGAACCGGCCTGGGCTTTTCCGAGTCTTATCATCAGGCCCTGAACCGTTGTGAGGAATTTCATGAAGTCGCGCATCTGGCGTTTGGCAGGTGTTGGTCTGTTGTGGGCAAGTGTCAGTGCGCAGGGAATGGCCGACGATCAGCAAAACCGTGGCGGCCCGGATGGCAATCGCGGCCCGGACGGGCGCGGTGGCAACGGCCAGGGTTACCCGGCGCAGCAACGGTCGCAAAACAACGAAATCATTCGGGGCGACAACAGCCGTCAGTTCGAGGTCAGGCCACAACCTCAATACCAGGGTGGCGAACAGCGGTATGAGCGTCCGCCCCAGGATCCCAACGCCCATGGCCGTCCGCAGCCGCAGCCGCAGCCCGGCAACAACCTGCCGATCCAGGGCCGGCCCGACAGCGTGACCCAGACCCGCGAACCGCAACCGGGGTATTACCGTGATATCCCGCGTCGCAGCGATGGCTATCCCAGCGGCGGGCCACGCCCAAGCCATGACAACCGCCCTGAACAGCATTGGCCCGGCCGCCCGGACGGGCATGGCAATGGCTGGGGCCCGGGCCCGCAGTACCGCCCGGGGTACGTGATCGACCGTTTCCCGGATCGCAACTACCGCGTGCCTTATCGCGGCCAGGATTATTTCTATTCCGGCGGCTACTGGTATCGCCCGCAAGGGCCGCGCTATGTCGTGGTCGCGCCACCGCGGGGCATTCGTACCCGGTATCTGCCGGATTACGCTCGGGAGGTGTGGATCGGCAGTTCGCTGTTCTTTCTTGCCGCCGGCGCCTATTACATCTACGAAGCCAACACCCAGGATTACGTCGTGGTCGATGCGCCGGTCGCCAACCCGCAGCCGCAACCCCAGGGCAACAGTTTCGATGTGGTGGCGTATCCGGCCAACGGCCAGTCGCCCGAGCAGGTCAACCAGGACGGGTACGATTGCTATCGCTGGGCGGTGCAGCAGAGTGGTTTCGATCCACGTCGCTACACCTACCCGCCGGCGCCGGAAGTGGTGCAGACCTATCGCCAGGCCCAGGGCAGTTGCTTGAGCAGCCGTGGGTATCAGGTGACTTATTGATTTAGCGCAGATCCCCTTTTGTGGCGAGGGAGCTTGCTCCCGCTGGGCTGCGAAGCGGCCCCAAGATTTTTCGGTCGCTGCGCAACCGAGCGGGAGCAAGCTCCCTCGCCACAGGTTCTGTGTCGGGCCTCGGGGATCAGGCCTTGGCGCCGTTGACCACTTCCAGCGGATCAGCGTGAACCAGCACTTCGGCTTTCGGGTAGGCGCGATGGATCGCGTCGGCGGCCTGGTCGCTGATGCCGTGGGCCACTGACAGGGTCAATTCCCCCGGCAGTTCAAGGTGCAACTGCACGAACCAGTGGTTACCGGAAATCCGTGTGCGCAGGTCATGGGCGCCTACGACGCCCGGCACGGCACAGGCCAGTTCCAGCATGTGCTGGCTGACGTCGGGCGGCAGTTCCTGATCCATCAGTACGGCGAAACTTTCCCGGGCGATCTGGACGGCGCTCCACAGAATGTAAATGGCGATCCCCAGGCCGAACCAGGCGTCCAGTTGATACCAGCCAAACCCGGCCAGCACCAGCGCCACCAGGATGCTGCCGTTAAGCAACAAGTCGGAGCGATAGTGCAGCGAGTCGGCACGCACGGCGTTGGAACCGGTGGCGCGGATGACCCGATGCTGCAACGCCAGCAGCGCCAGGGTCAGCCCGAGGGAAAACACGATCACGCCGACGCTCAGCCAGGGGGCATCCACCGGCACCGGGTTTTTCAGCCGCTCGAAAGCCTGCAAGGCAATCAATAAGGCACTGCCGCCGATAAACAGCGCCTGGGCCATGCCGGCCAGGGATTCGGCCTTGCCATGGCCGTAACGATGATCATCATCGGCGGGACGCAGGGCGTAATGCACCGCCAGCAGATTGAGCAGCGAGGTGACGCCGTCCAATGCCGAGTCGGTCAGGCCGGCAAGCATGCTCACCGAGCCGCTCAGCCACCAGGCCAGCGCCTTGGCGACGACCAGGATGAGCGCCACGGCCACCGAAGCCCGGGTGGCCAGGCGCAGCAGGCGGGCGTGTTCGGTGCTGGTGGTCATGGCGCGGTCGTTCCTTCAGTAGCGCTTGTCATGCGGCGGGCTTGAGGCCGAGGGCGGCCAGTTGTTGCGCGCTGCCCTTGTGCTGGATCAGCCGAGGATCGTCCAGCGGGAAGCTGCGGCCCAGTTCGCGTTCCAGGATCGCCTGCAACACGTGGTTATTGACGGTGCCGTCGGGGTTGATGGCCGGCTTGAGTTTTTCTGGCTCGATCTGGACGCTTTTGCCCGGCTCGAAGTAAATGGCGCCGGTGGCGAAGTCCACCGCGAAGGCGATCAGGCCGGGGATGATGTAGAACAGCAGGCCGACGGCATCGAGGGCGGCGATGGCCGGGTCGATCTTGCCGTCGATCTGGCCGCGACGGTCCGGGTAGAAGATCGAGCCACAGGCGCTGATTTGAGTCAGCAGGGAGGCGACCAGCACGCCACCGATCACGCGAAAGGGAATACGCATAGCAATCTCCTGAACAGGTAAAGGCGTTGCTGGTTGGAGTCCAGACCACGCTAAACAGTTCGCCGTTATACTCGGCCCTCTGTTTTGGAGCCAGCATGATTTCTTTGCCGATTGATGAAGTTTTACCCGCCCTGCGTCAAGCCTTGGCATCGCGCCACGAAGCCGTGCTCGAAGCGCCGCCTGGTGCCGGTAAAACCACCCGTGTTCCCCTGGCCTTGCTGAACGAGCCCTGGCTGGCCGGGCAGACCATCCTGATGCTCGAACCCCGGCGCCTGGCGGCACGGGCGGCGGCCGAGCGACTGGCCAGCGAGCTTAAGGAAAAGGTCGGTGAAACCGTCGGCTACCGGATTCGCCTCGACAGCAAGGTCGGCCCCAAGACCCGCATTGAAGTGGTCACCGAAGGCATCCTCACCCGGCGCTTGCAGGACGACCCGGCGCTGGAAGGCGTAGGGCTGCTGATTTTCGATGAATTCCATGAGCGCAGTCTCGACGCCGACCTGGCCCTGGCCTTGAGCCTCAACGGTCGGGAGCTGTTTCGCGAAGACCTGCCACTGAAGATCCTGCTGATGTCCGCCACCCTGGAAGGTGAGCGCCTGGCCGGGTTGCTGGACAATGCGCCAATCCTGCGCAGCGAAGGCCGCATGTTCCCGGTGACGGTGCGTTGGGGGCGGCCGTTCCAGCCCGGCGAGTTCGTCGAGCCGCGGCTGGTGCAGACCGTGCTGGAAGCACTGCACGATGAAACCGGCAGCGTCTTGGTGTTCTTGCCCGGGCAGGCGGAGATTCGCCGGGTCCATCAGCAACTGGCCGAGGCCTTGGGCGAGGGCGGCAATGTGTTGCTCTGTCCGCTGCACGGTGAACTGGACCTCGCCGCTCAGCGCGCTGCCATCGACCCCGCGCCGCCCGGCCAGCGCAAAGTGGTACTGGCCACCAACATCGCCGAAACCAGCCTGACCATCAATGGCGTGCGAGTGGTGATCGACGCCGGACTGGCCCGGGTGCCGCGTTTCGACCCGGGCAGCGGCATGACCCGGCTCGACACCCAGCGCATTTCCCGAGCCAGCGCCACCCAGCGGGCCGGTCGGGCCGGGCGTCTGGAGCCTGGTGTCTGCTATCGATTGTGGTCCGAAGACCAGCATGAACAATTGGCCGCCTATGGCAGCGCGGAGATTCTGTCGGCGGATCTGGCCGGATTGGCCCTGCAGTTGGGGCGCTGGGGCGTGACGCCGGCGCAATTGGTCTGGCTCGACATCCCGCCCACCGCCGCCTATGCCCAGGCCCAGGATCTGCTGCAACGCCTCGGCGCGCTGGAGGGCGAGCAACTGACCCGCCACGGCCAGGCCATGGCCGAGCTGCCGGCCCATCCGCGTATCGCTCATCTGTTGTTGCGCGGTCAGGCGCTGGGGCTGGCGGACATGGCCTGCAACGTCGCCGCACTGTTGGGCGAGCGCGATATTCTGCGCGGCGCCGGCGCGGATCTGCACAGTCGCCTGGCCTTGCTGTCCGGTGAAGAGCGAGCAGCGCGCGGTGCCCAGGGCGGGGTGCAGCGGGCACGACAACTGGCCCGGCAATATCGCGGCTATTTACGAGGCAAGGCCGAAGAAGCCGTCGCCGATCCCGATCACCCGCGCTGGCTCGGTGCGTTGCTGGCGTTGGCCTATCCGGACCGCGTCGCCCAGCAGCGCCGCCCCGGCGGCGCGGAATATCGTTTGGCCAACGGCCGTGCGGCGCTGTTTGCCGAGGCTGACAGTCTGATGAAGCAAGCGTGGCTGGTGATCGCCGACCTGGGCAGCCGCCAGGGGCAGCGGGAAGAACGGATCTACCTGGCGACGGATTTCGACCCGGCACTGTTCGACTCGGTATTGGCCGAGCAGGTGCACACGGTGGATCAGTTGGATTGGGACGAGCGCGAAGGCGTGCTGCGCGCCGAGCGCCAGCGCAAGGTTGGCGAACTGGTACTCAGCCGCGAACCGCTGACCGGCCTGGATGAGTCTGCCCGTAGCCAGGCCTTGGTGAATCTGGTGCGGCGCAAGGGCCTGGAATTATTGCCCTGGACCCCGGAACTGCGGCAATGGCAGGCGCGGGTGGCGCTGCTGCGTCGCCTGGACCTGGACGCCAAGGGCGAGAGCCAATGGCCGGATGTCAGCGATAGTGCGTTGCTGGGCAGCCTCGAACATTGGTTGATACCGTATCTGGGCCGAGTCTCGCGCCTCAGCCATTTTGCCAACCTGGACTTGTCGAGCATCGTTCACAACCTGTTGCCCTGGCCCCTGCCGCAACGTTTGGATGAACTGGCGCCGCACCATTTGAGCGTGCCTTCGGGGTCGTCGATCCGCCTGGACTACAGCGAGCATCCGCCGATCCTGGCGGTGCGCTTGCAGGAGCTCTTCGGCCTGGCCGACACCCCGCGCATCGCTGGCGGGCGGCAGGTGGTCAAGCTGCACCTGCTGTCACCGGCGCGCCGACCGGTGCAAGTCACCCAGGACCTGGCGAACTTCTGGCGCAGCACCTACGCCGAGGTGAAGAAGGACCTCAAGGGGCGCTACCCCAAGCACTACTGGCCGGATGATCCGCTGGTGGCGGAGGCGACGGCGCGGGTCAAGCCGCGTAAATAAGCTGAGGCAATTCAGGGTATGCAATACAAATTCTGTGGGAGCCGAGCAAGCTCGGCTACCACAGGGGGCTTAGGTGAATCCTGCTAAGGTGCAGCCGGCAATAGGAACCGTGCAATCACCGGCAAGTGATCGGAGATTCGCAAGGTATCGTCCTGTCGCACCTGGGCTTCGACCCGCTTGATGCGCGGGCTGTAGAAGAGGTAGTCGACAGTACGGTCGGGGCCGTTGAGGCCGGGGTCGTTCGGGTAGTGGGTCAGCCAGTGTGCGCGGTCGATGCCGCTGGCCTCGTTGTTGGTGGGGATCATCGGGTATTTGTCCCACAACAGGTGCAAGGGGCTGTCGGCGGAGTAGGGCGTGCGTTGCTCGGACGGCAGTCGCCGGTACTGGCCCAGGGGCAGCAGGTTGAAGTCGCCGCCGATCAGCCAGGGTGTGCCAGCGGATTCGAATTTATCCAAGGCCTTGGCCACGGCGGTGATTTGTCTGGGCAGGGTTTCGTCCGGCTCGGTGGCCCGTTCCAGATGGGTGTTGAGCACCGCCAGTTGGCCGCCGCCGCTCAGCGACAGATAGCTCACCAACAAGGCATTTTTGGGCTGGAACTGACGGCTGATGATGTTGGCGTCTGCCACTGGCAGTTGTACCCGTTCGGCATGGTCGATGCGGTAGCGACTCAGGGTCGCCAGTTGCCGGCCGACGCTGCCGAAGATGTGTGGATCGGGGGTGAAGTCGGCCTTCCAGTCGAAAGTGCTGGTGCCGCACGGATAGAGGTCGGCCAGCCGCTCCTGCAACAGCTTGAGCTGGTCCTGGTAATCGCTGGCCTTGGCGCCCTTGTCCAGTTCCTGGAGCAGCACGACGTCCGGTTGCTCATCGCGGATGACCCGTGCCACTTCGTCGAGGCTGAAGGCCATGTCTTCCAGGGTCGGGCTTTCATCGTTGCCCTGGGCCAGGTCGTGCCAGAACACGTAGCGTTTGCCGGCGAGGAACTGCACGTTCCAGGTCATCACCTTCAAAACCTGGCCGGGCACCAGCGGTGCTGCGTTGGCGGTGCAACTGACCGGCAAGGTTTCCCGAGGCTGTGGCCGCCAGGTCAGGCCGTAGATCGACAGGGCGGCCAGGCTGAGGATCAACAGCAGGCCCAGCAAGGTGTAGCGCAGTAGACGGGTCATGGCTCGGCTTATGGGCGAAACGCGAAAGTGCTCCCGAGCATAACCGAGAGCGGTTCTTAAGCCCAAGCCCAGGGCCTTCGCAGTGTGCGATCAGCGGTTGTCAGGCTTGGCTTCGATCAACATGAACATGCGGAACAGCACCACGCTGGTGAACAGTTGCAAGAAGCTGTGAACGCTTTCGATCAGCAAACTGAGCAAAGGATTCTGGGGCGGCGGGTACACCGAGACGCTGACCCCCTTGAGCAACCACAGCGGGCCCATCACACAGAGGATGCACAACAGGATCCGCCAGAAGTTGCCGCGGGACATGTTCAGGCTTTCCTTCATCGCCGCCAGGGGAGGCAGTCCCCTGAGGACCAACAGGTATTCACTGAAGGCCAGGGTCACCATTAGCCATAAGCCCGGCAGGAAATACAGCGACAGCCCCACCAGGATCAACAGCGTGTTGAGCGCCGTCAGCAAGGCAAAGCGTGGCCACAGGGTGAGGGCCGTTGCGAGCAGGTCACGGGGGCGTGGTGCTTCACCGCGGCTGCGGGCGTCGAGGAACAGGATCAACGCGGCGGTGTACAAGGGGTACACCAGCAGCCCGACGATCACGCTGTAGCCGGGAAAGCCGTCGGGGCCGAGGGCGCTGTCCACGCCTTGCTGCAGCAACGCCTCGAGTATGACCAGCGGCAGGCACAGTTGGGCGATTCGGCCCAGATGGCGCTTGAAGAAATACAAAGAGTCGCGCAGCACGTCAAACGGATTCATGAGTCGGTATCGCAGTTCAAAAGCGGTCCGACACTTTAACCGATCAGGCGCCCGCACAAGCAAACGTAAACATCAGGTAAAGACCATTGAAAGCTTTGCGGCGAGCCCCATTACTGATGGGCACCGGTCTTCGGGATCGGAATGGTTTCTACCCGGCAATCTAATGAGGTCGCCATGAACAGCGAAGAACAAACCCTGATCGATGGACTGTTTTCACGGCTGCAACAGGCCGAAAAGGATTCAGCCCCGCGCGACGCCCAGGCCGAGGCGCGGATCAAGGAACACCTGGCCAGCCAGCCAGCGGCGGGCTATTTCATGGCCCAGGCGATTCTGGTGCAGGAGGCCGCGATCAAGCGCCTTGATGAACAGAACAAGCAACTCACCCAGCAAACCGAGCAATTGCAGGCCGAGCTGCAACGGGCCCGTTCCCAGCCATCGGCGCCCAGCGGTGGCGGAGGCTTTCTGTCGAGCATTTTTGGTGGCAGTGCCCGGGACTCACGCCCGGCAAGCGCACCGACATCCAGTGGCGGAGGCTGGCGCGAACCGGCGCAGCCGTCCTTCAATGCCCAGCCCCAACCGGGCTTCGGCGCGCCGCCCGGCAATTATGGCGCACCGCAGCAGGCCCCGGCCGCGGGCAGCTTCCTGGGCGGCGCCCTGAAAACCGCGGCGGGCGTGGCCGGCGGCGTGATGCTGGCCCAAGGCATCAGCAGCCTGTTTCACAGTAACCAGCAACCGCAGGAAATCGTCGAGGTCATCAAGGAAGAACCGGCGCAACCGGTCAACGATACCGCAGGCAACGGTTGGGGCGATGACCCGCGCGTGGCTGACAACGACACCTACGGCAACGACCAGGGCGGGTTCAGTGACGCGGACTACAGTGACGATTCATCTTCCTTCGGCGACGACGACTCCTTCGTCTGACCTGCCATTCGTCCGGGGCGCACAGGCGCCTCGGGCCGATTATTCGCGGAACAATCCTTCGGGCTGGCATACTGGGCGACTTTTCGGCCCTGGTGGCCTGTGTGCGTGTGCATCCAAGAGGAAACGCGGTGAAAAAAATTGCAGTGTTCGCCGATGTCCAGAACCTCTACTACACCGTGCGCCAAGCCTACGGTTGCCATTTCAACTACGCCGCGCTGTGGGCTGATGTCAGCAAGCAGGGGCAGATCGTCGAGGCCTATGCCTACGCGATCGATCGCGGTGACAGCAAGCAGCAGCAATTCCAGCAGATCCTGCGCAACCTGGGCTTTGTCGTGAAGCTCAAGCCCTATATCCAGCGCAGCGACGGCTCGGCCAAGGGGGACTGGGACGTGGGCATCACGCTGGACATCATGGACGCCGCCGACCACGTCGACGAAGTGGTGCTGGCCTCCGGCGACGGCGATTTCGACATGTTGCTCGAACGCATCATCACCAAGCACGGCGTGCAGGCCGTGGCCTATGGCGTGCCGGGTCTGACCGCCAACTCGCTGATCCGCGCCGCCAGCCGCTACGTGCCGATCGAAGGCGCGTTGCTGCTCAAGAATTGATTTTCACGGAGTTCAAAAGGTTTGGAACGCATCGCAGTCATCGACTTTGAAACCACCGGCATCACCCCGAGCAGCAGTTGCCGGGCCACTGAAATCGCGGTGGTGATGCTCGAGCAAGGCCGGATCGTCGACCGCTACCAGAGCCTGATGAATGCCGGTGTGCGCGTCCCAGCGTTTATCGAGCAACTGACCGGCATCAGCAACGCCATGCTGCGCAGCGCCCCGTCGGCGGAAAAAGTGATGAACGAGGTCAACGAATTCGTTGGCATCACGCCGCTGCTGGCCCACAACGCCGCGTTCGATCAGAAATTCTGGGACTTTGAACTGGGACGGATCAAGCGCACCCGCCTGCAGAATTTTGCCTGCTCGCTGTTGCTGGCCCGGCGCCTGATGCCGGCGGCGCCGAACCACAAGCTCGGCACGCTCAACGCGTTCGCCGGCCTGCCCCATACCGGCCAGGCTCACCGCGCCATGGCCGATGCCGAAATGGCCGCCAACCTCACCGCGCACCTGGCTTCGGAATTGCGGCAAAAGCATGGGCTGCGGGAGTTGTCCCATGATCTGCTGTGCAGTCTGCAGAAAGTGCCGGCGGCGAAAATCAATGAGCACCTCAAGCGCCATCGCGGGTTCTAAACACACCACAACCAACTGTGGGAGCGGGCTTGCTCCACAGTTTGATCATCCCCATGCTCCGCGTGGGAATGCCTCAACGGACGCTCTGCGTTCGGCTCTTGATGGGACGCGGAGCGTCCTGGGCTGCATTCCCGCGCAGAGCGTGGGAATGATCTGGTCAAGGTTGACGGTTATTTCCCATTGCCTTCCAACTGCCCCAACGGCACACGCTTTTCAATGGCGCTGGACAGCACGATCGAAGTCTTGCTGAAGCCGAACTTGGCGATGCGGTTGATCAGTTCTTCCAGTTCCGGCATCGAGCCCACCGCCGCTTGCATGATCACGCACGGGTCGCCTGTCACCCGATGGCACTCGGTCAGTTGCGGGATCTTGCACAGTTCGTCGTAGGTCTTCTGGTTGCCGTGCTGGTTCATCCGCAATTCGATCACGCACTGCACCGGCAGGCCGATCTTCGCCATGTCGACTTTGGCTTGATAACCGGTGATGACGCCGCTGGCTTCCAGTTTGCTGACCCGCTCGGCCACGGCCGGGGCTGACAGGTTCACTTTACGGGCCAGTTCGGCGTAGGACGCACGACCGTTTTCCAGCAGGGCGGCGAGCAGCATGCGGTCGTATTTATCCATGTATTGGCTTCCAAGTGACGTGACTTTCGAAAGCGCGGTTTATAGCGCCAATCTCCATGTTTTGAAAAGTGTATGGGTGGGATAAACAGGTTTTGTAACTTATTTTCCGTCTGTCGCCTTTCTAGAATAGCGACTCTCATTGTCCTGACTTCGAGCTGAACATGCCTGGCCCACGCCGTTTTCCCTTGCCATTGATTGCTGCCTTTTTTGCCTTGTACGTCATCTGGGGTTCGACCTACCTGGTGATTCGCATCGGTGTGGAGCATTGGCCGCCGCTGTTGCTGGCCGGGATTCGTTTTGTGCTGGCCGGTTCGCTGATGTACGGCTTCCTGCGCTGGCGCGGGGCACCGGCGCCGACCTGGGCGCAATGGAAGGCCGGGGCTATCATCGGCGTGCTGTTGCTCAGTTTCGGTAACGGCGCGGTCAGTGTGGCCGAGCACACGGGCGTGGCGTCCGGGGTGGCGGCGTTGGCCGTGGCGACGGTGCCTTTGTTTACCTTGCTCTGCGGATATTTCTGGGGCGCGCGTAACACGCGTCTGGAATGGGCGGGCATTGTACTGGGGTTGATTGGCATCGCGATGCTCAACCTGGGCTCCAATCTGCAGTCCAGCCCGTTGGGTGCGACCTTGCTGGTATTCGCGGCGGCCTCCTGGGCCTTCGGTTCGGTGCTGAGCAAACACTTGCCGTTGCCGGCAGGGGCGATGGCCAGTGCCGTGGAAATGCTGGTAGGCGGTGTGGTGCTGTTGATCGGCAGTGTGGCCAGCGGCGAGCACCTGGACAGTATGCCGCCGCTGGAAGGTTGGTTTGCCTTGGCTTACCTGACCTGCTTCGGCTCGATCGTTGCCTTCAATGCCTACATGTACCTGCTCAAGCATGTGCGCCCGGCGGCGGCCACCAGTTATGCCTACGTCAACCCAGCCGTGGCGGTGTTGCTGGGGATCGTGTTCGCGGGTGAAACCATTGGCGCTGAAGAAAGTGTGGCAATGTTGGTGATCATCAGCGCCGTGGTGTTGATCGGTTTGCCGCAGTGGCGCAAACCCAAGCCTGCGCCGGCCGCCTCCTGATTTAGGGTAAACTGCCGCGCATTGCACACCATGCGCTGATTTTTCCTACGGTACTTCCATGACTTTCGCCACTCTTGGCCTGATCGAACCCTTGCTGCGCGCCCTCGAGACGCTCGGTTACCAGACCCCGACCCCAGTGCAGGCCCAAGCCATGCCGGCGGTGCTGGCCGGTCGCGACTTGATGGCCGCGGCCCAGACAGGCACCGGCAAGACCGCCGGTTTCGCCGTGCCGCTGCTGCAGTTGCTGACCACCGAAGGACCGAAGGTCGCGGCCAACTCGGTGCGAGCGCTGATCCTGGTGCCGACCCGTGAGCTGGCCGAGCAGGTCCATGAAAGCGTGCGTCAGTACGCGCAAAACCTGCCGCTGAGCACCTACGCCGTGTACGGCGGTGTCAGCATCAACCCGCAGATGATGAAGTTGCGCAAAGGCGTCGACCTGCTGGTCGCCACGCCAGGGCGCCTGCTCGACCTGTTCCGCCAGAATGCGCTGAAGTTCAACCAGTTGCAGACCCTGGTGCTGGACGAAGCCGACCGCATGCTCGATCTGGGCTTCTCCGAAGAACTGGCGAATATCTACAAGGCCCTGCCGAAGAAGCGCCAGACCCTACTGTTCTCGGCGACCTTCTCCGACGCGATCCGCCTGCTGGCCGGGCAGATGCTCAACGATCCGCTGAGCATTGAAGTGAGCCCGCGCAACGTCGCCGCCAACACCGTCAAGCAATGGGTGGTGACGGTGGACAAGAAGCGCAAGCCGGAATTGTTCGTGCACTTGATGCGCAAGAACAAGTGGAAGCAGATGCTGGTTTTTGCCAAGACCCGCAACGGCGTCGATGCGCTGGTGGAAAAACTCCAGGGCCTGGGCGTCAACGCCGACGGCATCCACGGTGACAAACCCCAGGCCACCCGCCAGCGCGCACTGGACCGCTTCAAGGCCAGCGAAGTGCAGATCCTGGTGGCGACCGACGTCGCTGCCCGTGGCTTGGATATCGAAGATTTGCCGTTGGTGGTGAACTTCGACCTGCCGATCGTGGCCGAGGACTACATCCACCGTATCGGCCGTACCGGCCGGGCGGGCGCTACAGGGCAGGCAATCTCCCTGGTCTGCGCCGATGAAGTGAATTTGCTGTCAGCCATCGAGATGTTGACCCGTCAGACGTTGCCTCGCCAGATGGAACAAGACTTCGAGCCTGAGCACCGTGTGCCCGACACCGATGCCAGCGGCCAGGTGATCAAGAAACCGAAAAAGCCGAAGAAACCGAAAACCTCCGGTGGCGGCGGCAAGCGCAACCTGGGTAAATGGGTGGACAGCGGCGATTCGGCGCCGGTGGAGCCTTCGGCCAAGCCGGTGCGAAAAGTGCCGGTGTTCAATACCGGGCCGCGTAAAAAGAAACCCTGATAGTTCACTGACCGATGATCGTTCCCACGCTCTGCGTGGAAACGCCTCTACGGACGCTCCGCGTTCGGCTTTGGGACGCGGAGCGTCCCGGGCTGCATTCCCACGCGGAGCATGGGAACGATCACTGCCTCAAGAATTCCAGCATCCCCAACCCCGCCGCCCGGCCACTGGCAAAGCACGCCGTGAGCAGGTAGCCGCCGGTGGGCGCTTCCCAGTCGAGCATTTCCCCGGCGCAGAAAACGCCGGGTATCTGCTTGAGCATCAGGCGTTCGTCCAGGGCTTCGAAGGTCACGCCACCGGCGCTGCTGATGGCTTCATCCAACGGGCGGGTTTTCACCAGGGACAATGGCAAGGCCTTGATCGCCTGGGCCAGCCGCGCCGGCTCAGCAAAGCAATCAGCTGGCGTGAGTTCACGCAACAGCGCAGCCTTGACCCCGTCGATCCCCAACTGGCTGTGCAAGTGCTTGGCCATCGAGCGCGAGCCGCGAGGCTTGCTCAGGGCTTGCTGGATTTTATCCACAGGTCGGCCTGGCAGCAGATCCAGATGAATGGTCGCGCTGCCGTGTTGGTTGATGGCTTCGCGAATCGCTGCCGACAGGGCGTAGATCAGGCTGCCTTCGATGCCGGTGGCGGTGATCACGCATTCGCCGAGGCGCGGTATATCGTCGTTCAGGCCGATGGCGATGTTTTTCAGCGGGGCGCCAGCGAATTTGCTGATCATCAGATCGCTCCAGGCCTGCACTTCGAATCCGCAATTGCTCGGTTGCAAAGGCGCAAGGACTACACCGCGCTGTTCCAATGGCAACATCCAGGCGCCATCGGAGCCCAGCCGTGACCAACTGCCGCCGCCCAGCGCCAGCAACGTCGCGTCAGGTTGCAGGGTTTTTTCGCCCTCCGGCGCTGCGATCCTCAGGCTGCCGTCGGGGTGCCAGCCAAGCCAGCGATGGCGGGTGTGAATCGTCACGCCGGCATCGCGCAGGCGCTTGAGCCAGGCGCGCAGCAGCGGGGCTGCTTTCATGTCGGTAGGAAATACCCGTCCGGAGCTGCCGACGAAGGTGTCGATGCCCAGCCCGTGAATCCATGTGCACAACTCATCCGCGCCGAAGGCCCGCAGCAAGGGGGCGAGGTTCGGCGCGCGTTCGGCGTAACGGGACAGAAAGGCCGGAAAAGCTTCCGAGTGGGTGATGTTCATACCGCCGACACCGGCCAGCAGAAACTTCCTGCCTACAGATGGCATCCCGTCGTATAGGTCGACCTGGATCCCGGCCTGGCTCAACACCTCGGCCGCCATCAGGCCGGCGGGGCCGCCGCCGATGATGGTGACGTTTGGGGTGGAGGGCTTGGCGGCTTGGGTCATGGCAAATTGTGGGGCTGTGGAATAAGCGGCGCATTCTATCAGCACAAACTCCTGTGGGAGCGGTGGTGATCAAAAAATAGCCAAGCGTTCGCACGCTATAAGCGACATAGCCTGTAGGCCATTTCACTCAGGTTATCCACAGGCCGCTCCACAGGCATTGTGGGTAACGCGCCCAGACTTCAATGACAACCTGATGACGCCCAGACCTTTTGTGCGCTGTGGTGCAGGATCCCGTGGCGGCGGGCCAGGGCCTGGCGGTCCTTGCTGTAGCCGCCGCCGATCACGCCGACCACCGGGATGTCGCGCCCCAGGCAATGGCGCATGACGCTTTCGTCCCGGGCGGCGAGGCCTGCATCGGTCAGCTTCAGATAACCGAGGGCGTCGTCCTTGTGCACATCGACACCGGCGTCATACAGCACCAGGTCGGGCTGGTAGAGCGGCAGCAGGTAGTTGAGCGCATCGTCCACCACCTTCAGATAAGCGCCATCTTCCATGCCCATCGGCAGGGGAATGTCCCAATCGCTTTGGGCCTTGCGTGCAGGAAAATTCTTTTCGCAGTGCAGGGATACTGTCACGGCGTCCGGGGTGTCATGGAGTATTCGGGCGGTACCGTCGCCCTGGTGCACGTCGCAGTCGAAAATAAGCACCCGCGAAACTCGGCCGCTGGCCAGCAAATACCGGCTGATCACCGCCAGGTCGTTGAAGATGCAGAACCCTGCCGGGTGGTCGTAATGGGCGTGATGGGTGCCGCCGGCCAAATGACAGGCCAGCCCGTGCTCAAGGGCCTGCTCGGCCGCCAGGAGTGAGCCGCCCACGGCGCGAACCGTTCGGCGGGCCAGGGCTTCGCTCCAGGGCAGGCCGAGTCGCCGTTGGTCTTCACGAGACAACTCGCCGCCCATGTAGCGTTCGATATAAGCGCGGTCGTGGGCCAGGGCGAGGATGTCCGGGGGACATAGCGACGGGCGCAGCAGATCCGCATCGCGGGTCAGGCCGCTGTCCACCAGGTGATCGCGCAACAGGCGAAACTTGTCCATGGGGAAGCGATGGTCCGGCGGGAACTCGGGGCTGTAGTCTTCGTGATAGATCAGCGGCAGTGGCATGGTGTTTTCAGCGGTGATTGAGTGACGGATCCTACCAGCGATGTAGACTCTGGGGCATGGAAGGGGAGTGAAAATGGAGCCGATACTGGAACTGGAAAGCGCACGGCTGCTGTTGCGGCAGTGGCGCGATGATGATTTGCCGGAATTTGCCGCCATGTGCGCCGACCCGCAGGTGATGCGGTATTTCCCGGCGCGCCTGAGCCGCCTGGAAAGCGCCGCCCTGATTGGCCGCGTGCGAGGGCATTTCGCCGAGCATGGTTTTGGTTTGTGGGCCCTGGAGCGCAAGGACACTGGCGCTTTCATTGGCTTCACCGGGCTGGGTGTGGTCGGGTTCGATGCGCCTTTCACACCGGCCATCGAAATTGGCTGGCGCCTGGCCCGGGAGCACTGGGGCCTGGGGTATGCCAGCGAGGCGGCGTGGACCGCCCTGCGTTGTGCCTTCGACCAGTTGAGGCTGGACGAAGTGGTGGCGTTCACCGCCGTGGATAACTTGCCGTCGCAAAAGGTCATGCAGGCCATCGGCATGCAGCATGATCCGGCTGACGATTTCGAACACCCGACACTCGCGGTTGGTCATCCATTGCGTCACCATGTGCTCTATCGCATCAATCGTGAGCAGTGGCTACAGACCCTGCACGGTTAGCCGACACGGACGTTTACAATGCCCGCCAAAATGGCCCGGGCCACTATCGATCCGCCGCCGCAGCATAGACTGCGCGGTTTTTGCGCTGTGTGAGGAAAGTCTGAATGAGCCACGTGTTGGAAGATCTGGTCGACCTGCTGACCCTGGAACCGATCGAAGAGAACCTGTTTCGCGGGCGTAGCCAGGACCTGGGGTTTCGCCAGTTGTTCGGCGGCCAGGTCCTGGGCCAGTCGTTGTCGGCGGCCAGCCAGACCGTGGAAGAGGCGCGCCATGTGCATTCGATGCACGGTTATTTCCTGCGTCCGGGCGACGCGGCGTTGCCGGTGGTCTACCAGGTGGACCGGGTGCGTGACGGTGGCAGTTTCAGCACGCGCCGGGTGACGGCGATTCAGAAGGGCAACCCGATTTTCACTTGCAGTGCCTCGTTCCAGTACGACGAAGAGGGCTTCGAGCACCAGAGCAGCATGCCGCAAGTCGTCGGGCCGGAGAACCTGCCGTCCGAGCTGGAACTGACCCAGCAACGTGCGCACTTGCTGCCTGAGCACATGCGCGAAAAACTGCTGTGCCCCAAGCCGATCGAGGTTCGCCCTGTCACCGAAAAGGACCCTTACAACCCGCAACCGGCCGACCCGGTGAAGTACGTGTGGTTCCGTGCCGATGGCGCCCTGGCGGATTCGCCGGCCTTGCACAAATACCTGCTGGCCTACGCGTCGGACTTCGGCCTGTTGACCACTTCGCTGCTGCCCCACGGCAAATCGGTGTGGCACAAAGATATGCAGGTCGCCAGCCTCGATCACGCCTTGTGGTTCCATGCCGACCTGCGCGCCGATGACTGGTTGCTCTACGCCATGGACAGCCCGTGGGCCGGCAACTCCCGCGGGTTCTCCCGTGGCAGCGTGTTCAACCGCGCCGGACAACTGGTGGCCTCGGTCACCCAGGAAGGCCTGATTCGCCATCGCAAGGACTGGGCATGAGCCTGGCCGAGATTCGTCACTGGGTGTTCGACATGGACGGCACGCTGACGATCGCCGTGCATGACTTCGCGGCGATTCGCGTGGCCCTGGCGATTCCGGCCGAAGACGACATCCTGACCCACCTGGCCGCGTTACCGGCGGATGAGGCAGCAGCCAAGCATGCTTGGCTGCTGGAGCATGAACGGGACCTGGCGCTGGGCTCCAGGCCAGCGCCGGGGGCGGTTGAGCTGGTGCGGGAGCTGGCTGGGCGCGGTTATCGCCTGGGCATCCTCACCCGTAACGCCCGCGAGCTGGCCCACGTCACCCTCGAAGCCATCGGCCTGGCGGACTGTTTCGCCGTGGAGGATGTGCTGGGCCGCGACGAAGCACCGCCCAAGCCCCACCCCGGTGGCCTGTTGAAGTTGGCCGAGGCCTGGAGCGTGGCGCCCGAGGCGATGGTGATGGTGGGCGATTACCGCTTTGACCTGGACTGCGGGCGTGCGGCGGGGGCGCGGACGGTGTTGGTGAACTTGCCGGATAACCCGTGGCCGGAGCTGACGGATTGGCATGCGCGCGATTGTGGGGAGTTGCGGCGGATGCTGTTGGCTTGAGCGCTGGGTTGACTGAACGATCGCTATCACGAGCTTGCTCGTGATAAGTCCCAGTCATTCGCGACAAAACTTACTGCCCAAACAACACCTTCAGCCCCTCAGGCGAAGTCAACATCCCATCCCCGTTATGCCCAACCCCCGGCACTTCGATCAGCCGCTGGTTCAACCCCTCGGGATGACGCCGGGTCAGGTAGTCAAAAAAGAAATGCCCGCGCAGTAACCGATACGGCCCCTGGGTTTGTGCTTCGCAGCCTTTATCCAGCGCTGGATGTTCCGGGTCGGTGTCTTGTTGTCCGAGCAAATAGACGATGTCGCGCTTGACGTAGTTATCTTCCAGTTGCGCGGGTGTTTGCCCCGCCGCGTAGGCTGGCAAGTTCTGCAGGCCGTACTTCCAATGATTGAAGCCAGGGCAACCGGCAGGGTCGAAAGCCATGGGCCGTTGCGCATCGAAGTAGGCATAGGACGACGGGTTGGCAATGACAAAACGTGGGCTGACCCGGTATTGGCCGTGGGCGAGCAGGGCATAGCGCTGCACGACCTGGGCGCCGCCGGAATGGCCGGCGATGACGATCTCTTTCACTTCGGGAAACTGCTGTCGGTCACTGACTCGCGCAACGATGTCGTCGAGTACCTGGAAGGAACTGATTGGATGGGGCCCTGTGGATAAGCCACCGGCCATCCAGTCGTTGCCTTGCCAGCGCAGGAGGTCATTGGGCAGTTGATGGCGCGCCACGTCCTGTTCGTTGAGAAACTGCGGGGCGATGATCAGGGTGGTACCCAGTTGCCCGGCCTGCCCGGCGGCCTTTTCGGCGCTGTGCAGGTAGGTGTCGGCATTGCGCAGCCGACCGTGGAGGATGATCAAAACGCGCTGGATGGACGCTGGCGGTGGGCTTACGCCGACGGCCATGGCGCCACCGTTGAACAGCAGTCGCCCTTGGGCGACCACGTTGACGCCGTGTTCCTCGGCCTGGGCAACGGAGCAGCACAGCACCAGCCCGACCAACGTCCCCCACTTCATCTACAGGGTTTTCGCCGCGAACGTGTCGCACTGGCTGACCTGGCCCTGGGCGAACCCGGTCTTGAACCAGCGCACTCGCTGCGCCGACGTGCCGTGGGTGAAGGAGTCCGGCACCACGCGGCCCTGGCCTTGTTGCTGCAAGCGGTCATCGCCGATGGCATTGGCGGCGTTCAAGGCTTCCTCGATGTCTCCCGGCTCAAGCCAGTTCAGGCGTTTTTGCGCATGGTTGGCCCATACACCAGCCAGGCAATCGGCCTGCAATTCCTGGCGTACCAACAAGCCACCATCGCCCTCCATCTGCCGGCCTTGCTGGCGCGCTTCCTGGATTTTCGCCGACACGCCGAGCAGCGTCTGCACATGGTGTCCGACTTCGTGGGCAATGACGTAGGCCTGGGCGAAGTCCCCGGCGGCGGCGAAGCGTTGGGACATTTCCTTGAAGAAACTCATGTCCAGGTAGACCTGGCGGTCTGCCGGGCAATAGAACGGACCGGTCGCCGACGAGGCCAGGCCGCAGGCCGAGTTGACTCGACCGCTGAACAACACCAGTTTCGGTTGTTGGTACTGGCGTCCGGCCTGCTGGAACACCTGGCCCCAGGTGTCTTCGGTATCGCCGAGGATCGAGCGCACGAACTCGGCCTGTTCATCGTTGGCCGGCGGTGCCTGGCGGGTCTGTGAAGAGGTGGGTGCGGATTGATCCATCTGCCCGGCCAGTTGCCCGAGAATCTGCATTGGGTCCTGGCCGGTGATCCAGCCGATGCCGACGATCAGGAGGACGGCCGTCAGGCTCAAGCCCTTGCCGCCGCCGAAACGCATCCCGCCACCGCCCCCACCGTCACCGCGAGCGTCCACCACGTTGTCACTGCGGCGACCTTTTTTCCATAACATGTGGGCGTTCCTCTGATTGACCGGGGTGTCACTGTACTGCCGTTGCGGTGAGTCTAGCTTTTGAGGCGTCAGGATGCGCGTGATGCCTGAGCTTTCAGGCAACCGGCGCGGGGTTTGGTTCATCAGGGCATGAATGAATGGCGCACCGGTTCCAGAATTTGCATTACACTTTGCATATTCTAGAATCGACGAACTTACCTTTGGATCGCCCATGGCCGGCAGTCAAATCGAACGGGTTTTCAATGTGCTGGAAAGCCTCGCCAGCGACCCTCGCGGCTGGCCGCTGTTAGGCTTGGCCGAACAGTTGCAGATTCCCAAGAGTGCCACCCACCGTTTGCTCGCCGAACTGATGCGCCTGGGCTATGTGCGCCAGAATCCCGAAAACCTGCGTTATCACTTGTCGACCCGCCTGGTCGCCATGGGCTTTCGTTATCTGTCGCGAAGCGGTGCCGACATCGTCCAGCCAGTGCTCGATCGCCTGGCACAGGAAACGGGTGAACTGGTGCGCCTGGGTGTCATCGAAGGGGAGTGCCAGACCTGGATCGCCAAATCTCAGGGGGCCCGTTCCGGCTTGCGCTACGACCCGGACATGGGACGTGAGACGCCGTTGTCCTATACCGCGTCGGGCCATGCCTGGCTGGCTTGCATGAGTGACGCCGAGGCGTTGGCGCTGGTGGCGCGCCAGGCCGTGCAAGTGCCGGAGGACGCCGGGCCAAACGCGCCACGCAGCCCGGCTGGACTGCTCCAGTACCTGCACCAGGCCCGCGAACACGGCTATGCCTGTGTCGAGGAAAGCTCGGCGATCGGCACGTCGGCCATTGCCGCTGTGGTCCGTCATCCATTGGACGGCCGGGTCATCGGCGTGTTGAGTGTTGCCGGCCCCAGCGCACGGATGACGCGGGCGCGGTTGCATGAGCTGGCACCGACCTTGCTGGCGTTTGCCGAGGAGTTATCGCAAGCCAGCCAGGCCTCGGAATTGTTCAGCTGAATGCGGTCTCGTCCGCCACAGGCAAGCCTTGCACCCCACATCACGCAACGCAGGATTCCTACATGACCGTCAGCACTCCGCTTTCCGGTGTCAATCAGGCTTTCAAGGGCATCCTGCTTATTCTGGTGGCGACGTTTCTGTTCTCCAGTCATGACGCCTTGTCGAAATATCTCTCGGGTTTCTACCCGATCATCATGGTGGTCTGGGCACGTTACGTGGTGCACACATTGTTGATGGCGGGTATTTTCCTGCCGCGCTCGGGGTTGCGGGTGCTGCGGACCAAGCGGCCTTTGTGGCAACTGGGCCGGGCGCTGTGCCTGCTGGGCACCAGTCTGTTCTTCACCACGGCGCTGTTGTATATCCCGCTGGCCGAGGCGACGGCGGTCAACTTTCTCGCGCCTGTGCTGGTCACCGCGTTGTCGGTGCCATTGCTGGGCGAACACGTGACACGCGGGCAATGGATCGCAGTGATCTTCGGCTTTATCGGGGTATTGATCATCGTCCATCCGGGCGGGGATCTGTTCACCCCGGCGGTGATATTGCCGTTCTGTTCGGCGCTGTTCTTCTGTTTCTACCAACTGCTCACGCGAAAGCTCAGCGAGATCGACAGCCCGACCACCAGCAACTTCTTCGCCGGCCTGTGCAACACCTTGGTGATGAGCGCGTTGGTGCCGTTCTTCTGGCAAGTGCCGAGCCTGTTGCACGGAGCGATGATGCTGGCGCTGGGCGCCTGCGGGATGACGGCGCACCTGATGCTGACCCAGGCCTTCCGCTTTGCCGCCCCGGCGCTGCTCGCGCCGTTCGGGTACTGCCAGATCGTGTTTGCCGGGCTGCTGGGCTGGTTGTTTTTCAGCCATACGCCGACGCTGACCACCGTGGTGGGCATCGCCCTGATCTGCTTGAGTGGGTTGGCGGCGGCGTGGCAACAGCGGCGCAAGTGACCGCCCCACAGAACCCTTTGTGGCCAGCCCAGTCCCCTGTGGCTAGCACAGTCCACTGTGGCGAGGGAGCTTGCTCCCGCTGGGCTGCGAAGCAGCCCCCGCTTTCAGGCGATTGCTGCGCAATCGAGCGGGAGCAAGCTCCCTCGCCACAGGTCTTCTCCAGCCGTATCAGTTTTCCAGGGTAGGCACCTTGCGCGGCGCCATGAAGTACAGCCAAGTCAGGGCAATGAAGTACATCGCCGGGATCAGGGTGAACAGCACGGTGTAGTTATTGTTGGTCACGGTGAGGATGTGACCCACTAGCTGGGTCATGAACATCCCGCCGATGGCCGCGCACATGCCGCCGAAGCCGAACACCGTACTCATCATGTGCTTGGGCGTGTAGTCCATCACCAGGCTCCAGATGTTGGCGGTCCAGGCCTGGTGCGCGCCGATGGCCAGGGAAATGGCGAACACTGCCATCCACAGGTTGCTTGCGCCGGCGGCCATGATCACGCCGATGATGCAGCAGGCGAACAGCAGCATGGACACCAGTCGCGCCTTGATCGGATCGAGGCCGCGACCGATCAGGAACGAAGACAGGATCCCGCCGCCCACGCTGCCGAAGTCGGCGGTGAGGTAGATGATGATCAACGGGATGCCCATCTGGGTCACGTTGATGCCCAGGTTGTACTGCTGGTTCAGGAACGGCGGCAACCAATAGAGATAGAACCAGAACACCGGCGCGGTGATCGAGTAGGCCAGGGCGAACGCCCAGGTGCCGCGCATGCGCAGGATGCGTGAGAACGGTACGCGGACCTGGTCCGGTTCGTCCTGGGCCTGGATGTAGTCCAGCTCCGATTGTTTGACGGTGGGATGGTCTTCGGGGTTGAAGTATTTCAGGCCCCAGAACACCAGCCAGATCCCGCCGAGCGCTGCCATGCACAGGAACGCGGCCTGCCAGCCCCACACGTGCAGGACCAGCGGCAACAGCATCGGGGTGAACATCGCGCCGACATTGGTCCCGGCGTTGAAGATACCGGTGGCTACGGCCCGTTCGCCCGCCGGGAACCACAGTCGTGTGGTCTTCACGCAGGCCGGGTAGTTGGCGGCTTCGGTGAGGCCGAGGATGAAGCGGCAGACCATGAAGCCCACCGCCGAGGTGGCCAGGCCGTGGGCGCCGGTCGCCAGGCTCCAGAGCAGCACGGCGCAAAAGAACACGCGCTTGACGCCGATCCGGTCGATCAGCCGCCCCTGCAACACGAAACCGACGGCATAACCGACCTGGAACCAGAAGTTGATGTTGGCGTAATCCATCGCCGTCCAGCTCATCTCCTTGGCCAGGATCGGCTGCATGACGCCCAGGGCGGCGCGGTCGATGTAGTTCAGGGTGGTGGCGAAAAACACCAGGGCGAGCATGCCCCAACGGGTCTTGCCCACGGTCATGGCGCCGCGGATCTTGTCTCCGACGCCGCCGGTGGAGGCACTCAGGCCAGTGGCCAGGCGGGAACTTTGGGAAGGAATCATAGCGTGTACCCGTTTTTGAAATTCTTATGGTCGGTCTGGGTCTGTCCATCGACGTCGGCGATCAGGGCTTGCGTCGATGTGGGGAGCGATGGTGCGCAGTGAGCAAAAAATCGTCAATTCGGCGATCGGCATTTTGTTCGATAATCGCCCAAAAAACTAACCGGATGGTACATATTGAATTGCTGAAAGAAACCGGCAGCTCAATAATCGGCTGACTCTTTAAAAAGCGGCGCACCTTTTGTAGCCGATGCCTGTCCCGGGAGCCGAAGTCATGCAGCGTTCCATTGCCACCGTGTCGTTGAGCGGTACCCTGCCGGAAAAACTCGAAGCCATTGCCGCCGCCGGTTTTGACGGGGTGGAAATCTTCGAGAACGACCTTCTCTATTACGATGGCAGCCCTCGGGAAATCAGGCAGATGTGCGCCGACCTGGGCATCGCCATCACCTTGTTCCAACCGTTTCGTGACTTCGAGGGCTGCCGCCGCGATCGCCTGTCGCGCAACCTGGAGCGGGCCGAACGCAAGTTCGACCTGATGCAGGAACTGGGCACCGACCTGGTGCTGGTGTGCAGCAATGCCTCGGCCGATAGCGTCGGCGATGAACGGATTCTCATCGATGACCTGCGCCTGCTGGCCGAACGCGCTGGCGCACGCGGCTTGCGTATCGGTTATGAAGCGCTGGCCTGGGGGCGGCACGTGAATACTTATCAACAGGTCTGGAACATCGTGCGTCAGGCCGATCACCCAAGCCTCGGGGTGTTGCTCGACAGCTTCCACACCTTGTCCCTCAAGGGCGATCCGAGCGCGATCGCCGAGATTCCCGGCGACAAGATTTTCTTCGTGCAAATGGCCGACGCGCCGATCCTGGCCATGGACGTCCTGGAATGGAGCCGGCATTTCCGTTGTTTCCCGGGCCAGGGCGAGTTCGACTTGCCGGGTTTCCTGGCGCCGATCATCAAGAGTGGCTACACCGGACCGCTGTCGCTGGAAATCTTCAACGACGGTTTCCGCGCCGCGCCGCCACGGGCCAATGCCGCCGATGGTCTGCGCTCGCTGCTGTACCTGGAGGAGAAGACCCGCCAGCGCCTGGCTGCAGAAGCGCCCTCCATGCGCAATACCGACATCCTGTTCGCCACGCCGCCGGCCAGCGAATACGACGGCATCGAATTCCTTGAGTTTGCCGTGGACGATAGCCTCGGCGCCAAGCTGTCCCATTGGCTGGAGCGGCTGGGGTTCGTCAAGGCCGGCCAGCATCGTTCCAAGAATGTCAGCCTGTTGCGCCAGGGCGATATCAACCTGATTCTCAACAGCGAACCGTATTCCTTTGCCCACAGCTTTTTCGAAGCCCATGGGCCGTCGTTGTGCGCCACCGCCGTGCGGGTCAAAGACAGCGCCAGCGCCCTGGAGCGGGCCGTGGCCTACAAAGGCCAGCCCTATCGTGGGTTGGTAGGCCCCAATGAACTGGAGCTGGCGGCGGTGCGCGCACCGGATGGCAGCCTGATCTATCTGGTGGACCAGCAGGCGGATGTCTACGGCACTGATTTCAATCTGCAGCCGGGCGCGGTCATTGGGGCCGGGCTCAAGCGCATCGACCACATGGCGATGGCGCTGCCGGCCGACAGCCTCGACAGTTGGGTACTGTTCTACAAGAGCCTGCTGGATTTCGAGGCCGACGACGAAGTCGTCCTGCCCGACCCTTATGGCTTGGTAAAAAGCCGTGCGCTGCGCAGCCGCTGCAGTACGATCCGCTTGCCGCTGAACATTTCCGAGAACCGCAACACCGCGATCTCACACGCGCTGTCGAGTTATCGCGGCTCCGGCGTGCATCACATCGCCTTCGACTGCGACGACATCTTCGCTCAGGTCAGTCGTGCCAAAGAGGCGGGCGTACCGTTGCTGGACATTCCGCTCAATTATTACGACGACCTGGCGGCGCGTTTCGATTTCGACGATGAGTTCCTCAGCGAGCTGGCCTACTTCAACGTGTTGTACGACCGTGACGCCCAGGGTGGCGAGCTGTTCCACGTTTACACCGAGCCGTTCGAAGGGCGGTTTTTCTTCGAGATCATCCAGCGCAAGAACGGCTACGTCGGTTATGGCGCCGCCAATGTCGCGGTGCGCCTGGCGGCCATGGCCAAGTCTCGCAGCGGTGGTTTGCGACACGCCAAGTTGTAGGGAAATCGTAAACGTGGCGGTAATGGGCCGTGTCGTGGCTTCCTTCAGTGCACGGTGCGGCCCATAATCGCCAGCCTGTGCAGTGATGGCCGTGAGCCCCGCAATGACTATGAATCCAGAGCTTTCCGCAGCCCTCGACGAACCCGTCGTCGCGCCGCGCAAGAGTCGCAAGAACAACCCGGAGAAGACCCGGGAGAACATTCTTCAGGAAGCCATCGTCGAGTTCGTCCAGCAAGGCCTAGCCGGTGCCCGGGTCGACGCCATCGCCGAGCGCATCCACACCTCAAAGCGCATGATCTACTACTACTTCGGCAGCAAGGAGCAGTTGTACGTCGAGGTGCTGGAAAAACTCTACGGTGATATCCGCACCACCGAGAGCCGCCTGCACCTGGCGGAACTGGCCCCGGTCGATGCGATCCGGCGCCTGGTGGAGTTCACCTTCGACCACCACGATCGCAATGTGGATTTCGTGCGCATCGTCTGCATCGAGAACATCCACAACGCCGAGTACGTGAAACAGTCCGGCGCGATCAAGGCGATGACCAACACCATCCTCGATTCCCTGGGCGTGATCCTGCGTCGCGGTGCCGAAGAGGGTGTGTTCCGTCCCGATCTGCAACCGCTGGATGTGCACTTGCTGATCAGTTCCTTCTGCTTTTACCGGGTGTCCAACCGCCAGACATTCGGTGAGATTTTTCAGATCGATTTGTCGGACGAAGCGATCAAGCAGCGGCATCGGCAGATGGTTTGTGAGTCGGTGTTGCGCTACCTACAGCCCTGAGCCGAACCGAATGTGGGAGCGGGCTTGCTCGCGAATGCGGTGTGTCAGTCGACAAATGTGTGACGGACAAACCGCATTCTCGAGCAAGCCCGCTCCCACAGGGATAATCCCCGGGCTTTAGTGATTCATGCTCTGGAAGTGTTCCAGCATCCGCTGTGCATCTGGCGCGACGCCGCTGAACAATTCAAACGCCTTCACCGCCTGGAACACCGCCATGTTGCCGCCATCCAGCGTGCGGCAGCCAAGGGCGCGGGCGTTGCGCAGCAGTTCGGTTTCCAAGGGAAAGTAAACGATTTCCGCCACCCACAATTGGCCGTGCAACAGTTCGACCGGCACCGGCATGCCCGGTAGTTTCGCCATGCCCATGGGCGTGGTGTTCACCAGGCCATCGGCCTCGGCCATGGCGGCGGACAGGTCATGCCCGGCCCGGGCACGACCAACGCCGAAGTGTTGGTTCAGGTTGTTGGCCAAGGCCTCGGCACGACTGACCTCGACGTCAAAAATGCTCAGCGTCTGTACGCCTTCTGCCAAAAGCGCGTGGGCAACCGCCGCGCCAGCGCCTCCGGCGCCCATCTGTACCACGCGCCGACGCGCAACATCACCCAGGCCGCGGCGAAAACCCTCGGCGAACCCCAGGCAGTCGGTGTTGTGACCGATGCGCTTGCCATCCTTGAGCACCACGGTATTCACCGCGCCAATGCCCCGGGCCTCGGGCGACAGCTCATCGAGCAGCGGGATGATCGCCTGCTTGCAGGGAAAGGTGATGTTCAGGCCGGTAAAACTCATGCGCTCGGCGGCCTTGAGCAAATCGGCCAAGGCGCCGCTGTCGAGTTTCAGCGCATCGAGGTCGATCAGCCGATAGAGGTAACGCATGCCTTGGGCATCACCCTCATGCTCATGGAGTGCCGGCGTGCGAGAGGCCTGGATGCCCGCGCCGATCAGGCCGGCCAGCACAGTGATATTCGACATGCTCATCAACCCTTCAACCGCTGACTGAAATGTTCAAGGGCCAGGCGATAACCATGGCTGCCAAACCCGCACATCACGCCAATGGCGACGGATGAGACGAAGGAGTGATGACGGAAGGTTTCACGGGCGTGGACGTTGGACAGGTGGACTTCGATGACCGGTACTTCGCTGGCCACCAGGGCATCGCGGATCGCCACGGAGGTGTGGGTCCAGGCCGCCGGGTTGATGACGATACCGGCACACCGGCCACGGGCGCCGTGAATCCAGTCCAGCAGCTCGCCTTCCTGGTTGGTCTGGCGAAATTCCACCGCCAGGCCGAACTCTTCAGCGGCGCGGCCGCACAGTGCCGAGATGTCAGCCAGGGTTTCATGGCCATAAGTCGCCGGCTCGCGGGTGCCGAGCAGGTTCAGGTTCGGGCCGTTGAGCACCAGAACGATCGGAGGCATCGCAATTTCTCCACATTTTTATTGTTGGTGTCGGCCAGGTTTCAGCCGTTGGAGATAAATTGTACTAGATGGTTAATTTGGTCAAATAAAGCCGACGTCATTGGCCATTAAGTGTTCGATGATCGAACATGGACCTCACAGGTCGGTAATTTGGAGAGGGAAACTGTGGCGAGGGAGCTTGCTCCCGCTCGGTTGCGCAGCAACCGCAAAAAGCTTGGGGCTGCTGCGCAGCCCAGCGGGAGCAAGCTCCCTCGCCACAGGGTAATCCTTCACCCCAAAAGGAGGGCTTACCGCCGAGTCAGCAACACCCCGGATTCCATATGATGGGTCCAGGGAAATTGATCGAACAACGCGCAACGCGTAATGCGGTGGGTGTCGTGCAGTTGCGCGATGTTGGCCGCGAGGGTTTCGGGATTGCAGGAAATGTACAGGATGTTGTCAAAACGGCGGGTCAGCTCGCAGGTGTCCGGGTCCATGCCTGCGCGGGGCGGGTCGACGAAGACGCTGCCGAATTCGTAGCTTTTGAGGTCGATGCCATGCAAACGACGGAACGGCCGGACTTCGTTCAGGGCTTCGGTCAGCTCTTCGGCGGACAGGCGCACCAGCGTGACGTTATCCACCGCGTTTTCGCTGAGGTTGCTCAGCGCGGCGTTCACCGAGGTCTTGCTGATCTCGGTGGCCAGCACTTTGCGCACACGGGTGGCCAAGGGCAGGGTGAAGTTGCCGTTGCCGCAATACAACTCCAGCAGATCGTCGCTGCGATCGCCCAGCGCCTCGTAGGCCCAGTTGAGCATCTTCTGGTTCACCGTGCCATTGGGCTGGGTGAAGGCGCCTTCGGGCTGGCGATAGCTGAAGGTACGACCGCCCACTTCGAGTTTCTCCACCACGTAGTCATGGCCGATCACTTCGCGCTTGCCCTTGGAGCGGCCAATGATACTCACGCCCAGGTCGCTCGCCAGCTTCGAGGCGGCGGTGTGCCAATGCTCGTCCAGCGGGCGGTGATAACACAGGGTGATCATCGCATCGCCGGCCAGGGTGGTCAGGAACTCCACCTGGAACAGCTTGTGGCTCAGGGGCGCGCTGGCTTGCCAGGCGGCCTTGAGTTGCGGCATCAATTGGTTGATGCGCAGGCTGGCGATGGGGAATTGCTCGATGAGGATCGGCGTGCGCTTGTCGTCCTGCGAGAACATCGCGTAATGCCGCTCGCCGGCCTCGCGCCACAGGCGGAATTCGGCGCGCAGGCGGAAGTGCTCCAGCGGCGAATCGAACACCGCAGGTTCTGGTGCATCGAACGGTGCCAACAGGTCACGCAAGCGGGTGACCTTGTCCTGGAGCTGAGCGGTGTAGGCGTGGGAATCAAAAGTCATGCGTTGAACCAACCCAACTTGATCACGAACAGGATCGACAGGATGACCAGCGCCGGGTTCAACTCACGGCCACGGCCGGACACCAGTTTGATGGCGGTCCAAGCGATGAAACCGAAGGCGATGCCGTTGGCGATGGAATAGGTGAACGGCATCGCCAGGGCGGTCACCACCACTGGCGCGGCCACGGTGATGTCGTCCCAATCGATTTCCGCCAGGCCCGAAGTCATCAGCACGGCGACGAACAGCAAGGCCGGCGCGGTGGCGAAGGCCGGGACGCTGGCGGCCAGTGGCGAGAAGAACAGCGCCAGCAGGAACAGGATCGCCACGATGACGGCGGTCAGGCCGGTGCGCCCACCCGCGCTGACACCCGCTGCCGATTCGATGTAGCTGGTGGTGGTGGACGTGCCCAGCAGCGAACCGGCCATGGCGGCGGTGCTGTCGGCAATCAACGCACGGCCCATCTTCGGCATGTGCCCGTCCTTGCCCATCAGCCCGGCGCGCTTGGCGACGCCGATCAACGTGCCGGAGTTGTCGAACAGGTCGACGAACAGGAAGGCGAAGATCACGCTCACCAAGCCGATGTCCAGGGCGCCCTTGATGTCCAATTGCAGGAAGGTCGGGGCCAGGGACGGTGGCATGGAGATCACGCCGCCGAACGGCGTGAATCCCATCAGGATCGACACGATGGTGACCGCCAGGATGCCGATCAGCACCGCTCCACGCACTTTCAGCGCTTCGAGGCCGACGATCAGGACGAAGCCGAGGGTCGCGAGGATCGGCGCCGGTTGCTTCAAGTCGCCGAGGCCGACCATGGTCGCCGGGTTTTTCACCACGATGCCGGCGTTGTTCAGGGCGATTAGCGCCAGGAACAGGCCGATGCCAGCGGCAATGGCCGAGCGCAGCGGCAGCGGGATGCTATTGATGATCCATTCGCGGATACGAAAGATCGACAATATGAAGAACAGTACGGCGGAGATGAACACTGCGCCCAGCGCCACTTGCCAGGTGTGACCCATGTGCAGGACCACGGTGTAGGTGAAGAAGGCATTCAGGCCCATGCCCGGTGCGAGGGCGATCGGGTAGTTGGCGATCAGGCCCATGACCGTGGAGCCAATGGCCGCTGCCAGGCAGGTGGCGACGAACACCGCGCCTTTGTCCATGCCGGTTTCACCGAGGATGCTCGGGTTGACGAACAGAATGTAGGCCATGGCCAGGAAGGTCGTGACGCCCGCCAGGATCTCGGTCCGCACGTTGGTGTTATGTGCCTTGAGTTGAAACAGCCTTTCCAGCATGTCTGCTCCCCGTGGCGCGCCCGGCGCCGTGAATGTATCGACCTCAACAGCAAAGCACAGGTCGCCAGGGGCGCCCGGGAATTTTCTGCGGGTCGGAAAAAGCCGCGCATCATACCAGCAGCGTAGCGTTGTGGCTGCGATCGTCGTCGATGTTTTGCCAACGCGCCAAGTGGGCCATACTGCGCGCGGTTCCGGGAGGTCTCTATGTATTGCATGAATAAAAAGCTGCTGGCGGCGGTGGGTTGCATGCTGGGTGGGTGGTTGTCCGGACAGGCCGCCAATGCCGCGTCGGCGCCGCCCTTGAGCGAGGTCAAGGTGCTCAAGGTCGAGTCGCCGGCCTGTGGCTTCGAGGATATCGCGCCAGGGCAGGCACAGACCCGTTGTGATCACAATGGGCCGGGTATCAAGGTCTACGTGCTGGAGGTCGGCTACGGTCGGCAGCCCAATGTCACGCTGGACGGTTTCGAGGTCGATGGCACCCGCTCGCCGGTGTGTGCGTACAGCAATGGTAATCTCAACGATTGTTCGGCCCAGACCAGAATCGTCGGCTATTTGTACATCTTCGATCTGAAGGGCAAGCAGGAAGGCACCTTCAACTTCAGCAACATTTCGATCAATGCACCGGGCAATCGGATGTCGGCCCAGCTGTACATTAAATGACCTGTCGGCATGACAAGCTGAACGCGGCCCGGCAAACCTGACTAGGCTTCAGGGACCACCCCATCGGAGAGCGCGCCCATGATGCCTGGAACCAAGCTGCCTCGAGCCCTGATTACGGTCGCCGAAGGTGTCGATGACCTGCAGACAGTCACCCTGATCGACGTGCTGCGTCGAGCCCAGATCGAAGTGGTGGTGGCAAGCATCGAAGGGCGGCGGATGCTCACCTGTGCCCGCGGCACGCGCCTGACCGCCGATGGCATGTTGGTGGACATGCTTGTGCAGGATTTCGACCTGATCGTTCTGCCCGGCGGCATCATCGGTGCCCAACACCTGGCAAACCATCAGCCGCTGCAACAGCTGGTCAAGGACCAGGCCGCCACCGGACGGTTTTTCGCCGCCATCGCCGAAGCCCCGGCCCTGGCGCTACAGGCCTTTGGCGTCCTGCGCCAGCGGCGCATGACCTGCCTGCCGGCGGTGAGCCAGCAACTGTCTGGTTGCAGCTTTGTCGATCAACCCGTGGTGGTGGATGGCAACTGCATCACGGCCCAGGGTTCGGCCGCCGCCCTGGCATTTGCCTTGACGTTGGTGGAACAACTCAGTGGCAAGGGCGTGAGGAGCGTGGTGGCGGCGGAGTTGCTGGCCTGACGGACATCAAGCGTGTTGTGGGAAAGGTTCAATCACAGGCTGCACGCGCTGCTCGGCTTGCCACAAATCGTAATCGGTCTGGACGCCCAGCCAGACCCTGGCCTTGCCGATCCCGGCACGCTCCAGGCGCACAGCCAGGTCGGGGCTGACGGGCGCATGACCATGCAAGATCCGGGAAAGATGAGGCCGGGCGAAACCCAGGTGTCGCGCCAGTTCGGTGACGGTGATACCCAGTTCGGGCAGCACGTCCAACCGCAAGGTTTCGCCTGGGTGTGGCGGATTGTGCATGGGCATGTTCCAGCCTCCTGATCAGTGGTAGTCCAGATAATCGACCAGTTCGATATCGGACCCGATGAAGCGAAAAATGATTTGCCAGTTTCCCATGGGATCGAGTGTAAGGCGATACATTACACTTGAAGCGGTATTTTTATACCGCACATGCCAGGCGAATCTGTGCATCCTGCGGTTTACAAGGCTTTGTGGAGCGTCGAAATTGCCTTGAACGCTTCGCCTCACCCTGAAGTCGTACCCCTTATGACGGCGGTTTTCCAAAACGCCGCGAGTACGACCAACCGTGAGGTGTTCCATGAGCGCGACCCTGTCCGAAGCGACGCAGGCATCCTTCGTCCGTCATCCGATCCATCTGACACTCAATGGCCAGGTGCATGAACTGCAGGTGTTGCCCTGGACTACCTTGCTGGACCTGCTGCGTGAGCAACTGGACCTGGTGGGCAGCAAGAAAGGCTGCGACCACGGCCAATGCGGCGCCTGTACGGTGTTGCGCGATGGCAAGCGGATCAATGCCTGCCTGACCTTGGCGGTGATGTGCGACGGCGCCGAGTTGACCACCATCGAAGGCCTTGCCGGTGACGACGGATTGCATCCCATGCAGCAGGCGTTCATCACCCATGACGCGTTCCAGTGCGGCTATTGCACGCCGGGGCAGATCTGCTCGGCGGTGGGCTTGGCCAACGAGGGTCGGGCGAAGACCCGTGGGCAGATCAGCGAGTTGATGAGCGGCAACCTGTGCCGCTGCGGCGCCTACACCAACATTCGCGATGCCATTGAAGAGGCTCTGCCACTTTGCCGGCAGGGAGGTGATCAATGAATCCCTTCCAATACAGCAAGCCCGACACCGTGCAGGCGGCCGTCGATCTGTCGAGCCCGGTTTCCCGCTTCATCGCCGGCGGCACCAACCTGCTGGACCTGATGAAGGAAAACATCACCCGTCCCGAGCACCTGATCGACATCACCGGGTTGCCCCTGGCGGACCTCAGTGAAACCCCTTCCGGCGGGGTGATGATCGGTGCGCTGGTGAGCAATGCCGACCTGGCCTGGCACCCGTGGATCGAGCGCCGCTATCCGCTGCTGGCCCAGGCCATCCTGGCGGGTGCCTCGCCGCAACTGCGCAACATGGCCAGCACCGGCGGCAACCTGCTGCAACGCACCCGCTGCTATTACTTCTATGACGCGAGCGTACCGTGCAACAAACGCCGGCCCGGCAGCGGTTGCCCGGCCCGGAGCGGTTTGAACCGGATCCACGCGATTTTCGGTGCCAGCGATCAATGTGTCGCCACCCACCCCTCCGACATGTGCGTGGCCTTGGCCGCTCTGGAGGCGGTGGTCCATGTCCTGGGCCGGGGCGGGGCGCGGACCATCGAGTTCGCCGACTTCCATCGCCTGCCCGGCGACGCCCCGGAACGGGACAATCAACTGGCTGACGATGAGCTGATCACCGCTATCGAATTGCCTGCCGCCGGTTTTGCCGAGCATAGCCACTACTTGAAGATCCGTGACCGCGCCTCCTACGCGTTTGCACTGGTGTCGGTGGCGGCGGCGCTGGAACTGGACGGGCCGGTGATTCGCCAGGCGCGCCTGGCCCTCGGTGGCGTGGCGCACAAACCGTGGCGCGACCGGGCCGTGGAGAGTTGGCTGACCGGGCAGGCCGTCAGCCGCGAAACCTTTACCGCCGCTGCCGACGCGCTGCTGCAAAACGCCGAGCCGCTGGAGCACAACGGCTTCAAAGTCAGACTGGCGCGCCGGGCGATTGTCCGTGCCTTGAGTGACGCCGCATTGGGTTGCGCACCCCAGGGAGGACACGCCTGATGAACGCTCCGAGCAAATCCATAGGGCAACCCCTCGACCGGGTCGACGGCCTGCTCAAGGTGACGGGCCAGGCCCGTTACGCCGCTGAATACCCCGAGGACGGCTTGCTGCACGGCAGCGTCGTCTCCGGTACGGTCGCCCGTGGTCGTGTAGTGCGCATCGATGCGTCCCGAGCCCTGGCACTGCCCGGCGTGGTCGCGGTCATCGACCACACCAACCGGCCGAGGATCGCCAGCTACGACGAGCCCTACCAGGATGCCGATGCGGCGGACGGCTCGCCGTTCCGGCCGTTGTACAACGACCAAGTGCTTTACAGCGGCCAGCCGCTGGCTCTGGTGGTGGCGGAAAACCTTGAGCTGGCCCGGTATGCCGGTTCGCTGGTTGAAATCGAATACGACGCCGAGGCGCATCGGACCGATCTGATCACCTTGCAATATGACGCCCATCCGGCACCGGCCGAACTGCCCAAGCCTCGTGGGAATTTTCAGGGCGAGTACGCCAGCTCCGCACTCAGCGTGGATGTGTCCTACAGCACGCCGATTGAACACCACAACCCCATGGAGCCACATGCCTCCACCGTGCTGTATCAGCCTGACGGCACCCTGCACATCCACGACAAGACCCAAGGCACGCAGAACTGCCAGGCCTATGTGCAAAAGGTCTTCGGCCTGGAGCAAGAACAGGTGCGGGTGTTTGCCGCGTTTGTCGGCGGCGCCTTCGGTTCCGGGCTGCGCCCGCAATATCAATTGCCGTTGGCCGTGATGGCGGCACTGGCCCTCAAGCGCTCGGTGCGGGTCAGCCTGACGCGCCAGCAGATGTTCACCTTTGGCTATCGTCCGCGAACCCTCCAGCGCGTACAGCTGGGGGCGGCGGCCAACGGTCGCTTGCTGGCTGTGGCGCACAGCGCTATCGGCCAAACCTCGCGCTTCGAGGACTTCACCGAGCATGTGGTGGAGTGGAGCGGCATGCTCTATCACTGCGACAACGTCGAGCTGACTTACAAACTGGTGCCGCTGGACGTCTACACGCCCCTGGACATGCGCGCCCCCGGTGCCGCCCTCGGCTTGATTGGCCTGGAGTGCGCCATGGATGAACTGGCCTGTGCCCTGGCGATCGATCCGATCCAGCTGCGCTTGATCAACTATGCCGAACGCAACGAGAACGAAGGCAAGCCGTATTCCAGCAAGGAACTGCGTGAGTGCTATGCCCAAGGTGCCCATCGTTTCGGCTGGGACAAGCGCAACCCGGAACCACGCAGCATGCGTGAAGGCCGGCAACTGGTGGGTTGGGGCATGGCCGGTGGTGTGTGGGAAGCCATGCAGCAGAAGGCCAGCGCCCAGGCGTCGCTGGACACCCATGGCAAGCTGACTGTCAGCAGCGCCACCACTGACATCGGCACCGGGACCTACACGGTCATGACCCAGATCGCTGCCGAGGCGTCAGGCGTTTCCCTTGAGGACGTCACGTTTGTCCTGGGGGATTCGTCGTTGCCCACCGCGCCACTGCAGGGCGGCTCGTTCACCGTATCGTCAGTAGGCACCGCCGTACAGCAGGCCTGTGAAGCACTGAAGGAAAAACTCCTGGCCGTGGCCCGCCAGGCATGTCCGGCCTTCAGTGGCGCGACCCTTGAGCAAGTGACGTTTGTCGATGGTCAGCTGCGGCTCGGCGAAGCGAGCGTTGCGCTCGCGGAGCTGACGCAGAAAAGCGGCGAGACGCCGTTGCAAGCCCAGGTCACTGCCGAGCCGGATGCAAAACGCCAGGCCTACGCCACGGCCACTCACTCGGCGGTGTTTGTCGAGGTGCTGGTGGACGAAGACCTGGGGGCGGTGAAGGTCAATCGTGTGGTCAGCGCCATCGCCGCCGGCCGGGTCATCAACCCGAAAACCGCCCGCAGCCAGATTCTCGGTGGCGTGGTGTGGGGCGTCGGCATGGCCTTGCACGAAGAAACCTTGACGGACCACGCCCTGGGTCGCCACATGAACCACAACCTGGCCGAGTATCACCTGCCGGTTAACGCCGACATTGGCGACATTGAGGTGATTTTCGTCGAGGAACATGACGAGATCGTCAATGCGCTCGGGTCCAAGGGCGTGGGTGAAATCGGTATCGTCGGGGTGGCCGCGGCGGTGGCCAATGCGATTTACCACGCCACCGGCAAGCGGGTGCGGGACTTTCCCATCACCCTCGACAAGTTGCTCTAGGCTTTTGCTGCATCCACCGGCTCGTGCATCCGGTCACGGTTGGCCAGGGTCGGGAACAGTTTGATCCAGGTCCCGGTCACCAGCAGCGTACCGACGCCGCCCATGACCACCGCCGGCACCGTGCCGAACCAGTGGGCGGTGAGGCCGGATTCGAACTCGCCCAACTGGTTCGAGGCGCCGATGAACAGCCCGTTCACCGCGCTGACCCGGCCGCGCATTTCATCCGGTGTTTCCAGTTGTACGAAGGAGGCGCGGATCACCATGCTGATCATGTCCGCCGCGCCCAGCACCACCAGCACCGCCAGGGAAAACCAGAACGAGGTGGAGAGGCCGAAAGCAATGGTGGCGACGCCAAACACGCCTACAGCCGTGAACATCACCCGGCCGACTTTGCGCTCCACGGCAAACCGCGCCAGCCACAGCGACATCAGCAAGGCCCCGACCGCCGGTGCCGACCGCAACAGACCCAGGCCCCAGGGGCCGGTGAGCAGGATGTCCTTGGCAAACACCGGCAGCAACGCCGTCGCGCCGCCGAGCAACACCGCGAACAGGTCCAGGGAGATCGCCCCGAGAATGTCCGGGCGACTGCGGATGAAGCGAATCCCGGCCAACAACGAATCCAGCGTCGCCTTGCCTTTGTTCAGCGGCGTTTGCCGGGCCGGCAGGTTGAGCATCAGGCAACAGGCGATGATGTAGAGCAGCACCGTCGGCCCATAGACCCAGACACTGCCAAAGGCATAGAGCAAGCCGCCGAGCGCCGGGGCGACGATGGTGGCCGACTGCTGGGCCGATTGCGCGGCGGCCACGGCACGGGGAAACAGCGCAGCCGGCACGATGCTCGGCAGCAGCGCCTGGGTGGTGGGCATTTCGAAGGAGCGGGCGGCGCCCAGCAGGAAGGCGAGGATGAAGATCATCTCCCGCGTGACGTTGTCAGTGGCGCTGCCGATCACCAGCGCCAAGGCAATCATCGCCTGCAATGTCTGGCAGATGGCCGCCACCTTGCGGCGGTCATAACGGTCGGCCACATGCCCGGTGTGGAGCATGAACAGCACGCGCGGGGCAAACTCCACCAACCCCACCAGGCCAAGGTCCAGGACGTTGCCGGTCAGTTGATAGAGGTTCCAGCCGATGGCCACGGTGAGCATCTGGAAGCCGCTGGCGGTGAATATCCGGGCCAGCCAGAAGGCGATGAAGGGACGATGGTGACGGAGCAGCAGCGGCGCTTGGCTGGGCATCTAGGGCGGGTCCGGTGAGGAAGGCCACGCGATTATCGCCGAGCTGTAACCGGAAATTACGTCGGGCGGAAAAAATAGTTAGCCAAACATCGATCCGGAACAATGCACGATTTCTGGGGCAAGGGGACTTGTGGCGAGGGGACTATTGTGGCGAGGGGATTTATCCCCGCTGGGTCGCGAAGCGGCCCCCAAGATTTCGCCGACGATGAAATTGGCGAGTGCTGTGCACTCGACGGGGATAAATCCCCTCGCCACAAAGGATTTCCACCAGCGGCAGCTTCTGCGCCCCGCACTGAGACAACCTGTCACGCGACAAACGACCACGCCGTTCATCGACGAGAATGCGGCTACTCTTTGATCATTGCTTGATCCAGATCAATGCCTTTCGGGGCGTTGGGTTGGCGGCCATCCGGCCAGCGTCCTGCGTTGTGACGGTTTTAAAAAAAGAACGATTTGAAAAGCATCGCACTCCATATCCCTGGAGGCTGGTGCAAGCCCCGCCCGCAGCCGGTTTTACCTGACAGAGGAAGACTTATGTTCGGTTTGGAGGCGCTCGATCTCGCCCGAATCCAGTTCGCGTTCACCATCTCGTTCCACATCCTGTTCCCGGCCATCACCATCGGCCTGGCGAGTTACCTGGCGGTACTCGAAGGCTTGTGGCTCAAGACCCGCGACGACACTTACCGCGACCTGTACCACTTCTGGTCGAAGATATTTGCCGTCAACTTCGGCATGGGCGTGGTGTCCGGGTTGGTCATGGCCTATCAGTTCGGCACCAACTGGAGCCGTTTCTCGGACTTCGCCGGTGCGGTGACCGGGCCGTTGCTGACCTACGAGGTGCTCACGGCGTTTTTCCTCGAGGCGGGTTTCCTGGGCGTGATGCTGTTCGGCTGGAATCGCGTCGGCCGCGGTTTGCATTTCTTTTCCACGGTCATGGTGGCGATCGGCACCTTGATCTCGACCTTCTGGATCCTGTCCTCCAATAGCTGGATGCAAACCCCCCAGGGTTACGAAATCATCGACGGCCGGGTGATCCCGGTGGACTGGCTGGCGGTGGTGTTCAACCCTTCGTTTCCTTATCGATTGCTGCACATGTCCACGGCGGCGTTCGTGGCCACAGCGTTCTTCGTTGGCTCGTCGGCGGCCTGGCATTTGCTGCGCGGTCGCGATACCCCGGCCATCCGCCGGATGCTGTCGATGGCGATGTGGATGGCCTTGCTGGTGGCGCCGATACAGGCGGTCATCGGCGACTTCCATGGCCTGAACACCCTCAAGCATCAACCGGCGAAAATCGCCGCCATCGAAGGCCACTGGGAAAACGTCGGTAATGAACCGACCCCGCTGATCCTGTTCGGCTGGCCCGACATGCAAGCGGAAAAAACCAAGTTCGCCGTGGAAATTCCTTACCTGGGCAGCCTGATCCTGACCCACAGCCTGGACAAGCAGGTGCCGGCCCTCAAGGAATTCCCGCCTGAGGACCGACCGAACTCGACCATCGTGTTCTGGTCGTTCCGGGTCATGGTCGGCCTCGGCTTGCTGATGATTTTCACTGGGCTGTGCAGCCTGTGGCTGCGCCGCAACGATCGGATCTATCAATCCCGGCCGTTTCTCTACATGGTGCTGTGGATGGGGCCGTCCGGTCTGGTCGCGATCCTGGCCGGCTGGTTTACCACGGAGATCGGCCGCCAGCCGTGGGTGGTCTATGGCTTGATGCGCACGGCCGATGCTTCGTCCGGCCACAGCTTCGCGCAGATGAGCATCACCCTGGTGCTGTTCGTCGTGGTGTATTTCGCGCTGTTCGGCGCCGGCCTGAGTTACATGATGCGTCTGGTGCGCAAGGGGCCGGAGGCCCACGAAACCGAGCCGAGCGACGGTGGCCCGGGTCAGAAACGTACGCCGGCCCGGCCATTGTCGGCCGCCGATGACGGCGACGACATGGACCATAACCAACGCTCGAACAAGGGGAATTGAATCATGGGTATTGATCTTCCGCTGATCTGGGCCGTGGTCATCATCTTCGGCATCATGATGTACGTGATCATGGACGGCTTCGACCTGGGGATCGGCATTCTCTTCCCCTTCGTCAAGGGCGAGCGCGATCGCGACGTGATGATGAACACCGTGGCACCGGTCTGGGACGGTAACGAAACCTGGCTGGTGCTGGGCGGTGCCGGGCTGTTCGGAGCGTTTCCGCTGGCCTACTCGGTGGTGCTTTCGGCGCTGTACCTGCCGTTGATCCTGATGCTCATCGGCCTGATCTTCCGCGGCGTGGCCTTCGAATTCCGCTTCAAGGCCAAGGCTGAGAAGCGTCACCTCTGGGATAAGGCATTCATTGGTGGCTCGCTGACGGCCACCTTCTTCCAGGGTGTGGCGCTGGGGGCGTTCATCGACGGATTCGAGGTGGTCAATCGCCAGTTCGTCGGCGGCTCCCTGGGCTGGTTCACGCCATTCGCGATGTTCTGTGGCCTGGCGTTGATCGCCGCCTATGCGCTGCTCGGCTGCACCTGGCTGATCATGAAGACCGAGGGCAAATTGCAAGAGCAGATGCATGACCTGGCCCGGCCGCTGGCGTTCGTGGTGCTGGCGGTGATCGGCATCGTCAGCATCTGGACGCCGCTGGCCCATGCGGACATCGCGGCCCGCTGGTTCACCCTGCCGAACCTGTTCTGGTTCCTGCCGGTGCCGATCCTGGTGCTGGTGACCCTGTATGGATTGTTCCGCGCCGTGGCGCGCAACGCCAATTACATGCCCTTTATCCTGACGCTGGTGCTGATCTTCCTCGGCTACAGCGGCTTGGGCATCAGTCTGTGGCCGAACATTGTGCCGCCGTCCATCTCGATCTGGGACGCCTCGTCACCGCCCCAGAGCCAGGGTTTCATGTTGGTAGGCACACTGTTCATCATTCCGTTGATCCTGGTGTACACCTTCTGGAGTTACTACGTGTTCCGCGGCAAGGTGACCCATGACGACGGTTACCATTGAGGGCGTCGAGCATGGGCAAACCTGACTTGAAAGACATCGAGGCCGCCGAGCGCAAGCCACTCTGGCAGCGGCTCGGTTGGCTGGCGCTGATCTGGGCCGGCAGTGTGCTGGCGCTGTTCATCGTCGCCAGCCTGATGCGGATGTTCATGAATGCCGCGGGCCTGACCACTCACTGATTGCCCTGTGGGAGCCGAGGTGCTTGCATCGCGAGCCAGCTTTGCTTGCGCAGGGACGATTTATTTACGGGCTTTGAGGATCACGAACTTCGGCGTGGCGGCCACTTGCTCGACACCGCGGAACAATCGCGCCAGTTTGCTGTGGTAACCCAGGTGCCGGTTGCCGACGATGTACAGCGCGCCGCCCACAACCAGTGCTTCGCGAGCCTGCTGGAACATCCGCCAGGCGAGGAAATCGCCCACCACTTGCTGCTGGTGGAAGGGCGGATTGCACAGCACCACGTCCAGTGACTGCGCCTCTTGTCCGGCCAGGCCATCACCGGCCCGCAGGGTCACTTCGCGCTCGCCCAGGGCCGCACGCCAGTTCTCGGCGGCCGATTGCACGGCCATGTACGACTCGTCCACCAGGGTGTAATGGGCCTCGGGGTTTTGCAGGGCACTGGCGATGGCCAGCACACCGTTGCCGCACCCCAAGTCCGCGACCCGGGCCGTCCCGAGGTTTTTCGGCAGATGTGGCAGGAACGCGCGGGTGCCGATGTCCAGGCCTTCGCGGCAGAACACATTGGCGTGGTTGAGCAGCTCGATCTTGGGCTCGTCCAGCCAGTAACGCGTGGGGTAGGGCGATACGATCGGCGCACTGCCTTGTGAAGCGCCGGGTTGTGGCGTAGCAATCAACAGCCGCGCTTTTTTTACCGCCAGGGAGGCCTGCACCGGGCCGATATACCGCTCCAATAAATCGCCAGCGGCCCGGGGCAGGTGCTTGATCATGGCCCCGGCGATCACCTGGGCACCTGGTGCCAGTTGGCCTTGCAGGCGAATCAGCTGTTCCTCCAGCAGGGCCAGGGTTTTTGGTACTTTGACCAGGACACGATCGAATGGGCCAGTCAGTGGCGCGCTGGCGGGCAACGTCGGCACCGCATCGAAGGGGCGGCCGTTGCGCACCAGGTTTTTCTCCAGTGCTTGCAACGCGAGGAAGGAGTCACCGCTGCTGGTGACATCGACCTTGCCGGCCAGGCTGGCCGCCAGGGCACCGAAGCCATCATTGAGCACCAGGACCCGAGTCTGCTTGCTTGGCTGTTGTTCGGCCAGGTACGCGAGCAGGTATTCATCGGCCGCATCGAAGGCTTGCAGTGGTTCGTTCTGCTGTTCGGGTTGGCGGATCAGGTCGAGTTGGGCGAAGGGGCTGTCGAGCAGGGGCATGGTTGGGGACTCTGGAAATCAACGAATGTCCCGCTGCCTGGAGGTAGGTGTCTGTGCGGGACCGCCTGAATGAACGGCGTCGCGTGCAGGAAGCGGCATCATTCAAGTGGGACCGTAAATGGTACGTTTTTTTGTTGCACATTACTCGCGGGTTTTTCAGCCGGGTGGTGTCACTCCACTGTTCAGATCACATGGATTTGGGCTGCTTTTGCCACCGCTGAAATTTTATTGCTGACGTTCAGTTTCCGCATGCAACTGCATACATGGAAATTCACGGTTCGTTCGGAAAGACAGAGAATCCTGCCCACTTCCGACGCGGTCTTGCCTTCGGCAGACCACCTCAACACTTCGATCTCCCTGGGTGACAGGTGGCATTTGGGCTGGACTGCCAGGGCGTCAGACAGTTTTTTGCTGGCGAGTGCGTGCAGCTTTTGACTGGCGAAGATGGCGTAGCCGAGATTTGCATAGTGCTCCTCGATATCAATGGGACAATGGGACCGAGCCAGGCTGAACAGGCTGCAACGTGCCCCTTTGTCATCATGAACGGCTTGGGTCCAGCCATACTTGAGTCCCTGTCGATTAAGTTCTCTCCATAACTTGGGGGCTTGAGCAAAAACAGTCTCATCCCACAAGATGGGGAGTGGTGATTGATTGCAATGTGCTACTAATGGATCGTTCGACGCATAGCCATTTTGTTCATAAAGTCTGTCCCATCCATAAGGGTAGTTATTCAGGTTCACCTTGCTAGTGTGCTTGTCGGGGCTTCCTTGATAGGTTGCAAATGCGCAATATTCAAATCCCTGATTGTTAAAGAAATTCAGGACCAGACGATAGGCCGTCTGCAGGTCCTTCTCGTAGGATAACTTCCTCAATAACAAGTCCTTCCACTTGTCCATCGCTCTCTCCTGGGTTTGATTCGTCCATGCGGATCCAATCCATGATGCGAAATTTGAGTGTAGGACTATTCTTAATTGGTAGTGAGTTTTTTTTAGTTTGCTTACATTTTGAAATGTTTAAGAAGCTAAACTTTTTAGTTGGTTTTTTTACAGTTTTGTGAGTTTTGTATAAGTTAAGTAAAAGATTTTGATGGTCAGACGCTGTTTGTGGTTAAAGTGCCATTACTCGTCATCGGTGGTGAAGACGCTCGCTTTGCGGGACACTGCAAGTCTTGTCCCATTGGAGTGGCTCATGACCGACAGCGCAGAGAAGTTCACCCGCCAAACCCTGCTCGATGTCCAGCCGTTGACGTCTCATTTGTTTACTTTGCGCACGACCCGGGATCGAGGCTTTCGCTTTCGGGCGGGTCAGTTTGCCCGGCTGGGGGTCGTCAGGGCGGACGGAACCACCGTCTGGCGGGCGTATTCCATGGTGTCTTCGCCGTTCGACGAGTTCCTCGAATTCTTTTCCATCGTGGTTCCCGATGGCGAGTTCACCAGTGAGCTCAGCCGCCTGCAGCCGGGTGACGAACTGTTGGTGGATCGCCAGGCTTTCGGCTACCTGACGCTGGATCGCTTTGTCGATGGTCGGGATTTGTGGTTGCTGTCTACTGGGACGGGTGTGGCGCCGTTTCTTTCTATCCTCCAGGATTTCGAGGCCTGGGAAAAATTCGAGCGGATCATCCTGGTGTACAGCGTGCGCGAGGCGCAGGAGCTGGCGTATCAGGCGCTGATCAAGGAACTGCCCCAGCGCGACTACCTGGCCGAGTACGCTCACAAGTTTCGTTTCATTGCGACCGTCACCCGTGAGCAGCATCCGGGGGCGCTCAATGGGCGGATCACCACGCTGATCGAAAATGGCGAGCTGGAGCGGGCGGCCGGCGCAGCGCTGGCGCCGGAGCATTCGCGAGTGATGCTGTGCGGCAATCCGCAGATGATTGATGACACGCGCAAGTTGCTCAAGGCCAGGGGGCTGCAACTGAGCCTGACCCGTCGGCCGGGCCAGGTAGCGGTGGAAAACTACTGGTAGGCTGTCAGTGACTGACTGCCTCAGGGCCGCTCGCTCTGGGCCTTGAGCAGATCGCGAATCTCACTCAGCAGCAGTTCTTCCTTGGTCGGGACAGGAGGCGCGCTGGGGGCTACGGCTTCTTCGCGCTTGAGGCGGTTGATCGCCTTGACGCCCATGAAAATGGCGAACGCCACGATGATGAAGTCGATGGTGCTCTGGATGAATTTACCGTAGGCCAGTACCACGGCAGGCGCATCACCCTGGGCGGCCTTGAGGGTGATGGCCAGGTCACTGAAATCCACTCCACCAATCAGCAGGCCGATGGGAGGCATGACCACGTCGCCAACGAATGACGAAACGATTTTGCCGAAAGCGGCACCGATGATGATCCCGACGGCCATGTCGACGACATTGCCTTTGACCGCGAAGGCCTTGAACTCGCTTAGCACGCCCATGAGCTATTCCTTGTAACAAATGAAAGATGACTGGCAGTGTAAATCAGCCCAACGAGTCCTGCTCGAAACGCCTGCCTACAAAGCTTCAATTATCGACCTGGTCCTGGGTGAAAAGTTTTCAAAGTGCCATCAATCGCGCGTGATACGCGGTTTCAGCCTGGCACCCCACAACGTTTTTTCTATCGACGCGGTACGGCATTTCTATTTAGGTTTTCCTTTTTCGGGCACTAGCCTCTGGATGGCGCACATGGATGCGCTCTATAACATCAGAGGAACACGCCTATGAACACTTCCCTTGGCCACGGGGCTTATTCCCATCGCCGCGCTTTTTTTGTGCTGACCGCGAGCCTTTTGTCCTTGTCTGTCAACGCGGCCACCCTGACCCGGGACAACGGCGCGGCTGTCGGCGACAACCAGAACTCGCAAACGGCAGGCCCCAACGGCCCGACCTTGCTGCAAGACGTGCAGTTGATCCAGAAGCTCCAGCGCTTTGACCGTGAGCGCATTCCCGAGCGCGTGGTGCATGCCCGCGGGACCGGCGCCCACGGTACCTTCACGGTTTCCGACGATCTCAGCGATCTGACCAAGGCCAAGGTCTTTGCCGCAGGCCAGGTCACGCCAGTGTTCGTACGTTTTTCTGCCGTGGTGCACGGCAATCATTCGCCGGAAACCCTGCGCGACCCCCGTGGTTTCGCCACGAAGTTCTACACCGCCGACGGTAATTGGGACTTGGTAGGTAACAACTTTCCGACCTTCTTCATCCGCGATGCCATCAAGTTTCCGGACATGGTCCACGCCTTCAAACCCGACCCTCGGACCAATCTGGACGATGATTCACGTCGCTTCGATTTCTTCTCCCATGTTCCAGAATCGACCCGCACCCTGACCGAGTTGTATTCCAACTTCGGGACACCGGCCAGTTACCGCGAGATGGACGGTAACGGTGTACATGCCTACAAACTGGTTAACGCCAAGGGTGAAGTTCACTACGTGAAGTTTCATTGGAAAAGTTTGCAGGGCCTGAAAAATCTCGATCCGAAAGAAGTTGTGAAAGTTCAGGGTCAAGATTACAGCCATATGACAAATGATCTGGTGAATCATATTAATAAGGGCGACTTCCCGAAGTGGGACTTGTACGTCCAGGTGCTCAATCCACAGGACCTTGCCAAGTTTGACTTCGACCCACTGGACGCGACCAAGATCTGGCCGGGTGTGCCTGAGCGCAAAGTCGGGCAAATGGTCTTGAACCGCAATCCGGCGAATGTCTTCCAGGAAACCGAGCAGGTGGCGATGGCGCCAGCGAATCTGGTGCCAGGCATCGAGCCTTCCGAGGACCGCCTGCTCCAAGGACGGGTGTTTTCCTATGCCGATACGCAGATGTACCGCATAGGCGCCAATGCCCTGCAACTGCCGATCAATGCCCCCAAAGTGGCGGTGAACAACGGTAACCAGGACGGCGCGATGAACCCAGGCAGCACCAGCACCGGCGTGAATTATCAGCCGAGCCGCCTGACGCCGCGTGAAGAACCGCAATCGGCACGCTACAGCCAGGCCGCGCTGGGCGGTAGCACCCAGCAGGCGAAGATCCAGCGTGAGCAGAACTTCAAGCAGGCCGGTGATTTGTATCGTTCGTTCAGCAAGAAAGAGCGTGATGACCTGATCGACAGCTTCGGCGGTTCTTTGGCGACCACCGATGACGAGAGCAAGCACATCATCCTGTCGTTCCTCTACAAGGCTGACCCTGAGTACGGCACCGGCGTGGCTCGTGTCGCCAAAGGTGACTTGGCCCGGGTCAAGGCTCTGGCGGAAAAACTGAGCGACTGACCACCGCCGGCAGGTGCACAACCTGTGGGAGCAAAGCTTGCTCGCGAAGCAGGCGCAGGGGGCTGAAACCAGACTGCGTTGTCTGCATCGCGGGCAAGCCTTGCTCCCACAACCATGGCCCTGCAGTCATATGCCAGAGGAGACGTCACGATGGGTAAATTACTTTTATCGATGCTTGCGATCTGGTCTGTCAGTGTACTGGCCGATCAACCAATGCCCACGGAGCCGGCTGCGGTCCAGGAACAGTTGCAAAACTATTACTTCGACGCCGCTCGCCGCGGCGATGTGCCGATGCTCGAGACTTTTATCGAGGCCGGTTATTCGCTCAATACCCAGGATGAAAAGGGCTACACCGCGCTGATCTTGGCGGCTTATCACGGCCACGGCCCAGCGGTGGAGCGGCTGCTGGCCGCTGGCGCCGATGCCTGTGCCCAGGACAAACGCGGTAACACGGCGCTGATGGGGGCGATTTTCAAGGGTGAAGTGCAGATTGCGCGTCGTTTGCTGTCCACCGAATGCAGCCCGGACCAACGCAACGGTGCCGGGCAGACCGCAGCGATGTACGCCGGTCTGTTCAAGCGTGATGAATTGCTCGATGCCTTGAAGGCCAAGGGGGCGGATCTGCAGGCCCAGGACCCGTTGGGCAATACCCCGGTGGGTCTGGCGAAGGGTGAAATCAGAATGCCGGCCCCGCGCTAGCCACTGCCTGGGCTATCATCGCGGTTTTTCTCCGGGAGTTCAGATGGCCAAGGCAAAGCGCATGTACGGCTGCACCGAGTGCGGCTCGACCTTTCCCAAATGGGCCGGCCAGTGTAGCGAATGCGGGGCCTGGAACACCCTGACCGAAACCATGGTGGAAAGCGGCGGTGCGGCGGCACCCACCGGTCGCACGGGCTGGGCCGGCCAGCAGGCGCAGATCAAGACCCTGGCCGAAGTCAGCGTTGAGGAAATCCCGCGTTTCTCCACCGCGTCCGGTGAACTGGACCGCGTGCTCGGCGGCGGCCTGGTAGACGGTTCGGTGGTGCTGATCGGCGGCGATCCGGGCATCGGCAAGTCCACCATCTTGTTGCAAACCTTGTGCAACCTCGCCACCCGCATGCCGGCGCTGTACGTCACTGGCGAAGAATCCCAGCAACAGGTCGCCATGCGCGCCCGGCGCCTGGGCTTGCCCCAGGACCAGTTGCGGGTCATGACCGAGACCTGCATCGAGACCATCATCGCCACGGCGCGCCTGGAAAAACCCAAGGTGATGGTGATCGACTCGATCCAGACCATTTTTACCGAACAGCTGCAATCGGCCCCGGGCGGCGTGTCCCAGGTGCGCGAAAGCGCGGCGTTGCTGGTGCGCTACGCCAAGCAGAGCGGCACGGCGATTTTCCTGGTAGGCCACGTCACCAAGGAAGGCGCACTGGCGGGACCACGTGTGCTGGAACACATGGTCGATACCGTGTTGTATTTCGAAGGCGAATCCGACGGACGCCTGCGTTTGTTGCGGGCCGTGAAAAACCGCTTTGGCGCTGTCAACGAACTGGGTGTGTTCGGCATGACCGACAGGGGTCTTAAAGAAGTCTCCAACCCTTCGGCGATCTTTCTGACGCGTGCCCAGGAAGAAGTCCCTGGTAGCGTGGTCATGGCAACGTGGGAAGGCACCCGGCCGATGCTGGTCGAAGTGCAAGCGCTGGTGGACGACAGCCACCTGGCGAACCCGCGCCGGGTCACCTTGGGCCTGGACCAGAATCGGCTCGCGATGCTGTTGGCCGTCCTGCATCGACACGGTGGGATTCCGACTCACGACCAGGACGTTTTTCTCAACGTGGTCGGTGGGGTCAAGGTACTGGAGACCGCCTCCGACCTGGCGCTGATGGCGGCGGTCATGTCCAGCCTGCGCAACCGGCCGCTGCCCCATGATCTACTGGTGTTCGGTGAAGTGGGGTTGTCGGGGGAAGTACGGCCGGTGCCCAGTGGCCAGGAGCGGCTCAAGGAAGCGGCCAAGCACGGCTTCAAGCGCGCCATCGTGCCCAAGGGCAATGCGCCGAAGGAAGCACCACCGGGGTTGCAGATCATTGCCGTGACACGCCTGGAACAGGCGTTGGATGCGTTGTTCGAATAACCCTAAAGGCTGTACAAGGCCCTTTGTGGAGAATGGACTTATCTGAGGCGAGGGGATTTATCCCCGTTGGGCTGCGCAGCAGCCCTAAAACCTAACAACTCGGTGTGTCAGGTCGATTGCCGTCGCTTGTTTGGGGACTGCTGCGCAGCCCAGCGGGGATAAATCCCCTCGCCACAAGGGATCGGCGTTGATTCAGATATGGATCAACGCCGCCAACTCCCGCTCCAACTCGTCCTGATCGCCCACGTTCAGCGCTACCAGCCGGCGTAGGTGTGCGATGGAGTCCAGGTCAATGTGCTCGCAGGCGAAGCCCAGGTGACCATGGTCATCATGGGCCAAACGAACTTCCATTTTGATCTCAGCATCAGGGCTCAAATGAATATCGGCCATGAAGGGGCGCTCGATATCGCCAAGCCAGGGTTCGGGTTTCTTGATCAGCAACCCCTTCAGGGACAGATCCAGCAACTCTACCGGCCAGATGAACGGGCCCTGGCTCAGCTCGGTCCTGGCATTGAAGTCAACTCGTACGAAGCGGCGACGTTCGCTCATTACGCATTCCCTCTGGAGATTCACTGACTATAGACCCAACTGACGGGACATCGTCACCGTTCGGCCGCCGACAGACGAATGTCGGGTATGGCCTTTGCCCGGGTTAGCGCTAAACTCCAATGGCTGTCTTTCTTGTCACCCTGGCTGGAATATAAAAATGAAAAACAATAATAGCCTGCTGCGCCATCTACCCTGGCTACTGCTGGCCGTCGTAGGAGCGTGCGCCCTGGGCGTCGTGGCATTGCGTCGAGGCGAGGCGATCAACGCCTTATGGATCGTCGTCGCAGCCGTGGCCATCTACCTGGTCGCCTACCGCTACTACAGCCTCTTCATTGCCAACAACGTGATGCAACTCGATGCGCGCCGGGCCACCCCCGCCGTGCTCAACAACGATGGCCTGGACTACGTCCCGACCAACAAACACATTCTCTTCGGCCACCACTTCGCGGCCATTGCCGGCGCGGGGCCGCTGGTCGGGCCGGTGCTGGCGGCGCAGATGGGCTACCTGCCCGGCACGCTCTGGCTGATCGCCGGCGTGGTGCTGGCCGGTGCGGTGCAGGACTTCATGGTCCTGTTCCTGTCCACCCGCCGCAACGGTCGGTCCCTGGGTGACATGGTCCGTGAAGAAATGGGCCGTGTCCCTGGCACCATCGCTCTGTTCGGCTGCTTCCTGATCATGATCATCATCCTCGCGGTGTTGGCGCTGATCGTGGTCAAGGCCCTGGCCGAGAGCCCGTGGGGCATCTTCACGGTAATGGCGACCATCCCGATCGCGATGTTCATGGG
>NZ_FNNL01000004.1:0-464733 GCF_900106735.1 Pseudomonas sp. NFACC08-1 | reverse complement strand
CTGTCCGACATCTACCAGCAACAATATTTCAACCTGACCCACAGCCAGCCCATCGGCGACTGGACCCTGGGCGCCAACCTCGGCTACTTCACCGGCAAGGAAAACGGCAGTGCGTTGGCCGGCGACCTGGACAACAAAACCGCGTTCGCCATGCTCTCGGCCAAGTACGGCGGCAACACCTTTTATGTCGGCCTGCAGAAAGTCGGCGGCGATGATGCCTGGATGCGCGTCAACGGCACCAGCGGCGGCACCCTGGCCAACGACAGCTACAACTCCAGCTACGACAACGCCAAGGAAAAATCCTGGCAACTGCGCCACGACTTCAACTTCGCCGCCGTCGGCGTGCCGGGCCTGACCCTGATGAACCGCTACATCAGCGGCGACAATGTGCACACCGCCACCGTTGACGACGGCAAGGAATGGGGCCGTGAAACCGAACTGGCCTACACCGTACAGAGCGGTGCGCTGAAGAGCCTCAACGTGAAATGGCGTAACGCATCGATTCGTCGGGACTACAGCACCAACGAATTTGACGAGAACCGCATTTTCATCAGCTACCCGCTGTCGCTGTTGTAAGCAGCAAGCGCGCGCCGTGGGGCGAAGCGCTTTGTTGAGGCTAACCGAATCACCTGTGGCGAGGGAGCTTGCTCCCGCTCGGCTGCGCAGCAGACGCCGTGTTTCGCAATCTTATGGGCCTGCTTCGCAGTCCAGCGGGAGCAAGCTCCCTCGCCACAGGGGCGGTGGAATCCTCGTAGCGCGGCAAGGACGTCGGTTTAGAGCGGTTCGTCGATCAAACGTTGACAAGGTAACGGAAGGATAAGGATATTCCTCTAGGTCGTACGACAACTTATAACAACTGTACCTCTCATAGTTTGCTCAGGTAATGCCATGACCACGACACAGATTCGTCATCCCTTCAATCGCCTCCTATTGACCGGCGCCGCTGGCGGCCTTGGCAAAGTCTTGCGCGAACGCCTCAAGCCTTTCGCCCGTCACATTCGCCTGTCGGACATCGCCAACATGGCCCCGGCCATCGACGAAAGCGAAGAAGTGATGCCGTGCGACCTGTCGGACAAGCAGGCCGTGCACCAACTGGTCGAAGGCGTCGATGCCATCCTGCATTTCGGTGGTGTTTCGGTGGAGCGTCCGTTCGAAGAAATCCTCGGCGCCAACATCAGCGGCGTCTTTCACATTTATGAAGCCGCCCGCAAACACGGCGTCAAGCGAGTGATCTTCGCCAGCTCCAACCACGTCATCGGTTTCTACAAACAGGACGAGACCATCGACGCTCTCTCCCCTCGCCGCCCGGATGGCTACTACGGCCTGTCCAAGTCCTACGGTGAAGACGTCGCCAGTTTCTACTTCGATCGCTACGGCATCGAGACCGTCAGCATCCGCATCGGCTCGTCGTTCCCCGAACCGCAGAACCGCCGGATGATGAGCACCTGGCTGAGTTTCGACGACCTCACCCAACTGATCGAATGTTCGCTCTATACGCCGAAGGTTGGCCACACCGTGGTCTACGGCATGTCCGCCAATCGCGACGTCTGGTGGGACAACAGCCACGCCGCGCACCTGGGCTACCAGCCCAAGGACACGTCCGAGATTTTCCGCGACAAGGTCGAAGCGCAGCCGATGCCGGCCGCCGATGACCCGGCCATGGTTTATCAGGGTGGCGCCTTTGTGGCAGCAGGCCCATTCGACGACTGATTCGCTGTTTTTCATGGGATACGCACGCACAAAGGAATCACCATGCAAGCCGAATTGATTGTCGATGCACGCAACGCCGTCGGGGAAAGCCCGGTATGGGTTCCCGACGAAAACGCCCTGTATTGGGTGAACATTCCCAACGGTGGCCTGCAATGCTGGAACGCTAGCAGCGGAAAGCTCCAGGGCTGGGAAGCGCCCGAAATGCTCGCCTGCATTGCCCGTCACCAGGACGGTGGCTGGGTCGCCGGCATGGAAAGCGGTTTCTTTCGCCTGCACCCCAATGATGACGGCAGCCTGGACAGCGAACTGTGCGCAAGCGTCGAACACAGCCGCACCGACATGCGCCTCAACGATGGCCGCTGCGACCGCCAGGGCCGTTTCTGGGCCGGCAGCATGGTGCTGAACATGGGCGCCAACGCTGACGTAGGCCGGATGTATCGTTACGAGGCAGGCCAGCGCAGCCCGGTCGAGGCGCAACTGAGCGGCTTCATTGTGCCCAATGGCCTGGGCTTCAGCCCGGACGGACGCACGATGTACCTCTCCGATTCACACCCGCTGGTGCAGCAGATCTGGGCCTTCGACTACGACATCGACAGCGGCACACCGTCCAACCGGCGGCTGTTCGTCGACATGATGCCGTTGGCCGGTCGCCCGGATGGCGCCGCGGTGGATGCCGACGGTTGCTATTGGATCTGCGCCAACGATGCCGGGCTGATTCACCGTTTCACCCCGGACGGACGTCTGGACCGCTCACTGCAAGTGCCGGTGAAGAAACCGACCATGTGCGCCTTTGGCGGCAGTCGCCTGGACACCCTCTTCGTCACCTCGATCCGTCCCGGTGACGACAACGACCCGCAGTCCCTGGCCGGTGGCGTGTTCGCCCTCAACCCCGGTGTCAAGGGCCTGGCTGAACCTGCTTTCGGAGGACGGGAGCACTCCGCGAACTGATCTGCTTCACCGCTTCACTGGATGAGCCATAAAAAAACAACAAGACTGGAGATTGACCATGAATTTCAAACGTACACTTCTGATCGCAGCCCTTCCCTTGGCCTTTCTGGCCCAGGCGGCGCACGCCCTCGATATCAAGATCGCCGACATCCACCCCAAGGGCTACCCGACCGTGGTCGCCGAGGAATCCATGGGTAAGACCCTGGAAAAAGAGAGCAACGGCGAACTGAAGTTCAAGTATTTCCCGGGCGGCGTACTGGGCTCCGAAAAAGAAGTGATCGAGCAGATGCAAGCCGGCGCGATCCAGATGTCCCGGGTCAGCCTGGGTATCGTCGGCCCCGTCGTGCCGGACGTGAACGTCTTCAACATGCCATTCATCTTCCGCGACCAGGCCCACATGCGCGCCGTCATCGACGGTGAAGTCGGCGATGCGATCCTCGACCGGATCACCAATTCCGAATTCGGCCTGGTGGCTCTGGCCTGGATGGACGGCGGCACCCGCAACCTCTACACCAAGAAGCCGGTGCGCAAGCTCGAAGACATGAAGGGCATGAAGATTCGCGTACAGGGCAACCCGATGTTCATCGAGACCATCAACGCCATGGGCGGCAATGGTATCGCCATGGACACCGGCGAGATCTTCAGCGCGCTGCAGACCGGCGTGATTGACGGCGCGGAAAACAACCCGCCGACCATGCTCGAACACAACCACTACCAGAACGCCAAGTACTACAGCCTGACCGGCCACCTGATCCTGCCTGAGCCGATCGTGATGTCGAAAATCACTTGGAACAAGCTCACCCCAGAGCAGCAAGACATGGTGAAAAAAGCCGCCAAGGCCGCCCAGGCTGAAGAGCGCGTGCTGTGGGACAAGAAGTCCGCCGCCAGTGAAGAAAAACTCAAGGCCGCTGGCGTCGAGTTCATCACCGTCGACAAGAAACCTTTCTACGACGCCACAGCGCCGATCCGGGCCAAATACGGCGCGCCGTATGCCGACCTGATCAAGCGTATCGAAGCCGTCCAGTAAAGCCTCTCAATCTGTACTCATGAAAAGGCTGGGCGCGCCTGCGGTTGAAGGTGCGCCCGGTTACGGTGGAACCCGATGAAGAATTTGCTGCTGCGTATCAACGACACGATTTACATGACTTGCATCTGGGTGGCCGGCCTTTCTGTCCTTGCCGTTGCGCTGATGATTCCGTGGGGGGTGTTTGCCCGCTACGTACTCGGTACCGGCTCAAGCTGGCCGGAACCCACCGCCATCTTGCTGATGATCGTATTTACCTTCATCGGTGCCGCCGCCAGCTACCGCTCCGGCTCGCACATGGCCGTGGACATGGTCACCAGCCGCCTGCCCCCGCATTGGCAAACCCTGGCTTCGGTTTTCACCCAGCTCTTGATGGCGGCGGTGTGCATTTTCATGACCATCTGGGGCACCAAGCTGTGCATGACCACCTGGAATCAATTCATGAGCGCCATCCCCACCCTGCGCGTCGGCATCACCTACATGCCGATACCGATCGGTGGCTTCCTGACGTTGATTTTTGTCCTGGAAAAACTCTTGCTGGGCGATCAAAGCCAGCGTCGGGTCGTGCAGTTCGACCTGGTTGAAGAAAACGAAGGTGCCGCTTAATGGACGCGCTGATTCTGCTGGGCAGTTTTTTGTTGTTGATCCTGATCGGCATGCCGGTCGCCTACGCGTTGGGCGCTGCCGCCCTGATCGGGGCGTGGTGGATCGATATTCCGTTCCAGGCCATGATGATCCAGGTAACGGGCGGGGTGAATAAGTTCTCGTTGTTGGCCATTCCGTTCTTCGTTCTGGCCGGTGCGATCATGGCCGAAGGCGGCATGTCCCGCCGACTGGTGGCATTCGCCAGCGTGTTGGTAGGCTTCGTGCGCGGTGGCCTGTCATTGGTCAACCTCGTGGCCTCGAGTTTTTTTGGCGCAATCTCCGGTTCCTCGGTAGCCGATACCGCCTCGGTCGGTTCGGTGTTGATCCCGGAAATGACACGCCGGGGCTATCCGCGTGATTACGCCACCGCCGTCACCGTCAGTGGTTCGGTACAAGCGCTGCTGACACCGCCCAGCCACAACGCGGTGCTGTATTCGCTCGCCGCGGGCGGCACCGTCTCCATCGGTTCGCTGTTCATGGCCGGCATCGTCCCCGGCATCATGATGAACCTCTGCCTGATGGCGCTGTGCCTGGTCTTCGCGAAAAAGCGCAACTACCCCAAAGGTGAAGTGATTCCGCTCAAGCAAGCGCTGAAGATCTGCAGGGAAGCCATGTGGGGCATGATGACCCTGTTCATCATCCTTGGCGGCATTCTCTCGGGTGTTTTCACCGCCACCGAATCAGCCGCCATCGCCGTGGTGTGGGCGTTCTTCGTGACCATGTGCATCTATCGCGACTACAAGTGGAGCGAGTTGCCGAAGCTGATGCACCGCACGGTGCGCACCATCTCCATCGTGATGATCCTGATCGGCTTCGCCGCCAGCTTCGGCTACATCATGACGCTGATGGAGATCCCTGCGAAGATCACCACCGCGTTCCTGACGCTGTCGGACAACCGCTACGTGATCCTGATGTGCATCAACGTGATGTTGCTGCTGCTGGGCACCGTGATGGACATGGCGCCATTGATCCTGATCCTGACGCCGATCCTGATGCCGGTGATCGTGGGCATCGGCGTGGACCCGGTGCAGTTCGGCATGATCATGCTGGTGAACCTGGGCATCGGCCTGATCACCCCGCCGGTGGGCGCGGTGTTGTTTGTCGGTTCCGCCATCGGCAAGGTCAGCATCGAAAGCACCGTCAAGGCGCTGCTGCCGTTCTACGCCATGCTGTTCCTGGTGCTGATGCTCGTGACTTATGTGCCCGCCATTTCCCTGTGGTTGCCGCATCTGGTGTTGTAATCCCATCAACCAGCAAGCCCCCTTGTGGCGAGGGAGCTTGCTCCCGCTGGGTGGCGAAGCCGCCCCAAAAATTTGTGCTGAAACAAAGAACTTGGGCCTGCTTCGCAGTCCAGCGGAAGCAAGCTCCCTCGCCACAACAGCGTCCACACAAAATCTGCATTCCCCTCACTGCTTTTCAATCCAGCAGACAACCACCATGACGCCACCCCTTCTCCACCTCGAAGACGAACTGACTCGTCTCACCCTGGCCCCGCATCTGGGCGCCAGCCTGGTCGACTGGACGTTGCGCAGTAACGGCGCCCCGCTACTGCGCCCGCCAGCGCCCCACGCGTTGGAAAACGGCCTGCCTGGCAAGCTCGGCGGCTTCCCGTTGATTCCCTGGTCGAACCGGATCGCCCACGGCGGCTTCGACTGTCCCGGCGGCTGGCTGGCCCTGGACGCCAACAGCCCCAACGATCCGTTTCCGATCCATGGCAGTGCGTGGCAACAACCGTGGCAGGTGATCGAGCACAGTGCCCAGGAAGCGTTGCTGCAACTCGACAGCCAACAGCCGTTCGCCTACCGCGCCAGCCTGCGGGTCGGTCTGAGCGGCGGCCAGTTGCAGCTCGCAATGCACGTCACCCACATGGCCGAACAGGCCGCGTGGCACGGGCTGGGCTTGCATCCATACTTTCCACGCACCCCCGCCACGCGCCTGCAAACCCGCGCCAGCGAGGTCTGGATGTGCGATGCCACGAAACTGCCCACGGAACTGACCCACATTCCTGAACACTGGGATTTCCAGGCGCTCCGTTTACTGCCGGACACGCTTGTCGACAACGGTTTCGGCGGTTGGGACGGGCAATGCCTGATCCAGCAGCCGGACCTAGGCTATGAACTGGAGTGCCGGGCCAGCGGCTGCGATTACTTCCTGCTCTACTGCCCCGTGGGCCTGGACTTCTTTTGCATCGAACCGGTCAGCCACCCGGTCAACGCCCATCACCTGCCGGGGCGACCGGGGTTGCGCTTGCTGGAGCAAGGGCAATCGGTGGCGCTGGGATTCTTGATGCAGTGCCGGTTGATATAAAAACCAGGGCGACTCAGCCCTTCAACCGAAATACGAAAGGTATCGCGCTCAGGTCGTCGAAATATCGACCGGCTACGACAACATCATCATTGGAATCCAATGCCAATACGGGGTTGTCTACCTCATCCTTCAACCTGAATTGTGTCCAGCCTTCGTGATCACCGAAGCCAGTATCCAGGCGTCCACTGGGTAGATAGCGCCCAACCAACATCTCTTCAATCTCCGGGCCGGTTTTGCCACAGGTTACGATGCGCCCGTCCGACTGAATTGCACAATCGAACCAGATGGACCCCAGACCTATAGTGGTCACAACGAGTTCGCCATCGTTGAAGTCAGGGTCTTTGCCGCCATCCTTGTCGATACTTTCCAGCGTTGCATGAGCGACAAACCGTTGGTTGGGCGATGAGCCGGCACCGAGGAGTTTCAGGTTGCCATGTAACGCGACCGCATGGAAGTTTCCCGCGCCAACGTGGAAGCCAGGGCCCATATCCGTGATAAATCCTCTCTTGCCAAAATGGGTGTCGAGACGGCCATCCAGTCGCACACGCACCCAAACCTTGTAATTACGAGGGTTACGCTGGATGTACCCCACTAAATATATGTAGTCGTTTGTCACCAGCATGCTTTGCGCATTCAAATGATGCTCGGGATGCTCAATGACCGCGCCGCCTTTGTTTCCGAACGCCTGAACGAGATTGCCGTCCCGTCCAAGCACATGAGTAACGTAACTGCCTTGCGCGCCCCCACGGTCAGTGCGAGACCCGAGATGTATGTGCGTCCTCCGTAAAGGGACAGATAAGTTTTCCCCGTATAGAGATAGGTTGGCTCGTTGCCGTCGGCATTGAGGTCATTCCTCGAAATGACGACATCGCAGAAATCGAAGACCGGTATCGCGTGGCCATTGACGCCATACGAAAGATCCAGCGTGCCGTTGGGAAGGTAGCGCGCCAGCGCGAATCCAAAATTCGAGCCGCCCAGATCGACGACTCCCAGGATCAGTATTTTACCGTCCGGCAGGACGGCCACCTGCTCCGCCAGGCTATACGCACCCGGCATGAACGTATTTCTGACTGGCTCGCCGCCATTGAAGTCCTCACGGTTCGTCCCGTCATGATTGAGCGCCGAAATAATATATTCGCCATTTACCCATAGCGCCGTTCCACCCACGACGTAGATCCTGTCCTCTGAATCTATCGCAACATCGACGGCATCCGTCCCCGGAAGAAGCAGAATCTGGCCTCCGTTGAATTCCGGATCGAATTCGCCGGCCCGCTTTGGTGTGTCGGTCTTCGAGTCGCTAGCCATTTTCAGATCCTCCATGTGGGTTGTACTGCCCATCTCAATGGAGGACTTATTACCTGGATCCTGTTCACCGTCCACTGTCAGAGTTGACAGGTTTAAGCAGGCCCGGACGTACGGTCAGGACTGGGATGAACACAGGGCCCCGATGAACGACAAGGAATCAGGCATGAGGCGGATCGTGATCCTGGCTACGCCCGCACCCACATGAACACCGCCCCCCCCAGGCAAACCCCGGCGAACCCCACCTGCAGCACCCGGGCCGGGACCCTGGCCGCCAGGCGCCGCCCCAGCACCATCCCGGCGATGCTTGCCGCGATGAACACCGCGCCGACCCGGTCGATGCTCACCCCGGCATGAAACGCACCCACCACGCCAATCAGTGAAATCAGGCTGATGACCATCAAGGACGTCGCGACGATGCCGCGCATCTGCACGTCGGTCAGTTGCTTGAACGCCGGTACGATCAGGAAACCACCGCCCACGCCCAGCGAGCCCGATACCAGGCCCGTCACCGCCCCCAGTGCCGACAGCGTGGCGGTGCAGCGAGGCGGCCTGGATCATGCTCCAGCCCAACCCGAGCACCAGTGCCGGCACCGCCAGGATGCCACCACCGGCCCCCGTCAGCCCGAGGATCACCCCCATGATCACGCCAAAAAAACCTGCCGGAACCATAAAACTCTCTCAAGCCGCGCACACCTGTTGTCAGGTGCGATCGCATTTGCAGGACACCTCGGCCCTCACTAAGCTGCGGACCCTATGTTGTAAACCTCAAGCGTTGCAACCGCTTCTTCCCGTACAGGTTCGCTGTCATGCCCGCGCAGATCCAAAGCTTTCTCGACCCCGCCTCGAAGACCTATACCTACGTCGTCTATGAAGACGATGGAGGGCAGTGCGCGGTGGTGGACCCGGTGCTGGACTATGACCCGGCCTCGGGCCGCAGCGGCACCGCTCAGGCCGAGCGGGTGATCGCCTTCGTGCGCGAACACCGGTTGACGGTGCAATGGCTGCTGGAGACCCATGCCCACGCCGATCACTTATCCGCCGCGCCTTACTTGCGCAAGGCGCTGGGAGGGAAGATCGCCATCGGCCAAGCCATCGGCGAGGTCCAACAAGTCTTCAAGAAGCTGTTCAACCTTGAACCGCAGTTTGCCGTCGACGGCTCCCAGTTCGATCATCTGTTCGCCGCCGACGAAGGGTTTTTCATAGGCAACCTCAAGGCCACCGCATTGCATGTGCCCGGCCACACTCCGGCGGACATGGCCTACCTGATCGATGGCGACGTGATCCTGGTAGGCGATACGCTGTTCATGCCGGACGTGGGCACCGCCCGCTGCGACTTTCCCGGCGGCAACGCCCATCAACTCTACGCCTCGATTTGCAAACTGCTGGCCTTCCCCGCCAACGTGCGGCTCTACGTGTGCCACGACTATCCACCGGATGAGCGCGAGCCCCAGTGCGTGAGCACCGTGGGTGAACAACGCCAGCACAACATTCATGTGCGCGATGGGATCGATGAAGCCACGTTCGTGGCCATGCGTACCCAGCGCGACAAGACGCTGGGCATGCCGACGCTGCTGTTGCCGGCGATCCAGGTCAATGTGCGGGCCGGCCACCTGCCGCCGGCCGAGGACAATGGCGTGACCTATCTGAAAATTCCGATCAATCAGCTTTAGAAGCTTGGGGCTGCTGCGCAGCCCAGCGGGAGCAAGCTCCCTCGCCACAGGACGGTGCTTGATGGCTACCGGCTCGCCAGCCACCCATCCCCGTGGCGAGGGAGCTTGCTCCCGCTGGGCCGCGAAGCGGCCCTCAAAAACCATTTGATCTTCAGGTCCCCAAGGTCAACCCATTGGCCGGCAACGGTAGCGCAGTCTTGTAGCGCACTTGCTTGAGGGCAAAGCTGGAGCGGATGTTCGCCACGCCCGGGACCTTGGTCAGGAAGTCCATCATGAAGCGCTCCAGCGACTGGATGGTCGGCACCAGCACACGGATCAGGTAATCCGGATCGCCTGCCATCAGGTAGCACTCCATCACTTCCGGGCGGTCGGAGATCGCCTCTTCAAAATGCTGTAGCGCCTCTTCCACCTGCTTCTCCAAACTCACATGGATGAACACGTTGACGTGCAGCCCCAGCAGGTCGGCGTCGAGCAAAGTGACCTGCTCGCGGATCACGCCCAACTCCTCCATGGCCCGGACACGGTTGAAGCACGGGGTCGGCGACAGATTGACCGAACGGGCGAGATCGGCGTTGGTGATACGGGCGTTTTCCTGAAGGCTGTTCAGAATGCCGATGTCGGTGCGATCCAATTTACGCATGAGACAAATAATCCTGTTTTTTTATCGTTGTGCAGATTTTTTATCTGCAAATGATCTGAACAGCAAGCCAACAGAGAAAAATATTCTTCTGCGTCGAGCCTATGATTGTTGTAGGACAATTTCCCGTACCCGGGGAAATTCGTCAGCTAGCGCGCCCACTACAAGAAATTCACAAGATCGAGCGTAGAAAGCCATGAACCCAGCGTACGAACCGCTACGCCTGCACGTTCCCGAACCCTCGGGCCGTCCCGGCTGCAAGACCGACTTTTCCTACCTGCATCTGTCCGATGCCGGCACGGTGCGTAAACCTTCCATCGACGTCGAACCCGCCGACACCGCCGACCTGGCCCGCAGCCTGATTCGCGTGCTCGACGACCAAGGCAATGCCCACGGCCCATGGGCCGAAGACGTGCCACTCGACATCCTGCGCAAAGGCATGCGCGCCATGCTCAAGACGCGCATCTACGACAACCGCATGGTGGTCGCCCAACGCCAGAAAAAAATGTCGTTCTACATGCAGAGCCTCGGCGAGGAAGCCATCGGCAGCGGCCAGGCCCTGGCGCTGAACATCGATGACATGTGCTTCCCCACCTATCGCCAGCAAAGCATCCTGATGGCTCGCGAAGTGCCGTTGGTGGGCATGATCTGCCAACTGCTGTCCAACGAGCGCGATCCGCTCAAGGGCCGGCAGTTACCGATCATGTACTCGGTCAAGGACGCCGGTTTCTTCACCATCTCCGGCAACCTCGCCACGCAATTCATCCAAGGCGTGGGCTGGGGCATGGCCTCGGCGATCAAGGGCGATACCAAGATCGCTTCGGCCTGGATCGGTGACGGTGCCACCGCCGAATCGGACTTCCACACGGCCCTCACCTTTGCCCACGTCTATCGGGCGCCGGTGATCCTCAACGTGGTCAACAACCAGTGGGCGATCTCCACCTTCCAGGCCATTGCCGGCGGTGAAGCCACGACCTTCGCCGGACGCGGCGTCGGTTGCGGCATCGCTTCGCTGCGGGTCGATGGCAACGACTTCATGGCGGTCTACGCCGCCTCGCGCTGGGCCGCCGAACGTGCCCGCCGCAACCTCGGCCCGGCGCTGATCGAATGGGTCACCTACCGCGCCGGCCCGCACTCCACCTCGGACGATCCTTCGAAATACCGTCCCGCCGACGACTGGAGCCACTTCCCGCTGGGCGATCCGATTGCCCGTCTCAAGCAGCACATGGTGAAGATCGGCCAATGGTCCGAAGAGGAACATGCCGCCGTTACCGCTGAACTCGAAGCCGAGGTGATGGCCGCGCAGAAGGAAGCCGAGCAATACGGCACCCTCGCTGGCGGGCAGATTCCAAGCGCCGCGACCATGTTCGAAGACGTCTACAAAGAGATGCCGGAGCACTTGAAGCGCCAGCGTCAGCAGTTGGGGATCTGAGATGAACGATCACAACACCAATATTGCGCTGGATACCGCCATGACCACTACCACCATGACCATGATCCAGGCCCTGCGCTCGGCCATGGACGTGATGCTCGAACGCGACGACAACGTCGTGGTGTTCGGCCAGGACGTGGGTTACTTCGGCGGCGTGTTCCGCTGCACCGAAGGCCTGCAGAACAAGTACGGCACCTCGCGGGTGTTCGACGCACCGATTTCCGAAAGCGGCATCGTCGGCGTGGCGGTGGGCATGGGCGCCTACGGCCTGCGGCCCGTCGCCGAGATCCAGTTCGCCGACTACGTCTACCCGGCGTCGGACCAGATCATTTCCGAGGCGGCGCGCTTGCGCTATCGCTCGGCCGGCGAGTTCACCGCACCGATGACCCTGCGCATGCCCTGCGGCGGCGGCATCTATGGCGGCCAGACCCACAGCCAGAGCATCGAAGCGATGTTCACCCAGGTCTGCGGCCTGCGCACCGTCATGCCTTCGAACCCCTACGACGCCAAGGGCCTGTTGATTGCCTCCATCGAAAACGATGACCCGGTGATCTTCCTCGAACCCAAGCGCCTGTATAACGGCCCATTCGACGGCCACCACGACCGCCCGGTAACGCCGTGGTCGAAACACCCCTCGGCCCAAGTGCCAGACGGTTACTACACCGTGCCGCTGGACGTCGCCGCCATCACCCGTCCGGGCAAGGACGTGACGGTTCTCACCTACGGCACCACGGTCTATGTCTCCCAAGTGGCTGCCGAAGAGACCGGCATCGACGCCGAAGTCATCGATCTGCGCAGCCTCTGGCCGCTGGACCTGGAGACCATCGTCAAATCCGTGAAGAAGACCGGCCGCTGTGTGGTCGTCCACGAAGCCACCCGCACCTGCGGTTTCGGCGCCGAGCTGGTGGCGTTGGTGCAAGAACACTGCTTCCACCACCTGGAAGCGCCTATCGAGCGTGTCACCGGTTGGGACACCCCCTACCCGCACGCGCAGGAATGGGCGTATTTCCCAGGGCCGTCCCGTGTGGGCGCGGCGTTGAAACGGGTCATGGAGGTCTGAATGGGCACGCACGTTATCAAGATGCCGGACATCGGCGAAGGCATCGCGGAAGTTGAACTGTCGGTGTGGCACGTCAAGGTCGGCGACATGGTGGTCGAAGACCAGGTACTGGCCGATGTCATGACCGACAAGGCCATGGTCGACATCCCCTCACCGGTGCATGGCCGGGTCATCGCTCTGGGTGGCGAGCCCGGTGAAGTCATGGCAGTGGGCAGCGAACTGATCCGCATTGAAGTCGAAGGTGCGGGTAACCTGAAAGAATCGGCCCAACAGGCGCCAACGCCAGCGCCGGCTGCGCAGGCACCGAAGCCGGCACCCGTGGCGACACCTGAACCGGTACTGGAAAAAACCGCCGCGCCGCGCTGCGCCCCGCAAGCGCCTGTGGCCCGCGATCCCGACGAGCGTCCACTGGCGTCGCCGGCCGTGCGCAAACACGCGCTGGACCTGGGCATTCAATTGCGCCTGGTCCAGGGCAGCGGCCCGGCCGGGCGGGTCCTGCACGAAGACCTCGAGGCCTATCTGGCCCAAGGTCCGTCGGTCCAGGCCAAGGGCGGTTCGGGCTATGCCGAGCGCCACGATGAGCAACAGATCCCGGTGATCGGCATGCGCCGCAAGATCGCCCAGCGCATGCAGGAGGCGACTCAACGCGCCGCGCATTTCAGCTACGTCGAGGAAATCGACATCACGGCCCTGGAAGAGCTGCGGGTGCATCTGAATGAAAAACACGGCGCCAGTCGCGGCAAGCTGACCTTGCTGCCGTTCCTGGTTCGTGCGTTGGTCGTGGCCCTGCGCGATTTTCCGCAAATGAACGCCCGCTACGACGACGAAGCCCAGGTCATCCACCGCTCAGGCGCGGTGCACGTGGGCGTCGCAACCCAGAGCGACGTTGGCCTGATGGTGCCAGTGGTGCGCCACGCCGAAGCCCGCAGCCTGTGGGACAACGCGGCGGAAATTTCGCGCCTGGCAACGGCGGCCCGCACGGGCAAGGCCAGTCGCGATGAGCTGTCCGGTTCGACCATCACCCTGACCAGCCTTGGGGCATTGGGCGGCATCGTCAGCACGCCGGTGCTGAACCTGCCGGAAGTAGCCATTGTCGGGGTGAACAAAATCGTCGAACGGCCGGTGGTGATCAAGGGGCAGATCGTGATCCGCAAGATGATGAACCTCTCCAGTTCCTTCGATCACCGGGTGGTCGACGGCATGGACGCGGCGCAATTCATCCAGGCCCTGCGCGGCCTGCTCGAACAACCCGCAACGCTGTTTGTGGAGTAAGGCATGCAACAGACTTTGAACACCACGCTGCTGATCATCGGCGGCGGCCCCGGCGGCTATGTGGCGGCGATCCGCGCCGGTCAACTGGGCATCCCGACCCTCCTGGTGGAAGGCCAGGCGTTGGGTGGGACCTGCCTGAACATCGGCTGCATTCCGTCCAAGGCCTTGATTCACGTGGCCGAACAGTTCCACCAGACGCGGCACCACAGCCAGGGCTCGGCCCTGGGCATCACGGTGTCGGCGCCGAGCCTGGACATCGGCAAGAGTGTGGAATGGAAGGACGGCATCGTCGATCGCCTGACCACCGGCGTCGCGGCGCTGTTGAAGAAGCACAAGGTCCAGGTCATTCACGGCTGGGCCAAGGTGATCGATGGCAAGACGGTCGAGGTCGGTGACACCCGCATCCAGTGCGAACACCTGCTGCTGGCCACTGGTTCGAAAAGCGTCGACCTGCCGATGCTGCCAGTGGGCGGGCCAATCATTTCCTCCACCGAAGCCCTCGCCCCCACCTCGGTGCCCAAGCACCTGGTGGTGGTCGGCGGTGGCTACATCGGCCTGGAACTGGGCATCGCCTACCGCAAGCTCGGCGCCGAGGTCAGTGTGGTCGAGGCCCAGGAACGGATCCTGCCGGCCTACGACGGCGAACTGACCCAACCGGTGCACGAAGCACTCAAGCAATTGGGCATCAAGCTCTACCTCAAGCACAGCGTCGAAGGGTTCGATGCCCAGGCCAGCACTTTGCAAGTGCGTGACCCCGCTGGCGACACGCTGAACCTGGACACTGACCGGGTACTGGTGGCCGTGGGTCGCAAACCCAACACCCAGGGCTGGAATCTCGAAGCGTTGAACCTGGCGATGAACGGTGCGGCGGTGAAAATCGACCAGCGCTGCCAGACCAGCATGCGCAACGTCTGGGCCATCGGCGACCTGAGCGGTGAACCGATGCTCGCCCACCGAGCCATGGCCCAGGGTGAAATGGTCGCCGAGCTGATCGCCGGCCAGCACAGGGAATTCAACCCAACGGCCATCGCCGCGGTGTGCTTCACCGATCCGGAACTGGTGGTGGTCGGCAAGACGCCGGACGAAGCCAAGGCGGCCGGGCTCGATTGCATTGTGTCGAGCTTCCCGTTCGCCGCCAACGGTCGGGCCATGACCCTGGAATCGAAAAGCGGTTTCGTCCGGGTCGTGGCGCGACGTGACAATCACCTGGTCGTTGGCTGGCAAGCGGTCGGCGTCGGCGTGTCGGAGCTGTCCACCGCCTTCGGCCAATCCCTGGAGATGGGCGCGCGCCTGGAGGACATCGCCGGCACCATCCACGCCCATCCGACGCTGGGCGAGGCCGTGCAGGAAGCGGCGTTGCGGGCGTTGGGGCATGCGTTGCATCTGTAGGCATGCGTTTCACCTGTGGCGAGGGAGCTTGCTCCCGCTGGGCTGCGCAGCAGCCCCTATCCGAGCACTGGGATCGGTCAGTCACACCGCGTTGGCCGGGTGACGACTGCTTCGCAGCCGAGCGGGAGCAAGCTCCCTCGCCACGGGGGAGTCGGCAGAAAATCTGCCTGTCACCTATCGAGCGGGCTGCGAAACAGCCCCGGAATGAAGTATTGTTGTCCCCATCCAAAAAACGTCAGAAGCCTTGAACCGTTTCGACGGTTGTTAAGCAATAGAGGGTGTCATGGGTAACGAGAGCATCAATTGGGACAAACTGGGCTTTGACTACATCAAGACCGACAAGCGCTACCTGTCGCACTGGCGCGATGGTGCCTGGGACGCGGGCACCCTGACCGAAGACAACGTGCTGCACATCAGCGAGGGCTCCACCGCCCTGCACTACGGCCAGCAGTGCTTCGAAGGCCTGAAGGCCTATCGCTGCAAGGACGGCTCCATCAACCTGTTCCGCCCGGACCAGAACGCCGCCCGCATGCAGCGCAGTTGCGCCCGCCTGCTGATGCCGCACGTCGACACCGAGCAGTTCGTCGAGGCCTGCAAGCAAGTGGTCCGCGCCAACGAGCGCTTCATCCCGCCTTACGGCACCGGCGGCGCGCTGTACCTGCGCCCGTTCGTGATCGGCGTGGGTGACAACATCGGCGTGCGCACCGCACCCGAGTTCATCTTCTCGATTTTCTGCATCCCGGTCGGCGCCTACTTCAAGGGCGGCCTGACCCCGCACAACTTCCTGATCTCCAGCTTCGACCGCGCCGCCCCACAAGGCACCGGCGCGGCCAAGGTCGGTGGCAACTACGCCGCCAGCCTGATGCCCGGTTCCCAGGCCAAAAAGGCCAATTTCGCCGACTGCATCTACCTGGACCCAATGACCCACTCGAAAATCGAGGAAGTCGGCTCGGCCAACTTCTTCGGTATCACCCACGACAACAAATTCGTCACGCCCAACTCCCCTTCGGTCCTGCCGGGCATCACTCGCCTGTCGTTGATCGAACTGGCCAAATCGCGCCTGGGCCTGGAAGTGATCGAAGGCGACGTGTTCATCGACAAGCTGTCGGACTTCAAGGAAGCCGGCGCCTGCGGTACCGCTGCGGTGATCACCCCGATTGGCGGCATCAGCTACAAGGACAAGCTGCACGTGTTCCACAGCGAAACCGAAGTCGGCCCGATCACCCAGAAGCTCTACAAAGAGCTGACCGGCGTGCAGACCGGTGACGTGGAAGCGCCAGCGGGTTGGATCGTCAAGGTTTGATCCAAGCCCACCTGTAGCACTCGGGAGCTTTTGTGGCGAGGGAGCTTGCTCCCGCTCGGCTGCGCAGCAGTCGCAACCCGGTAAACGCGATCTGTCTGAATGGCCGGGTTGCCTGGTTTGGGGCTGCTGCGCAGCCCAGCGGGAGCAAGCTCCCTCGCCACATGGATCTGCCCCCACTACTCTCGACGCAAAACCGGCCATCGCCCCCAACGCTGGCGAAACCATCCATAACCGCTGACCAGCAAGATCCCGCCCAGCACCAGAACCGCGCCCACGATAAAGTTCGGCTCCAGCGGCTCATCCAGCAACCAGACGCCAAAACCGATGCCAAACAGCGGCGTCATGAACGACAGCACACCCAGTTGCGAAGCGAGGTAGTGGCGCAGCAGGGAGAACCAGATCAGGAAGCTGGCGAAGGATACCAGCAACACCTGGAACGCCATGCTGGCAATGAGTTGTGGCGTGGGGTTGATCGTCGTTTGCCCCAGGGCTACCGACATTCCGATCAGCAGCATCCCGGCGCCAACCAGTTGGTAAAGCAGCGTCTGGCTGGCCGGCAGATTCGTCAACCGCGAACAGCGTACCGTCACCGTGGTTGCGCCCCACAGCGCACCGGCCAGCAAGCCCATGCCGTCACCGAGCAACGAACTGCCGTTCGCCGCGCCCGAGCCCCCGCTGAAAGCCACCACGATCCCGCCGAAGGCAACGGCGATGCCCAGCCATTGCGCCGGCTTGAGGCGTTCGCTAGGCAGTTTCCAGTGCAAGCCGAGGGCGGCGAACATCGGTGCGGTGTAGAGGAAAATCACCATGTGCGAAGCCGTCGTATGCCGCAGACCTTCGCCCACCATCACGAACTCCAGGGCAAACAACAATCCCACCAGCATGCCCGGACGCCAACTGCCATCGGCCAGGGACAGGCGTTCACCGCGCACCAGCACCAACAACCAGACCAGTACCGCAGCGATGGCCGAGCGCACGCCCAACTGCAGCATCGGCGCCATGTCGGCGGCGCCGGCCTTGATCGCGACTTGCTGGAAACCCCAAATGGCACAGAGGCCGGTCATCAGGGCGCAGACCTGGCCATCCAGGGCGCGGCGGGTGGTCATGGGAACGGTCCTTGGACAGAAAGAGATGGAAAGGATTGTCTACCTGGCACCTTTGCTGGATATAGTGATTACCCGACAAGCCATCCCGGTAATCCGCCATTGCGGTCGATATGCAGCCTCCAGCCCAACATCTGAAGATTCCTCCGTTCGAAGCGGTCCTGCCCTCGCCGATTTTCTTTCGCAGCGCCTGCATGCCGGCCCATGCCACTTACCCCCGGCACCGACATGCCTGGGGTGAGTTCGTCTACTCCTACAGTGGCGTGATGGAAATCGAGATCGCCCAACACCATTACCTGGCGCCACCGCAGTACGGCATCTGGTTGCCACCGGACATGGAACACGTTGGCTTCAATCGGCATGAGGCCTGCCATTGTTCGTTGTACCTGGCCGCCGAACTGTGCGACGCGTTGCCGGCCGTACCCTGCGCGCTGACCTTGAGCCCGCTGATCCGTGCCCTGCTGGAAGAGCTGCGCAGCGATCCACCGAGCCAACCGCAGACGCCCGAGCAGCAGCGCTTGCTGCAGGTGTTGGTGGACAAGCTGGCGCAAGCGCCCCACGCCGGCAGCTACCTGCCCTCCTCGGACGATCCACTGCTGGGCCCCGTGCTGCGGGCCTTGGAAGCGAACCCCAGCGACCCGCGCTCCTTGCCGCAACTGGCCCGCGCCGCCAACACCACCGAGCGCACGCTGATGCGCCGGGCCCAGCGGGACCTGGGCATGTCACTGGTGGAATGGCGCCAACGTCTCAAAGTCATCGAGGCCCTGGCCCTGCTCGAACGTGGCCAGAGCGTGGAAACCATCGGCCTGGACCTGGGCTACAGCAGCGCCTCGGCGTTCATCAGCATGTTCCGCAAAATGATGGGCACCACGCCGGAGGAGTATCGGCGCCGGCATATGGCTGGATGATGTGGGTGGTGCTGAAACGGCTATCGCGAGCAAGCTCGCTGCCACCGGGGATCTTGGGTGTTCATGGGTCTTGTGTTCAGCGCAGGCCCACTGTGGGAGCGAGCTTGCTCGCGATGACGGAGGCGGGCTTGACATCGATTTCGGCACTGACCCCAAACCGCCCCGCCATCTCCCGGCGACCACTGGCCGTCACTCCCAGCGCCCGGCTGTCCAGGTCCTGGATCACCCATTTGCGCTTGATCGCCACTTGCAGCAACGCCGCGCCCAAGGCACCGCCCAGGTGGGGGCGGCGCATGCTCCAATCCAGGCAGGGGCAGGCGAATCGACGGCGTTGCGTGGCAAGGTGCAGGACATCGATGCCCAAGCCCTCGAGCACCGCCTCGCCGGAATCACTCAGCCGATAGCCATCGCCTTCCACCTCTATCAGCCATCCAGCCTCAATCATCCGGTCATGCAGGCGCACCGCCAGAGTGCCGGCCATGTGGTCGTAACAGGTGCGGGCAAATTGCAGGCGATCCGGTGTGCGCGGGGTGAAAGTCGGTGCGGCGCTCTGGCCGATCACCATCAGTGCCTCCAGTGCCTGGGCGACGCGCGGGTCGGCCAGGCTGTAATAACGATGACGGCCCTGGACATGCAAGCGCACCAAGGCCATTTGCTTGAGTTTCGCCAGATGGGCGCTGGCGGTCGAGGCGCTGACCTCGGCAATGCTCGCCAATTCGGTGCTGGTGCGGGCATGGCCATCCATCAACGCGCACAGCATCCGGGTGCGCGCCGGTTCGGCAATGGCCGCCGCCACTTGGGACACGCCCAGGTCATGGTGCTCTGCGTTCATATTTCGCTCCCCGACGAATCAAGCCATGCATCGACTGGAGATAGTAGCAACACTTTCTCCATCACGAACAAGGCCGCGCTTCATGGACCCGATCACCGCCGCGACACATTCCGACCCCTATCCTTTTTATGCCGCCCTGCGCGCTGCCGGCGGGCTGGCCTTCGACCCCGGGCTGAATCTGTGGATCGCCAGCAGCGCCGAGGCCGTGTGCGCGGTGCTGCACCATCCCGATTGCCATTGCGTCCGGCCCACGAGCCGGTGCCAAAAGCCATCGCCGAGGGGCCGGCCGGGCGGGTGTTCGGACACCTGATGCGCATGAACGAAGGGGAACAGCAGCGTTGCCCGAGGGCGGCGATTGCGCCGCGGTTGCAGGACATCGCCCACCGGCAGGTCGAGGCACTGGTCAGGGCCCGCGTTCTCCAAGGGGGCCCCGAAGGCCTGCACCAGGCCCAGTTCATCGGGCCGGCCAGCGTGGTCGCGGCGTTGCTGGGCTTCAGCCCGACGGACTGTCACCGGGTCAGCGAATTGACCGCAGACTTCGTCGCCGGCCTGTCGCCGTTGAGCCAAGCACAGCAGTTGGACGCGGCGCACCAGGCCAGCGAGCAACTGGCCAGTTTATTCCAGGCGCGGATAGAGGCGCAGGACAACGCTGTGTTGCGGGGCATTGACCAAGGCTTCGAAGGCGCTGATCCGGACAGTAAAATCGCCAACCTGATCGGGCTGTTCTCGCAAACCTATGAAGCCACCGCGGGCCTGATTGGCAACGCGTTGCTGGCACTGATCGGCGATCCAGCGTTGCGCCGGACGCTGCGGGACGCCCCCACACAGGTCGACTCATTGCTGGCCGAAGTCCAACGTTTCGACCCGCCGGTGCAAAACACTCGCCGCTTCGTCGCCGCGCCCTGCGAAATCCTCGGCACTGCGCTGAACCCTGGGGAGGTGGTCTTGGTGCTGCTGGCCTCAGCCAACCGCGACCCGCAACTCAACCCCCGACCAGACACCCTGCTGCTCGACCGCCCGAACCGCCGCAGTTTCAGCTTCGGCAGCGGGCGCCATGAATGCCCAGGCCAAACCCTGGCGATGGACATCGCCCGCGCCACACTGGCGGCGATTATCGAGCAGCAACCGCCACTGGATCAGCTGACCTGGCGCTATCGCCCCTCCGTCAACGGCCGCATCCCGCTGTTCAGCGAGCGATCACGTACCGACAGGCCATGACCCGCTCAGCCCATCAATCGTCCCGGGTCAGGACTTCCAGCAACTCGATTTCAAAGATCAGATTGGCGTTGGGCTTGATGTGGGCACCCATGGACCGCTCACCGTAGGCCAGGTGCGCCGGCACCCATAACTTGCGCTTGCCACCGACTTGCATGCCCATCAGGCCCAGATCCCAGCCCTTGATGACGCGACCGGTGCCGATCACGCATTGGAAGGGCTTGCCGCGACTGTAGGACGAATCGAATTCGGTGCCATCTTCGAGGGTGCCGCGGTATTGGGTGGTGATCAGCGCACCTTTGACTACGCTTTTGCCATCGCCCTGTTCCAGGTCGATGATTTGCAGTTCTTCATTCATGGGATCTGTCCGTGTCATTCAAGCGCCGGGTTTTCGCAGAATTCCAGGCATCTGGCAATCCCTTGTGGCGAGGGGATTTATCCCCGCTGGAGTGCGAAGCGCTCCCGGACGCTACGGACATATAGAAATTCCTGGGGGTCGCTCCGCAACCCAGCGGGGATAAATCCCCTCGCCACAGGTCCCATGTCCCCCAGACCAAACAGTCCCATAGATTCGTATGGAGTTATGTTTTATCAGGCTATTCGTGCAATAGGGAACCGCGACGGCCTCTTCGGTTCACATGGGTATCGACCCTGCATTTCAGATAAGGATTTTCTGATGTTCGACTCTCGTCCGCTCCACGGTTTCATTCCGCCATACATCCTCAATCGCATCATCGCCCACGGCTCCGAACAGCAACGCTCCAGCGCTCTCGGCACCTTGACCCACGTGCGCAGCCTACGGCACAACCCCGGCCCGCCCGGCAACCTTCCCGCCGCCGCGAAGCTGCCCAAGCCCGGCAAGGCCGGACAGCCGCAACGCAGCGTGCATGACGCCCAGAACAGCATGGAACTGCCCGGCCAGCCGGTCCGCCTGGAAGGCCAGCGGGCCAGTGGCGACCCGGCCGTGGACGAAGCCTACGACGCCCTCGGCGCCACTTATGATTTTTTCTGGAACGTGCTGGGGCGCGACTCCATCGACAACAAAGGCTTCGCCCTGGTGGGCAGCGTGCATTATGGCCAGGGCTATGAAAACGCCTTCTGGAACGGCGCGCAGATGGTGTTCGGCGACGGCGATGGTGAAATCTTCCAGCGCTTCACCCGTTCCCTGGACGTGGTGGCCCACGAGCTGGCCCATGGCGTCACCGAAAGCGAAGCCGGGTTGATCTACGCCAACCAGTCCGGTGCGCTGAACGAATCCATCTCCGACGTGTTCGGTGTGCTGGTCAAGCAGTTCGTACTTGAACAGACCGCCGACCAGGCCGACTGGCTGATCGGCGCCGACCTGCTCACCGACAAGATCAACGGCGACGGCCTGCGCAGCATGTCCAACCCCGGCAGCGCCTACGATGACCCGTTGCTGGGCAAGGACCCGCAACCGGCGCACATGCGCGAATTCGTGATTACCCGTGAAGACAACGGCGGCGTGCACATCAACTCGGGCATTCCCAACCGGGCCTTTTATCTGGTGGCGACCACGCTGGGCGGATTTGCCTGGGAAAAGGCCGGCCGGATCTGGTATGAAACCTTGTGCGACCGAAGATTGGCCAATGACGCGTCCTTCAGCGCCTTCGCCCGCCTGACCGTCGAGCACGCCCGCCAGCGCTTCGGCACGCGGGAAGTGCAAGCGGTGCAGAACGGCTGGGCCCAGGTCGGCGTCGACCTGACACAGGAGAGCTGATGAAAACCCTTCCAGACCTCGACGACAAAGCCGTGGTACGGCTGTCGCGCCAGGGTGGCGTGGCCGCCATCCATGCGCTGACCCGGCCACGGGAAATCGAATTCGCCCAGTGCGACCTCGACCAGCGCACGCGCATCTGTTCGGTCCTGGAGGGTTGCCTGCCACTGACGTCCTCCACGCCTGGGCGCGGCGACCAGCGTTTTTTCCAGATCGAGGTGCGCTATCGCGCCAACGACCAGGATGACGAGATGGTACTGCAGGTGCCTGAGGACCAGGCACCCGGCGAGCTGGTTCACCTGTGGGACAAGGGCGAAGTGCTCTAGCGTGTGGCCGGCACGATCTTGACGATGGCGCCGGATACGGTTTCGATCAGCAAGTACTTGTCGTCGATCTGCACCCATTGCTGCTCGTTTGTCGGTTGCTCGAGTTCCTTCTGTTTCCAGTCTTTCATGGCCCTGTCCGCGCGCTGGTAGTCCGCCGGGACCCGGTCGTTCTCCACCAGCCTGCGGCCATTGCTCGGCGAATGCTCCAGGGCGTCTCCGGTTTTCTCGACCGCTTGCGCAACAGGCCCAAGGGCTCCAAGGCCGGCGATCAGGACCAGGCTGGCGATCAGGGTGGGTTTGCGCATAGAAAAAACTCCAGTTATTCGAGGGACTGAATCTGGGACTTCGCGGGCGGCGAATCATTCCTTAATTCCTGGAAACTGTACCCCGTGGCGAGGGAGCTTGCTCCCGCCGGGCTGCACAGCAGCCCCAATCCAGGCGACGCGGTCATTCAGCGGTACGGCATTCACGGGGGTTACGACTGCTGCGCAGCCGAGCGGGAGCAAGCTCCCTCGCCACGGGATATAGTGACAAGCCCTGCACGACGGACCTCGCCATGACGACTTCGACCACTGCCTCCCCTGCCCTCAAGGAAATCTTCAACAGCGCCCGCCTGGAACACATCGCCAGCGAAATGCGCACGGTGTATCCGGCATTCGACGCCAAGGCATTCTTGCACATGGCCAACGACGGGCTGGCCGAGTTGTCGGTGATGCAGCGCATGGCCCGGGTCAGTGAGTGCCTACATGCGGTGCTGCCGCTCGGTTATGAAGCTTCGCTGGAAGTGCTGCGCGCCCTGGCCCCGCGTCTGAACAGCATGTTCGTCAGCATGTTCCTGCCACACTACGTGGCGTCTTATGGCCGGCATCGCTTCGACGTGTCTTTGGATGCGCTCAAGTATTTCACCCGGTTCGGCTCGTCGGAGTTCGCCGTGCGGCACTTCCTGCGCGATGACCTGGAACGCACCCTCAAGGTCATGCACGACTGGGCGCTGGACGCCAACGAGCACGTACGCCGCCTGGCCAGCGAAGGCAGCCGGCCACGCTTGCCGTGGTCGTTTCACCTGGAGCCGATCCAGGCCAACCCTGACCTCGCCGCCGCGATCCTCGACACGCTCAAGGCCGACGATAGCCTTTATGTGCGCAAATCCGTGGCCAACCACCTCAACGACGTCACCAAGCAGCATCCCGACTGGGTGCTGGACCAGATCGAAGGTTGGCCGCTGCAAGACCGCCACACGGCATGGATCGCCCGGCACGCGCTGCGCAGCCTGATCAAACAAGGCAACCCCAGGGCGTTGGGCGTCATCGGGGTCGGCGGCAAGGCACAGGTCCAGGTGCTGGATTTGCAAGTGACGCCTGCGGTGATTCGCCTGGGGGAACAGGTCACGCTGTCCTTCACGGTGCAATCAACCCTCGGGCAGAGCCAACGCCTGGTGATCGACTATGCCGTCGACTACGTGAAAGCCTCGGGCGGCACCTCGGCCAAAGTCTTCAAGCTCAAGACCTTCGACCTGCCCGCCCAGGGTTGCGTCAACCTCAGCCGCTCCCAGCACATTCGCGAGTTGACCACGCGCAAACACTACGCGGGCCGGCATGCCGTGCACCTGCTGGTCAACGGCGAGCGACTTGGCAGCACGGCGTTCGACATCGTGCCTTGAAGTGGCTCAGCCCACCGCCACCCGTTGTGCCTGGCGAATGTCGTGGATGAACCGCTCAGCCGGCAGTGGATGCCCCAGCAGATAGCCCTGCAGCGAATCGCAGCCCAACTGGGTCAGGAAGTCTTGTTGCACATCGGTCTCCACACCTTCGGCGACGATCCGCAGGCCCAGGGCCTGGCCGAGGGCGACGATGGCCGAGACGATCGCCGCGTCATCGCTGTCGTGCTCCAGGTCACGCACAAAGCCGCGATCGATCTTCAGCTCGTTGGCCGGCAGGCGCTTGAGGTACATCAGGCTCGAATAGCCGGTGCCGAAGTCGTCGATGGACAGGTCCACGCCCATGTCCGAGAGCTGTTGCAGCACCGTCATGCTCGCGTCCGCATCGCTCATCGCGGTGGTTTCGGTGATTTCCAGGGTCAGGCTGTTGGCCGGCAGCTGATGCGTTTCCAGGGCCTTGGCCACGCTCTGCACCAAACCGATATGGCAGAACTGCAACGCCGACAGGTTCACCGCAATGCGCCAATCGGTATAACCGAGCACGTACCATTCACGCATCTGCCGACAGGCTTCGTTCAACACCCATTCGCCGATGGGGATGATCAACCCGGTCTTTTCCGCCAGGTCGATGAAGGTGTCGGGCATCAACAGGCCCTGGGTCGGATGGCTCCAGCGCAACAAGGCCTCGGCGCCGACTGGCTGGCCGTTGGCGGCATCGAACTTGGGCTGGTAGTACAGGCTGAATTGCCGCTGTTCGACGGCGATGCGCAAGTCTTGCAGCAACTGCAATTGCTTGCGGGCGTTGCTGTTCATCGACGCGTCGAAAAAGCTGTAGCCGTTCTTGCCGGCGCCCTTGGCGTGGTACATCGCCGCGTCGGCGTTCATCAACAGTTCGTCGGCGCTCTGGCCGTTGCCAGGGTAAAGGGCGATACCGACGCTGGCGGAGATCTGCAAGTCATGCTCAGCCACCCGGAACGTGCGTGCGATCAGGCCGACCTGACGTGCCGCCAATCGCAAGGCGTCGTCGGGTTCAGCCAGTTGCACCAGCAGCACGAACTCATCACCGCCGATCCGCGCCAGGGTGTCCTGGCTGCGCAGGTCCTCACGCAGGCGCAGGGCCACGTCCCGCAGCAACAAATCGCCCATGTGGTGACCGAAGGCGTCGTTGACCGGCTTGAAACCATCCAGGTCGATGAACATCAGGGCGAAGCAGCCACCCTGCTCTTGCACCCGGTGCATGGCCTGGTCGATACGATCAGCCAGCAATACCCGGTTGGGCAGTCCGGTGAGGGGGTCGTGCAGGGCCAACTGGGTCAGTTCCCGGTTGGCCAGGGTCAGCGATTGGGCCAACTCCGCAGTACGGGCTTCCAGGCGCGCATCGAGAATCGACGTCAACAAGGCGATGGCCAGCACCGCCAGGGTGGTGATCAACACCAGATTGTCCAGGCCCTTGCCGCTCAAGCCGTCCAGGGAGCCACAGAAACTGCCGTCGCTGAACCGCGCCCCGGCCATGCCGGTGTAGTGCATGCCGACGATGGCGACCCCCATGACCACCGCAGCGCCTGCACGAGCCAGACGCACGTGGGGCGTGTTCTGGCGCAGGCGAAAGGCAATCCACAACGCCGCCGCCGAAGCGCCGACAGCAATCACCAACGAAGCCCCGAACAGTGTCGGGTCATAGTCGATGCCTGGCTGCATTCGCAGTGCGGCCATGCCGGTGTAGTGCATGGTGCTGATCCCGGCGCCCATGATCAGCGCGCCGAACGCCAGTTGCCACGCCGGCAATCGCGGCTGGCTGACCAGCCATAAGGCAAAACCGCTGGAAAGAATCGCGACCAGCAGCGACAGCGCGGTGATGGATACGTCGTAGCCAAGCTCCACCGGCAAGCTGAACGCAAGCATGCCGATGAAGTGCATGGACCAGATCCCCACCCCCATCGCCAGCGCGCCCCCGGCCATCCACAAATGCGCGGCGCGCCCCTGGGCGGTCGCGATCCGCCCGGCCAGGTCCAGGGCGGTATAGGAAGCCAGCACAGCAACAAACAAGGAAATCGAAACAAGGGCGGGGGAATAACTGCCGATGAGCATGTTTTTTTCTCGTAACTGGAGACCGGACTGCTTCCATGCCCGGTTGAAGGCCGGCGATTGTACTTAATCGTGACAGGGACGCACGAACCAAATATCAAAAAGCCATCAACGCTGGAATATTTTCGACGAAAGACACCACCCCTCGCAGAAGGACTATTTTTGTAAACCATCAATCCTGCGTTCACCGCAGATTCGTTGTGGGAGCGAGGCTGCTCGCGATGGCGGTGCGTCAGTCTACGCACCAGGCCCAAGCCGTTCAGCTACTATCGAAGAACCACTCCAAGGAGGATTCATTCATGGGCGTTCCCGCCAACCGGCCTTTGACCACTGCGCTGGTAGTCATCGATGTACAGAACGACTTCATCCCCGGCGGCCAACTGGCCGTGCCGGGTGGCGATGAGATCGTGCCGCTGATCAACCAGTTGGGGCATTCATTCAGGCACGTCGTCCTTGCCCAGGACTGGCACCCGGCCGGGCACGCCTCGTTTGCGTCCAGCCATCCGGGCAAGCAGCCGTTCGACATCGTCCAATTGCCCTACGGCGAGCAGAAACTCTGGCCCGACCACTGCATACAGGGCAGCAATGGCGCCGCGCTGCACCCGGCACTCGACCTACCCCATGCCAAGCTGATCATTCGCAAGGGCTGCAACCCGGACATCGACAGCTATTCAGCCTTCATGGAAGCGGATCACCTGACCCCTACCGGCTTGACCGGCTATCTCAAGGAACGCGGCATCGACACCGTGTACCTGGTGGGGCTGGCCCTGGATTTCTGCGTGATGTTCTCGGCGCTGGATGCCCGGTTGGCGGGGTTCAATGCGGTGGTGATACTGGATGCCTGCCGGGGCATCGATATCGACGGCTCGATGGAAGCGGCAATCCGACGGATGCAGGAAGCGGGCGTGCAATTGATCGACTCCAGCGCGATAGATGGCCGCCCCTTCGCGTGACGGCTCATACTAGGCGTCTCCTTTCCGGACAGTGAGTCTCCATGCCCTTCCTCGCCCGCACCCACCCGCGTCTGTCCAGCGCCACGGTCCTTGGCCTGGCGGTGGGTATCCTGGTTCCCGTGGACTCGATCATCAGCAAAATCCTGATCGGCTGGAATGTCGGCGTCTGGACCTACCTGGTGCTGATGTCCTGGCTGACCGTGCGGGCCAAGGCGCCCGACGTCCGGCGCATCGCCGAAATCGAAGATGAAAATGCCGGGCTGGTCCTGCTGGTGGTCTGCATCGCGGCATTGGCCAGCCTGGCAACCATCACCTTCGAACTGGCCGGCAGCCGCGACCTGGACGCCGCCGGCAAACTGCTGCATTACGGTTTCACGGCAATGACCGTGATCGGTTCGTGGTTGCTGATCGGGGTGATCTTCAGCGTGCACTACGCGCGGTTGTATTACACCTGGGAAGGCCAGGAGCCGGCGCTACGGTTTGCCGAAGGGCTGACCACGCCCAACTATTGGGACTTCCTGTATTTCTCTTTCACCATCGGGGTCGCGGTGCAGACGTCCGACGTGGGGGTCGCCACCCGGCAGTTGCGCAAGATCGTCCTGGCTCAATCGTTGATCGGGTTTGTGTTCAACACGGCGATCCTGGGGTTTTCGATCAATATTGCGGCGGGGTTGTTTGGGTAAGGGGCCATTGGGACCGCTTCGCGGTCCAGCGGGAGCAAGCTCCCTCGCCACAGAGATCGGACCGAGGCTCAAACGGGTGTTGGCAGCCACAGCCTGAAGCGCGCCCCGCCCAGCGGCGAGGCTTCGACGGTCAGCGTGCCGCCCTGGGCTTCCAGGGCTCGGCGGCTGATGGCCAGGCCAAGGCCGAAGCCGCCGGTGGCGCGGTCGCGGCTGCGATCCAAACGGTAGAACGGCTCGAACACGCGCTCGCGTTCGCTATCGGGAATGCCAATGCCATCGTCGTCGACCCAGATCTCACAGCCTTGATCACTGACCAGTACGCCCACCTGGATGCGCTTTTCGCAATAACGCATGGCATTGCGCAGCAGGTTCTGCAAGGCCCGAGCGGTCAGGCGTGGGTCCAGTACGAAACGCTCCAGCGCGCCGTGCAGCAGCACGTCGATCACCACGTCCGGCGCCGCCAGGTCCTCGTCGACGCTGCCCAGGATGCTGTCGATGAACTCGTCCAATGCCACCTCGACCCGTTCGGGCAGGCGTTGCGGGTTCTGCAGACGGCTGTAGGACAGCAGTTCCAGCACCAACTCATCCAGCTCACGAATGTGCGCGACCAACCCTTGCAGGCGCTCGCGACTGGCCGGCGGCAGGTCATCGGACAGCGCCAGGGCCAGGCCGAAGTCGAGCCGTGTCAGTGGCGTGCGCAGTTCGTGGGACACGGCGTTGAGCAGGTCCCGCTGTTGGTTGAGCAGGTTCTCGATGTCACCCGCCATTGTGTCGAACACATGGGCCAGGCTGCCGATGTTCGAACTGGAGGCAATGTGCGTACGCTCACCCAGATGACCTTTGCCGAAGCGTTCGGCGGTGCGCCTGAGGCGTTCCAGGTCGCGCCAGTGAGGCCGCAACCAGAGCAACAGGCAGGCCAGCATGGTCGCGCCGATCAACACGTTGATGCTCCAGTACAACCAGCTGACGTCGGCCGGGTCTGGCGGCACGACCATCTTCACCGCGGTGCGCCCGTCCAGCGGTGCTGCCGCCAAGGTGCGCCAGGCCCAGTCACCGATGCGCACCACGTTCTCGCCGCGCTTGAGACGCGCCTGCTCATCGGCACTGAAGCCGCCGTCATCGATCGCCGCCAGCTCGATGCGCAGCGGCTCGAACTCCTTGTCCATCTGCGCCGCCAGCGCCGGCCACTGCTCGCTGGGCACGGCGCGGAACTGCTTGACCATCAAGGTTTGCAGGCCACGGGAATAATCGAGGTTGTAGGTCATGAAACGGTCTTGGAACAGGCGGATCACCAGTTCGGGCATCAGGTAGATCGCCGCGCTGTAGGACACGATGGTGACCAGGTAAAGGCGAATCAGCAGCTTCCACATCGGCTCAACATTCCCACTCGGAACGACTGAACAGATAACCCTTGCCCCACACGGTCTTGATCTTGCGGGCTTCGTCGGCGTTGTCGTCGAACTTGCGCCGCAACTTGGAAATCGCCACGTCCACCGAACGGTCGGTGCCGTTGAACTCGATGCCGCGCAGGCGCTGCAGGATCTGGTCTCGGCTCAGTACTTCGCCGGAATGCCGGGCCAGCACCACCAGCAGGTTGTATTCGCCGCTGGACAGCTCCACCGCTTGTCCGCGCCAGGTTACGGTGCGCTCGGACAGGTCGATGCAGAGGTTGCCCATGAGGATGCGGTCGTTGACCGTCTGCGGCTCGGTCAGGCTGCTGCGGCGCAACAAGGTACGCACTCGCGCCAGCAGCACCCGGGGCTCGCAAGGCTTGGTGACGTAGTCATCGGCGCCCATCTCCAGGCCCAGGACCTGGTCGTGGCTGTCGTCCCGGGCAGTGAGCATCAAGATCGGCAAGGTCGCCGAGTCGGCCCGCAGCAGGCGGCAGACTTGCAAGCCGTCCAGCCCCGGCAGCATCAGGTCGAGAATCACCAGGTCCGGCGGATCGACGCGTGCCCGCTCACGCACATGATCGCCACGGCTGAGCACGCTGACCTGATAGCCGTTGCGCTCCAGGTAACTGGCGATCAGTTCGGAGAGTGCGCAGTCGTCTTCGACCAGGAGGATGTTGGGCATGGGTGTTTCCAGAAAGTGCTGTGGCGCCGGAAATGACGCTATCGCGAGCAGGCTCGCTCCCACAGGGGCCTGAGTTGCACTAAAGACTCAATGTGGGAGCGAGCCTGCTCGCGATGAGGGCCTGCCAGGCGCAGAAAATCTCAAGCTGCCAAGGATATACGCCCTCGCTCATCCACGAGCAAAACCCTTACACAATTTCACACAGCCACTACAAAACGTTACCGCTGGGCCCGCAGCAGATCCGCCGCACACGAGGTGATCCGCTGGCACGCATCCGCCAGCTTCACCTGATCGACCACCAGCCCGAGGCGGATATGCCCTGCCGCACTGGGCCCGAACGCCTCGCCGGCCAGCACCGACACGCCATAGTCGTCCAACAACCGTTCGGCAAATGCCTGGGCGTCGAGACCGGTCCGGCGCACATCGACCATCACGAACATGCCGCCATCGGGCCGCACCGGCTTGAGGCCTGGGCAGTCGTCGAGCATGGCGCACACCAGGTCCCGGCGCTGGCGATACTCGTCGTGCATCTGCGCCACTTCCGGCAACGCCTGCTCCAGGGCGACCTGGGCTGCGCGTTGCACGAAATCCGGCAGGCCAAACAACATACACAAGGACAGGTTTGCCAAATGGTCGGCGAGGGATTCAGGGCCGATGACCCAGCCAATGCGCCAGCCGGTCATGGCGTGGGATTTGGACAGGCTGTTGATCGTCGCGGTGCGCTCGGCCATGCCCGGCAGGCTGGCGGGGCTGATGTGCTCGCCGTCATAGAGCAAGTCGCTGTAGACCTCGTCACTGATCAGCCACAGGTCATGTTCGATGCACAACCGGGCCAATGCCTGCCAGGTGGGCATCGGCAGGCTGGCGCCGGACGGGTTGTTCGGGCTGTTGAGCAGCATCGCCCGGGTACGCGGGGTCACAAGGGGGGCAACGTCCGCAGGTTCGACCCGAAAACCGTTCTCCGGGCGGACCGCCACTGGCACCACTGTCGCCCCGCAGGCACCGAACACCGCTTCATAGGTGACATACATCGGCTCGGCGACGATGACTTCGTCGCCAGGGTTGAGCAGGCATTGCGCGACCGCATACACCGCGCACTGCGCCCCCGGCAGTACGACGACCTGTTCGGCCCCCGCAGGCTGGCCGCAACGCAGGCGATGACGCCGGGCAATACTGGTGCGCAAGGTGTGCAAGCCGCGGATGTCCGAATAATGGGTCTCACCGGCCCGCAGGCTGCCCACGGCAGCATCGACAATGGCGCGCGGGGTGTCGAAGTCCGGATCGCCCACTGACAGCAACAACACATCCATGCCCTGTTCGCGCATGGCCAGCGCCCGGTCGTGAATCTGCCAGGCGGCGGCACCATCGCCGGTGATGCGTTGGGTCAAGACTGAAAAGCGCATGTATCTCTCCTGATTGCGCGATATCCAGCCTCAACCCTATCTCAAATCACAAACCGCGCCACCATCGCATTCAACCCCACCGCCAGGCGCGACAGTTCGTGGGTCGCGTCGCTGGTCTGTTTGGCGCCGCTGGCCGACTGGGTGGCCAGGTCGCGAATGTTCACCAGGTTGCGGTCCACTTCACGGGAAACCTGGGCCTGTTCCTCCGATGCACTGGCGATGACCAGGTTGCGTTCGTTGATCTGGTGGATCGACTGAGTGATCTGCTCCAGGGCCACGCCGGCGGCGCGGGCCATTTCCAGAGTGCTTTGGGTACGCTGGTTGCTTTGTTGCATCGACTGCACGGCCTGGCCGGTGCCGTTCTGGATACCGGCGACCATTTTTTCGATTTCCTGGGTCGATTGCGCAGTGCGATGGGCCAGGGCCCGGACTTCGTCGGCCACCACCGCAAAACCGCGTCCGGCCTCCCCGGCGCGAGCGGCTTCGATGGCGGCGTTGAGGGCCAGCAGGTTGGTCTGTTCGGCAATGGCGCGGATCACGTCCAGCACCTTGCCGATGTCGCGGCCCTGGACCGCCAGGCCTTCGATCATCGAGGCGGTGGCCTGCACGTCGTGGGTCATGGTCTGGATCGCGTCGACGGTTTCGACCACACGTGTGCGGCCTTCCTGGGCGGCCTGGGTCGACTGGTTCGACGCCTCGGAGGTGGACACCGCGTTACGGGCTACCTCTTCGACCGCGGCGGTCATTTCGTTGACCGCCGTGGCCGCCTGTTCGATTTCGTTGTGCTGCTGTTGCAGGCCGCGGGAGGATTCCTGGGTCACGGCGCTCAGCTCTTGCGCCGCAGCGCCCAGTTGAGTGGCCGAACCGGCAATCTGCTCGATGGTCTGGCGCAGGCTGACTTGCATGGCGGCCAAGGCCTGGAGCAAGCGCCCAGGCTCATCCTTGCCATCGTCCGCGATGACCTGGACCAGGTTGCCACTGGCAATGGTCCGCGCAGCCTCCAATGCCCGGTTGAGCGGCGCGACGATGCTGCGGGTCAGCAGCAAGGCCAGCACCACGGTGGCCAGGGCGGCGGAGATCGAGACAATAATGATGCCGGTGATCGCGCTGTCGTAGTGCTCACCGGCCTTGGCCGAGGCTTCGCCGACTCCGGCCACGTTGATCGCGATGAGCTTGTTGAGCTGCTCGCCCATCAGGTCGGTGCCTTCCTTGATTCGCGTATTGATGTGGGTGCGCAGCTCATCGGCCTTGTTCTGCCGCGACAGGTCGAGCATTTCCTTCTGGGCTTGCAGGTATTTTTCCAGGGTCGCGGAAAAGACCTTGTACAGTTCGGCCTCCTGCGGCGTGCTCGGCAGCGCGGCGTAGCTGCTATTGGCCTTGTTCAGTTTTTCCACCAGCACGCCGATACGGCTCTCGGCCTCGGTCAGGCTGGCCGGATCCCGGTTGACCAGAATGCGGAACGAGAGGATGCGCATGCGCAGCACGTTCTCCAGCACATTGGCCAGATAGCCGACGCTGGGCACCTGGGTCTGTTCCATCTCCAGCGAGGCCTGGCGAATGACAGACATGCGGTTGGCGGCGAATACGCCGAGGATAACGACGAGCAACGCGATGACGGCGAAGCCGAGAAAGGCTCGTGGCGCGATATTCAGGCTGCGTAGGGACATGGAAAGACCTCGAAATGTTGGGTCGAGCGTCCATGCTGGCAAGCGCACTGATTGGAGTATGGGGATATACGCTTAATCCGTTATCGGCTGGGCTTTAGGATTTGTGCAGGGTGTGTAAAAAAATATTTCCCAATGCTTTTTTGTGGCGAGGGAGCTTGCTCCCGCTGGGTTGCGCAGCAGCCCAAATCGAACGTGGTCAACCTTGCACATTGCGGTGGATGGTTTCGGCGCCGCTTCGCGGCCCAACGGGAGCAAGCTCCCTCGCCACGGGTACAGTGTTCGACCACTTTATCGATGCGCCACCCGCCAAAGCCGTGCAATGTCCCGGGCACGCTCGCTCAGCAGGCGCGGGGCGTCGGTGCAGGCTTGCTGCAAGGTCATCGGTCCGCTGGCCAGGGCGAAGGCGGCGTCGATGCCGTGTTCATACAGCGCCTGGTAACCCTCCCCCAGCGTGCCGGCAATGACCACCACCGGTACACCGTGCTGGCGGGCGATGCGGGCCACGCCGAAGGGGGTCTTGCCGCGCAGGGTCTGGGCGTCGAAACGGCCTTCGCCGGTCATCACCAGATCGGCGCCGTTGACCGCCTCGGCCAGCCCGGTCAACTGGGCGACAACGTCCACGCCGGTACGAAACTGCGCACCCAGGAACGCCTTGGCCGCGAACCCCAGGCCACCGGCGGCGCCGCTGCCCGGCTCGTCGCGCACATCCTTGTTCAGCGCCCGCGCGCAGCGTTCGGCGAAATGCCCCAGGGCCCGGTCCAGTGCCTGCACTTGAGACGCCGAGGCGCCCTTCTGCGGACCGAAAACCACGGACGCGCCATGGGGGCCGCACAGCGGGTTATCGACATCGGCAGCGATCTCGAAGCTGACCCGGGCCAGGCGTGGGTCGAGTTCACTCAGGTCGATGTGCGACAGGTTCACCAAGGCCAGGCCACCGGGAGGAAGGGGTTGGCCCTGGTCATCCAGCAACACCACGCCCAGGGCCTGCATCGCACCCGCCCCGGCGTCGTTGGTGGCACTGCCGCCGATCGCCAGGATGACCCGGCCAGCGCCCTCATCGAGGGCCGCGCGAATCAGCTCGCCGGTGCCGTAGGTGCTGCTGGAGCAGGCGTCGCGTTGCCCCGGCGGCACCAGTTGCAAGCCACTGGCTTCGGCCATTTCGATGATCGCGGTGCGGCTCTCGGCCAACCAGCCCCAGCGCGCCTCGACAGCGACACCCAACGGACCGCGGACCCGGGTGTGGCGCCACTCACCATGACAGGCCGCCAACACCGACTCCACCGTGCCCTCCCCGCCGTCCGCCATCGGACATTTGATCAACTGCGCATCCGGCCAGACCTCGGCCAGCCCCTGGGCGATGGCATCGGCGACGCCCTGGGCACTGAGGCTGTCCTTGAACGAGTCGGGGGCGATGACTATTTTCATATTATTCTCCGGTTCCGATGCACAGCATGCTGCCAGTTGACCGCCGCCATGATGCCGGTCCGCTGCACAAAAGGCAGCGGGCATTATTGTTCAAATTCACAAATACCGGTTTTCCAGGAAGATTCAGGTTGAAGCTGCCGGCCTCATCGCGAGCAGGCTCGCTCCCACAGAGGTAGTTCCGCAGCTCCCACAGCTGATTTGGAGGGTGTTTGAGAATTCTGTTTGATCCGTGCGGTGGTTCTGGGGTTTGATTGGGCCTTTCCCCATGGATGAAAGGATCTTGTCATGAGCTACCGCACGCTAGGCCATTCCGGGTTGCAAGTCTCGACGCTGACCCTGGGCACGATGATGTTCGGCGAACAGACCAGCACCGAGGATTCGCTGCGGATCATCGACAAGGCCTGGGACCAGGGCATCAATTTCATCGACACCGCGGACGTCTACACCAATGGTCGCTCCGAGGAAATCGTCGGCGAGGCGATCGCCCGTCATCGCCAGGAATGGGTGCTGGCCACCAAGGTCGGCTTCGGCCCGCCGGACGGCATGCCCAACCGCAGCGGCCTGAGCCGCAAACACCTGTTCAATGGCATTGAGGCCAGCCTGACGCGCCTGGGCACCGATTACCTGGACATCTATTACCTGCACCGCGAAGACCACAACACGCCGCTGCACGTCACCGTGTCGGCCATCGGCGACTTGATTCGCCAAGGCAAGATTCGCTACTGGGGCCTGTCGAACTACCGTGGCTGGCGCATCGCCGAAGTGATCCGGATCGCCGACAGCCTGGGCATCGACCGGCCGGTGATCAGCCAACCGCTGTACAACATCGTCAACCGCCAGGCCGAAACCGAACAGATCACTGCGGCGCAGAACTACGGCCTCGGCGTGGTGCCGTTCAGCCCCCTGGCCCGAGGCGTGCTCAGCGGCAAGTACGCGCCGGACGTGGCGCCGGACGCCAACAGCCGTGCGGGCCGCCAAGACAAACGCATCCTGGAAACCGAGTGGCGGGTCGAGTCCCTGCGCATTGCCCAGCAGATCCTGCAATACACCCAAGGCCGCGGCGTGGGCATCGTCGAGTTCGCCATCGCCTGGGTGCTGAACAACAACGCCGTGACCTCGGCCATCGTCGGGCCGCGCACCGAGGAGCAGTGGGATTCGTACACCAAGGCGCAATCGGTGAAGATCAGCGCGGAAGATGAAGCGTTCATCGATTCGCTGGTGACGCCGGGGCATGCGTCGACGCCGGGGTTCAATGATGTGAGTCATTTCGTGCCGGGGCGAGTACCGCGTACGTCATAATCGTTCATCGAACAAGAACGTGGCGAGGGAGCTTGCTCCCGCTGGGCCGCGCAGCGGACCCTTCAGTTGCGGCCGCTTCGCAGCCGAGCGGGAGCAAGCTCCCTCGCCACAACTACTCTCGTCACCACAACAGTGTTCCCATCAAAATAAGAGGCCTCAGTGTCCAAAGGCATCGCTCTATCGGTCTCGGCCTCCGCGCTGTTCGCCGTCATGTACTACTACACCTCGTTACTCTCACCGCTGACCGGCGTGGAGATCTTCGGCTGGCGCATGCTGCTGACGATGCCATGCATGACCGCGTTCATGCTGGTGACGCGGGAATGGAAACTGGTCACGGCGCTGATCCAACGCCTGATCGCCACGCCACGGCTGCTGATCGCAGCAATAGCCTCGTCGGCACTGATGGGCGCGCAACTGTGGCTGTTCATGTGGGCGCCGCTCAATGGCTACAGCCTGAACGTGTCGCTGGGGTACTTCCTGTTGCCGCTGTCGATGGTCCTGACCGGACGCATCGTCTATGGCGAACGCCTTTCCTACCTGCAGAAAGTCGCCGTGTTCTTCGCCACCCTGGGCGTGTTCAACGAGTTGTACCAGGTGGGTGGTTTTTCCTGGGCAACCTTGCTGGTGGTGATTGGCTACCCGATCTATTTCATCCTGCGCAAACGCATCAAGACCGACAACCTGGGTGGACTCTGGCTGGACATGACCCTGATGCTCCCCGTTGCACTGTGGTTCGTGCAAAGCGGTGAACAGGGCCTCGACGTTTTCGATCAATACCCATGGCTGTCGCTTCTGATCCCGGTGCTCGGGGTGATCAGCGCCAGCGCGCTGGTGTCCTACATCGTCGCCAGTCGATTGCTGCCGTTCAGCCTGTTCGGGCTGTTGAGTTATGTTGAGCCGGTGTTGCTGCTGGGCGTTGCGCTGCTGTTGGGTGAAAGCATCAAGGCCGGTGAATGGCTGACCTACATCCCTATCTGGATGGCGGTGGCGGTGCTGGTGTTCGAAGGGTTCAAGCACTTGGTGCGGCAGCAGCGCAGGGGCTGAAGCCCGCTCCCACCCTGGGTCTGCGTCGTTCAATAAAAAGCCCGCCTGGCATCACTGCCAGGCGGGCTTTTTTGCACTCAGGTGTTACTCGGTCGCCAGCACCCCACGGCGCACCTGGTCGCGCTCGATGGATTCGAACAGCGCCTTGAAGTTGCCTTCGCCGAAACCATCATCGCCCTTGCGCTGGATGAATTCGAAGAACACCGGCCCCATCAGGGTTTCCGAGAAGATCTGCAACAACAGGCGCTTGTCGCCCTGCTCGGAAGCACCGTCCAGCAGAATGCCCCGCGATTGCAGTTCATCCACCGGTTCGCCGTGGTTCGGCAGGCGGCCTTCGAGCATTTCGTAGTAAGTGTCCGGCGGCGCGGTCATGAAGCGCATGCCGATGCTTTTCAGGTGATCCCAGGTCTTGACCAGGTCATCGGTGAGGAAAGCCACGTGCTGGATGCCTTCGCCATTGAACTGCATCAGGAACTCTTCGATCTGTCCGGCGCCCTTGGACGATTCTTCGTTCAACGGGATACGGATCATGCCATCCGGGGCGGTCATGGCCTTGGAGGTCAGGCCGGTGTATTCGCCCTTGATGTCGAAGTAACGGATCTCGCGGAAGTTGAACAGCTTCTCGTAGAAGCCGGCCCAGTAGGCCATGCGCCCGCGATACACGTTGTGGGTCAGGTGGTCGATGATTTTCAAGCCCGCGCCCACTGGGTTGCGGTCAACGCCCTCGATGAACACAAAGTCGATGTCATAGATCGAGCTGCCTTCGCCAAAACGGTCGATCAGGTACAGCGGCGCACCGCCGATGCCTTTGATCGCCGGCAGGTTCAGCTCCATCGGGCCGGTCTCGATGTGGATCGGCTGGGCGCCGAGTTCCAGGGCACGTTTGTAGGCCTTTTGCGAATCCTTGACCCGGAACGCCATGCCGCACACCGACGGACCATGCTCGGCGGCAAAGTATGACGCCACGCTGTGGGGTTCGTTGTTGAGGATCAGGTTGATCGCGCCCTGGCGATACAGGTGCACGTCCTTGGAGCGGTGGGTGGCCACTTTGGTGAAGCCCATGATCTCGAAGATCGGCTCCAGGGTATTGGGGGTCGGGGATGCGAATTCGATAAATTCGAAGCCCATCAGGCCCATGGGGTTTTCGTATAGATCTGCCATGTCGGCGCCTCATCAGTCGGGTCAATTAACAAAAAACGTTAGTTGCTGGCGATGCTGAGGACACGGGGCGGCGCGCAGGAAATGCCACGAACGCTGCGGGCGAGGAAATCGCCATAGATCAGTTGAAACCCAAGTATCTTCATTGTCGACCCAAGGCTCTTGCGGGCGAGGCTTCTGCTGCCAGAAGACGTTATTCTTATATGCGTAACTCGATTCTACACAGCGTAACCTGGTTTGTCCGCCTTCTGTATCAAATCGCCTTTTCCTTCGCCCGCGCAAGGGGTTTGTTGCACAGGAAAATGCCCACCAGAATCACGCCCCCGCCGACACACATCAAGGCCGTGAGCCGTTCGTCCAGCAGCAGCGCCCCCAACAGCACCGCCGTCAACGGGTTGAGCGCGATGAACACCCCGGAACGGGTCGCACCGATCCGGCGAATGCCGTCATACCAGGCGATATAGGCCAAGGCCGAGCCCAGCACGCCGAGGTACAACAGGCTCAGCCATTGCTCCAAATCCAGCGCGCGCAGGGCTTCGACACGAATCTCGCCCGCCGCCGCGCAGGCCAGCCACAACATCAGCGTGCCCAGCAGAATCGACCAGGTCACGGTCTGCAAGGGGCCGAGGCTGTCATTCAAGCGCCTGGAAAACAGCGAATAGATGCCCCAGCCCAGCACGCAACCAAAAATCAGCAGGTCGCCGATCCAACCCTGCGCGGCGCCTTGCAACAAGGACGGATCACGACTGACGATTACCAGCCCCGCCCCACCGATGCAGAGCACGATGCCCGCCACTTTCAAGCGGCTCAGCCGCTCCTTGAACAACCACCAGGACGCCAGCCCGATCACCGCTGGGTTCAAGGCCACGATCAGCGAAGCCCGCGACGCGTTGATGTACTGCAAGCCATAGAAGAAGCACAGGTTGTAGAAAAAGATGCCGAAGAACCCCAGCGCGGCCAAGTGCAGCCCCTGCTTCACACTGGGCCTGGCCAGCGGGATCCCGGCCAGGGCGAGAAATGCCAGCAGCGCGATACTTGCCAACAGGAAACGCAGGCTGGCGGCAAACATCGGCGCCAAGGCATCGGAAAGGATCCGGCCGGCGACGAAGGTCCCGCCCCAGATCATGGTGACCATGGCGAGCTTCAGGTAGACCGGCAGGTCTGACGGGGTTGGGAGGGTTTGTTCGAGGGTTTTCATGGTTTCACCACATTGAGATCAATCGGACATCCGTGGCGAGGGAGCTTGCTCCCGCTGGACCGCGCAGCGGGCCCCTGCTGATTTGGCCCGGAGGGCTGCTTCGCAGCCCAGCGGGAGCAAGCTCCCTCGCCACAGAAAAGCCTGGACCGCGGTTCCGTGCACGGTTGAGATGTCGCATTGTTTGCCTCATGCTTAATCATCGTAAAATGAGCAAACCCTCATGACCCTCACCCAACTCGAAATCTTCTCCCTGGTCGCCGAGCTGCGGGGGTTCACGGCGGCGGCAACGCGTCTGGGCATCGGCCAGTCAGCGGTGTCCCACGCCATCAAGTCCCTGGAACAAGAATTGGGCGTGGAATTGCTCAGGCGTCATCAATCCCAGGTGGAACTCAGCGACATTGGTCAGCAATTGCTGCTGCGGGCCCGGGCCATGCTCGGGCTGGCCAACACCTTGCGCCAGGAAGCCGCCGATGCCCGAGGCATGCGCCGAGGCACCTTGCGCATCGGCTCGTTCGGGCCGACGTCATCGATGAAACTGTTGCCCGGTATCCTGCGGCGCTATCGAGACTTGCACCCGGGCATCGAAGTGCACATCGATGAAGGGCCCGACAGGCAGGTCCTCCAATGGCTGGACGAACGGCGGATCGACGTCGGCTTCGTGGTGCTGCCCGAGGAGCGTTTCGATACGTTCATGCTGATGGAAGATCAGATGGTCGCCCTGCTGCCCACAAACCATCCCCTCACCGCCCAGGCCAGCCTGAGCCTCAAGGACCTGTGCAACGACCCCTTCGTGCACACCGAGGCCGGATCGTCGGAACTGGTTTCGCGCCTGTTCAATGCCGCCCGGCTGACCCCGAATGTGCGTTTTCGTTGTTCGCAACTGCTCAGCACCCTGGATATAGTCAGGCGCGGTGAGGCGGTGAGCGTGGTGTCCGAGGGGTCGTTGCCGGACGATGGAAATCCCGGTTACGTTGCCCGCCCCTTGTCCCCACGAGTGCCGCGTCAGATTGGCCTGGCAGTCCTGGACAGCCGCCAGGCCTCGCCCGCCACCCTGGCGTTCATCGAGCTGGCCCGACAGTCATGAGCCCGCTCCCACAGTCACGCTGCGGTCAGCAAGCGCTCGGCAAGCCATCTATCATGGACGGCATCCGACGATTCCCCCTCATCCCTTTTCTTCTCAGGTTGTGCCGATGCCCTTGACCGCCACACGCTCGCACACCCGGCCCCGTCGCGCGCTCGTCACCCTGCTTTGCGGCCTGGTACCGATGCTGTCAGGGCTGGCCATTTTGTACATGCAGGCCGAACGGACGCTGGCGCAACACACCCGGCAGACTGCCGAGGAACTGGTCAGGCAGATCGAACTGATGCTCGACAACACGGCCCTGGCGGCCCATGAACTATTACCCCTGGCCGGCCAGCCCTGCGAAGCGGTGAAGCTGGCATTACGCGAACAAGTGACGCGCCGGCCCTTTGTCCGTTCGACCAACCTTATCTGGGACAACAACCTGTATTGCAGCTCGCTGTTCGGTGCCTTCGAGGAACGCGTCAACCCGAGCGACTACCATCAAGGCAGCTTGTGGCTCATGGACGGCAACCCGGTCACGCCGAACACCGCGCTGCTGATTTACCGGCTCAACGAGGGCCATCAAGGCGCCTTGGCCACGCTTGACGGGTACCACCTGACGAACGTCTTGCGCTTGATCGGCCGCCAGACCCGGCTACGGCTGCAAGTCGGGCCGAACTGGCTGGCGGCGGACGGCAAGGTCCGGCCAGCGCCCATGCCCGGGCTGCCGGTCGCCCAGCATGAGCTGGGGTCATCGCGCTACGCCTTCAATGTAGAAGCCGGCTTCGACGAGGGTGAAACCTGGCGCTACATGGCCAGGGAATATCCGCCGCTGTTCAGCTTGCTGATCTTCTTCGGCGTCGTGGCCGGGACCCTCGGACACTGGCTGCAAAAACGCGCCTCCTCGCCCAGTCGTGAACTGCAACGGGCCCTGGAAGCCGGCGAGTTCGTGCCCTATCTGCAACCGGTCGTACACAGCGACAGCAAACGCTGGGCCGGCGTCGAAGTGCTGATGCGCTGGAACCACCCCAAGGAAGGCCTGGTTCGCCCGGACCTGTTCATTCCCTTCGCCGAACACAGCGGCCTGATCGTACCGATGACCCGGGCGCTGATGCAGCAGACCATGCGCCTGCTGGAACCGCTGGCGCCTCAACTGGAAGCGCCGTTTCATGTTGGCATCAACATCACCGCCCGCCACTGCCAGGATCTGGCGCTGGTGGACGATTGTCGCGAATTTCTCGCCGCCTTCGCGCCGGGTACGATTGCCCTGGTGCTGGAGTTGACCGAGCGCGAGTTGATCGAACCTACGCCCGTTACCCGGCAACTGTTCGACCAACTGCGGGAGCTGGGCGTCAAGATCGCCCTCGACGATTTCGGTACGGGTCATTCCAGCCTGGCGTACTTGCGTCAATTCAATGTGGACTTCTTGAAGATCGACCAGAGTTTTGTCGCGATGATCGGTGCCGATACTCTGTCACGGCACCTGCTCGACAGCATCATCGAACTGTCGGGCAAGCTGGGCCTGGACATGGTGGCCGAGGGGGTCGAAACCGTCGAGCAAAGCGACTACCTGAGCGCCCATGGGGTGAACTTTCTACAGGGTTATCTATTTGGTCGACCGATTAGCGGACAGGCGTTCATTGAGACCTTGACCGGGCTTAATGGCAGTTAACCGCCGCCGATCTATTGACGACGATGCCCAACTGATAAAAGCTTTTGCTGTTGTTACATAACGAAAAAGTTACGATTTACACTTTACGGATTAACTACTACAATTTTTCTACCTGTGCCAGATAGCAGGAGAGTCATTAACACCAAGGCGCTCGGCTTATAGCTTTGTTTGCGGTTGGTATCAGCCAAATATTTTGATTGGAGTAACGATTTTGTCCAGACTCGCTGAATTTCGTGCAGCCGAAAAGGCCCTTCAAGAACAGCTCAAGCAGTTGGAATCGCTGAAGAACGATGCCGGGCTCAAGAAGGAAATCGAATTCGAGGAAAAGCTCCAGGGACTGATGAAAACCTACGGCAAGAGCCTGCGCGACATCGTCGCGATCCTCGACCCGAACCCGTCCAAGGCAAGCCTGCAATCGACCAAACCCATCAAGACCCGCCGTGCGCGAGTGGTAAAGGTTTACCAGAACCCGCACACCGGTGAGTTGATCGAGACCAAGGGCGGCAATCACCGCGGCCTGAAAGCCTGGAAAGAACAGTACGGTGCAGCTACCGTCGACTCTTGGTTGCGTGGTTGACACGGGCGCGGTTGACAGCGTCCATGATGCAAAAAAGCCCTGAATACACTCAGGGCTTTTTTATGGGCTAAACTTTTGGATTAAATTCCGAGCGTACTACGCTGACGGCGTTATAGTTTCAAACTGTTTCGCACCGACTGTATTTCATCCTGGCTTTCAACAAACACCTGCGCCTGCCCTGCATAGGACAGCACATAAGCCTTGCCCTCATTTAGTGCCGCGACGAGTGCCTGAGACAATACATGTCGTCCGTTTTGCGTGATCGTACAAGTGGTTTCCAACGCAGTTACGCCGCCCAACATGGAAGCATGGATTTTATTGCACACACTTTGGTAACCGCCCTGGAAGAAATCCTTCTGGATCGATTTGCGCATTTCCAGCAACACGCCTTGCAAGTTGACCTGGTGATCGGGTTCGATGGTAGTCGTGGTCAATTCCATGACCATCACGGCATTGCCTGCCGAATCGCTCTTGGTTGCACGTTGTCGCAAGGGGCCCGGTGCCGCGGCGTCGGCGGGCAGAGGCTCGACAACCCAGCCTTGGGGCCAGGCGATCTGCGGTTCGTCCGCCTGGACGCCGCCGACACTCGCAATGCAGGCAAACAGCAGGACAAACAGCGAAAGGAACGGTCGAATCATTGCGTTGGCACTCAAGGGCGAATCGTAAAGTCTGAAGCCCGAGACAGAAGCAGGCAATAGCCACACACGGTTTGGCGACACCGCATCCCTTGCGTATCATGCTCGCACCTGCAAGGAAGCCGTCTGACGCAAGCCCAGGAACCGTCGCAACCAAGCGTGCGACGCCGTTTGCCCCACTTATATCCGGAGGGCCCATGAGCCTGCACGAACTCAACACTTTCCCTGGCGTCACCGCCCAACCCGACGCTGCCACGGCCAAGTTCGTCTTCAACCACACCATGTTGCGCGTCAAGGACATCACCAAGTCCCTGGATTTCTACACCCGCGTGCTGGGTTTCTCGCTGGTGGAAAAACGCGACTTCCCGGAAGCCGAATTCAGCCTGTATTTCCTGGCGCTGGTGGACAAGAACCAGATCCCGGCGGACGCAGCGGCGCGGACCGAATGGATGAAGTCGATCCCTGGCATCCTGGAACTGACCCACAACCATGGCACCGAAAGCGACCCGGCTTTCGCCTACCATAACGGCAACACCGACCCACGCGGCTTCGGCCACATCTGCATCTCGGTACCCGACGTCGCCGCCGCCTGCGAGCGCTTCGAAGCATTGGGCTGCGATTTCCAGAAACGCCTGAACGACGGTCGCATGAAAAGCCTGGCGTTCATCAAGGACCCGGATGGCTACTGGGTGGAAATCATCCAGCCTGCACCGCTGTAAACCTCACCACCGCTCCCGCAAAATAAGGGCCGATAAAAAACCCCATGAGCCAGGCCCATGGGGTTTTGTCTTGCCGCTTTCGGCTGCTTATGCCGGCGCGGAGGTGCGGATCAGGTGGTCGAAGGCACTCAGCGAAGCCTTGGCGCCCTCGCCTACGGCAATCACGATCTGCTTGTACGGCACGGTGGTCACGTCACCGGCGGCGAACACGCCAGGGATCGAGGTTTCACCCCGGGCATCGACGATAATCTCACCCCGCGGCGACAGCTCGACGGTGCCTTTGAGCCAATCGGTGTTGGGCAACAAGCCGATCTGCACGAAGATCCCCTCCAGCTCCACATCCCGCACGTCACCGCTCGGACGGTCCTTGTAGCGCAAGCCATTGACCTTCTGACCGTCTCCAGTCACTTCGGTGGTTTGGGCATTGGTAATCACCGTCACGTTTGGCAGGCTGTGCAGCTTGCGCTGCAATACCGCGTCGGCACGCAATTGCACATCGAACTCCAGCAAGGTGACGTGGGCGACGATACCGGCCAGGTCGATGGCCGCCTCGACACCGGAGTTACCACCGCCGATCACCGCCACGCGCTTGCCTTTGAACAGCGGACCGTCGCAGTGCGGGCAGTACGCCACGCCCTTGTTGCGATACTGCTGCTCGCCCGGCACGTTCATTTCACGCCAGCGGGCACCAGTCGCCAGGATCACGGTCTTGGCCTTGAGGCTCGCACCGCTGGCGAACTTGATTTCATGCAACCCGCCGGCCTTGCCTGGCACCAAGGCGTCGGCACGTTGCAGGTTCATGATGTCCACGTCGTACTGCTTGACGTGTTCTTCCAGGGCGACGGCCAGTTTCGGCCCTTCGGTTTCCTGGACCGAGATGAAGTTCTCGATGGCCATGGTGTCGAGCACCTGCCCGCCGAAACGCTCGGCCGCCACACCGGTGCGGATGCCTTTACGGGCCGCATAGATCGCCGCCGAAGCACCGGCCGGGCCACCGCCCACCACCAGCACATCGAACGCATCCTTGGCGCTGATCTTCTCGGCCTGGCGCTCGATACCGCTGGTGTCGATCTTGGCAAGAATCTCTTCCAGGCCCATGCGGCCCTGGCCAAAGTTCACGCCGTTCAGGTAGATGCTCGGCACGGCCATGATCTGCCGTTCATCGACCTCGGCCTGGAACAGCGCGCCGTCGATGGCGACGTGGCGAATGTTCGGGTTCAGCACCGCCATCAGGTTCAGTGCCTGGACCACGTCCGGGCAGTTCTGGCACGACAGCGAGAAATAGGTCTCGAAGTTGAACTCGCCCTTGAGGGAGCGGATCTGTTCGATGACGTCGACACTGGCCTTCGATGGGTGACCGCCGACTTGCAGCAAGGCCAGCACCAGCGAAGTGAATTCGTGGCCCATGGGGATGCCGGCAAAACGCAGGCTGATATCGGCACCCGGGCGATTCAACGAAAACGAAGGCTTGCGCGCATCGGTGCCGTTGTCGAGCAAAGTAATCTGGTCGCAAAGACTGGCAACGTCTTTGAGTAACGCAAGCATTTCCTGGGATTTCGCACCGTCATCGAGGGAAGCGACGATCTCGATCGGCTGGGTGACCCGTTCCAGGTATGACTTCAACTGAGCTTTAAGATTGGCGTCCAACATACGGGCGATTTCCATTTTTTGAATTTCAGAAAAAACAACGCCCGAGCGAATCTCGCCCGGGCGTTTTTTTGTGGGCGGTGCAGCTTGCTTAGGTGCGGATGACCGCCCTCAAGGGACTCACGGTCTTAGATCTTGCCGACCAGGTCCAGGGACGGCGCCAGGGTGGCCTCGCCTTCTTTCCACTTGGCTGGGCAGACTTCGCCCGGGTGAGCGGCGACGTACTGGGCGGCCTTGACCTTGCGCAACAGCTCGGAAGCGTCACGGCCGACACCACCGTCGTTGATCTCGACGATCTTGATCTGGCCTTCTGGGTTGATCACGAAAGTACCGCGGTCAGCCAGGCCGACTTCTTCGATCAGCACGTCGAAGTTGCGGGAGATGACGTGGGTCGGGTCGCCGATCATGGTGTACTGGATCTTGCCGATGGCTGGCGAAGTGTTGTGCCAGGCGGCGTGGGCGAAGTGAGTGTCGGTGGAAACGCTGTAGATTTCGACGCCCAGCTTCTTGAATTCGGCGTAGTTGTCGGCCAGGTCTTCCAGCTCGGTTGGGCAAACGAAGGTGAAGTCGGCTGGGTAGAAGAACACGACAGACCACTTGCCTTTCAGGTTGGCGTCCGATACTTCGACGAATTCGCCATTTTTGAAGGCGGTAGCGTTGAACGGTTTAACTTGGCTGTTGATGATAGGCATCGATGTTTCTCCGTCAGGGTTGAAAGTTGATGGAGAGGATCTTAACCACTCATCGCCAGGCTGGCTCATTGGCAAACCTGATGTGAATGATTGGTTTTGGCTATCAGCAGCTAAATAGATAGAAGAAAACTTAATATGGCGAGCCGGCCATATGTTCGTCCGGTGATCAGGAGGCGACGGGCGTACGCATCGTCACGAATTCTTCGGCAGCTGTCGGATGCACGCCGATGGTTTCGTCGAAGTCACGCTTGGTGGCGCCAGCCTTGAGCGCAATGGCCAGGCCCTGGACGATTTCCCCGGCATCCGGCCCGACCATGTGGCAACCCAGCACCTTGTCAGTCCGGGCATCCACCACCAGTTTCATCAGCGTGCGCTCCTGGCATTCGGTCAAGCTCAGTTTCATCGGCCGGAAGCGGCTTTCGAAAATCTGCACCTCATGGCCTTCTTCCCGGGCCTGCTCTTCCGTCAGGCCAACCGTGCCGATATTCGGCAGGCTGAACACGGCGGTGGGGATCATCCGGTAATCCACCAGGCGATATTGCTCGGGCTTGAACAGACGTCGCGCAACCGCCATGCCCTCGGCCAGGGCCACGGGCGTGAGCTGGACACGACCGATCACATCGCCAATGGCCAGGATCGATGGCTCGGTGGTCTCGTATTTTTCGTTGACCTGGACAAACCCTTTCTCGTCCACCGTGACAGCGGTGTTCTCCAAGCCAAGATTATCGAGCATCGGCCGCCGGCCGGTGGCGTAGAACACGCAATCGGTGAGCAGCGTTTGGCCATTCTTGAGCTCGACCCTCAGGCTGCCATCGTCCAGTTTTTCGATGCATTTGATGTCAGCGTCGAATTGCAGATCCAGGCCACGGCGGGTCAGTTCTTCTGCCAGGTGCTTGCGCACCGCACCGTCAAAGCCGCGCAGGAACAGTCCGCCGCGATATAGCAACGATGTCTGCGCGCCCATGCCGTGGAAAACCCCGGCGAACTCCACCGCGATGTAGCCGCCGCCCACGACGATGACGCGCTTGGGCAGTTCCTTGAGAAAGAACGCTTCGTTGGAGCTGATGGCATGCTCGCGCCCCGGAATGTCCGGGATCACCGGCCACCCACCCGTGGCGACCAGGATGTGTTTGGCGGTGTAGCGCTGGCCGTTGATCTCGACCTCATGGGGCCCGGTGATCCTGGCGTGGCCTTCGTGCAGTACGACGCCGCTGTTGACCAGCAGGTTGCGATAAATCCCGTTGAGGCGATTGATTTCCCGGTCCTTGTTGGCGATCAGCGTGGCCCAGTCGAAACTTGCCTCGCCCGCCGTCCAGCCATAGGCCGACGCCTGCTCGAAGTCCTCGGCGTAGTGCGCGCCGTAGACCAGCAGTTTTTTCGGCACGCAGCCCACGTTCACGCAGGTCCCGCCCAGGTAGCGGCTCTCCGCCACAGCCACCTTGGCGCCGAAACCGGCGGCAAACCGTGCAGCCCGCACACCGCCGGAACCGGCGCCAATCACATACAAGTCAAAATCGTAGGCCATTTCTATCTCCTTCGGCAGGTCATCAGCATACCTGCTGTTTTCGCCTGAGGCAGCGTTGCGATGGTTATGGGGGCGGAAAGTGAAAAAGCCAGCCGGACTTCGCGACCACCTTCTTGTGGCTGAGCGACGAACCAAGGCCTGCCTCACCCACTTGTGGCGAGGGGATTTATCCCCGTTGGGCTGCGCAGCAGTCCTAAAGCCTGCAACGGCGGTGTATCAGGCTGATCGCATCCGGATGTTGGGGCTGCTGCGCAGCCCAACGGGGATAAATCCCCTCGCCACAGGGTTCTGTGTGCCTATCGGGCTTGAACTGCCTGGTGATTTTCCAAAAAAAAACGCCCCGAACCAGTCGGGGCGTTTTTCAAGGCGCGGCGCAGGCTATCAGTAAGCCTTGCCGGTCTTGTAGAAGTTCTCGAAGCAGAAGTTGGTCGCGTCGATGTAGCCTTCGGCGCCACCGCAGTCGAAACGCTTGCCTTTGAACTTGTAGGCCATGACACAGCCGTTCTGGGCCTGTTTCATCAGGGCGTCGGTGATCTGGATTTCGCCGCCCTTGCCTGGCTCGGTCTGTTCGATCAGGTCGAAGATGTCCGGGGTCAGGATGTAGCGACCGATGATCGCCAGGTTCGACGGTGCGTCTTCAGGTTTTGGTTTTTCAACCATGCTGTGAACGCGGTAGATGTCGTCACGGATCATTTCGCCAGCAATCACGCCGTACTTGTTGGTTTCCTGCGGATCGACTTCCTGGATCGCCACGATGGAACAGCGGAACTGCTTGTACAGCTTGACCATCTGCGTCAGTACGCCGTCGCCTTCGAGGTTGACGCACAGGTCGTCCGCCAGGACCACGGCAAACGGTTCGTCACCGATCAGTGGGCGGCCGGTCAGGATCGCGTGACCCAGGCCTTTCATTTCAGTCTGGCGGGTGTAGGAGAACGAGCACTCATCCAGCAGTTTGCGGATACCGACCAGGTATTTTTCCTTGTCGGTGCCCTTGATCTGATTCTCCAGCTCGTAGCTGATGTCGAAATGGTCTTCCAGGGCGCGTTTGCCGCGGCCGGTGACGATGGAAATTTCCGTCAGGCCCGCATCGAGGGCTTCTTCGACGCCGTACTGGATCAGTGGCTTGTTCACCACCGGCAGCATTTCTTTGGGCATGGCTTTAGTCGCTGGCAGGAAGCGAGTACCGTAACCGGCTGCTGGGAACAAGCATTTCTTGATCATATAAGTCCTTGAAAAGGCGGTGTGTACGAGTTTCGGCGCAGTCTAATCAGGCGACGGGCACCTTACAATGCCCGCACTGGCCAACCGGTGCCATCATAGAGAAATAAAAAACGGCGGATAGTTCAATCGCCTTTCGTTTCGATGGCTGCAGCGGACCCACTGTACGCCAGTAGGCGCTGTTTGCGAGCATTTGACGTATCATGGCGCCCTTGATCACGCCAATGAGGCAGCTAGATGTCGGTAACAAGAAACGCAAACGGCTATTCGGTCAGCCAGGGCAAGGACGGCCAGTGGTGGATTATCAACTACCACGGCGAGCAGGTCGCCGGTCCCTTGCCCAGCAAGGCCATGGCGGTGGAAGTGGCCGCGGTATTCCAGGATGAGCGCGCTGCCCCGGCGGCGAAAGAACGCGACACCGCTCCCGCACGCAGCCCCCGCCGCAAGAAATAACCAGACGAGCCTCTAGTAGATGCCACCCGGGCATTGAACGAGGCTGGTTCAGCTGTACTTTAGCTGTACCGCAATGGCCATTCGCTATAATCTCGCCGTTGCCCTTCCCTTCTCGATGACGATCCCATGAAGACACTTCTGGCACTGTTTACAGTCCTGGCCCTGGCGGGCTGTGCCTCGGCCGAAAAAACCTATCTCGATAACGGCGAGCAAGGCTTGGCCATCGACTGCTCGGGCGAGGCCAACTCCTGGGCGACGTGCTACGAAAAGGCTGACGCGTCCTGTGCCGGCACCGGCTACCGCATCGTCGGCACCGACGGCACACCCCAGGCCAAGGAAAGCGAGAAGACCCTGGGCGTCGACGTCGGTAACTTCACCAGCCGCAGTGTCGTGGTGGTCTGCAAGTAATCAAATGTGGATCTCGGCAAACTTGATGCCCAGCCCGCGCAAGGTTTCGATCAGTTCATCAAGACGGCTGAAGGACTCCACTTCGTCCTGGTCATCCACCAGGAAAAAACTGCGCCCGGCGCTTTTCTTGAAGAACACGATCCATTCGCCCGGGCTCGCCGGGTTCTGGATCACGTGGGTGGCACAGATAAGACCTTCTGCATGGCGCTCGCGCACCTGCTCGCGTTTCATCGACTGGCTCCATAAATGACAATGCCGCCAACGTGAACCGTGGCGGCATCTTTTGTCGAGGGCAGTAGTTTATCCGATGCCCGGTCCGCTCGTCAGGCGCGGAATGTGATCAGCCGGAAATGCAGGCGTTGGCCGCATCCTGCACGTCGCCCGGACGCACCGGTACATTGGACATGCTTTCGTGCAGCTTGATGCTGCTGCCGCTGGAGCGCTCGTCAATATCAAACACCGCCGCCGGCAGGGTCGACAGTTTGCCCGGGACGATCAGTCGAACACCATTCTTGTGTGGCTCCACTTGCAGCGGACCACGGCTTTTGGCCAGTTTGTCGGAAACACACTTGGCATATTCGTGAGGTTTCTTTCCGGAGATGACGCTCATGGTGGGGGGCGTCTGGTTGATGTCCGATACCGATGCACATCCACTCATGGCCAATGCCAACACCCACACGCTGCGCTTCATATGATTCCTCCGATAAAGATCCTCCGACAGTGCAGGCCCCGTTTTTCTCCGGTGCCACACAGCTTTATTTTTCCCGCAACCTGCAATAAATGAACAAAGCCTGGAGCGCGGGCCGGATATTAACACTCGGGGCTGATAAACTGCGCATCATTGCCCCTTGCTATCGTTTTGATTTTGTAGAAAAAGCCCTTCTGGAGGCGCCCATGAAATTCATCCACCAGCGCGAGCACCTGAACGAAGACGACATTGTCGTCATCGAATGCTCCCAAATGTGCAACATCCGTTTGATGAACGACGCCAACTTCCGTAGTTTCAAGAACGGCGGTCGGCACACGTATCACGGCGGCGCGTTCGACACTTTCCCGGCCCGGATCACTGCCCCTAGCACCGGTTTCTGGAACATCACCATCGACACCGTCAACCGCCGTGCAATCAGCGTCACGCGCAAGCCGACCCTGACCCACAAGATCAAAATCATCCGGCGTTCCAGCTCGAAGCTGAGCTGAGCCTCGCCCACTTTCAAGACAGGCAAAACCGTGGCCCAGACGACCAAATACGTCATCAAGTACAAGCTCAACGACGAACGCCGCTTCGAATTCGCGCAACTGGAAACCGGCACCGAGGAAGAAGCCCGAGCCGCGTTGCAAAAGCTGCATGGCGAAACCGACGATGTGATCAGCGACGTCAGTGTCAGCAAGGCGCTGTAAAGACTCACCCTGATAAATGTTTGTGGCACCAGGGCGGGCACGATGCTTTTGTGGCGAGGGAGCTTGCTCCCGCTGGGCGGCGAAGCCGCCCCAATTGCCTGGTGCATTCTTGCAGGCAGACCGCGCTGGCAGGTTTTACGACTGCTGCGCAGTCGAGCGGGAGCAAGCTCCCTCGCCACAGGGGATCTGTCGTGCCTGCTGACGGGAGTGACTCAGGACATTGATGCATCGCAAGAACCGGAGTGCTGACCAACGAAACACCCTCCAGACTGACCAATCCTTTGCACCAAGGATTGTCATCATGCCCACTCCCCCGCATCTGCCCTCACTGACCCAACGAATAAATCAACTGGATTGGTCGGCCCTGGAACACGGTCTCGAGCAGGACGGCAGCGCGCTCATCCACAACCTGCTGCCCGCCACGCAATGTCGAATGCTCAGTGGTCTGTACGCAGAGAGCGGGCTTTTTCGTTCGCGGGTGATCATGGCCCGCCATGGATTCGGGCGCGGCGAGTATCAGTATTTTCGTTACCCGCTGCCTGACCTCGTCCAGCAACTGCGTCAGTCGTTGTATCCGCTGCTGGTACCGCTGGCCAACCGCTGGAACGCGTGCATGGGCCTAGAGGTGCGCTATCCCGACCGGCATGCCGATTTCATCCAGCGCTGCCATGCCGCCGGGCAGCAACGCCCGACGCCATTGTTGCTGCAATACGGCCCCCAGGACTACAACTGCCTGCACCAGGATCTGTACGGCGAGCAGGTGTTCCCGCTGCAGGTCGCGATCCTGCTGTCGGCACCGGGCCAGGACTTTACCGGGGGCGAGTTCGTGCTGACCGAACAACGTCCGCGCATGCAGTCGCGGCCGCAGGTCATCGATCTGAAACAGGGTGACGCAGTGGTGTTCGCGGTGCATCAGCGGCCCGTCAAAGGCGTTCGCGGTTATTATCGAGTGAACATGCGCCATGGCGTCAGCCGCGTGCACGACGGTAGGCGGCACACCTTGGGAATCATTTTTCATGATGCGCAATGACGACAACCCGATCACCCTCGACCTGTTCGCCGACGAGACGCCGACAACGCCCGGCCAGGTCGAACAGATTGGCCCGCAATCGTTCGTGTTGCGTGGCTTTGCCCTGCCCTGGCTCGACCGTTTGCTGCCGGCCCTGGAAACCGTGTTGCAGGCCGCGCCGTTCCGGCAGATGGTCACACCTGGCGGCTTTACCATGTCGGTGGCCTTGAGCAGTTGTGGCACGCTGGGCTGGACCACCGACCGCAGCGGCTATCGCTATAGCGCCGTTGATCCTCAGACCGGCCACCCCTGGCCCGCCATGCCGGCGGTGTTTCGTGAACTGGCCCAGGCCGCCGCCCGGCAGGCACGGTTCGAGCATTTCGAGCCGGACTCCTGCCTGATCAACCGCTACGTGCCCGGCGCACGGATGTCGTTGCATCAAGATAAAAACGAACGCCAACTCAGCGCCCCTATCGTCTCGATGTCCCTGGGCCTGCCGGCAATGTTTCAGTTCGGCGGGTTCGAGCGCAGCGACAAAAGCCTGCGTGTGCCACTGTTCCATGGTGACATCGTGGTTTGGGGTGGCACGGACCGGTTGCGTTACCACGGCGTGCTGCCGCTCAAGGCGGGAGAGCATCCGCGCCTGGGCGCCCAGCGCATCAACCTGACGTTTCGCACCGCCGGATGAAGGTGCAGAATTCAACCGCAAGACCCGGAGTGTCGCCGCTCCCCAGGCTCGCTACTGTAGCCAAAACGGGCCAATGGACATAACGACCATGAACAGCACTTCGAATCATCTCGCCCCTGAACTGGATCCGCGCTGGGCCGCCGTGCTCGCCCGGGATCCACGCGCCGACGGCACCTTCGTCTATGGCGTAAAAACCACTGGCATCTATTGCCACCCCAGCAGCCTGTCGCGCCTGCCCAACCCGCGCAACGTCGAGTTCTTCGACACGCCGGAACAGGCCCAGGCCGCCGGTTATCGGCCCAGCAAGCGCGTAGCCCGGGACCAGACCCAGATCGCCGCCCAACAAGCGGCACGGGTTGCCGCCGCTTGCCGGCAAATCGAGGCGGCCGAGCAACTGCCTGGCCTGAATCAGCTGGCAGAAAGCGCAGGCTTGAGCCCCTTCCATTTTCATCGGGTCTTCAAGGCTGTCACCGGCCTGACCCCCAAGGGTTATGCCGCCGCCCACCGCTCACGCAAGGTGCGCGAACGCCTGGCCGATGGCGGCACAATCACCGAGGCGCTGTACGACGCCGGTTTCAATTCCAACAGCCGCTTCTATGAAGCAGCCGACAAAGTGTTGGGCATGAAACCCGCCGACTACCGCGCCGCCGGGCAGAACACCGACATTCGTTTCGCCGTCGGCCAATGCTCCCTCGGGGCAATCCTGGTGGCGCAAAGCGCGCGTGGCGTGTGCGCGATCCTGCTGGGGGACGACCCGGACGCGTTGGTGCGCGACCTGCAAGACAAGTTCCGCCGGGCCAACCTGATCGGCGCCGACCGCGAGTTCGAGCAGTTGATCGCCCAGGTGGTTGGCTTCATCGAAGCACCGGCCCTAGGCTTGGACCTGCCCTTGGACCTGCGCGGCACCGCCTTCCAGGAGCGGGTCTGGCAAGCCTTGCGGGACATTCCCGCAGGCAGCACCGCCAGCTATGCCGAGATCGCCCAGCGCATCGGCATGCCCAAGGCCGTGCGCGCCGTGGCCCAGGCCTGCGGCGCCAACAGCCTGGCGGTGGCGATCCCTTGCCATCGGGTGGTACGCAGCGACGGCAACCTGTCGGGCTATCGCTGGGGTGTGGAACGCAAGCGTCAGTTGCTGGCGCTGGAGCGCTCATCCGGGGATTGAATGCCGATGTAGATCGCCACCGAGTCGGGGCCGCTGTAGACCTCGAAATCGGTAGTGAAACGGCGCAATGTCTGCGGGTTATCCGCGAAGTACGCCCAGATCAGGCCCCAGGTCTGGATCACGCAATCGGGCATCGACCCCTTGGCCGAAAACACCAGGTAGTCGCCGCCCTCGATGTCCACGGCGGGATAGCCTGCGCTGGTCGCATCCACCTGCACCCCGGCCGTCACATCGAAGTGGCCGGTGGCGTCGGACTCGTAGTTGGAATACACCCCGTAGACGAACGACTCCGACTGCCGGGCCGGAATCGTGTCGAACAGCCCTTCGTTGAAGAACTGCTGCCACATCGGGCCGATTCGGGCGGTGCCGGGCTGCTGCTCGTCGGTGTTGCGGGTGCGCACCTGCAGGCCGGCCACGGTGAAGGGTTCGACGGTCTTGAGTTTCACGTCCATGGATCGGGCTCCTTGATGTATGAAGCCCGCATGGTAACCCTCCCACCGTCGGGATCAAGTTGCAGCGCTCGATTGAAAAACTCGACTGGCCCTCGCCGGTCCACACCTGCTAAAACCGCTGTTTCCTTCTGCCGTCGGAGACCCCGCCCATGAGCCAGTGGCCAGACACTCGCATTCTTGACCTGCTCGGTATCGAGCTGCCCATCATTCAGGGGCCGCTGGCCGGGGTGACCGGGCCGGCCATGGTGGTCGCGACGTGCAATGCCGGCGGGCTGGGTTCGATGCCGGCGGCGATGCTCGATGTCGAACAACTGCGCCAGGCGCTGACGACCATCGGCGAGCAAACCGACAAGCCGTTCAACGTGAATTTTTTCTGTCACCAGCCCCCGGCCTTCGACGAACAGCGGGCCGCGGCCTGGAAGCAACGGCTCAAGCCGTACTACCAGGAACTGGGCGTCGACTTCGACGCGCCGACCCCGGTGTCCAACCGCACCCCCTTCGATGATGCCGCCTGCCAGGTGTTGGAAGAGATGCGTCCCAAAGTGGTCAGTTTTCATTTCGGCCTGCCGGAAAAATCCTTGCTGGATCGGGTGAAGGCCACTGGCGCGAAAATCCTTTCCTCGGCCACTACCGTCGAGGAGGCCATCTGGCTGGAACAGCATGGTTGCGATGCGATCATTGCCATGGGTTACGAAGCCGGTGGTCATCGCGGGATGTTCCTCAGCGACGACCTCAACACCCAAGTCGGGCTGTTTGCCTTGCTGCCGCAGGTGGTGGATGCGGTGAAGGTGCCGGTGATCGCCACCGGCGGCATTGGCGATGCACGGGGGATCGTCGCGGCGTTCGCCCTGGGCGCCTCGGCGGTGCAACTGGGCAGCGCCTATCTGTTCACCCCCGAGGCGAAGATCAGCGCTTCCCATCACCGCGCGTTGCGCACGGCCAAGGAAAGCCAGACCGCTGTTACCAACCTGTTCACTGGGCGCCCGGCCCGAGGCATCGTCAACCGGGTGATGCGCGAAGTGGGCCCGATGAGCCCGCTCGCACCGGCCTTTCCCCTGGCGGGCGGCGCGTTGATGCCGCTGCGCGCCAAGGATGAAGCGGACTTCAGCAACCTGTGGGCCGGCCAGGCGTTTCCCCTGGGCCGCGAACTGTCGAGCGCCGAGTTGACCCGGCGGTTGGCTGAAGAGGCATTGGCCCGATTCAACAATCGTGGGCGGTCCTGACAGCCGTCATCGCCTGTCAGGCCGCCATCGCTTGCTCCCTCGCTCCCCAGGCAAAATGCCACGTTCCGTTTGTCGGCCATTCGCTATATATTCCGGTATATAGCGAACCTGCCCTCGGAGCCTCACCTATGCGCCTCACCCGCTTCGCGCCGTTGCTGTTGATCCCGTTCCTGACTATTGGCGCCGTCCAGGCCGCAGAGGTGCAGGTGGCGGTCGCCGCCAATTTCACCGCACCGATCCAGGCCATCGCCGCCGACTTCGAAAAAGACACCGGGCATAAATTGGTGGCGGCTTACGGCGCCACCGGGCAGTTCTACACGCAGATCAAGAACGGCGCGCCATTCGAAGTTTTCCTCGCCGCCGACGACACCACCCCGGCCAGACTCGAGAGCGAGGGCGACACCCTCAAGGGCTCGCGCTTCACCTACGCCGTCGGCACCCTGGCGCTGTGGTCAGCCAAAGAGGGTTATGTCGATGGCACGGGGCAGGTCCTCAAGCACAACGACTTCCAGCACCTGTCCATTGCCAACCCAAAAGCAGCACCCTACGGCCTCGCCGCGACCCAGGTGCTGGACAAGCTCGGCTTGACCGCGCAGGTGAAAGGCAAGCTCGTCGAAGGCCAGAACATCACCCAGGCCTATCAGTTCGTCTCCACCGGTAACGCCGAACTCGGTTTCGTCGCCTTGTCCCAGGTGTACAAGGACGGCAGAGTGACGGGCGGCTCGGCGTGGATCGTCCCGGCCGAACTGCACGACCCGATCAAACAGGACGCGGTGATTCTCAGCAAGGGCCGGGACAACCCCGCTGCCGCGGCTTTGGTGGATTACCTCAAGGGCCCGAAAGCCGCCGCCATCGTCCAAGCCTACGGTTACCATCGCTAAAATGCCCCTGACCAGCGCCGACTATGCCGCCATCTGGCTGACCCTCAAACTGGCGTCCTTGACCACGGTGATCCTGCTGCTCATCGGCACGCCCATCGCTTTATGGCTGTCGCGCACCCGCTCGTGGCTGCGCGGGCCGGTGGGCGCGGTGGTGGCATTGCCATTGGTGTTGCCACCCACGGTGATCGGCTTCTACCTGTTGCTGGCGTTGGGGCCGCACGGCTGGATCGGCCAATTCACCCAGGCCCTCGGGCTGGGCACCCTCACCTTCAGCTTCACCGGGCTGGTGATCGGCTCGGTGATCTACTCCATGCCGTTTGTGGTGCAGCCGTTGCAGAACGCCTTTGCCGCCATCGGCAGTCGCCCCTTGGAAGTCGCCGCTACCCTGCGGGCCGGGCCTTGGGATACGTTTTTCAGCGTCATCCTGCCCCTGGCCCGCCCCGGCTTCATCACCGCGGCGATTCTCGGCTTTGCCCACACCGTCGGCGAATTCGGCGTGGTGCTGATGATCGGCGGCAACATTCCGGAGAAAACCCGGGTGGTGTCGGTGCAGATCTACGACCATGTCGAAGCCTTGGAATACGCCCAGGCCCACTGGCTGGCCGCGGCGATGCTGGTGTTTTCATTCCTGGTGCTGCTGGCGCTGTATTCCAGCCGCCGAACCCGTGCCGGTTGGAGCTGATCGATGATTCAGGCGCGTTTTCAGCTCGACCACGGGGCTTTTTCCCTGGACCTGGATGTGCAACTGCCCGGCCGTGGCGTGACCGCACTGTATGGGCCTTCCGGTTCCGGTAAAACCACCTGCCTGCGCTGCATTGCCGGGTTGGAGCGACCGGCCCGGGGTTTTATCGAGGTCAACGGCCAAGTCTGGCAAGACAGTGAGCACGCGGTGTTCATGCCGCCCCATAAACGGCCGGTGGGGTATGTGTTCCAGGAGGCGAGCCTGTTCGCCCATCTGTCGGTGCAGGCCAACCTGGCGTTCGGCCTCAAGCGCATCGCGCCGGCACAACGGCGGGTGGACATGCAACAGGCGACCGAACTGCTGGGCATCGGCCACTTGCTCGATCGGCAGCCGCACAACCTGTCCGGCGGCGAGCGCCAGCGGGTGGGCATCGCCCGCGCCTTGCTCACCAGCCCGCAACTGCTGCTGATGGATGAGCCGCTGGCGGCCCTCGATACCCGGCGCAAAAACGAAATCCTGCCGTACCTGCAACGGCTCCACGATGAGCTGGACATTCCAGTGCTGTATGTCAGCCATTCCCAGGACGAAGTGGCGCGCCTGGCCGATCACATCGTATTGCTCGACGGCGGCCGCGCGCTGGCCAGTGGGCCGATCGGCGAAACCCTGGCCCGGCTCGACCTGCCATTGGCCCTGGGGGATGACGCTGGCGTGGTGATCGAGGGCAAGGTCAGCGGTTATGACCCGGCTTATCAACTGCTGACCCTGAATCTGCCCGATAGCCAACTGAACGTACGCGTGGCCCACACGTCCCTGGCCCTCGGCCAGCCGCTGCGTTTCAAGGTCCAGGCCCGGGACGTCAGCCTCAGCCTGGCGAACGATGCCCAGACCAGCATCCTCAATCGCCTGCCGGTCACCGTGGTCAGCGAACAGGCCGCCGACAACACCGCCCATGTGCTGGTCCGCCTGGAAGCCGCCGGCACCCCGCTGCTGGCGCGCATCACCCGCTATTCGCGCGATCAGCTCAAGCTGCATCCGGGGCAGTTGCTGTGGGCGCAGATCAAGGCGGTGGCGGTGTTGGCGTAGTCCACCTTGTGTGCGAGCTTGCTCGCGATGACGACGCATCCAACCTTGATGCAAGCTGATTCACCGCTATCGCGAGCAAGCTCGCTCCCACAGGGGTTGCGGGTAACCGCAGAATCTTGGCACGACCGCAACGGGCTGCGGTCAATCGATGACAGGCCACCGGATTCGCTGCCAAGGACTTTCTTCATGCCCGACACCCTGCCGCCGGATGCATTGCCGGCCGACCTGCATTACGTCGACGACACGGCCCCCGGCATCACCCGCAAGAAATTGCGTGGCAAGTTCTGTTATTTCGACCCGCAAGGCCAGCGCATCACCGACGCAACCGAAATCCAGCGCATCAATGCCCTGGCGGTGCCACCGGCCTATACCGATGTCTGGATCTGCACCGACCCGCGCGGCCATCTCCAGGCCACCGGGCGCGATGCCCGTGGACGCAAGCAGTACCGTTACCATGCGCGCTGGCGTGAGGTCCGTGATGCGGACAAGTATTCGCGGATGCTGGAATTCGGACGGGCCCTGCCGCGCTTGCGCAAACGCCTGGAGGAAATCCTCGCCACGCCCGGGTTCAGCCGCGACAAAGTCATGGCCACGGTCATCACCCTGCTGGACACGACCCTGATCCGCGTCGGCAACAGCCAATATGCCCGGGACAATCGCTCCTATGGCCTGACGACCCTGCGCAACAAGCATGTCGAGGTCAACGGCAGCGCCATCGCCTTCCAGTTCCGTGGCAAGAGCGGCATCGAGCACCAGATCACCGTGAAGGACCGGCGCCTGGCGCGGATCATCAAGCGCTGCCAGGAGATCCCCGGGCAGAACCTGTTCCAGTACCTGGACGAACACGGCGAACGCCACGCCATCAGTTCTTCGGACATCAACGCCTACCTCAAGACCCTCACTGGCGCTGACTTCACCGCCAAGGACTACCGCACCTGGGCCGGCAGCGCAGCCGCTCTGGCCGGGTTGCGGACGCTGCGCTGGGAAACCGAAAGCGAGGCCAAAAGGCATGTCGCCGAGATGGTCAGGCAAGTCGCCCGACAACTGGGCAACACGCCGACCGTCTGTCGCAAGTGCTACATTCATCCTGCGGTGGTGGAGAGTTTCCTGCTCGGTGCCCTGACCCAGTTACCCAAACCCCGGGCACGTAAAGGCCTCAGCGAAGAAGAAGCCGGGCTGGCGTTATTCCTGCAGCGCATGACGCAAGCTGCCCAGAAATGCGAACAGCAGCAACCGGCTTGATGCGCTCACCGGCAGCCAGCCACGGATGAGGAACATCCGCAGACCGCTGGACTCCCAACTGTACGGTACAGCCGATCCGCAGGCACTTGCAAAGGGTGAAGTCGACAGGAGTTTCAGATGTCCGAACACATTGTCCATTTTCATTGCCAGATCGATCAGGGAACCACGGAACGCTTTCGCGATAACTGCCTGGAGGCCATTGAGAAAGGCGCCGACTCGCTGATGCTCAATCTCTCCACAGTCGGTGGCAGCACCAACTTCGGCTTCACCCTCTACACCTTCATCAAGTCCCTGCCGGTACCGGTACGTGCGGTGAACGCCGGCAACATCGAGTCGATGGGCATCGTCATGTACCTGGCCGCCAGCGACCGCACCACTACCCCGCACTCGCGTTTCCTGATTCATCCGATGAACTGGTACTTCGGCCAGAAGTCGGTGGACCACTCACGCTTGCGCGAGTACCTGTCCAGCCTGGACAACGACGTGGCGCGCTACGTGGAAATCTACGTCAAGGAAACCGCTGGCGCGGCGACGCAGCTGGATATTTTCAAATGCCTGTGTGCCGAGGAACGGGTGATTCCAGCGGAGAACTCCCTGGCTTTCGGCATTGCCCATCGGGTCGAGCAAGTGGTGTTCCCGGCAGATGCCAAGCATTGGAAAGTCAGCGGTGGCGAGGATTAGAAGTGAAGGCTGGTGGCAGACCATTCGTCGCCAGCAAGCGGTTTTTTTTAAACTTCCCCCGGCCATTTTCTTTCCCAACTAATGCGAGGCACGTTGCTCGCTCAACCAAAATGAGGATTCTCGAAATGGCCAGTAGCGGAAACAAAAACCCAGGCAACTTCGCCAATGATCGTGAAAAAGCATCGGAAGCCGGCAAGAAAGGCGGACAAGCGTCGGGCGGCAACGTTGCTAACGACCGGCAAAAAGGCACTGGAGCCGGTAACAAAGGTAGCGAACGCAGCCAAGGCGGCGGCAGAAAATCGTAACCACGCAAATCGTTGGGGCGCAGACGTATTGCGCCCCGGCGCTATCCGCTCTCGCTCTCGCTACAAATACGAAATTCCATATATTCGATTGTCCGCATATACTCCGGCGCAGCCCAACCTTGCGCTTATCGGAGCCGATCGATGAAAGTCCTCTTCATGTGCACAGCCAACAGTTGCCGCAGCATTCTCAGCGAAGCGATGTTCAACCATCTGGCCCCGGCCGGATTCCAGGCCGTCAGCGCCGGCAGTTTCCCCAAGGGCCACGTGCTCCCGCGCAGCCTGAGCACCTTGCAAGAAGCCGGTATCAGCGTAAAAGGCTTGCGCAGCAAGGGTAACGACGCGTTCGAGGGCAGTCCGCCGGACATCGTCATCACCGTGTGCGACAGCGCCGCTCGCGATGCTTGCCCGGTGTACTTCGGTCCGGCCATCAAGGCCCACTGGGGCCTGGTCGATCCATCGACCGTCAGAGGCAGCGATGATCAGATCGGCCAGGCCTTCCATGCCACCCTGGATCGTATCGAAACCCGCTGCCGGGCCTTTTTTGCCCTGCCCTTCGACCAGCTCGATGCCCAGGCCTTGAAAGCCGAGCTCGACCGCATCGGCACCCTCTGACCGCTCAACCTGCGCGATAGGCCTGCTTCACCGTCTCGATCCAACTCGCCTCCAGGCGCGACTGTTCGGTGCCCAGGCCCAGCGCCTGCATCTTCGCCAGGTGCGCGTCGGCCTCTCGCGCCAGGGAGCCCTGGGCGCTGGAGTTGGCGTCCAGCTGATGCATCTGGGCCAGCCCCAGGTGATAGAAACGCAGCAGCTTCATAGCGGTGGGATCCTGGGCTTGCACGCCAGCGGTCACCTGGTGCATCACGTTGGTGATTTTCATCAGGCTGCGCTTGAGCTGCCAGCCGTACACGGCGGCGGCCATCCATGGCTGCGACCAGAAATACAGGCGCATCAGCGCGGCCATTGCCAGCACCGCGACAAGCACCCCGCCGAGATTGAAACGAAAGTTATCGCCTCCGGGCGTGCCCAGCAGCAGCACGGCCAGGCTGGACAGCAACATCGCCAGGGCCAGGAACACCACCGCGATGATCAGGGTGCTGCGGCGAGTCTGCTTGCGATAGGTGTCGCTATCCCACGGTTTGATCTCGAACATCGCGGTGCAATTTCCTTGTACGGCATCAAAAGAGTCACGCATTATCGCCTGCCCGGTCGATTTAGCTATGCTGGAGCTCATTTTGTATCGCAACCGACTCGCCGGGTCCGGATCGAAGTCCATGGCGATAGCGCAAGGATCGTGCGATCTTTCTGCGTGGACGTTTTTTTCAAGATGCCGTCGTTGTGTGCATGGCATCGTTTTCAAGGAAAGCTGAATGAATCAAAGACATGTAATCAACGCCTCGGTAAGCCCCAAAGGCAGCCTGGAGACCTTGTCCCAGCGCGAAGTCCAGCAACTGAGCGAAGCCGGTTCCGGCAGTATCTATACCCTCTTCCGCCAGTGCGCCCTGGCCATCCTCAACACCGGCGCCCATGTTGATAACGCCAAGACCATCCTGGAAGCCTACAAGGACTTCGAGATCCGTATTCACCAGCAGGACCGGGGCGTGCGCCTGGAGCTGCTGAACGCACCGGCCGACGCGTTCGTCGACGGCGAAATGATCGCCAGCACCCGGGAAATGCTGTTCAGCGCCCTGCGCGACATCGTCTACACCGAGAACGAGCTGGACAGCCAGCGCATCGACCTCAGCTCGTCCCAGGGCATCAGCGACTACGTCTTCCACCTGCTGCGCAACGCCCGCACCTTGCGTCCTGGCGTGGAGCCGAAAATCGTCGTGTGCTGGGGCGGTCACTCGATCAACACCGAAGAATACAAATACACCAAGAAGGTCGGCCACGAGCTGGGCCTGCGCAGCCTGGATATCTGCACCGGCTGCGGCCCTGGCGTGATGAAAGGCCCGATGAAAGGCGCCACCATTGCCCATGCCAAGCAGCGTATCCATGGCGGCCGCTACCTGGGCCTGACGGAACCAGGCATCATCGCCGCCGAGGCGCCGAACCCGATCGTCAATGAGCTGGTGATCCTGCCGGACATCGAGAAACGCCTCGAGGCTTTCGTACGTGTCGGTCACGGCATCATCATCTTCCCGGGTGGCGCTGGTACGGCGGAAGAGTTCCTCTACCTGCTGGGTATCCTGATGCACCCGGCCAACCAGGACCTGCCATTCCCGGTGGTGCTCACCGGACCGAAAAGCGCCGCGCCGTACCTCGATCAGTTGCATGCATTTGTCGGTGCAACCCTGGGTGAGGCCGCGCAGAAGCACTATCAGATCATCATCGACGACCCGGCCGAAGTGGCGCGGCAGATGACCCAGGGGCTCAAGGAGGTCAAGCAGTTCCGCCGCGAGCGCAACGACGCCTTCCACTTCAACTGGCTGCTGAAGATCGACGAAGGCTTCCAGCGCCCGTTCGACCCGACCCACGCCAACATGGCCAGCCTGGGCCTGAGCCGCGACCTGCCCGCCCACGAACTGGCGGCCAACCTGCGCCGGGCGTTCTCGGGCATCGTGGCCGGTAACGTCAAGGACAAGGGCATCCGCCTGATCGAAGAACACGGCCCTTACGAGATCCACGGCGACGCCGCCATCATGGAACCCCTCGACCGCCTGCTCCAGGCCTTCGTCGCCCAGCACCGCATGAAACTGCCAGGCGGCGCGGCGTATGTGCCGTGCTATCGCGTGGTGACCTGACCTACCCGAAGACCACAGATCCAATGTGGGAGCGAGCCTGCTCGCGATGGCGCCGGTACATTCAGCACTGATGCAAGCTGAACCACCGCTATCGCGAGCAAGCTCGCTTCCACAGGCGTTCTGCGGCGGTCATAGAATCGAAGGCAACCGCATCAGGCCGGCCTCATCCACCTCAATGCCTAGCCCAAGGTAATCCTTGATCTGCGGATGAAGGGTGACCACCGGATGCGTATGCGTCGCCGTCACCACCAGCACATCCGCCCCCGCCGCCTCGCCTGCCCGAATGCCCGCCTCGGCGTCTTCAAACACCAGGCATTCCTGCGGTGCCACCTGCAAGCGTTCGGCAGCCAAGCGGTAGCAGGCGGGGTTGGGCTTGCCGTCGCTCACGTCCTCGGCAGTGACCATCACTGCGGGGCGTGGGATCCCGGCCGCTTCCATACGCCGCAAGGCCAGTGCCATCGGTGCCGAAGTGACGATCGCCCAGCGCTCTGGCGGCAGGCTGTTCACAAAGGCCTGCGCACCGGGCACCTGCACCACGCCTTCGACGTCTTCGATTTCCTCGCGGGTAATCTGCTCGGCCTCGGCCTGGGCATCCACCCCCGGCAGGTGCTGGCGGGTAATGGTATCGATGGCGCGCACGCCATGGATCGTCGGCAGGAATGTCGCCACGTCCACGCCGTGGCGCAGGGCCCAGCGCGTCCAGATCCGCTCGGCGGCGGCAATGGAATTGAGCAGTGTGCCGTCCATGTCGAACAGGAAGGCGCGGTAGGCAATGTGGGTGGGGGGACTGGCAGGCATCGGATCCTCGGTGGCGGCGTGGCGGGTGATGGCCACAGGGTTTAATGGTGGGTTGGTTACACCAACCGCTCGATCGGCTGATGCTGCCACACCTGCTTGTAGTACAGCGTCTGCAACAGCAGCATGCTCAAGTAGGCCACCGGGAACGCCATCCACACCCCTTGCAGGCCGAAGTGAGCGTCCAGCAGATACGCCGTCGGCACCTGCACGGCGACGATGCAGAAGATCGAGATAGCGACTGGCACCAGCACCGTGCCGCTGGCGCGCATGATGCCGCCGACGATCGCCTGGAAGCCGAACACCAGCAGGCTCCAGAGCATGATGTGCAGCAGGTGTTCGGCCTGGACCCGTGCCGCCGGGTCGGTGATGAACAGCCCCAGCAGCCAGTGGGACAACAGATACCCCAGGACCACCAACCCGCCCGTAAGCCAGAGGTTGATCAACAACCCCGTGCGCAGGATCGGCCCCAGGCGCTCCAGGCGTCCGGCACCGATGGCCTGGGCGCCGAGGATCGAAGCGGTGATGGCGATCGACAGCGCCGGAAACTGCACGTAGTTGACGATCTGCGTCACCGCGCCGTAGGCCGCCGTGGCCTGGGAGCCATGGCTATTGACCAGCGTCAGGATGACCAACTCGGACAACGAGATCACCACCATCTGCAACCCTGTGGGCAAGCCTATGCGCAGCACTTTGCCAAGGATCTCCATGTCCAGGCGCATCGCCGCGAACAACGCCCGGTCCGGCGCCAGGGCATGCTCGCGACGGTTCAGGCGCCACGCCAGCATGGCCATGGCCGAGGCCGTCCCCACCAACCCCGCCAGCGCCGCGCTCTGGATGCCCATCTGCGGCAACCCCAACCAGCCACGAATCAACGCTGGCGTGAGCAGCAGCCCGACACTGGTGGAGGTCAGCAGCGCCAACATCGGTGACACCGTATCGCTCACCCCGCGCAGCAACTGGGTAAACAGCACAAATACCAGCAACATCGGCAGGATCCACAGCATGACCCGGGCATAGGAAACGGCATCCTCCAGCACATCGGCCGGCGTGCCGAACCCCTGCAACGCCTGACGCGCAAAGACACTGCCAAGCACCGCCGCCGCCAGGCCGATGATCGCCCCCAGCAACAAGGTCGAACCGGCAATCGCCTTCACCGTCCCGGTTTCGCCGGCGCCGTAGGCCTGCCCGATCAACACCCCCGCCCCCGCGCCGAGGCCAATCACCAATGCGATAAAGAAAAACACGATGGGAAACATGCCCGACACCGCCGCCAAGGCCTGGGTACCGAGCATCTGGCCGATGTAGATGCTGTTGAACGTGCCAGACATGGACTGCAGGAAATTGGACAAGACCATAGGGGCCAAGAACAGGAGATAGGTTTTCCAGAGGGGCTGGGTGGGCATGGGGGCTCTGATGGCAGGTTCGAAATCCAATGCGGGGTAATTTAGCGCAATCCATGGATTCTGTTTCGGAAGATGTCCGTTTTTCGTGGCGAGGGAGCTTGCTCCCGCCGGGCTGCGCAGCAGTCCAAAAACCTAAACACGCAATCTATCAGGCCAACCGCACCCGCCAAGTTTGGGACCGCTTCGCGCTCCAGCGGGAGCAAGCTCCCTCGCCACAAAAGCCCATGCGCCATCTCCCTTGCCAGGTGGCTCATACCTTCGTCGGGTGCATTCGACATTTCCCAGACAGCGTCTAACCTGAAATAGCACAGTGCCACGTACTGTGTAGGCCAATGCCTATGCAATACCGGTATCGGACAGCCGGTCTTAAAGTCCGAGTAGAGGTCGCAGATAACCAGTTATTCGCAAATAACCTGTTAGAAACTCTGTTCAAGGACCGAACCATGACGTCGTACCCGCACGGTCATTCCTTCGCCCAACCACCTCGCATCCTCTGGAACACAGTGCTCGTCGCTTTCGTTGCTGCCGTTGGCGTCTTACTGCTCAATGGTCCAAATGTACAAAACATCATCCTGGCTGCTGCCCTCCTGGCCGTTGGTGTCGGTGCTGGCGTATGGGGTGCGCGTTCGCAACGTCAGCAGTTCGACAGCGCCATCGCCGCCGCCATGGCCCGCCACGACCTGCAAGCCAGCGAGCATCTGGCCCATAAAGCCAGCGAGCAACTCAACGAAGTCATTCTCGGCGCCATGCCGATCTGGGCCAAGCAGGTCGAAAGCTCCCGGCAGCAGACCGAAACCGCAATCGTCTCGCTGACCAGCCGCTTCACCGGCATTTCTTCGCGCCTGGAAGAGACCGTGCAAGCTTCGCAACTGGCCGCCGGTGAGTTGGCCGGCAGCAGCAGTGGCGGTGCCGTGCAGGTGCTGGCCCAGAGCGAAAGTGAACTGGTCAAGGTCATCGATTCGCTGAAGGCCACCCAGGCCAGCCGCGATGAAACCCTGGCCCAGGTACGCAACCTGACGGCCTATACCGGGGAACTGCGGACCATGGCCGCCGATGTCGCGGCGATTGCCGCGCAGACCAACCTGCTGGCCCTCAACGCCGCCATCGAAGCCGCCCGTGCCGGCGAGGCCGGGCGTGGGTTTGCGGTGGTGGCCGACGCCGTGCGCAGCCTCTCGAGCAAGTCCAGCGAGACCGGCCAGCAGATGTCGGCCAAGGTCGACATCATCAACACCGCCATCACCCAACTGGTGCATGCCGCGTCCAGCGGCGCGGACCAGGACAGCCATTCGGTCAGTGCCTCCGAGCAAAGCATCCAGCAGGTGCTGGAGCGCTTCAAGAGTGTCACCGGCAGCTTGGCCGACTCGGCCGACATGCTGCAGCGGGAGAGCTTCGGCATCCGCGATGAACTCACCGAGGTGCTGGTCAGCCTGCAATTCCAGGATCGGGTCAGCCAGATCCTCAGCCACGTGCGCGACAACATCGAGGACCTGCATGTGCACATGCAGCAGGCCAGCCAGTCGCCCGAACAGGCCGTTTCCATCGACGCTCGCCAATGGCTGGCGCGCATGGAAACCACTTACGCCACCGACGAGCAACGCCGCAATCACCACGGCGACTCAGCCGCGCAACAGACTTCACAGGAAATCACCTTCTTTTAGGAGCGCCGTTCATGGCTAAAAGTGTATTGGTTGTCGACGACTCCGCGAGCGTTCGGCAGGTGGTCGGCATCGCGTTGAAAAGTGCCGGCTATGACGTGATCGAAGCCAGCGATGGCAAGGATGCCCTGGGCAAACTCAATGGCCAGAAAGTGCACCTGATCATCAGTGACGTGAACATGCCCAACATGGACGGCATCACCTTCGTCAAGGAGGTCAAGAAGCTGGCCAGCTACAAGTTCACGCCGATCATCATGCTCACCACCGAATCCCAGGAATCGAAGAAACAGGAAGGCCAGGCCGCCGGAGCCAAGGCCTGGGTGGTCAAGCCGTTCCAGCCGGCGCAGATGCTGGCGGCGGTATCCAAGCTGATTCTTCCTTGATGAGCGGAGGCGCCCATGTCGTTGCACTACGAAACACAGGATGACACCGCCCAGGTGCACATCGACGGCGAGCTGACGATCTACACCGCCGCCGACCTGGCCGCGCAATGGTTACCGCAGTTGGGCGCAACACCGCGGATGGCCCTTGATCTGTCGCAGATTACCGAAATGGACGGCGCCGGCCTGCAACTGCTGCTGATGGTACAACGCGAGGCCGCCAAGGCCGGCACCCAACTGACATTGACCGGCCAGAGCAAGGCCGTCATGGAAACACTTGCCCTGTGCAACCTGGTTGCCTAGGGCTGCTGCAATACGTCGGACACGACAAAGGATATGAGCGTGAGCATCAATCTCGATCAGGCACAACAGACGTTCATCGTCGAGGCACGGGAACAGTTGCAAGCGATGGAAGAATCGCTGCTGCAACTGGAAACCGACCCCGGCGACGATGACGCCATCGGCGCGATCTTCCGGGCGGCGCACACGATCAAGGGCTCGGCCGGGCTGTTCGGCCTGGAACCGATCGTCAGCTTCACCCACATCGTCGAAGACGTGCTCGATCGCCTGCGCAACGGCAGCGTCGAAGTGGACGCCGGCCTGATCGCGGTACTGCTCAAGTCCAGCGATCACATGCTGGAGCTGATCAACGTGGCCGCCAACCAGGGCGGAGCGCTACCGCCACCGGCCCTGCAACGGGAAGTGGAACTGTGCCAGATCCTGCAGGAGTACCAGGCGCCCTCGCCGGCCACGGCCCCAACGCCTGCCCAGGACACCGAAACCCGTGAACCCGGCGAAACGCGCCTCTGGCACATCTCCCTGCGTTTCGGCCAGGACGTGTTCCGCAACGGCATGGACCCTCTGTCGTTCCTGCGCTACCTGCAAACCCTGGGTGAAATCGTCGACATCACCGCCTTGACCGACGCCCTGCCCGCCGCCGATGCCTGGGACGCCGAGTCCTGCTACCTGGGCTTCGACATCGAGTTTCGCTCGACCGCCAGCCACGGCGCGATCAATGAAGTGTTCGATTTCGTCCGGGAAGACTGCGAGATCGAGATCGTTGCCCAGGACGACGACATCGCGCCCCAGGCCAACACCGGCCTGGTCACGACGTCGCCGGAACCGGCCGAGGAAACCACCGCATTGGTCGCCACCGGCGAGTTGTTGTCCGACCAGCGCAAGACGCCACGCATGCCCGCCCAGATCGCCACCGACAAACAAGCGGTGAGCAGCGACAGCAAGGCCAAGGACGGCACCTATGTGCGGGTCAATGCCGACAAGCTCGATGAACTGATCAACCTGGTGGGCGAACTGGTCATCGCCAGCGCCGGTGCCAGCCTGTTGGCCCGCACCTGCCAGAACGATCCGTTGCAGGAGGCCACCTCGTCAGTCTCCGGACTGGTGGAAGAAATCCTCGATGGCGCCCTGCGCCTGCGCATGATCCCCATCGGCGAAACCTTCAACCGGTTCCGTCGGGTGGTGCGCGATGTCAGCCAGGAACTGGGCAAGGACATCGACCTGATCATCAGCGGCGCGGAGACCGAACTGGACAAGACCGTGGTGGAAAAAATCGGCGACCCGCTCATGCACCTGCTGCGCAACGCCATGGACCACGGCATTGAAACCGCCGAGGCCCGGCTGGCGGCGGGCAAACCGGCCAAGGGGCACCTGCACCTCAACGCCTATCACGACTCGGGCAGCATCGTGCTGGAAATCGCCGACGATGGCGCCGGCCTGAACCGCGACCGGATCCTGGAAAAAGCCCAGGAGCGCGGCCTGGTCGCCCCCGGCGCGAGCCCGACCGACCAGGAGATCTACAACCTGATCTTCGAGCCCGGTTTTTCCACCGCCCAGGCCGTGACCAACCTTTCGGGGCGTGGCGTGGGCATGGACGTGGTCAAGCGCAACATCACCCTGCTGCGCGGCACCGTCGACCTCGACAGCCAGCCCGGCAAGGGTACCGTGGTGCGTATCCGCCTGCCGCTGACCCTGGCGATCATCAATGGATTTCTGGTGGGCATCGGTCAGTCAACCTATGTCATTCCGCTGGACATGGTCCAGGAATGCATCGAGCTGAGCGAGAACGATGGGGTCGCCAGCCGCGAACAAGGCTATCTCGACCTGCGCGGCGAGGTGCTGCCCCTGGTCTACCTGCGCGATCACTTCAGCCACGAAGGCCCGCCCGCTCGCCGGCAGAACGTGGTGGTGGTGCGCTACGCCGAACTCAAGGCCGGGTTGGTGGTGGATGACTTGCTGGGTGAATTCCAGACCGTGATCAAGCCGCTGGGCAAGCTGTTTGGTGCCCTTCGCGGTATCAGTGGCTCGACCATCCTGGGCAGTGGCGCGGTGGCGTTGATTCTCGACGTACCGGCGTTGCTCACCCAGATCGCCCAAGTGGAAAACCGCTACACCCCGACTCAATTACAACAAGCCAACGCTCGCTGACGCTTAAGCAATTCCATGGAGAGGTACTTCCCAATGAAATGGTTCTACGATCTTAGAATCGCCACCAAACTGATCACTTCATTTCTTGTGGTGCTGGCCCTGACCGCCGTCATGGGAGTGTTCGCGATCATCCAACTGGGCGAGGTGAACAGCACCACCGTCGATATTAGGGAAAACTGGATGCCGTCCATGCGTGCGGCCTCGGGCATGCGTTTCTACGCGGCAAACTATCGCCTCAAGGAAAACCGCCACATTACCGCCGATTCCGAACAGGAACGCCTCACTGTCGAACAAGAAGCGGAAGACGCCAGGAAGGGGTTTGAAACCCGCATGGCGACCTATGAAAAACTGCTCTCCAGCGCGGAAGATCGCCAGCTGTTCGAAACCACCCGCAATGACTGGGTCGCTTACCTCGCAGTCAGCAAAGACCTGCTTGCACTGTCTCGGCAAAACCTGACCGAGCAAGCCCATGCACTGCTCAAGGGCCAATCCAAGCGTCAATTCGATCTGGTGGTCAACGACCTGCAAAAACTGGTGGAACTCAATGACGCGGGCGCTGGCGCCGCCAGCGAGCATGGCGCAGCGCTGTTTGAAAAATCGCGCCTGTCGATCATCGTCGTGCTGATTGCCGCCCTGCTGGTGGGCCTGGGCCTGGCGCTGTTCATCTCGCGCATCATCTCGCGCCCCTTGAAACAGGCCGCGACCGTCGCCGAGCAATTGGCCGAAGGCAACCTGAACGCAAAAATCGACGGCGGCTCCAAAGACGAAACCGGCATGGTGCTCAACGCCATGCAGAATATGATCGGCAAGCTCTCGCACATCATTGGCGAAGTGCGTAACGCTGCGGACAACCTGGCCAGTGCTTCCGAAGAAGTCAGCGCCACCGCGCAATCGATGAGCCAGGCCACCAGTGAACAGGCAGCCAGCGTCGAGGAAACCAGCGCCTCCATCGAGCAGATGAGCGCCAGCATCAACCAGAACACCGAGAACGCCAAGGTCACCGACGGCATGGCCAGCAAGGCCGCCAAGGAAGCCACCGACGGCGGCGAGTCGGTGCAGCAGACCGTGGTGGCGATGAAGAAAATCGCCCAGCGGATCAGCATCATCGACGACATCGCCTACCAGACCAACCTGCTGGCGCTCAACGCTGCCATCGAAGCCGCCCGCGCCGGTGAACACGGCAAAGGCTTTGCGGTGGTCGCCGCCGAAGTGCGCAAGCTGGCCGAACGCAGCCAGGTGGCCGCCCAGGAAATCGGCGAGCTGTCCTCCAGCAGCGTCGATATGGCCGAGAAGGCCGGGAACCTGCTCAACGAGATGGTCCCCTCGATCAACAAGACCTCGGACCTGGTGCAGGAAATCAGCGCCGCCTCCGAAGAACAGGCCGCCGGTGTGGCGCAGATCAACACCGCCATGACCCAGCTCAACCAGGTGACCCAGCAAAACGCCTCCAGCAGCGAAGAACTGGCCGCCACCGCCGAGGAAATGAGCAGCCAGGCCGAACAGCTGCAACAGGCCATGAGCTTCTTCACCCTGGACACGCCGCCCAAGTCTGCCGTGCAAGTTGCCAGGGTCGACAACACCCCAGGTTCCTCCGGCCGCAAACCGACGCGGACACCGGCACCGATCATGCCCAAGGCGTTTGCCTACAACATGGCCAGTGCCCCGGACGAATCGGAATTCACCCGGTTCTGATGGCCCGGTTCCACAGGCTTGCTTAAAGGAGAAAAAGCAATGGGCGCCATCGCGACCACACGTCAAACCGCCATCGCGGTCGAGGAAGAAGCGCAATACCTGACGTTCATGCTCGGCACGGAGATGTTTGCCATCGGCATCCTGTGCATCAAGGAAATCATCGAATACGGCAACCTGACCGTGGTGCCGATGATGCCGACGTTCGTGCGCGGGGTGATCAACCTGCGCGGTGCCGTCGTGCCGGTGGTGGACTTGTCGGCCCGTTTCGGCCGGCCGAATTCGGCGATCAGCCGGCGCTCGTGCGTGGTGATCATCGAGGCGTCCAGCGCCGACGGCCAGGCCCAGGACATTGGCCTGCTGGTGGACACGGTGTCGGCGGTGCTGGAAATCCCGGCCTCGCAGATCGAGCCGCCACCGAGCTTCGGCGCGAAGATCCGGGCCGATTTCATCAGTGGCATGGCCAAGGTCGATGGCAAGTTTGTCATCGTACTGGAGGTGGACCGCGTGTTGTCCATCGACGAAATGTCCCAACTCGCCGAAGCCAGCCCGAACGTGCTGGAAGTGGATGCCCCGTGAACGCCGATACCTGCAAGGAACGCACGGCGAACGCGCTGGCGCTCAGTGACCGAGAGTTCGGCCAGTTCCAGTCCTGGCTGTACCAGGCCGCCGGCATCAGCCTGTCCGAGGCCAAGAAAGCCTTGGTGGCCGGGCGTTTGTTCAAGCGCCTCAAGCACTATGGGCTGGACAGTTATGGCGAGTATTTCAAGCTGATCATGAACGGCCAGCGCACCGATGAGTTACAAGTGGCGCTGGACCTGCTGACGACCAACGAGACCTACTTTTTCCGCGAGCCCAAACATTTCGATTTCCTGCGCCAACACGTACTGCCCCACGCAACGCCGGGCAAGACCTTCCGCCTGTGGAGCGCGGCCAGCTCTTCCGGGGAAGAGCCCTACAGCCTGGCCATGACCCTGGCCGAAGGGCTGGGCACCACGCCTTGGGAAGTGATCGGTTCGGACATCAGCAGCCAGGTACTGGCCAAGGCGCGCTCCGGGCATTACCCGATGGAACGCGCCCGCACCCTGCCTCAGCCGCTGCTGGTGAAATATTGCCTCAAGGGCACCGGTAGCCAGCAAGGCACGTTCCTCATCGACCGGGCGTTGCGCAACCGGGTCAACTTCATCCAGGTCAACCTCAACGACACCTTGCCGGAGCTGGGGGAGTTCGATGTGATCTTCCTGCGCAACGTCATGATCTATTTCGACCAACCCACCAAAAGCAAAGTGGTCGCCCGCTTGATCCCCCGACTCAAGCCCGGCGGGTATTTCATCGTCAGCCACTCGGAGAGTCTCAACGGTGTGTCCGATGCGTTGAAACTGGTGGCCCCTTCGATTTATCGCAAGCCATGAACACCGCAATGAGGGCAGTGGCCGAGGTGTACCTGGCGCCGGGGGAGTTTCGCTTTGCCACTTGCCCGACCCGCCTGCGCACGATTCTCGGCTCTTGCGTGGCGATCACGCTGTGGCACCCCGAACGCAAGATCGGCGGCATGTGCCACTTCATGCTGCCCAGTCGGGTGCGTTGCTCCAAGGCCTTGAACGGCCTGTACGCCGATGAAGCCATTGAGCTGTTCATCCGCCAGGCCAGGGCCCATCACACCGAACCCGAGGACTATCAACTCAAGCTGTTCGGCGGCGGCGAGATGTTCCCCGAACTGCAACGCCATGTGCCCTACGGCGATGTGGCGCGGTTGAACGTCAATGCGGCGCTGGAAATCGCTGCCCTCTACCGCCTGGACCTGATCGCCCAGGACATGGGTAGCACCGGCCACCGAAGCATCATCTTCGACCTTTGCAGCGGCGATGTATGGGTCAGGCACCAACCTATAAGGACCCGGCACTGACTATGTCAAAAAAGATCAATGTACTGCTGGTGGATGACTCTGCGGTGGTTCGCCAGGTGTTGCTGGCGATCCTCAGCGACACACCGGACATCCACGTCATGGGCGCGGCGTCCGACCCGATTTTCGCCATGGACAAACTGGCCAAGGAATGGCCCGACGTGATCGTGCTGGACGTGGAAATGCCGCGCATGGACGGCATCACGTTCCTGAAAAAAATCATGAGCGAGCGCCCCACTCCGGTGGTGATCTGCTCGTCCCTGACGCCCCGGGGCGCGGAAACCACCTTGCAGGCGATGGCCGCTGGCGCGGTGGAAATCATCACCAAGCCCACCACCGGCCTGAAGAACTTTCTGTTGGAGTCGGCGCCGGAACTGGTGTCGGCGATCCGTGCCGCCGCCCAGGTCAACGTGCGCAACCTGGGCAAGCGTCCCGCCCCGATCGCGCTGACGCCCGCGACCAAACTCACCGCCGACGCCATGCTGCCCGCCGCCAACGGCCACGCCATGGCACAGACCACCGAACGCATCGTCGCCCTGGGCACCTCCACCGGTGGTACCCAGGCCCTGGAAGCGGTGCTCACCGCCCTGCCGCGAGTGTGCCCGGGCATCGTCATCGTCCAGCACATGCCGGAAAAATTCACCGCCTCGTTCGCCGCCCGGCTGAACAGCCTGTGCCAGATCGAAGTGCGCGAGGCCCGCAACAACGACCGCATCCACCCGGGCCTGGCACTCATCGCACCAGGCGGCAAACACATGATGGTGACCCGCAGCGGCGCGTTCTATCACGTGCAGGTGGTGGATGGCCCACTGGTCAACCGCCACCGCCCTTCGGTGGATGTGCTGTTCCGCTCCGTGGCCAAATTCGCCGGCCGCAACGCCACCGGCATCATCATGACCGGCATGGGCGACGATGGCGCCCGCGGCCTGAAGGAAATGCTCGACGCCGGCAGCACCACCGTGGCCCAGGACGAAGCCAGTTGCGTGGTCTTCGGCATGCCCAAGGAAGCGATCAAACTCAATGCGGCGCAACGGGTGATGGGGTTGCAGGAGATTGCGCAGGTGATCTTGCATCGGTAACAACGACCGTCCCTACAGTGGAGCTTGATCAGGTGAATGATCGCTCCCCACGCTCCGCTTTCTGGAAAGTGACGCAGAGCATCACGGGATGCATTGCCCACGCAGAGCGTGGGAATGATCGACCGCAGTGGGCTTGTCGCCACAGGCGCTCCAGCAGCCTGTGCCTACACGGGCGAAATCGTCGCCAGCACGCCGATCAAAAGAGTCAGTGCCAAAAACCCACCTAGAAAAATCGCCATCTTCGCCATGAGCACTCCTGGACCAAAAAATTGCAGTACACGGGTAGCCCGATAGGCCAGCCGCGTGATTATTCTGGAGCTGGGCCCGGGGTCATTACAGAGGCACCTGGCGCAGAAAAATACGGATCAGACGAACGCCTTCCCTCGTCGCACAACTTTCAATAGGCGAAAAAAGTTAAAGCCATACCGCGAAGTTCTCTCTCCGACTGACGGCGAGCGCGAGGTGATGGAACTGGTCGTGTCAGGGCTGTTGAACAAGCAGGTGGCCGCCCGACTGGGCTTGAGCGAGGTGACCGTGAAAGTGCGGCGCGGGTCGTTGATGCGCAAGATGAATGCGGACTCGTTGGCAACGCTGGTGAAGATGTCGGAAAAACTCAAGGAAGCCGATCGCTAGCGGCCCATGATCACGGCTATCATTGCCGTTCGCCCTGTTGCCAGGCGATGTCGCTGCCCCCCCTCAAGGACTCAGGTATGAACCTTCTGCCGTCACGCTCCACCCTCTTCGTCTCCAGCCTTTTGCTCAGCTCGCTGTGCTTCGCCGAAGGCGAGCCAACCGACGGCAGCCTCATCAAGGACTCGACCAAGGCAGCCGTCTCAAGCTTCATTACCGCTGGCAAGAACTTGCTGGGTGGCGTCAGCGAAGGCGTGCTCGATGGCCGCGAATCGGCCCAGGGCGCCGACGGCGCGGCGATCATTTCCTCCAACGAGCAACTGAAAGACCGTGTCTCCATCGAAGTCCTGAAGCTGGAGCCCGTCGACGACACCTTCAGCGTCACCCTCGGCTTCAAGAACAGCACCGACACGCAACTGCGCCTGATCAACCTCGGCCAAACGGGCGCCTTGCTCGCCATCGACCAGGCCGGTTACGCCAACAGGCTGGCAGGGTTTGAAAACCCGGATGAAGTCACCATTCCGCCGAAGACGGCCGTGCGGCAGAAGTTTGTGTTTGAAGGGTTGAACGAGAAAATCAACACCGTGCGCGTGTGGGGCCAGGATTATCAGGTTAAAAAATAAGGTGGCGCTGCGTTGATCGTTCCCACGCTCCGCGTGGGAATGCATCCCGTGACGCTCTGCGTCACATGCCAAGGGCGGAACGCAGAGCGTCCCTGGTGGCATTCCCACGCGGGAGCATGGGAACGATCGATCCGCGTCAGCCGGCCTGGCACATCACCATCCGGTCAGGTAATCCTCAGTCAGCGGCGGCTTTTGCCACCTTCGCCGGCTCAAAATTCAACGCAAGCACACTCGCCAACACGATAACCGCCCCAACAATCACCATCGCCGCTGGGCGTTCGGCCAGGACTAGACAAGCCATCAACATCGCGCTGGGCGGTATCAGGTAAAGCGCCATGGAGGCTCGGCTCACGTCGCTGTGAGCCAGCACGTAAGCCCAGGCGAGGTACGCCAGCGCGCTGGGGAAAATACCGAGAACCAACACCGCCAGGTTCACCGAAGCCGAAGCCTGTCGCGCCGCGCTCAACATCCCCGGTGCGAAAATGAACAACAGGAGTGTGCCCGACCAGACGGTGTAGCAAACCAGGGTCAAGCCGTCGTAGCGATGGGCATGGTGCTTCTGCAAAGCGAAATACACACTCCAGGACAGCGCCGCCAGCAGGATCAACAGTCCATGGGCGTCCATGTCACCCAAGCCTCGATCCCCCGTGACGACCACGGCTGCGCCAAGCAAGCCGCACAGGACACAGCCCCATTGCCAAGCGCCGACTCTTTCCTTGAAGACAAAATGCGCAAGCAATGTGCTGAACAACGGCGTGGACTGGGCCAACACACTCGCCGCCGCGGCACTGACGCCCCGTTGGCCGTAGTTGAGGGCGATGTGGTGCAGACTCACGGCAAAGAAACCCAATACCGCCAGCAACGGTAAATCCCCGAGACGCGGCCAGGCAATACCCTTCGCCATCGCGACGACGACCATGAACACCGAAGCGATGAGAAACCGCATCAACGCCAGTTGACCCGGTTCGTAGGCCTGCAAGCCGATGCGAATACCAATGGGCGAATAGGCCCAACAAAGAATCACGAACGTGGTCGCCAGGATCACTTTTACGCGGGGTCTGGGGTTCTTCAAGCCCTCAAACGGCACACAACGGGTTTCCATTCAGAGTTCCTGCGCACTGGGCGTCTTGTCGATTTACCCTGAAGTATCAAAACCACCCACTCTCAATACAAGTGACTTAAACTCAGCCAACCATTCACTTTGGGTGAGTTATGGAACTGTCCCAACTGCGCATGTTCAAGACCGTCTGCGACACCGGCAGCATCGCCCGCGCCGCCGAAGTCCTGCACTGCGTACCGTCCAACATCACGGCACGACTCAAATCCCTGGAGCGGGAGTTGGGTACACCGTTGTTTTTCCGCGAAGGCCGCGGCTTGCAGGTCAGCCCGGCGGGCGAGGTGTTCCTGGGTTATGCGACAAAAATCCTCGGCCTGACGGAAGAAGCCCGCCGCGCGGTAAACCCCAGCCACACGCCAAGCGGACCGTTGCGCATTGGCGCCATCGAATCCAGCGCCACGGGGCGCCTACCGCAGTTATTGGCCAAATATCACGCGCAGTATCCTCAGGTGTCGCTGGAACTGAGCACGGGGACTTGGGCGCAGTTACTGGACGATACCCAGCACCACCGGCTCGACGGTGTGATCGTGGCGGTCGACGTGGAACGGCCGGGGCTCAAGCGCGCCGTAATGTACCGCGAAGACCTGATGCTCATCGCCTCCGAATCCCACGGCCCCTTGCGCAATGCCGCAGACCTGCAAGGCAAGGCGATCTTCATGTGGCCCCCAGGCTGCCCGTATCGCTTTGCCCTGGAGCAGTGGTTGCTACGCCATGACCAAGTACAACCGATCATCAGCATCGCCAGCTATGGCGCCATCGTCGGCTGCGTCAGTGCCGGTGCCGGCATCTCGCTGGTGCCGCGTGGGATCTATGAGCAATACCGCCAGGGCGCTGGCTGGACAGGGTATGAGTTCCCTGGATTGACGGGCATCGACAACCTGTTCTACTGGCATGAAAACGCTGGCCGGCATCCTGCCAGGGAAGCGTTTCTAGCGATGTTGCAGGCGGAGTTCGAAGGTTAGTTACAACCTCGCCACAAAAGCCATTGAACTGCATTGAACGGCATCCCGCTGACCATCCTTGTGCATTCTTATGCATCCCTGTGGCGAGGGGATTTATCCCCGCTGGGCCGCGAAGCGGCCCTAAAGCTTTCACCTCGGTGCCCGGACAACACAAAACCCCGTGGCGAGGGAGCTTGCTCCCGCTGGGTTGCGAAGCGACCCCAACCAAGCTGAACGCGTTCTGCCTGATGCACCGCGGGGTAGTTTTTAGGGCTGCTGCGCAGCCCAGCGGGAGCAAGCTCCCTCGCCACGGGTCCTCATCAGCCTCGCCTGTCAGCGCACGGCTGAAAAAATGTTACATAGTTGAAGGATCGGTCCTAACCGCACTACGACAGGGAGTCAGCTTTGGAACTAGCACCACCGTTTATCCTCCATGAAACGAACCATTGGACAGTCAACCATCACCTGGCGTCCGCCCTACCCGGCTACCTCATGCTCGGCGCCAAGGCTCATGTGAACTCATTGACCCAATTACCCGCCCCGGCGTTAGCGGAACTGGGTGGCCCGGGCGGTCGGGCAGATACAGCGTCTTGCTGTCATGGACATGAACGAACCCCGGCGCGTCGCCCCTCGGAGACGCATCCAGCCCTCCGGGGCCTGAGGAAGCGAGGATCACAAAGGATGCCGCCTCGATGAAGGGCTGGTAAACCGGATGGATATGGTCGACTTCCTTGAGGATCGAGGGTGTCGCGACGGGGCCGTAGAGGCTTTCCAGCGCCTGGGTGGTGGTGATGTAGGCGCTGCTGTCGTTCTGGCGTTCCATGCTCATCTCCTCTGTAGCTGTTTAAAAATCGCATTCAGTTGCGCCGCGCCCTCTCAACCTTCCGACCCAACGACGACCGAATCGACCGCTTTCAGGTCTTGGAGCTCATGCGCCCCTGGATCGCCACGCGCAGGCAACCCCAGGCAATAAAGCCGACGATCACGCCCTCGGCGACACCCACCAGCAAGTTGAAGGAAAAGCTCAGCGGCTGTTCGGCCCAATAGAACGTCGTCGAGCCCGTTCGAAAACCACTGACGCGCAGCCGTCCGGTAAAAATGGCCGGCACCAAGGTCATGATGTTGGTCAGTTCCAACACCGCAAAGAAGGCGCCCAATAGCATGAGCAAGGCTCGTGCGGGCATGCCCAGTTTCTCGGTCGGCTCAGGCGAAGGAGCGTCGCCGTTTTCCCGGCGCTGACGGGCTGCCCTTACCGCCTTGCCGCTGGTAGGGGCCGGAGTTGGCCTATAGGGCACCTTCACAACCGGCGCCGCCCCTTCGACCACCTCGGTGGGCAGCGCCACGCCCAGGTAGTCGGCCAGCTCCCGCAGCCACAAGTCCGTGCGTTGAGTGCCCGGCACCACCGGAACGTTGTCGGTGGTCAGGCGGTGCGCGGTGCCATCGCGCAGTATCAGCCACAGCTGGGTGCGAGCTCGCCCAGCCTGCGGGAGGCGGCGTAGTTCGAGGAATTTGGCAGCCTCGATCTGGAAGGCCGATTGCACACGCTCGCGGCGCCCGAAAAAGTTTCGGGTCAGGTGCTTGCCTTCGCCGTCGGCCCGCGACAACACCAACGTCTCGTGGACGCCGGTGTACACCACCAGCAGCAGGCCAAGGGCAGGAATCAGCAGCCACAGCAGCACCATCAATAGAGCGGACAGTGGATCCACCTCAGCCATCAACGAGGCCCCGTCAACCATCACGAACACGGCGAACGCCATTGGCAAGATAAAGGCCAACGCCCCTATCACCAACACGACCAAGCTCTGCACCACGTTGCGCGAATGGATGTGCAGGTCACCCTGCGCCGTGCGCTCGAACCGATGTCCTATCAACATGCATGACTCCTGTTGCGTTGCTTTGCAGACTGTTCGAGGGGTTGGGATGACGATTGAACGCCTCGGGCCAGGGTGGGGTTTCAGGGGGCGGAGAATACCTGATGCCCGGGAGACTCAGGAATCGGGTGGGTTTTCTGCGGTGTGAGCAATTGGTCCTACGGAAATGGATCACGTCGATTCGTTTCCTTGGAGAATTCTCATGATTCCTACGAAGGCGTCGGAATCTCTCACCTTGTTCGTCTTGGGGGCGCAAATCTATAGTTCTTTCCGTCGCCAACCATGGTGATCAGGTTTGGCGACCTGCGTATCGGATAAGCCCTCTAACCAAATGGAGCAATCCCATGCAGAGATACATCCCCATCACCGGCATCGACTGCACCCCAGCCGCCCTGCTTATCGACACCCAAGCCCCCCTTGACGTCCTGCACGCAACTGCCGATTACCGTATCCGTACCGTGACCCAGGTATTGGAAAACATCGCGTTTCGCTCCGAGATTGCCAGCGATACGGTGGTGCTTTCGGATTTCGCGCAGCTTTTGGTGATTCCGCTGCGGGATGGGTGTGATTTGCTGGAGGTGATTGGTAGGCGACTTCAGGCGCAGGTCGAAAACTAATGGAACGACGGGCGCCTGAGAGCGCCCGTTTTCACGCAACTGCAGCATACAAATAGCGCCTACTGCCAGCCAGAGCGACACCATCGGCTCTATGTTCGATGAAAAGAACCATGATCTGCAGTCAATCCTCCCATCTATCAGGAGTAGCCATATGGCTACAAATGAGACTATGATCGATAAGAAAATGTACGAGATCCACCAGACGCCCGATTTTGAGGATTGGCTTGACAGTGTGAAGGATGCTCAAGGAAAAGCGGCCATCTTGGCCCGCCTGGATCGCGCCCGAAATGGCAATTTTGGTGATTGCGAACCGGTTGGCGATGGGGTGAGCGAAATGCGTGTTTTTATCGGACCGGGGTACAGAATCTACTTTGTACGCTCGGGGACCGCAGAGTACTTGATGCTCAGCGGAAGCGATAAAACAGATCAAAAACGAGGCATTAAGAGAGCCAAAGTGATTCTTGATGCCCTGAGAGGTCAATGACATGAGCGACAAATTCAATCCTGAGGATATGCCGGTCCTTAGCCTCGGCACTACCGGTACGACTCGTTACGAGGCTTCGCGTTTTCTCGATACCCCAGAAGCTATAGCGGCTTATCTGGCTGAAAGTATGAAAGCCGATGACACAGAGAGTCTTATTCATGCGTTGGCCGAGGTCGCAAAAGCTAAAGGTGTCAATAAAGTCGCCAAAGATGCCGGAGTTAATCGTGAAAGCCTTTATAAGGTGCTGAAATCTGGAGCAAAAACGCGGTTTGAAACCATCAGGAAATTGATGACCGCGATGGGTGTGGAACTCACGGTACAACCGATTAAAACATTAGCGGTGGCTTCCAAAGCTGCGGCTCCAAAAGCTGGAAAACCACCGGTCGCTGCATCAAAACCTACAGCAAAATCCGCTGCGAAAAAACCAGCCGTACCGGCGGCTAAAACAGACGCGAAACCTGCTGCGAGAAAATCAGCTGAGGAAGCTGGGTGGGAAGCTGGGGACAGACCACGATTTTGAATCCATCTGCGAAACCTCGCACAGCTTCACGGGGCTCCCCTTTTAAGAACAAATCTGCGTTGTCGCGAATCGCTGCATGAAGCTTCGGATATAGCACCCTGAGTCCTTCAATAAGCATGAACATCTGCGATGTTGACTTCCCCCTTGACCAGTGGAAGTGCAAACATGAGTGTCAGCGTCCGGGGAAGGCACATTGCGATGCGCTAAGCTGTAATCCTTTAGGATTGAGGTCCCAGCATGGAATGTCACGTTCGTCCCGCCACGAGCAGAGATGCAGCAGCGATAAGCCGCGTAGTTATTGCCGCCCTGCGTGAGTCAAATTCACAGGACTATCCGCCTGATGTGATCGCTCAGGTTGAGCAGAGCTTTTCTCCTGAAGCCATCACCACACAGCTTACGAAGCGTAGGGTCTTCGTAGCCTTATTGGGCGAAAACATTATTGGCACTGCCGGTCTCGACGGTGATGTGGTCAGAAGTGTTTTCGTTGACCCGGCTCACCAGAAAGGCGGTATCGGGCGGCATTTGATGGATGTCATTCATACAACTGCTGCCAGCGCAGGAGTTGGAGCTGTACGTGTGCCCTCGTCGATTACAGCTGAAAGGTTTTATACAGCGTTGGGTTATCAGAAAATCCGAGAGGAGTTTCATGGGGCGGAGCGCACCATCGTTATGGAGAAGCGGCTGTAGGGTAAGCGTCCAGTTAAGTCATCTACCGATCCAGCTATCAGCATGAGGATGACTGCTTGCCGCCCATGCCGTAAGGTTCGCTACCAAAATCACCACAGCCTTCCAGTGGTGGCAATACAGCAAAGAGAGCGAACAATGAACACCTTCAGATCATCAATCCAAAACGTAGCTGCGGCCATAGGCCTCATCGCAGCAGTGACAGTCGGGGGATGCGTGATGATCCCTTATGACACGCCGGAATCAAAAGCCCAAATCCAGCGCGATCTGAAAATTGCACCATCGGATATTCAAGCCGTGTCGGAAACGAACTGGTGCTTGTTCCCATATGGAAGCGAAGGCAGCTGCAAAGCCACTCAAGGCCTGGGAGTGTTGACCAGCAAAGGCCTGATCCTCAGTCTCTACAACAACCACACCTACACTGAAACCGCACGCATCCTCCCAGAACAAGTGCAGTGCGTGAAGACAGTTGGTGGTCGCACTGGAGTCGAACCGTTCGTTGTATTCACCAAAGACCGAGCGATCATGCTCGCCGTCATTACGCCTGGTGGACAAATGAATGTGCCTGTGAAAGTCAGTTTCTTTGATTACCTGACGAAGCCAGGGCAGCAAGTCTTCACTGGAGCGGATGGCGGATATGTGCGCAAGTCGGGTCGACAGCAAACCGTAGGCGGAATGGTGTCAGGCACTGCCATTCCGTGGCATACAACACTCGACGTAACCGAGGTTTTTAACCCTTGCCAGCAGGTTACAGATTAACAAGGAGTGGTGCGTTCCCTCGCAAGCGGTGCGCGCAGGCCGAAGCCCGTAGGTATGAAGGATGAAGCCGGAAGGGCCGAGACGCCCCGGTGGCTCGGCTCGCGACAGCCGCCCTCGTGAAGCTGGTGAGGCTGGGGACAGGCCACGATTTTGAATTCACCTGCAAAAAAGGAAACAGATTTTTTATCAGAAAAACAAATCTGTTCCTTTCTCCAGAATACCGTACGAGTAGAAGCAGCAAGCGTGGCGCGAGGCGCAAGTAGCGAAGGGTATTGCCCTCAAAAAGCACAGGGGTCGGCGGATGTTTGCCGCCCTCCCCCGGCGCCGAGTGATCAAGCGCCAGGTGAGTCAACGGCAGAGGAGTCAATTGGTACACCCAGTACCTATAACCTGGTACTCCATGATGTGCCGATCGCCCTTGGAGTCGTCGTAAGTCATCCGCACCGGCACTACGTCGCAGACATTGGGTATTGGAGTCATCGCCACAATGTGCGCGATATCCAGGTTCTGAGAATAACGATAGGGCTCGACCCTAACTTGCGCTGCCTGAGTATCCTGTTCATCGGCCATGGCGACAGAGCCAAGGCAGCCCAGGAATAAAACGAGTAACAGTCTCATAGCAATCACCTGTAATGAGGGCGTGAGAAGGCCAAAGCACTCAATTTGTGCTCAGTCGTAATAAAGGTTTGGGTGTAGCCCGGTCGCCGCCAGACGCCGGGCTGCCTTACATCAGAAAGGCTTGGTAGGCAGGTACTTGCCGTCCAGGGTGATCACGGCGCGATGGCCGCCCTCCGGATCTTCGATTTTCTTGATGTCCAGCTTGAAGTTGATGGCACTGATGATGCCGTCGCCGAACTTTTCGTGAACCAGAGCTTTGAGGGTGGTGCCGTATACCGAGATCATCTCGTAGAAACGGTAGATGGTCGGGTCGGACGGTACGCCGTCAAAAAAGCTGCCGCGAATTGGCATCGATTGCAGCAAGGCGATCTGATCAGCATCGAGGTCGAGTTTCCTGCCCACGACATTGGCGGCGCTGGCAGGCAGCGGATGCTGGCCGAGCAAGGCAGCAGTGACGAAGGCTTCGGACAAGCCGGTGCCGTCAACGATTTCGGCGAAGGACAGGTCTTTGCGAGCCTTAGCCAGAATGATGGTTTCAGTCAGCTCCTGGCGAGCGGTGCGGGTGGCTTGAGTCTGGATCATGGCGTATCTCCTGGGTTAGCAACGGTGCAGGTACAGGCTTCAGGCAACGTGCCTGGCGTGTTGGGAAACGGCGTGAACTTCGGGGTTCTCGGCGAGGGACACGAAGATCCCGGTATCGCCATCGAAGGCGTCGATATGCCCGCTCTCGATGTCATAGACCCAACCATGCAGGGTCAGGCGGCCTTCTTCGAGAGCCAGGCGAACGGATGGGTGTGTCTGGACGTTGGCCAACTGTGCGATGACGTTTTCGCGCACCATGGACGCTACTTTGCTCGGCAGATCCGGGTGTTTGCGGGCTTCGTTAACGACCTTGGCCGAGTCGGCGTAACGGAGCCATCCGGCGACGGCAGGCATGTGATCCAGGCACTTGCAAGTTGCCACGGCGGTCATCGCACCGCAGTCGGAGTGGCCGCATACCACGATGTCTGCGACCTGAAGTGCGGCGACTGCGTATTCAACCGAGGCAGAAACGCCGCCCGGCTCTGGCCCATACGACGGCACGATGTTGCCGGCATTTCGAATGACAAACAGATCGCCTGGCTCGCGCTGGGTGACTAGTTCCGGCACCAAGCGGCTATCAGAACAGGAGATGAACAGCGCTCTCGGGCTCTGCTGATTGGCCAGGTCCTTGAACAATTTGGCTCGCTTAGGGAAGGCGTTTCTTTGGAATTTCAGAAAACCATCGATGATCGCTTTCATGGTTGCTGTCTCAATGTCGCGGGTGTGAAACAAAGACTAAGCAACGCGTTACATAAGGTAAAAGTCTCATTTATTATGAGATGGATCAGATTACCTTATGGCAAAAACCATGCTTGCTCGGCACGTCCAATATTTCCTCGCGGTTGCGGAACATCTCAGTTTTACGAAGGCCGCAGCGGCGCTGCACGTCTCTCAGCCAGCCCTTTCGCAGCAGGTGAGGCAGTTGGAAGAAAGCCTTGGAGCCCAGTTGTTCGACCGCTCAGGACGCACAACCCGTTTGACTGACGCGGGAGATGTCTATCTTCTGTATGCGCGCCGTGCTTATCAGCAATTGCGGGAAGCCAAAAGCGCCATCCATGATGTGAGCGACCTCACCCGCGGCTCATTACGCCTGGCCGTGACGCCGACGTTCACGACCTATCTGGTGGGGCCGGTGATCGAAGCATTTCACTCCCGGCATCCTAAAATCACTCTCAACCTGAAGGAGATTTCCCAAGAGCGCATTGAGGAGCAGCTTTTGGCAGGAGATTTGGACGCGGGGATCGCGTTCGATGAAATAAATACACCGAACATTGATGCCGTCCCTTTGCTGAACGAAACCCTCGCTTTGGTGGTGAGTCGCAAACACCGCTTGGCCGAGGAGCGGTCCATTGGATTGCAGGACCTGAATGCTGAATCCCTGATTCTGCTCAGTCCAGAGTTTGCAACCCGCGAACAAATCGACCGCTACTTCCGCAAACACGCGATTCACCCTCAGGTGCAGATGGAGGCTAATGCCCTCGGCGCCGTGATCGAAATTGTTCGCAGGACAAATCTATCGACTTTGTTGCCTGCCAAAATAGCGTTGGCCCATGATGATCTGGTGGCTATCGCACTGGAGCCCGAGCGCTTGCAACGCACCGCCGTCCTTATGCGGCGCAAGGATGCCTTTCAGAGCGCAGCGATGCGAGTTTTCATCGAGGTGGCTAAAGAGGTATCCATTCAACTGAACGTGTAATACCTGTGCTCGTCGAGCTTGACGGGGCTGAGCCGAGCCTGTGCCGTGTTGATAGCAGGCTTGTTGGAAAACAACAGACTGCCCCTTTTTTCGGAACGCTGCTGTCCGCACGAAGATATGCTCGGACGCTGCGATTGCAGTGGCGGTTTCTGGCTGGCTCCAGCCGGTCTAGGGAAAGGGGGCAGATTTATTATCAGAAAAAATAAGCCTGTCCCATTTTTTTGTCCCGTTTTTTTCCATTACAACATTAGCGGTGACTTCCAAAGCTGCGGCTCCAAAAGCTGGAAAAACACCGGTCGCCGCATCAAAACCTATAGCAAAATCCTCTGCGAGAAAATCAGCTGCGGTCAAGCTTGGCGCATCGGAAGACCTCCAAACCTGCCCGGTGCTGGCAATACAAATAACAAAAGGGGGCCCGATAAGGGAACGAAACTATTTTCAAGCAAATAAATCAGTCCCCTTTTTTACTTGGACATCACCGCGGCGTACGCAGGGCTATCGCGTGGTGCGCGCAGCGCTCTCTACAAAGGCACCTGAGCACTTGGCGCCGCGCAATGAGGCGAAGCATGGACTTCGCGTACGCTAACGTTATGCCTGAACCAATGCATTAACGAACCACTCGTAGAGTGCCTGTGGGTGGTATTGGGGAAAATACGCAGCTAGCACGGTTGAAGTTACAAGCACCAGAACCACCAACAGCGCGGTAAGTAGCTTTACCAACGTCGAGAGAGGTGGATTGGGCGGGCCGTATTTATTAATCGCTTTACGCCCCGGAAGCATGATGAGCGGAAGCGTTATCACAAAGCCGATAACAGGGAACACCCAGAGAATTCCCCATATCGGACTCCAGCCTAGATCACGTGCCCTGCGTACCAATAGAGACACGTCGAGCAGGATGGCAGGAACGACAACGGTGACACCGACTATCAGCAAAACCACCAGTTGATGGCGCAACCCCACCATAAAGAACGACAGCAAAATGCACGGAAGAACCAGCACCAAGGGCACACGAATCAGCCAGAAGCGCGCCAGAGAAATACGCCCGGAAAAATCAAAAATCTGGGGTTTTGAAAACGTGACAACCTCGTCGTCAATCAGTTGGGCGTCGCCCGGTTGGTATGGGTTTTCGATTTCGCTGCTGATGCTGCCGAAAACGGGTTCTATCCTTGCCATTTAGTGCTATTTCCTTGTGTTTGATGGTGCTATTCACGTCACAACGTTTACGCTTGGTATCTAATCGAAGGCCGGCATCAAACTCAAGAGGAAACGCTATCGTGTAAGGGGGGCTGTGCGCACCACAGCATGTGGGGGTCTGTCGCATGGTGCGCGCAGTACACCTTATGAAGTGTTTTGCCGCTAGTAAGAAGGCGGGTCATGTCCCTACTCTGAACGACGGCTTCTGGCCGATTCTGTTGAAAAAGTGGACCACCGTTTCCACGGCAGAAAAGTACGCGCCTGAGATTGAAATCTTTATTTTGAGCAGAGGGCTTCGGGCTCATATTTCACGTAGCAGCGCGCAAGAAAGGCGTTTTCAGCACTCAGTACACGGGCAGCCTGGAAAAACCGACTTTTTCAACACAATCGGCCGATAGCTGTCTGTTGCGGAGGACTGTAATCGACCCTTTGCAGACATTCATAACGTCAGGTTAAGGGGGGCGGCTTTAACCGGTCCCGAGTGAGCGAAGCGAACAAACTTTGAACCGTTTGTTAAGCATTTTCAGGTAGTCTCGGTGGGATTTCACCAGTCAATGCTATTGTTTCGAAGCATGCTAGGTATGAGAGAGTGCTTGCAATCGCTGAGTAAAGAGCAGCATTGGACTCTTGCTTTGATTTATTTCCTTTGTTGGATTTAGGTGCGAAGGAAAGAAACCTTTGAATTTTCGCTTCTAATTTTTTAGGTTCAAGCGCATGAGCAAGCTCATTTCTCAAGGAGTTTAAAGCATCAAGCATTCCCCACACGCTCTCGGGAAGAATTAGACCGTTTGGATGAGAGTTCCCGATTAGGGCGCGCGCAAGTTTTGTTTTCAAGAAGAATCCTATTTCAATGCCATCAAGAGCTTCAGGAAGACGGCATTTGGCTCTAATTAGATTCTCTAGAATTTCCTCCGCCAAAAGATGCCCCTTAAGCACTATTAGTGTTGGATCGCCTAACGATGGCAGGTGAGCATCAAAACGCTTGAAGCGTTCTTTGACTTCTTCCGGGAGATCTTTAGTCATCTTTAGTGCCTAACTTGGAGTTAAGGCCGCGCGCGGAGCGCGTCGGCCTTGAACGAGTTGTTAGGGGGCGGATCAATTGCGCTTTTCTTCGCATACCAGCAACCCTCCAAGATTTTCTCTGTGGCTGCATTTATAACCATACATGTAATCACCACTTTTCCCGTTTTGTGAATCATTGCTTCGCAAGCGATTAATGGCTGCGACCTGACATTCCTCAAAAGAGCTGTAATTTCCTATGGTGTAATTCTGGGCTTGTTCAGGGCCAGGAATGTTTTCTATATCGGGGTATACGAAGGCGGTCCAGTCCGAGTACGAGCCTGAGCACCCACAAAGCACGATTGCGAAAACACCAGCAGCTTTCTCATGACATCCCCTAACGTCTTTGATAACCGCCGGCCGGAGCGTTTTGCGCACGAAGTGCACAGCGTAGGCCGTCCGGCGCACGTATTTTGCGCGCGCAACTGAACGAATTGTTATGCATTTACTTGTATTAACCATTGACTTGATCCGATGGGCACAATATTTCCACCCCATCAAGGCAGCCTATTTCTAATGTATCAATAGATGCTTTACCGTTATCTTCGTACACAAATCTGAATTCACTCTGGCGGCCAAAATTATCATATTTTCTGAATGGCCCCATTTCACCGTGATGTTCTTTGTAAGATACATACTCGACTAATTGTGCCTTTATTGTTCCGTTGCCTACCTGTTTGAAGGCATTGCCAATCATCTGATAAAACTTGGTTATATCGGTGATTACAACAGCATAATCACCGAATTCACAACAACGAGCGTCGATATGGTTGTTGTTTTTGTCGATGCAATCATCGGTAAAGCCATACAAGCAGAAAATTAACGGATTGTATGCATTGGACTCCACAATACGAATTGGGCCAGCGTTCCCTTCAATTTCCAAATCATTCACTTTTAAACTACTTGATCAGGCTGGAGCGCATGACTTAATCCTTCATTTTTGTCGCCAATCTGATCATGTTCGATATCTTGAAGCGCACGTAGCCTTTGCATATAGATGAAGCCAGTATCAAAGAGTTGTTTCATAAACTTGTACTGAGCAAATTTTACGAGGAAGTATAACTTGCGATCTTTTATGCTAGCTCCGTGATACATAACGATTAAGCTAAGGGGCCGGCTTTAGCCGGTCCCAGTGAGCGCATTGTTAGAAGATAAGTTATATCCATTTCGTATCGCCATCTAGCCTATATTCGCTGTTTGATTTATTGGGTGTCGTTTGGAGATCGAGAATGACCTCTGTTCTCATGATTTTTTTATGGGCAAATATCGGTTGGTTTGGCTCTGGTGAACGAGGTTTTAATTTTACCTTTCCTGCCTTTAACTCATTGATAAATTTTCTTTTCTGGCGTTCCCTGTTCTCAACTTCTAGCTTGCGTCGTTTTGCGGCCGAATCTTCGGACTTTTTTATTCTGTTCTCTCGCTCTTTAAGCGCCCGGTCTCGCGCTTTTTTTATGGCTTTAGCTTTCATGGGCGCATAGTCTCAGTCTTCTAACTTGAAATAGACCTCAACTGGGGAAAAACACCCCAGTGGGGCTTGGTAGATAACACTCTGAAGAGGCAGCACAAAAAGCAGCTCTGCCATACGGCATTCGAGACGTTGGGGGGTAAGGCAGTTATGCACCATGACGGCAAGTCCCTCTGCGCGTGGAGTGGAGAAGGGATGAGGTTAGCTCTGAAGACGCGGGTAGGCAATCGGGGATACGTCCGCTCCTGGCCGTTCTCTGCCGGTCGGAAAAGGTAGAAAACGACCACAGTAGCAGTCATGAAGCACTAAAAAGGCGAATTGATCGATCCGTGCGCCAGACATGCTGAGGCCGGTGTCGAGATCCTCTCACTTTTCGGTGCCGGGCATCACTGTTATCCCATTGAGATGTGTTGGTCGGTCTGATTGACCGTGGCCAGATGGGTCAATTACCGATTCTACAAACCTCAACCTGATAGCCCATTGCACCAAGCCGCTGGGCAAACTGCCGGAAATTAACCTTCGAGAAAAACGGCATGTGCAACGTATCGTTGGGTTGCATGATAGCGAACACGATTTTGTTGCGCGGTTGCGTGACAGGGTTGAAGGTGAACTGAAAATTACCCAACTCCGCCAGATAGCCGTTCACCTGAGTAACGACATCGGAGGTGTTGATCAAAGCTTCAGCGGAAACATAGGCCTGAGAAAAGAGATGACTCAGCACGCTCGACGATGAGTACTTCTTGACGTGGATGATGTGGTGATCCGGCGTGAGCAGGTCACAAAATTCGAATGGGCCACCAGCCCCCGGCAACCTCACTAACTTCTGGTCGAGCAGATAGAAATTTATGTTGTCTGCAATACGTCTGAGGTAAGCGCCCTCGTGGTCGGTTCCATACGGAGGAAACACCAAGTTGCATGGAACTGCAGCGTCAAAGAAGCGGTTCACTTGTTCGGTGTAATCGCGGTCAATCTGGTACCAATCACCCTCGCTGAGCAAATAGATTTTTCCTTCGTGTTCGATCTCCGCCTCAAGGCACGTATACATAGGCCACGCAGCAAGCCGTTGCTCATCTGCACCGTAAAGGTAGATGCGTTCGGATGCCAGCGCCTGGCGGGTGATACCTCGCAGAAGGTGCTTAGCGAGCAATGCCTGCCGCAGATCGAGGTCGAATGCGATCGTTGGGCCGTTGCGAGATCGGGCGCTGTGTTTCACATATCCGAAGCCGCTGATGTCATTGCTAAGTAGCTCAGGTGGCGCCGCGCGGACTCGGTCGAACTGTTCTATATTTATCGCAGCCACTAGAAGCCCGTCCAGCTGGACCATCAGTGTGGAGTCACGTACCGGGACGATGAAGTCCATCCAGGGATATTTTTCCTTGCAGTGCTCGTCTTCATACGCCGTCAACAGTCGAAGCGCGATCTCCGGGAAGTCTTCGAGTTTTACATCGGAATGCAACGCCAATGAGTCCGAACCGCTAACGTACTCGCCCTCATTCTGATCGTTTTCCACGATGCCGGTTAGCGATTTCAGGATCTCCGAATCGAACTTAAAATCGAACTCCGAAATCGACAGCAGCCTTGATGACTGCGCCTTTGAGCGCAGCGGTGTGCGATCAATATTGGACTTTTCCACGGACTTGATCAGTAGTGGATCAGTCAAGCTAAGCGCCGTGCGCAGCCCGAAATAACGCTCAATGGCTAGCTGATCGATCAAGTGCCTGGCGTGGCCAAAAGTGAAGCAAAAAACCCTGTCGTTGACTGCCAGAACAAGAAGGGCTTTGAGCGATCTGCCTGTAAGGTCGAGGCCAGCCACTTCTGGGATGGCACCAAATAGTTGCGTCCACTTCGGATGGGAAGGGTTTTTCTGATGGTAAAAAAGGCACTCAACATCGCCCAATGAAAAAGCAATAGGTCGCAAGTTGACCTCATCGGAAAGTGCGTCCTGAGCGGTTCGCCCTTCCTTGAGCAGGAACACGTTAATAGTGATCTTCACGCGTCACTCCTTGACCTCTCGCTTTGATGTTAAATTGGCATCCGCCTCTCTTTCCGTCAAGGCACACACTGACCGCTTCTGGCCGATATCTGCCAGAGTCAGAGGTTTCTTAGCTGCACGACATGCGTCGCATGAGCATCTTGAGTTCGTCTGAAGCCGCAGCGTAGGTGAAAAGTGCTTCACTCAGAAGGGTCGGTGTAAAGACGCACACTTTCAAAGTGCAAAGCGGCGTGGGCAAGCAAAGCGCTAACCAGCCGCCTGCCAAACTGTTGCCTCCGTGACGCAGGAGTCGCATAAACACGCCGCAGCCTTCCTGTGCGGGTATGCGTGAACGGATCAGCAGACAGGCCTCCGACGCCCACCAGTTGGCGATCAGCCCGCTCTAAGTTGCATCTAATCCTATATCGCAGGCCCAACAAGGCACTGCAGCAGACGCTTCGACGCCGCTGAGTTTTGGCGTTGGACTGCTCTGGGTTTTATGGAATTAAGAAGTGATACCGCTCGATAGGTTTTGGCTTCTCATCACCTGCAATGCTTGAAAACCACGATAAGCCTTCCAATGCTCCAAAACGGCCAAACCTCATCTCATCCTGAAAGAGCTGATGCACCAGTGATTTGACTCACGCTCAGATAGTGGCATTTTGCCGAATCTGTGCTGTACTGCTATCCAGTCTTCGGTATGAATCGTATGGGAGAGAGCGATGAAAAGAGCCGCACTGCTGGTAATAATTGGCACAACCGTGCTTTCCGGATGCACTTTTTATCAAGAAAAATTCAACGAACTGGAGTCCAACTCCTTCGTTGCTTACGTACCTGTGGACTCGAACTCACTGAGCCCGCCTATACCAAAGGGAGGAAAATCGAATTTTTTGCCGTCATATGATCCAAATGTTGCTAAAGCTAATCTTCAGGGCGATGAATTCCATGCCGGGGACTGTATCATGGTCGTCATGAATACCGGCAACCTGAATCAAAACTTCGAGACTTGGTTCGAGAGAAATTTGATAGGTGAGGATAAAACTAGAAACGAGATTTCCTTTACCTCTCAGGTTTACGAGACGCCAACTGAATTACCAGCAGGAACAACCGCCCCCGGTAAACAGCTTTCTATCCATGAATCGAAAGGCCAACTCAAGAGTCGCCCTCTGACTGTGGATAATCTGATTTTGTACGGCCCACGAAAGTATTATGGCGGCCCTATCACTTTCAGCCTGTATGTATCGGAAAAAGATCATGACGAGCTTACGAAGGTCAAAAAGGACATTACAGATTCTACGAAGATTATCAACGCTCAGCTGCCAGAGGGTAGCAAAACAACCTTCAAGGATTTTGTTGCTGCAGGCGTTAATGGGGCCACGCTAGATGCTTTTGGCTATGTTGCGATTGGGACACAGGCGATCGATTTATTCGCGGATGTGTTTTATCAGCTAAATGAACAAGACGACGTTGTAATGAAGGCCAACTTTACGCTGCTTCAAACCGGCACGAAATCAAAAACATATCAGTCATTTTTGAGAGAGGGCTATTTCCCAGTAGTTCGGCTTTCAACAAATGAATCATATCCAGCAGGTCTTAGCGACTTGGTTCTTGACCCACAAAGTGGTGAGATAAAGATGTCTGGTCATCATCAAACCTCTCTAACCCTTCAGATAACAAAACCTAGTTCCTGTCCAATATGACATGAAAAAGTGGGACAGACTTGTTATCAGAAAAATATGGCTACCCTATTGTTCCACAGCTAAAACTCTGTAGCTCCCGCCGGAGAGTGGCTAGATCTTTAAAGTCCATATTCTTCCTAGTAGTATTTCTATTACACCAAATAGTAGGCAATTGAGGGCGCCGTAGAAGGTTGCCGAAGTCGGAGCTCAAGGTCAATTAGGCACGAAGTCTTTTCCAAGCTCACGCAAACGCGATAGCATTCGAGCGTCTGGATGTCCGCTTGGGGTCGACTGATGCCCTTTTTTACAGACAGAAATCGGCCAAAAGCTACCTCTGCCGTGCGATTACTTTCCGCTCTTGACGACACTAAACTTTGGAAGCGGAGCAATTATAACCTGTTGCAGCATTGGTTTAATCGGAGTAAAAGGCCATCGCTACTGAAGGTTTTCGCTTCGGTGACTATGCCCCCCTTATCTGACAAGGAATGTTTTATGGCTAAATCTGAAACGTTGAAAGCGGCCGTGGACGCAGACGATGCTCCAGACTCAATTTGGGCTCTTGAGGACGTTTATCCGAAGGTCGATGATCTCCTGAACGCGTCTGTTCTGTCTGCTGCGAATGCCGACGTTCTCATTGTTTTGGATACAAATGTCTTGCTGCTCCCTTTCACCATCGGCGGTCGGGAATTCAAAGAAATTAAATCACTGATAGGCAGGCTTGCTGGCGAAGGGCGATTAAGGGTGCCAGCCCGTGTTGTTCGGGAATATCTCAAAAACCGAGATGGTAAGCTCGCAAGTATACTCAAGAACGTTCACGACAAGACGAGCGGCGTTGGGAGTGTCGTTGCGACACTGCCTCATTTTTTTAAGGACTTGGAGGAAGCTGGTCCTGCTCAAGCAGCCGGTGCAAAACTAAGTGAAGCAGGAAGCGAGTATGCAAAAGTTCTCCAAAAATTGATCAGTCGTATGAAGGGCTGGCGTGGAGACGACCCTGTTACGTTGGCATACCAAGAAATATTCAAACAAGGTGTTGTAGTTGATTTTGAGTATGTCCGTGCAGATATAGAAAAAGAATGGGAGGTCCGCAGAGCTTCGAAGATACCTCCTGGATATAAGGATCAGAGAAAATCTGATAAAGGTTTGGGCGATTTTCTCATCTGGAAAACGATCCTGGATATCGGCAAGACAATGCAACAAGATCTTATTTTCGTGACCGGCGATGAAAAAGCTGACTGGCGAGTAGGATCCAATCATCAAGGTGTTTACCCGCGACCTGAACTAATTGATGAATACCGTAGAGCTTCCGGGGGGAAGAACCTAGAATTATTGAAGTTGGCGGAGCTCCTTGCTCAAGTCGGTGTAGAAGCGGCTGTCGTCGAGGATGTAAGAGAAGCTGAGGCGTCGAGCCCTGCGAGCGCGGAGTACGAAAATTCGTATTCTGAGAATGTAATTGGATTCGACTACTCAACTCAAAATGGGGAGGTCGTAGTATTGGTATCGAATGTAGGCGCATTCAAACTCCACTTCAGCAAGGCAAGCAACGAGTCAATTCACGTTTACTCTACTGGTGGTACAAGAGTGGCTCGTGTAAAAGGTGCTGAAAAACATTCACCCCTTTTATTTGAGGGCTACGATAGCAGTTCTCGTGTGTACACCGTTCGTACGGGCGAAGTCTTCCTAGCTAGAAATGAAGATGGAAGTACTCTGGCGGCCCGGATATTGAAAATTGAGGATGACTCACGAGGTTCTGATCAGGATGAGGTAGTCTTCAGTTATCGGGCTTCTGGTCCGGGTCAGACCGTGCGAGCACCGTAGGCTTAGAGTTGAAATTTCGGCTTTCGGGGAGCAACGTGCTTTGGCCCCGATGCTCACCTTGTATGGAACGCTTCATGGGCGATCCTTTCGATGAAATCTTCAGAAATCATAGCAAGGGTTTGCGAAGGCGTTTTTACACACTCTGGGCCGATTCCTGTCTAGCGCGCAAGACTCCAATCAAATCAATAACAACAGAGGCCGCAAATGCAGCCTCTCAGAGCGTCTGGCAAAACCGCCTTTAGCATAATCACACAACTTGCAACGGCGCCTCTTTAACGCCAGCAACCTCAAAAATCAACAGTAGCCGACACCTTCAACGTACGCGGCGCCCCTTGGGTCAGATAACCACCATTAGCCGAGGCCCAGTAATTCTCATCGGCAACATTCTCCAGCATCGCGTTGAAGGTCACCCCGCGGCCCTCCATTTTCGTCCGATAGCGCGCGCCCAAGTCGACGCGGGTCCAGGCGGGGATGCTGTATTCGTTGGCGCTGTCTACGAACTGGCCGCCGGTGCGCAGTAGCAGGCCGTTCAGGCTCACCCCGGGCAAGCCGGGCACATCCCAGTCGGCGCCCAGATTGAACTGGAATTTCGGCACCCCCACCGCCTGGTTGCCATCGTCGCGCCCACCAGCGGTGCCGCTAAGTTCGGCTTTGGTCCAGGTGGCGCCGCTCAGGAGGCGCAGGCCGTCCAGCGGTTCGCCGAACAGGCTCAGTTCCACGCCGCGGTTGCGCTGCTCGGCATCCACCCGGTAGTAGCCGTCGCCGCCGAGCACGCCTTGCGGCTGCTCGATGCGGAACAGGCTGAGGCTGCCGCCGAAGGTGCCCCAATCGAGCTTGGCGCCCACCTCGGTCTGCTTGGAGCGATAGGGCGCGAACATCTCGCCGTTGTTGAGCGCGGCGGCCGGCGCGGTCGGGCCCTGTTGCAGCGACTCGACGCGGTTGGCATAGAGCGACAGGAACTCGGTGGGCTTGATCACCAGGCCATAGGCCGGCGTGGTGATGCTTTCCTGATAGCTGGAGGTGCGGGCACCGCTGGCCGCGTTCCAGGCGTCGGCGCCGATGGATTGGCGGCGCACACCCAGGGTCAGGAGCACGCGGTCGTCGAGCAAGCCCAGGGTGTCGGACACCGCCAGGCTACGGTTCTGTACCTTGGCGGTGGTGTCCGGGTCGTGAATGTCGCCGGAGACGCTGGTGGCCGGCGGCTCGGCGACGGGCTGGCCCTCATACAGATTGCCGAAGCCGCGACTGCCCGCCGCGGTGGACTCGAACGCGTTGCGCTTCTCCTGCCAGATACCGTTGGCGGCCAGGTTGATGCGGTGGCTGACCGGCCCGGTGGCGAGTTCGCCGCGCAGCCCGGTGACGGCGCTGAGGGTTTCCTGGTCCAGCGGCGAATAGAGGCGGCCGATACGGGCGTCGCCATTCGCGCCATAGACGTAGTTGGAGGCGTAGACGCCGTTCTCCCGCGTGTATTTGCCGCCGGCGCTCAGGTAGGCGGTCCATGTGGGCGACAGGTCGTACTCGGCGCTGAACATGCCATAGGTGTCTTCGAGCTGCGACCAGCTCCAGGGTTGCGCGTAGTTGTGGTCGGCGTCGGGTGCCGACGGCGTCTTGCCGTTGAGTGTGCTGGTGGGCCCCGTCGTGGTCAGGTAGACCACCGAGCGTCCCTCATTGACCCGTTGCTTCTGGTAACCGAGGTCCGCGGACAGGCGCAGACGGTCACCGCGGTAATCCAGACCGAGGGTGGCCAGGCTGAAGCGCGAGTGCTCATCGTCCACCGCGGTCTCGCCCTCGCGCTGGGCCAGGTTCACCCGCACGCCGAAGCGGTTGTCCTCGCCGAAGCGCTGGCCCAGGTCGAGGTGCCCGCCTACCCGACTGTCGCTGGCATAGTCCAGGGTGGCGCTGCGCGTGGGGGTGTCCTCGGCACGCTTGGAGACCACGTTGATCGCCCCGCCGACACCGCTGCCCGACGGCGATACGCCATTGACAAAGGCGTTGGCCCCCTTGAACACCTCGACCCGCTCGACCGACTCGGTGGAGATGATCTGGCGCGGCAGAATGCCGTACAGGCCGTTGAAGGCAATGTCGTCGCTGAACAGCTGGAACCCGCGCACGACGAACACTTGGGAGAAGTTGCCGAAGCCAAACGACTGACGCACACCCGGATCGCTGGCCAGCACATCGGCCAGGGTCTGCGCCTGGCGCTTCTCGATCAGCTCGGAGGTGTAGCTGGAGAAGGCGAAGGGCACATCTTGCATGTCCTGGTTGCCCAGCACGCCGATGCGGGCACCGCGCGCCGCCTCCCCGCCGGCGTACTCGGCCGGCAGGTCGACACGGTCTTCGGCGAGCCCACTGATGGTGGTCGGGCCCAGCTCCAGCACGCCCTGCTCGGGCAGCGGCACCAGGGTGATGGTGCCGTCGTTGCCGGCCTGGAAGGTCAGGCCGCTGCCCTCCAGCAACCGCTGCAGGCCGTCGACCACCGAATAGTCGCCCTTGAGCGCCGGCACCATGGCGCTGCCACGAGTCAGGCCGGCGTCATAGAGCAACCGCACGTTGGCCTGCTCGGCGAAATCGATGAGCGCCGCGTCGAGCCGCTGGGCAGGCACGTCGAGCTCGACGGCTCGCGCCTGTGCGGCGGCCATGGCCAGGGGAAGAACGGCTAGCGCCGCGAGGAAGGAAGTCGACCGCATGCTGATGTCCTTGGCTTTCAATACGAAGAAGTCGCATTTGCAGGAACGGAAGACGAAGGCGGCGATGATTTCTGAACCATCGCCGCCTAAATATTTTCTTTTTTTGAAGGTACAGGCGCGGCGCGGGGCTCAGCGGGACGTGACCAGGATCAACCCCGGCAGGCGCACCAGACGCACAGGCAAGGTGGTTTCCACAGCGCTCAACACCGCCTGTGGGTCGTCAAGGGCGAACACACCGGTCACCTGTAGCCGGCGAGCGGCTTCGTCGACAAACAGCACTCGCGCAGACTGGCTGCGCTCAAGCTCGGCGAACACTTGCTCCAGCGGCTGGTCGCGGAACACCAGCTTGCCGCGCTGCCAGCTCAAGCGCTGGCGTGCATCCAGTGCCTGCGGCGCCTGCAGCGCCCCGCCGCGCCACTGCACCTGCTGCCCGCCGACCACGGGCAGCGGCTCGCGTCCCTCGCTGGAGGCCAACACGCGGCCCTCGCTTACCGCGAGGTCGACACCGCCCTCCTCCAGACGCACATCGAAGCGCGTGCCAGTGACGCGGATGCGCGCCTCGCCGGCCCTGACAGTGAACGGTCGAGCCGGGTCATGGGCGACCTGGAAATCCGCCTCGCCGCGGTACAGCCTGACCTCGCGGCGACCGTCGACAAACTGCCAGTCCAGCGCCGAATCGCCGTTGAGGGTCAGCAGCGAACCATCGGCCAGCCGCACCTCGCGCACCTCCCCCGGTTGGGTGCTGATGTCGGCATACAGGCCAATCCAGGTGCCACGCGGTAACCACAGGGCGAGCAACAGCATCGCAGCGCAGGCAAGCGGGGCCGCCCACAGTCGATGGCGACGTATCACGCGTACCTGGGGCTGCTCGGCCGGACGTTCTATCTGGCCGAGCAACGACCACAGCCCTTCCACCTCACGCAACGCCTGCTCGTGCTCGGGCGCCGCCTGGCGCCAGGCCTGCGCGGCATCGCGATCGGCAGCGGTGGCGCGGCCAGAATGCAGCAGCACCTGCCATTGTCGGGCCTGGTCGAGAAGCGAAGGATGATTCACGGCTGCGGGTCCATCTGCTGCTGGCAGTGTTCGAGGGCCTTCAGGATATAGCGTCCGGCCATGCTTTCCGAGACACCCAGGCGCTCGCCGATCTCACGCTGGGTCAGCCCGTCCAGGCGATTCCACAACAACGCCTGGCGCAGGTGCGGGGGCAAACCCTCGACCACGCGCTGCAGTCGCTCCAGGCGCTGGGCGTCGCTTGCCGCTCGCTCCGGACCCGGCTGGGCACTGACCAATTCGATGGATAGCTCCTCCTCGACCGGACGGGATTTTTGCTGACGGCGGTAGTCGATGATCAGGTTGCGCGCGATGCGATAGAGGAACGCACGAAGGTTGCCGATCTCCTGCCCGGATTCGCGCCGGCGAAAGCGCAGCCAAGTCTCCTGGCGCAGGTCGGCCGCCAGTTCTGCGCACTTCACCTGCCGTGTGAGGAAGTGCAGCAGCTCGCTCGAATGGCTCTCGAACTGGCCGTCGGTGGAATGAGGATCGGATGGCCTGGACACGCAAGCGACTCAAGCGAGGAGGAGTCGCGAGAATATATCAGATGATAATGACTTTCAATTACTGACAGGCCTGCGGCATTTCGTCCTCCTTTTCCAGTATGGCCATCCCTGGAACGACCCTATCGTCGCCGCTGCTGGCAACCAGACTGAACCCTGTCTATTGTTTTTGGCGACGGAATAGCTATCGGAGGCATGGACATGAATCAGAGCATTTCGCCCGCCGCTTCAGCCGTGGGGAAAACAGGCATGGTCGCCACGTCCTTGTGGGGCTCGGACAAAATCGGCGGTATCACGGTCGATCCGGACGGTGCTATCTGGCTTGGCGCCTATAGTCGCCTGGGACTCGGCGGCGAAGAGGATTCAGGCTTCACCGGCAGCCTGGTCCGGTTCAATGCCAACGGTAGCCTGGACCGCCACTTCAGTGGCGACGGTAAATCCCTCCTGCCTGTGGCGCTCGATATCGAGGACGGCGGTAATGCCGCGGTGCAGCCGGGAGGGGGTTACCTGGTGGCGCAATACGTGAAAGTAGGCGACACCTGGGTGTCGGGCGTAAGCCGTACCTTGGCTGACGGCAGCCTCGATACGAGTTTCGGGAATGGCGGCACCGCGACAGTGCCTTTCTACTGGAATGACTCTCTAGGCCAGCAAGCGTCGTTCTCCGTGCAACGCGACGGCAGTTTTTTCGCCAGCGCCGCGTATCCCTCTGGGGATATCTATATCGCCCGCTTCGACGCGACGGGGGCCTTGGTCTCGTCTTTCGCAGAGGCCGGGATCCTGCACCTGCCAGCGTCCGTCGGCATTCAACCCAGCCGCACGATCGACGTTTCGCTGCAGGGAGACGGGAAGGTATTGGTCACGGGGCAAGATACCCTGACCCGCCTCAACCAGGACGGTACCCTGGACAGCAGCTTTGCCAACGGCGGCAGCCTGGCCCTGGATGTTCACGCAGACGCCCTCGTCCTCCAGGATGACGGCAAAATCCTCCTGGCGGGCGCCTCGGGCGGCGTGGCGACCGTCATCCGGCTCAACGCCGATGGCTCGCTCGACACCGATTTCGGTAATCAGGGTCGGGTAAGTTGGGGCTCGCAAAGCGCGCCTTTCGCCGTAGCCGACATGGTCGTACTGGCCGACGGCAAGCTGTTGATTGGCGCAAGCCAAGGTACCAGCGCGGACGGCTATCTGGCCGCCCTGGTCCAGTTGAACCCCGACGGCAGCCTGGACCACAGCTTTGGCAATCCCGACGACGGCTATTACCACCTTGACGGTGGCCGCGATGATGACTTCTTGCTCGGCACCGCCTCGTTCGACGATGCGATCTTCGGCGGGGCCGGCAACGATCTGCTCGATGGCCAGCAAGGTCGCGACCTGCTGACGGGCGGTGCCGGGGCCGATACGTTCCGCTACCAGTCAGTCACAGACAGTTACCGAACCGCAACCGCGGCCCATAGCGACCGCATCACCGACTTCGACCCCAGCACCGATACGATCGACCTCGCCTCCCTGGGCTTCCTCGGGCTGGGCAATGGACATGACGGAACGCTGGCGATTCGAGTCAATGAAAGCGGGACGCGGACCTACCTCAAGAGTTTCGATGCCAACGCGGATGGGGAACGCTTCGAAGTGGTCTTCGACGGTGACTTGAGCCAAGCGCTGAATGAAACCAACCTCCTGTTCCAGCCAGCCAGGCTGATGGGCACCGAAGAGGCCGATCGTTTACAAGGCAACGCTCGCGGCGAAATCATCGAAGGATTCGCGGGCGATGATCGCCTTCATGGAGCGCTAGGCAATGATGTATTGGTTGGCGCAGAGGGCCGGGACCTATTGACGGGTGGCGGCAACAACGATGTGTTCCGCTTCGACGTACTGAGCGACAGCTACCGTACCGCCACCGAAAACCACACTGATCGCCTGGTTGACTATACCGCGGGTGAAGACACGATCGATTTGTCCGCCTTGGGCTTTACCCGGCTGGGAAACGGTTACAACGGCACGCTGGACGTGGTTTTCAATGAAACCAAGAACCTGACTTACTTGAAGAGCTACGAAGCCGACGCCGATGGGGCTCGATTCGAGTTGAGCTTGGTCGGGGACCACTCCGGTTACCGTGACTTGGACATCACTTTCGCCGAGCCCCCGGCAGAGGAGGTCTTTCAGTTGATCGGAGTGACTGACTTATGGGTGTAGAACGCAAGCCTGGTCATTCCTTGCCTTGGGCCGCATCCCGAGCGGTCTAAGGCGCCATCAGGGTCTTCGCTTCTTGTGATGATGGTGGGCTTGGCGAGGGCGGCCCTGAAGCCGTGGCGAACCTCTTCGCTCAAAGAGGGGATCCGTTCGGTACATTCCGCTCTAAGCTACGTTTTCATCGTAGAAGGCGATGCGAAGTCCGGGCCTGTCCTTGGAGACAAGGATATTGATGCGATAGCTTCGCCAACGGCCCTGTGCATCACGCAGCGTAATGTCCGTATCGCCGATGGGGAGGATTTCGGGGTCATCCCACCATTGCATCGTTTGTGGGACGGCTTGAAGAACCTCGTTGAGGATGGACTTTAGAATCGGGCTCTTCCCTCCCGTCAGATAGTCATGGCGCGCCTTGAGCAGGACAAGCCTCGCGGCGAACTGCCAGTCTTGAATCTTCTGCCGGTAGTGGTCGGAAAAGAAAACGATGAGGATCATATTCGGTCGCGGCAATGCGAAGTCTTCAAACAGGATCCTTGCCGCTTCGTTATGGGCCAGCACATTCCAAGAGCTGTCCATTATGTAGGCGGCTTGATCGAGAGCATTGATCATCCTTACGAGCGACTGAGGAAGCTCGGCACTTTCAGCTCCATCCGCAAATGTCTCACGGCCGGCCAGGGCAAAAAGGTGCTCCCGTTCGGCTCGGTCGAGCCGAAGCCCTCGCGCCAATCGCTGGAGGAAGTCGTCCGATACCGCGATGTCGCGTCCCTGCTCAAACCAGGTGTACCAGGTCAAGCCGACACCCGCCAACGCGGCGACTTCTTCACGACGCAGGCCCTTTGTTCGACGGCGGCGCCCCTGCGGCAGGCCAAGCGATTCTGGAGACGTGCGCTCGCGACATTGGCGGATGAAGTCTGCAAGCGCCTGTCTGGCCGGCACACGCGTTAATCGATCAGACGTCACTTCACACCTCCTAAAGCATCACTTTAGTAACAGCATAAATGCCCCATTGTAACAGGATGTATTGCGGGTAATCTCTGGGGCACGAAGTGATCGGATGCCAAACTCGGGAGGTTGGATCGTATGCTCCTCTACCAATTTCAAAAGGGCACGAATCCGCGGCGCGTTATCATCTACCTGAGCGAAAAGGGGATTGACGTTCCGCGATATGAACTTGATTACGCCGGCGGAGAGCACAAGTCGCGCGAATACCTCGCAATCAATCCCAGCGGACGAGCCCCGACACTCCTCACCGATGAAGGTGTGCCCATCACCGACTCCGCCGCCATCGTCGAATATCTGGAGGAGCTGTATCCCGACACGCCGATGATTGGGACGGACGCCATTTCTCGATCAAAGATACGGTCGCTTGAACGCCTGGGCACTGATCTGGTAGTCCGGGCTCAGCTTTGGCTGTGGAACGTGACCCCATCCTTTCCTGCCAAGGAGCCGTCCCCGTCACCGGAGGTTGCTGAAAAGCTCTTTGGGTACGTCACCGAAATACTGGATGTCCTGGAGACGACGATCGGAGATAACGAGTTCCTGGCAGGAGACAAGCCTTCGATCGTGGATTGCACGGTATTTTCAATTTTTCAAACATGCCGGGAGAGATTCGACCACCCTTTCGGCTCCGCTCATCCGCGCCTTGACGCCTGGTACAAGAAGTTTCGCCAGCGGCCGAGCGCCGACTACTGAGAGGCCAGTGATTTGAACACGCCCAAGGCCATGAACTGCAACTCAAAGAGACTGAAGGCAAGCGACGGCCCCGTCTTCGTTCCGATCAGACCCTCCAGAATCAGAATGGCAATCGTCATGACTGTATTCGTTTACCCCATCGTGACGCTCCTGCTCTACGCATTGAGTCCGCTGGCCGACAATTGGGCTGTGTGGCATCGAACACTGGTTCTAACGCCGATCACCGTAAGCCTCATTGTCTTTATCGTGAGCCCGTTGATCACAAAACACTTTGACTGGTTCCTGCGTCCTCGCTCAGCGCCGGGATGCATCGTAATGTCTCGGCCGAAACACCGCCTAGGCCGTCGGCACCGTTCCGCCGTCGATCACAAACTCACTTCCCGTGATAGATGAAGCTCGCGGCGAAGCCAGAAAGCCAATCAGGTCGGCCACCTCTGACGGGGACGAGGGGCGCCCGAGCGGGATGCCTCCCAGGGCTTGCATGATGATCTGCTTGCCGCCTTGATAGTCAGTACCGGCTTCCTGCGCGAGTCGCTCGGCCAAGGCGACCGAGGCTTCGGTTTCCACCCAGCCCGGCGAAACCCGGACAACACGGACGCCCTTGGGCGAAACCTCTTTCGATAGGCTCTTGCTGTAAGTCGAAAGCGCAGCCTTGGCCGCTGCGTAGGCTGTCGTAGCTTCCGGCAGCGGCAGCCGACTCTGGATGGAGGTCACGTGGAGGATGACCCCTTCCTTTCGCTCCAGCATATCCGGTAGCAAGGCGCGATCCAGACGCACGGCCGGAAACAGATTCAGATTGAGCTCACGTTGCCACTGCTCTTCGTCCAGTGCCGCGAAGCCGCCGCCGGGTGCCGAGGAACCACCCAGGACGTGGACAATGATGTCCACACTGCCCAATCGCTGCCTGGTCGCGGCGACGACCGCATCACAGCCTTCCCGGGTCGAAAGATCGGCCTGGACCAAGAGGTTATCCGGCAGCGTACCGCTTGCCTTCCGAGCGGAGGTAAGCACCTGCGCGCCCTCCGCCAGGAACAGCTCGACTACAGCCTTCCCGATGCCTTTGGTGCCTCCGGTGACGAGGACTCGCTTACCACTCAAGCCAAGGTTCAGCATGGGGTGATCTCCAGAGCACCTATTCGATCGCCCTCCAGAGTGAAGACGTGACTCAGATGAACCGGGCTACCAGGAAAATCGCCAGTAAGCCGTGCGATGACAGTCAACTTGCCCTCCCCCAGCAGCGCCTGCAAAGGTTGAACGTCAAAGGAGAACGTCCGCCGGACCTCCTGTTGCCAAGCTTCGATGGCCTGAATGCCCTCATGCGTCTGGTTTTCATCGAACACCGTGGCCTGTGGGCAGAAGCAGCTCGCAAGCTGTGATACGTCGCCGCCATTGCTGATATTGAAGTACGTCTCAACGACGTCGGGAAGCTGAAGGCTCATTGGCCGGTCTCCTGGATGGATTGCTGGGAGCGATCTTGCTACCTGACCGATAGTTTGCTCAACTGGGATAAACTTTATGGCCTATCCCAAAATTCAGGATAATTCATGTCAGATACTCGTCTAGGCCTGAGCGAGCTGGACGCTGTCCTAGCGGTTGCCCGCAGGGCTTCGTTCCGACAAGCCGCCATCGATCTCAATGTCTCGACCACCGCGCTAAGCAGCACCATCGCCAAGCTGGAAGCGAGCCTCGAAACGCGGTTGTTCAATCGTACGACGCGTAGCGTGGCCGTTACCGAAGCGGGCAGGATCTTTCTGGAGCAGGTGGGGCCGGCCCTGCAGGATTTGCGTACTGCGCTCGACGCGGTGCGATCTCACAATGCCGGTCCTTCGGGCACGCTGCGCATCAATGCGTTCGCCAGCGCAGCTCGAGCGGCACTGCTGCCGTTGATGATGGAATTCCTGCGGCATCATCCGAAGGTACACATCGACCTTGTCACCGAAGGCCGCCTGGTGGATATCGTCGCTGACGGCTTCGATTTCGGCGTCCGTTCCGCGAGCCTCGTACCGAGCGATATGATCGTGATCCCCCTCGGCCTGCCGCAGCGGTATGCCGTGGTCGGTACACCGGCGTACTTCGAGCAATACGGTAGGCCACGGACGCCGCCTGATCTGCTCAACCATCGGTGCCTGCGTGTTCGTTTGCCGAATGGGGCGATTTTTCCTTGGCATTTCGAGCGCGATGGGGAAGTGACCAGGCTCGATGTGAGCGGCCCGCTCACGCTCGATGAACCGAGCGTCGTCAAGGCAGTGGTGCAGGAAAGCATGGGGCTCGGCTTTTTCATGGAGCAGGACGTTCAGGATGAAATCCAGGCCGGACAGTTCGAGCGAGTGTTGGAAGATTGGACACCGCCCAGGGACAAGCTTTGCCTGTACTACCCGAACCGTCGCAACCCCTCTGCCGCGGTCAAGGCATTCATCGCCCTGGCTCGCGCCAATCCGTCCGCCCAAGAATGATCGATCTGCCGCGCCTTGGCATCAGGAGATCAAGCCCAGCGTCAATGCTTTCAGAGTCGCGGCAGCTCGGGTCGAGCATTCCAGTTTGCGAAATATGCTTTCCATGTGTGTGCGAACGGTGCTCGGACTGATGTCCAGCAGTCGCGCCACCTGCTTGTTACTGGCGCCACGGCTGATTTCCAGGAGCACATGACACTCCCGTGCGGTGAGTAACGAACTCTTCGGCTGATGAGTCCGACGCTCGCCACGTGCAGCGGCGATAACCGCTTCGCATACAGCCTTGTCGAACAAACCACTGGCGGCATCCTGCTCCAGCAGTCTGGCCGCCTCCGATTCGCCGTAGGCCGCCCTCCAGGGCCTGGCTTCCCTGAGTGCGACCCAGGCTACGGAAGTGGCGAACAGTCGATGCTCGGCACACAGTGCATCCCCCATCACACCTCGAAAGTAGCCACTGCCGTTGAGCCGTTCGTAGGCATGGGCGGCAATCTCGGCAGGCACGGCCAGTTCACTGATAGGCCTCAGCGCCTGTTGCGTCCAGTAGGGAACCAGGTGCACCCGCTCCGCGGCGCTATAAGGCAGCGCCCCGGCGGTGTTCCAGAGTTGGTTGGAAACGGCTGCCCGACCCAGACCGTAGACAAGCGCCGCCTTTCCGAGCGCTATCAGGGTGGGTTCACCTAGCCCCCACAAGCGCGCAGTCTCCATGGCGACATGCGCCACCCGCCGCGAATGCCCCGCCAGCCAGGGTAGCTTCAAGTCAATCACGTCCCCCACCAAGGTCAGCGAGACGGAGCGTTCGGCCTCCCCATGGACCGGGTTTTGAGAGCGGCCATCCAGGTCTGCCAGCCACGCCCTGGCGTTATCCATGAGCAACGACGCGAGGGCAGCGGGATAGCGCCGATCCGACTGGTCGCGGATCCAGCGCAGCGCCGCGTCCAAGCCATGTGCTCGACTGAGAATATCCAGATCACCGGCAAGCACCACCTGATAGGCGACCTCCGGAATGTGCTCATGGGTCAAGCCCAGCGGCCGGCCAGTCCCATCGTAGGTTTCGAATACGCGGCACAAGCCTGCCTCGACAGCGGCCCCCAGTTCGAGGGTTTTCGCGACTTCGCCAGAGACCTCGCAGTGCACAACGGCCAGCGGGGTCGCCTGATGCACCGCGTTCATGGCCTCTTTGCCCAGGGTCAGGTCGAGCATCGCGCGGCGGCCATCGACGTCATCACCGAGCAGATCCGCAAACCCTTCGGCGTTGGCGGTGCAGCCGGACCAGCGCAGCAAGGCGACCTGCTCCGCCACCCTCAGGTGCTCGCCATCGCCGTGTGAGGCCTGCGCCAGACTGCGCGCCAGTGCGGCAACGCGTCGGGAATGCCCGAGTGGCTGGCCCATGCTGAGGTCCCCGACCTGGCCGATCGCCTGCAGCGCCGCGCTCAATGAAATGTCCAGTTGCAACGCACTATCCATGAAAAATGCCTTGGGGTCGGATAAATGACCGATGCCCACGAAGCAGGCCAGTCAGCAGAATTGAGCCCCCACACAGGAGTTCATGCCATGAAAACATTCAGATCAAAAGCCGTCACCGTCGCCTTCGCCCTTGCAAGCACATTGGCCGCCGGTATCAGCCAGGCCCAAGATACAACGCCTTCGGTGGTCATCGTACACGGCGCATTCGCCGACGGCTCCGATTGGGCCAAGGTCGTGCCGCTTCTGCTGGCCAAGGGGGTCGCCGTTTCGGTCGTGCAAAACCCGCTCACCTCGCTTGCCGACGATGTCGCTGCCACGCAAAGAACGCTGGACAATCAGCCGGGCCCGGTCGTGCTGGTCGGTCATTCCTGGGGCGGCACCGTGATTACCCAGGCCGGCAGCGACAAGAAAGTCCGTGCCCTGGTGTACGTCGCCGCCTTCGCTCCCGATGCCGGTCAAACCAGCGGCGAACAAGGCAAAGGCGCGCCCACTCCCCCGGGTATCAGTCAGATCAAGGCTGACGGCAACGGTTTCCTCTACTTGACCCCGGAAGGCATGGCCAAGGACTTCGCCCAGGATCTTCCAGCGGCGCAGACCGCCGTGATGACCGCGACGCAAGGCCCCATCAAGGCATCCGCGTTCGAGGACAAAACGACCGTCTCTGCCTGGAAGACCAAACCGTCCTGGTATCTGCTCGCCACCGAGGACCGGATGATCCATCCCGATGTCCAGCGCTCCGCCGCCAAGCGTATCGGCGCCACCCTGGCGCAGGTGCACACCAGCCACGTGCCCCAGCAGTCGCAGCCAGCCGAAGTGGCCAAGGTGATTCTCGATGCCGTGAAAAGCGTTGGCGAACAGTGATCGCCGCGGCCCCCCCGGATAACCCTGAACCCAGCCGCTGCATCGATATGGACGGACGCATGAATCATCGGCGTGATCGGAACTACGACTTCATCGTGTGTGGTGCGGGTACGGCCGGCTGCGTGGTTGCGGCCCGCCTTGCCCAACAGGACAACGCACGCGTGTTGTTGATTGAAGCAGGCAACGAATACGCCGGCCCTGAAGTTGCAGAGCCGGCGCAGTGGCCGCTGAACCTCGGTTCAGAGCGCGACTGGGCATTCGCAGGACAATCCAACCCGCACCTCAACGGGCGTCGTCTTTCCTTGAACATGGGCAAGGGGCTTGGAGGTGGCTCCAGCATCAACGTGATGGTCTGGGCACGCGGGCATCGATCGGACTGGGATCACTTCGCCGCCGAGTCCGGCGACTACGCCTGGGGATACGATTCGGTGCTGGATTACTACCGCAGGATCGAGAACTGGCACGGCAGCCCGGATGCCGCACGGCGTGGTTCAGGTGGCCCCGTGCATGTCGAGCAGCCGGCCTCGCCTCAACCCCTCGCCTGGGCAACCCTGGAAGCGGCCAGCCGCCTGGGTATCCCCCGATATGACAGTCCCAACGGAGCGATGATGGAAGGCCCCGGCGGGGCTGCGATCACCGATCTACGCATCAACCAGGGCAGGCGCGAATCCGTTTACGATTCCTATGTCCGACCACGGCTGCACCAACCGAACCTGACCGTCCTCACCGGCGCGCTGGTGGCCCGTGTCCTGCTTAGGGGCACAAGAGCTGTCGGTGTCGAAGTGATCATCGAAGGGCAACGGCACTGCTTCTATGCCGAAGCCGAAGTCGTCTTGTCCATGGGCGCGGTGAACACGCCCAAGGTGCTCATGCAGTCAGGCATCGGCCCGGAGAGTGAACTGCGCACCCATGGCATCGTCCCGGCCAGTCACCTTCCCGGTGTGGGTCAGAATCTTCAGGATCATGTTGCCTTTGGCTGTACCTGGGAGTACCTGCAACCCCAGGCGGTTGGTGGCGGCGGTTGTGAAACCACGTTGTACTGGAAAAGCGACAGTCGCCTGGACGCGCCAGACCTGCTGCACTGCCAGCTTGAATTTGCGGTGCCCTCTCCTGCTGAAGTGGGTATCCAGCCACCGCAACAGGGTTGGACGATGTTCGCAGGGCTGGCCAGGCCTGTCAGTCGAGGGCGCCTGCGCCTATCGGGCGCCGGGCCGTCGGATGCTCCACTCATCGAGCCGAACTCGCTGAGCGCGCCCGAGGACATGGCGGCGGCGTTTGCATCGATCGACCTCTGCAGGGCACTCGGGAACAGCGAAACCTTCAACGACCTGGTAAAACGCGAGGTGGTGCCCGGGCCGAAAGCGCACCGCGCCATGGAGCAGTTCATCCGCAATTCCGCCGTGTCCTATTGGCACCCGTCCTGCACCGCGAAAATGGGCCGAGATGAAATGTCTGTGGTCGACCATCAGTTGCGCGTGTATGGCATCGAGAAATTGCGGATCGCGGATGCCTCGGTCATGCCCCGAATCACCGTCGGCAACACCATGGCGCCTTGCGTGGTCATTGGCGAGCGGGCAGCAGACCTCGTCCTCGCTGCCCAGGGTGTGATCACTCTGGCCAGTTAAAACCACGAACCTCTCGAGACACCGGATTCCTATGCCACCGGTGCTGATCGAATCATCATATTCGCCAGGAGGGTATGGGTCAGACCACGATTCATGAACGTGGTCTGACCCGCTTACTGATAAATGTGGTCTGCACCCGCTTATGCCTGGAGGGCGTTACGCTTGCCGAGTCGAACAAGCGTGCGGCACATGTGGACAAGCCGCACGCGGGGGTCATTACTCGTCAGTGATATTGATCGTTCTGGTTTCGGCTGACAGGTAGACGCACAAGGCAGAGATTGCCGCGAGCACTACCGTGTAGACCGAGATGGCATAGGGCGAGCCATAATGGCTGAGCAGATAGGCGCCGACGATGGGTGCCGTGCCGCCACCGATGATGCCACCGACATTGGTGGCCATGGCGAACCCGGTGAATCGTGCGCTGGGTCCGAATGCCTCGCCGGTGAATGAAGGCACAGCACCGTATACCAGGCCGTAGCCGGCCATGAACAGGCATGAGCCCAAGACCATGGGTAGGAACTGGCCTGTGGAAAATAGGTGCCAGAAGGGAAACGCGGCCAGCGCAGTCACCGCGAAGCCGATCAACATCATGGTGCGTCGACCCAGTCGATCGGCCATTGCGCCGGCGAAGGGAACGATTACCAGGTGCGTGCAGATAGCGACCATCGCTACCGAGAGCACAAAGGCATTGGAAAGGCCCAGTTCCTTCTGACCGTAACTCAATGCGAATACGGTAAAAAGATAAAATGTCGAAAAGTGACAAATGTTGGCACCTGCGACCAAAAGTAACTGTTTAGGGTACTTGGTGAACAGGCGCATGGCCGGTGATAGGTCCGGCCCCTTGGCTACCGCGCGTTTTTCGGCGGTCTTTTCGAACACCGGAGATTCGGCAACTTTAGACCGTACGAAGACGCCAACGACCAACAGGGCGAGACTGGCAATGAATGGAATGCGCCATCCCCACTTATAGAAATCCTCCACCGACAATAAACTGCTGACGATCAGCAGCAACCCCGCCGAGGCGATGAATCCGAATACCGGACCAATATTGTTGATGGCTGCATAAAAACCACGTTTTCGCCGGGGCGCATGCTCAAGTAGCATGAGCACTGCACCGCTGTATTCTCCGGCAAAAGCGAAGCCCTGGATGAAGCGCAGCACACACAGCATGATGGGTGCCCAGATTCCTACGCTCGCGTAGGTAGGCAGCAAGCCAATGCCTACGGTGCTCAAGCCCATGATGATCAACGTGAGGTAGAGCAGTTTCTTGCGGCCTATCCGGTCGCCGAAATGTCCAAGCACCAGCGAACCCAGCGGCCGTGCGACAAATGATATGGCGAAGGACGCTAGCGAGGCGAGTCTTGAGACAGCTTCATCGGTGCCAGGAAAGAACAGAGGAGCGAAGATCAGCGCCGCCGCGGTACCGTACAAATAGAGGTCATAGGTTTCCAACGCTGTGCCGAAGAGACTTCCGGCAACAACATTTTTCATGGATTTTTTCTTCTCATCATCAACATGTTCATGATGAGTCTCGCTGTTACTTAAGAGTGAGGTTTGCATAGTTTCACCTGTTGTTATTGTAAATATGCAAGCGTGTTCCTGTCCTGGAACGGAAGTTAGCGCCTACCTGTGAGCGCTTTTACGAAGTAGTCCTGGTCACCCATCTGCCCGCCTTTCAAGGCGATTTCCAAGTTATCCAAGTACGGTTTGTTTGAGCGCACCTGGCAGAGGGGCGCACCGGGAGAAAGATCGGATTTGATGACCAATGCATCAGGGGCGAGAATCTTGGTGATCTGACTTGACGTATCACCGCCGGATATAACCAGTCTTTCGAGCGGATACGCCTTAAGAATGTCCAGGACGATGTAGCCCATTTCGACAGCCAATTGCTTACCGCCGCGGATTTTTGCCTCGTCACGAAGCAGTCCTTTGGCGGTCATCGCTTCGATCATCTGTTCGATTCTCGGGTCGTCCGGGCCTTTTGCCGTGTGGATCAGCACGGAGCGTCCGCTTTTTAGGTGCGCGACTGCCGTCGCCACCACATCCTGGACCCTCCCGCCTTTATGTGACTCTGCGAGGATCGCTGCCGCATCCACCGCCAGTTCGACAAATCCACTCGCGATAGCGGTATCGATTTGAGCGCGACTTAACGGGGATGCACTTCCAGAAATGACCAACACTTGTCTGGCGGGCTGCAGCGCAATGACCTGAGTTTGGTAGGCATCTATCAGCCCCACCGAATGCCAGTGCTGCGTTAATCCATACTCGACACCTGAAGAGCCAACCACGAATAACGGCGCCGAGCTGCTGGAGATCTCCGTAAGTGCTTTTCCTGCAAGGGTCATATGAGCAGTGGTAGTGCCGTCGATCAGAACCGAGTCATGGCTCAGAGCGGCTTGGCGGACCAAGGACGCCAGGTCGGCAGTTTGGTCAAGCTGAAGGATATCGATTTTGGCAATCGATAAATGCTTTTGCTGGCCGATATGGACACTCAGATCGGCTTCTCCCATAGGCGTGATGGGGTGCGCCCGCATGACGGGATGGCGGTCGATCCGGTGTACACAGTGGTCGGTCTTGGACAGCGCAAACAAATTGCCAAACACGCAGTAACGACCCAGGGCCGGGTTACCCGCGACGATTGGCACTCCTTTTACTCCAAAGGCGCGTGATGCGAGTTCAATGACATGGCCAATGTTGCCCACGTCGGGAGCGCTGTCGAACGTGGAGCAAACTTTGTAATGCACAAGATCGGGGGACAGGCGCTTGAGTGCTTCAAAGATGTCTGGAAGTACTTCATCCATTTCAGCATTGGATAACGCGCGGCTATCGCCAGCGATGCCAATAGCGTCAAAACCACCCAGCTCTTCTAACAACTCGGGCGACGGTGGCGCCAAAAACAGTGCGCATCTCAGGCCGGCTGCGGTAAGGACTTCCAGAGCATCGGTCGAGCCGGTGAAATCATCACCGTAAAACACCAGACGAAGCCTGGGCGTATTGGCTGAACGCATGATTTATACGCCTCCGAATTTTGCCAAGGCGGCGGTTAGTGCGGGTCTGCCCTCTGCATACTGTTGCAGGGGGATGCCCTGAGTTGCCGCTTCCCATCCTTCGCGCATACTCTGAATGCCGGCACCGATACCTAGGGGATGGCCGATAATTCCACCACCCGCCAGATGCATGAGGTCCACCGACTGCAGCTTTTCGAACAGCGTTGGCGCTTGCGCAGCCCATTGGCCGGAAGAGAAGACCGGCAGGATCGGTTGGACGCCCGAAAACGGGGTCAGGCAGCTCAGTGCCGAGGCAATGACTGAGTCATCCGGCTCCCAGAATTTGCTCTGAATGCCATTGACGTGCAGATGATCGATGCCAGCCAGGCGCCAGATTTTCTGATAGACCTCAAACGAAAAGCCCAGCTGTGGATTGCGGGTAAAGGCACCCCAACCGTTACGATGGCCGTGAATAGGTAGTTGGGAATGCTTGCGGATATGCTCGACCCCCGAATGCCCAACCCAGTTCAGGCAGAGCATGACGCAGGTCCCCCCCGACTCCAGTACGGCGTCGTGGCGGCGAAGCATTTCATCAATGCTCCCAGAAATATTGATCGCGTACATTGGCATCCTGCCGAGGCGATCTGCATGCTTGTGAAGTACAGGCATGACAGCATTTAACCTCGCATCGAAGGATGCATAGGTCGGGTCGATCAAGAGTTCATCATCTTTGAGGAACTCAATACCACCCGCGCACAGCTCATCGGCCACGGTAGCGGTCTGCTCAGGTGTCAGGCCGATGCTGGGTTTAATGATGGTGCCAATGATTGGACGGTCATGAACGCCGCACAGTTTACGAGTCCCTTCAATACCGAACTGTGGGCCCAAGAAGCCAGCGGCAAATGTTGCCGGAAGATCGACATCGAGCACTCTTAAACCGCTGACTTCACCTATCTCGAATAGATTGCCGGCAATGGTGGTCAGCAATGCAGGAAGATTCGGACCAATATTGGCCGTTGGAAAAGCGATTTCAACTTCGCCGCGATAGTACGTCGCCGAAGGATTGTGCCTAGCCAGGTATTCGCTATGTAACGAAGCGCTGGTGACCGCTGGAAGAGACTTGACCGACACCACACGGGCCCGTGAACGCTCTTTCAACTCAGCTGATTCGCCGGGCAAGGCAATGAATGTACCGCTGGATTGCTCGCCAGCGATGACCTCGCCGACCCGTTCAATCGGGTAACTGCTCTCTACGAAGAAACGGGCCGTAAACTCTTCGCGCCCGGCTGTTTGATCGACCATCGATAATCACCTTGGCTCTACTTTTTTTATATTCATTGGCCGCTTTTGCAGGGGCGGCCTTCACCTCGAATATACATTGACCCTGCTGACGGGCTAACGATATGATTTCCCGCTAAGTTGAGAAAAACTCACATTAGGCTTCTGGTTCGACCGGCGCTCTGGTCGCCATGGCCTGCTCACGAGGTGCGCACATGTCATCCCCTCCGCGACCGTCTCTCAATGCACTCAGAGCTTTCGAAATGGTTGCGAGGAAAGGCACCTTCGGCGAAGCCGCTGATGCCCTTTCCGTGACTCACGGTGCTATCAGCCGACACATTCGGACGCTTGAGGATGTGCTGGGGGTCGTCTTGCTCACGCGCAATGCGCATGGCACTAAACTGACTCCAGAAGGCGCGCGCCTTGCCGCTGGCTTGAGCCGCGCATTCAACTTGATCCAGCAAAGTATTGACGAAGTGCGCCCTCAACCGCTGGAGCTGTCATGTTCGGCGTCGATCATGATGCATTGGTTGCTACCCAGGCTTGCCGGGTTGCATAGCAACTTTCCGACGATGGAGCTGGGCTTGAGAACCGGACACGGTCCAATCGACTTTGTCCAAGATGGCGTCAGCGTGGCAATACGCTTGGAAAGCATTGACCCACCTCCCGGCATCGCGCCGATCCCGTTGGCCAATGAATGGATTGGGGCTATATGCTCGCCTGATTACCTTAAGGCTTCAGGTGTGCAGCAAGTGAGCGACTTGAGCGGCAAAAAGCTGCTGGCTACCAAGACTCGCCCGCATGCTTGGAAAGAATGGTATTCAGCGTTGCAGATGACCATGCCCGCCCCCCCTGAATTGGAATACTTCGAGCATTTCTATCTGCTGATTCAGGCGGCTAAGGTCGGCTTGGGATTTGCCTGTGTGCCGCGGATGCTGGTGCAAGCGGAACTGGAGAGCGGCGCGCTGGTAGCCCCGTTTGGCTGTGTTGAAGGCCCGGAAAAATTGGTGCTGTGGATCTCGCCCAACGCCAGAGCGCGGGCCGACACAGCAGACCTGGTGAAGTGGATCGTAGAAGAAATGGCGGCCGAATGATCAGCCGCACAGGGAGTGCCTAGTCATTACGCACCCCGTTTATTCGTATCAGCGCAACTCAGATATCGCCAGCGCCCCACGCAAGGAAACCACCATCCACGGGTAGGACAATTCCGTTGACGTAAGCTGAGACGTCAGACGCCAGATAGCTGACTGCTCCGGCGATTTCACGCGTGGTGCCATAACGTTTCGCTGGGATGGCGTTGCTGTAAGCCTTACGGAACTCATCGCTGTGCAGCTCTTTGGTCATCGGCGTATCGACCGGTCCAGGGGCGATGGCATTTGCGGTGATTCCGTATTCGCTCAGTTCGACGGCCATCTGCCTTGTCAGCGCGATCACAGCACCTTTTGATGTGCCGTAGGCCGTCCGGCCTTTGCCCACTGCGCGCATCCCGGCAACGGAGGCAATGTTGATGATCCGGCCGAACTCGTGCTTACGCATGATGCGTGCCGCCAGCTGGCAGCACAAGAACGTGCCCGTGACATTGATCAGCATTGTCCGGTTGAAGACATCGGCATCAAATTCCAGGAAAGGCATGGTCTTGGCGATGCCTGCAGAATTGACCAACACATCGCAGCGCCCAAACTTGGCCTCAACCCATTCGAACGCAGCAGACACAGAGGCAGGTGTACCGACATCGATCTGGAAGGCATCGGCGCAGAAACCTTGGTCACGCAGCTGTTGCGCGAAACGTTCGGCCTCGGTGGTATTGATGTCGCAAATGATTACATGGTGGCCATCACTCGCCAGCGCACTTGCCGCTTCCGCTCCGATACCCATAGCGCCGCCGGTAATTACGGCGACTTTCTTGTTTGCAAGCGTCATCGAGAATTCCTCTTTTATTATCGTTGCCAAGCCCAGTTGGTCAGTGGAAATCCTAAGAAGGCGCTGTCAATCCAGCAATCGATAAAAATTCGCTCGGCTGTCACAAAAACTCACTGATCACCGTGCCTGGTCTCAGTACCTCAGCCCAGATGCAACGCATCTGGATTAATTAGCCGCAGAGACTTGCTCCCCTGGGCATTCATGCTCCGCACTTCAGGTTTTTCTGCATCAACGCATTCTCAATGCGTTACACCCCGACGGACCGGAAACCCTCGCTCCACGACATGAAAACCGATGACCGACATCAACGACGTGGTCAAGGCGACGCCCGGTTTGTTCCTGGACTTTTCCTCTGGTCCTGGTCGGCAGATCTACAAGGCGCGTGGTTTTGAAATCGACAACTCTGGCCCCGGCGGCGAACATTGGTGCCTTTAATCTCGGCAACGCGATGGGGGCGGCGCTGGGCGGAGCGGTGATCAATGCCGGGCAGGGTTATCCGGCGATTTCCCTGGCCAGAGCGGCGATGGCGGGTCTGGAAACGCGGAAGATGTCATGGTGGTGATCACCACTACGGCCAGCGATGAGTGGTCGTTTGGTGATGGCCGGGGCAACTAGCCTTGTCAGGGTACGACGGCCATTATTCGCTGACCTATCAACGTACGAGCGCTGCCGATATCTTGGATAACCTTGGTCAGGCTCACGCCGTTACCCCGCCCAATTCACGAAGTATTCGGCTGGCCTTGCAAGGCCAGCCGAATACTTCTTTATTTCATCGGAGCACAAAGAAAAGTATCAGCACTTGAGCCGTATTCCAAAATACCTGCACGACTAAGTTTGCTCCAACCAGCAAGTGGATAGCTCTCTATATTCAAGTCGCGCAACCTGATAATGATGCCGCCTTGATAGTTTCTTCTGTCAAGAATGGTAGGGAAAGCAAAGCTGGATATTTTAGAATGGAGCCACTCCATAGCTGCATTAGACATTGACTCATCGGAAAGCGCTTCTAGATAGTCCTTATTACAGATATCGTCGCGGCTACCGCCATGAAGCCAAACTCTTGTCCGATCAAACGCATCTGCGCGGAATGGATCAAATGGGCCGTTATCGGGCTTAAAAGGAACAAAGAAAAATTGCTCAGAAAGGGCTTCCTGGTAAGAACTTTCCACGACATCAGCCATCACTTCACACTTATCTTTAGTATATCCAAGCTCCATAAGTCTAGACATTGTGCGCGACTTGGAAAACAACGCGACCTTGGCTATGCCATGTTCACCTTTTGATAAAGCGTCAAAATGAGCAGCGTGCGCAGCCAAGGTTTTAAAACCAAGCCCGTATGCTAATGATTCCTTGAGATGGTTCAAATTTACAGAATTCGCCTTTCGTGCATCCTGAACGGATGTATAAAAAGGGATGTCAGAAACGATGACAGAGTTAAACATATTCATCTCCACGCCGACTTAAAATGTGAGCAATTACAAAGTCAGCATTAATGAATATGCTGTTTTTTCTAAGACCGGATGCAAGCGCTCACGTACTTGATGGTTGGCTGCCGTGCATTGAAAATATTACCTGCCGGCGTAAAAATCAAGCAGCGCTTCGTTCAAACGACTCCGGGGGTCAGTCCTAGGAAACTCTCGACAAAGAAGAGCCCTCGGCCCCACTGGGCATTGAAGCCCTACCCTCCACGCATCAGCGCGCCCAACCCCAACAAGCTTTATCCCACAAACAAACCCTGCAATACTTAATGCGAATCACTCTCACAAGCATTAGTAAATCAGGACCAACTCATGTCGACTCGCACCACCCCGCCGCGTCACTTCACTCCTGCCCGCAATCTTCTGGCCATGGCTGTCTGCATGATCTCCATGGCCCCCGCCTACGCCGATGACAACACCCCACCCGCCACCCTGGAACTAGACGCAACCGAGGTCTCCGGCAGTGGCCAACTGGGGAATACCACGGAAGGCACCGAGTCCTACACCACCGGCGCGATGTCGACCGCGACCAAACTCCCGCTGACGATGCGTGAAACCCCACAGGCCGTCACCGTCATTACGCGCCAGCGCATGGATGACCAGGTGATGACCGACATCAACGACGTGGTCAAGGCGACGCCCGGTTTGTTCCTGGACTTTTCCTCTGGTCCTGGTCGGCAGACCTACAAGGCGCGCGGTTTTGAAATCGACAACTTGATGTATGACGGCATCCCGAGTGGCTACAACGGCGTTAACGTTGGCGCCCAGCCTAACCTGGCCATGTTCGATCGGGTCGAGGTGGTGCGCGGTGCCACCGGCCTGGTGACGGGTGCAGGCAACCCTTCGGCCGCCATCAACCTGATTCGCAAGCGGCCATTGGCCGAGCAAAAAGTCACCCTGACCGGTGCCGCCGGCAGTTGGGACGACTACCGTGGCGAGGTCGATGCCTCCAGCCCGCTCAACGACAGCGGCACGCTGCGCGGCCGGGTCGTGACCTCTTATCAGGACGCCAACAGCTTCATCGACAATGTCGAAGAAGATCATGGCCTGTTCTATGCGGTCACCGAAGCGGACTTGAGCGAAGACACCACCCTGACCCTGGGTTTTTCCCACCAGAAGGACAAGACCAATTACTTCTGGGGCTCTTCGATGATCGGCCAGGACGGCCATCATCTGGATCTGCCACGCTCCTACAATCCGGGCACGGATTGGGAGAACAAGGATCAGGAGATCAACACCGTATTCGCCGAAGTCCGTCATCGCCTGGCCAACGACTGGAACCTTCAGGTCAACGCCAACTACGCCGAACAGAACGCGCTATTCTCCGGCTCTTACCAATCGCGCTGGGTCAACAACACACTGGCCCGCACGGTTTACCAGGCCGACTTCGATGAAAACCAGACCGGCATAGACGCCTTTGCCAGTGGGCCCTTCGCAGCGTTCGGGCGTACCCATGAACTGGTGGTGGGCGCCAGCAAGCGCATCTACGACATGACCACCCACAACTACAGCCCGTACGACACCAACTGGCCGCTCAATGCGGGTAAACCGGACTTCGTCCACACCAGCAACCAGCGCGAAGTGACCACTCAGGACGGCGTCTACCTCACCACACGCCTGAGCCTGGCGGACCCGTTGAAGCTGATTCTCGGCGGGCGCCTGGACTGGTACGACTACGATAACCGGGATGGCGACGGCGACTACAAGGTCACCCGTAACCTCACCCGTTACGCCGGCTTGATCTACGACCTGGACGAACATCATTCGGTCTACGTCAGCTACAGCGATATCTTCACGCCGCAGAGTTCCAAGGATACTTCCGGTAGCCCGGTCAAGCCGATCGTCGGCAAAAACTACGAGGTCGGCATCAAGGGCGAATATTTTGATGGCGCGCTGAATGCGAGCGTGGCGCTGTTCCGCGTCGACCAGGAAAACCGCGCCGTGCAGCTGTTTACCGCAAACTGCCCACAGGCAACCTGCTACGACGCCTCCGGCGAGATTCGCAGCCAGGGTATCGACTTCGAACTGCAAGGCGCCTTGACCGAAAACTGGCAAGTCGGCGGTGGCTACACCTACGCGCGCACTCACACCATCAAGGATGCCGCGAACCCGCAGAACGTAAACAAGCAGTTCGACACCGACACGCCGGAGCACCTGTTCAAGCTGACCACCAGCTACCACTTCCAGGGCCCGCTGGAAAAACTGCGCGTGGGCGGCAACGTCTCCTGGCAGAGCCGTATGTACAACGACATCTCGCTGGCTGATGGCAGCACATACCGCCTCGAACAGGGCAGCTACGCGATCACCGATCTGATGGCCGGCTACCGGGTCAGCCAGAACCTGGACTTGCAGGTCAACGCCAACAACATCTTCGACCGCAAGTACTACTCGACCATCGCCAACTCCGTGAGCTACGGCGGTGATGCCTACGGCAACCCTCGCAACATGATGTTGACCGCCAAGTACAGTTTCTAGAAAGCAGAAAAAGGGGACGTAACTTGGAGCGCCCCCTTTCAACCCAAAGCAGTGCACTTGCGACCATCCTTATGGTCTACCGGAAGCCGCAAATGGCCCCCCTACCTACCTCTGCGCTAGAGAGACAATCACATGAAAATGGCTGCCATTTTTGTACTCACCTGGATTGGCTTCACCTCAGCGGGCGCATTTGCCGGTGATCGGAACCAGGACTATCGAGAGGCAAACAGGCGCCACTGGGAACACCAGCGCGAAATGGATAGAGCAGCAGACAGGAAACACCGCGAGCGCCATCAAGCGAGGGAGCGGGAAGAACGCAAGCATTATGAAGAAATGGAGCGGGAAGAAGCCAGGCGTAGAGCGCAGTACTATCAAGCGCGGTAGAAAGACTGCCGCGAGTGATTTCATCATGCGCCTGCCTCACGCCCCCCCGAAATCAGTCGATACGCCGTTTCCCCGCGCAGCCATCACAACGCCTGCGAAACCGTGGGAATCCCTTACCTTGTGCGCCAAAGCCGACGAAACTGCCCGCGTCGGCTTGCGGGCAACGTTCGTTTGAGTGCCGCCATACAACCAAGCACAGTACTATTTGCAATCAGCTAATGAAAACGGACCTTTCCTTGAACAAGAAACAACGCGACGACATCAGCAAGCTCCTCAGCTACGTACTACGCCACGCCCCCGAATCCATGGGGCTAGTCCTGGACCGCGACGGTTGGGCCGACATTGATAATCTGATTTCGAACGCCCACCAACATGGCCATACCTTCGACTACCAGATGCTGCACGAGGTGGTCGAGACCAACGAAAAGAAGCGTTTCACGCTCTCTGAAGATGGCCAACGCATTCGAGCCGCACAAGGTCACAGCACCGGGCAGGTCCAGGTGCAACACGTCGAAAAAACACCACCTGCCCAGCTCTATCATGGAACCGCCAGCCGCTTCATGGCCTCCATCGAGGTGCAGGGCTTGATCCCAGGCAGTCGGCACCATGTCCATCTGACTGAAAGTCCCGAAACGGCAATGGCCGTTGGCAAGCGCTATGGACAACCTGTTCTACTCGCTGTTGATGTACAGGGTATGAAACAGGCAGGGGTTCGGTTCTTTCAGGCGGACAATGGCGTTTGGCTTGTGGAGTCGGTACCTGCGGCCTACTTGAAGACGGTAGAGGATAAAACTCATACATGAATGGGTCCGTGTTATACCTTTGGCCTGGAGCCCGTAGGTAAACCAGTTACCCATTGGACGTTCCGTCAAGCCCCAACCCGTGTTGTGGCTCGATGCAGTGCCACAGGCCGGTAGTCGTCGTTTCACCGACGCTGGCCGGCCTGATTGCTGGCCAGGGCTCGCATCAGCTAATCACTCCCTCTATCCTAAGCCCCCAGCCCCAAGACATCGCCCCACCCCGCCTCCCTCAATGGACTTACCGGAGACATCTGTGCAACGCCCTACCCTTCTCATCGCCTCAGTGCTGCTAACCGCCTGCGCCAGCCAACAGCCACCAGCCGATAAGCAAGCCACCCTGCTCGCTCAGCCGTTGACGCCCAATAGCCTGATGCGCGAAGGCGACGTCATCAACTTCCAGGTGTTCGCCCCCCGCGAACCGAACATACCCTTCTGGCAAACGGTTCAGTTTTCGGCGGCCTGCTCCAGACCTCAGGTCAACCAGGTTTACTCGTTCATGCTCCGCCGCTCCTACGCCAACAATAGCGGCCACTATGCCCCGCCAACAGCGTTGCCCGAGCGTTATCACGCCACGCTGATGAACAACCGGGAGTTCACCCAGGCGTGTAAAAACCTCCCCGCTCCGGATTGGCGCCAGGTGATGAAGGGGGACGCTGAACGGTGGCTGTTGCTGGATAACAGCAGCGTGCGCAAAAACGGTAAACAGGTGCAGTTCTGGATGGCGTACGACGAGCCGCAGACCCGCCTGAACCCGCTGAGTAGGTCTCCTTTCACGCAGACCCGCGAGCAGTACACGCTGGACTGCGCAGCGCGAAAGGTCACGCTGTTGGCCCGTTATTACCTCAATGCCAGTAACGAGGTCACTGACGGAAAAATCGAAATGTTTCCCGAGGCCAAGGCGATGACAGCGGCCGATCAGGATCAGTTGAAGGTTTTTGAACTCGTGTGCAACGCGCCTACGACCATTGCCACTCTGCCGACGTTCAAGTCTCGTACCAAAGCACCGATCGCGGCGGATGCTCTGCCCGACATCAACCCAGGTGTATTGAGGAGCATTGAGCAACTTCACATGCCTGCCCCGGTCAAGACGCTGACTTATATTGAGTTGGCAGGCACCGCCAGTCATGCCCAAGAAAGTTGGCCGGAGCGTACTGAGTACTTCCTGTCCACTGACCCTGTGACCCGGCAGCTCAGCATTGTTCACAAAAGCGAAAACCTCAATGGCCGCCAGATCAACTGGCGCGGCCTGATCAGGCTATCGGGCACAGAGCAGGCCACGCGTTCCGAGAACACCGAGGTGGTCAACAGCCTGAGTTTCCGTGGCGATTGGCAGCGTATGCCTGTGGGCAGTCAGCTGGGCTTTACCCGCCAGGGCAGCCTCACCAGCAATCTGATCGGCACCGTGGGCAAGGAACCGAAAACCTTCGACTGTACCGTCGACAGTGAAGGGCCAGCCAAACGACTGAACCCAGCCTTGAGCGGTAACGCCAAGGCGTTGAGCTGCCGTGAACAGCGCCCAAGCTCAACAGTCGTGCCGCTGACGCACTATTACTACTTGGTTGACTATGGGTTCTTCTATCACGCCAGTACTGACAAAAATGACTCGATATCCATCGACATGCATGTGCAGAGCGTGAAGTGAGTGCAGGTCTGCGGGGCCGGCTTTCGCCGGTTCCGCGCGCTCATTGCCCCACCGCCCCCTCATACCGCCGCTGAATCCGCTCCAACTCCCCGGAACGCCGCAACTTCTCCAACGCACTGGCCCACGCCGCCACCACTTCATCCTCACTGTCAGGGCTGAAGGCGATGTACAGCGATGAGCGATACAGTTCGATAGGGATCCGTCGCAAGGTGCCCGGCGCGATGTTCAACTGACGGCTGTAATAAGCCACGCCCGCATCGGTGTCACCGATGATGATGCCGGTGCGCCCGGCAAGCAGCATGCGGTAAAGCAACTTGCTCTCGGTGGCGCTTTTATCCAGGTTGTTGAAGCCCAGCGACTGCAACATCTGCGGCACCAGGCCGGCGTGACGGGTGGTGATCTGCGGGGCATGCAGCAGTTGTTCCAGGGAGTTCACCGGCGGCGTACTGGCCAGTTGATAGGGGTGGATGGACTCCTCCACGATCGGTCCGACCCATTTGTACAACGGCTCGCGCTCCGGTGTGCGGAACAGGGAGTACATGATGGTCTTGGGTCGCGTCTTCAGTACCTGGGTGGCTCGCATACTCGGCTGCAACAGCACCTCGAAGTCATTCCCGGTGAGCGCCATGATGGCCCGGACGATCTCGGTGGTCATGCCGGTGAGCTGATTGTTTTCCTGATAGTTGTACGGTGCCCACTCTTCGGTGATGACTTGATACTCCTCGGCCCTGGCATCAACCGTGCCGAGCAATAGGCAGATCAGCGCTGCAACCGGTGTCGAATGTCTCACATGTTCTCCCGGCGGATTGTTCGGTGTTTGTGCATGGACGGGCTTGGTTCAAGGGGGCAAGGTAAGCATAGACCCAAACACGCGCCCGCCAGTTGACGTCGCCCACATTCCGCCCCTTAGCAATCTCCAGGCCTTGGTGTACGATCAGCGCGATCCGGATATCGGACAGCGTACGCCGCGCTTCCGTTTCGCCCTTCTCCCTGTGACCCGCCCACATGAATCCGATCGACCCACTGTCGTTTCAACGCATCATCACCGCCCATGGCAACTGCGAAGGCGCGGCGTATTTCGACGCTGAGGAAAGCCTCGCCCATGAGGTGTTTGCTGACCGCATCGTTTTCCAGACCAACTACCTGGATTACCGCAGCTATGAGGTCGATCTCACCGAGGGCAGCGTACGCGTGCGCAAGACACGGCTGGATAACTACCTGCGCGGCCATAAGGCCCAGGTGATCGATGACGACATGGACGACGAGGACTGGGCCGAACTGAGCAGTCTATGGCAGCGCTTGAGCCACGACCTGGACACCCAGGGACACGGGCCGCAGCCCGATTTGGCCGATACCCTGGCCGATCTGTTTGGTTGCCTGTTCGACGAGGCGCGCGCGCAGGCGCTCATTCAGAACATCCCGGCGCCTACCGGGCAGTGGGATTGGGCTTGGACGCAGGTCGAGTCAGCACTCACCGAGACCAATCAGTTGGCCGGGTTCGAATGGAAGGAGTGGTCGTCCTGCGGGATCGATGCCGTCAATGCCCTCGCCCCGCTGCGACAGTTGGGCATTGAAATCCCTGTGCCCGAGCGTAACGCCATCGATGCCATCAACCGCGCCAACGATTGGGAGCGTGCGCTCCTGCAGTACTTCAACGCCCAGCTGGAGGCCCATGACTTGAAGTTGTTGGCCATCGGCACGCACTTCGATGAATACCAGGCCTTCGCCTGCCTGCCCATGAACGGCCTGGGCCTGATCAATGCCTTGGAGATCATGGGCAGGCTGGGCATCGTCTACAAATATTAAGTGACTGACGCCACACATGTTCGGTCCGCTTTTACGAGCCCATAAAGGGCACCCCCTCCTTTGAGCCTCGAAGTGACGACATGACAAACTGTGATCAATGCGGGTCCCTCCTCCCTTACGACACCGCTGTTTGCCCGCGATGCGCCGGAGAAATTCGGCACATGGTCGAGGCACACGGGCCAAGGTCCCAGCCGTCGAAAGGGCAGAAAATCCTGAAATGGGTGCTGATCGGCATTGTGGTCGCCGCGCTGGCAGCAGTGGCGGCGGTCATGTGGATCTTGCACTCGCTGGGGCCGATGCCTTCTTTTGGTTGATGGCGACAGACACTTCCCAACCCACGGATGGATGAACACATGAAAACCACCCTTGATCACCTCGTCATCGTGGCAACGGACCTCGATACCGGCTGCGCGTTCGTGACTGACGCGCTGGGCGTCGACCTTCAGCCGGGTGGCGTCCACTCACGCATGGGCACCCATAACAGGCTGCTGCACCTTGGCCCCGGGGTCTACCTCGAAGTGATTGCCGTGGACCCGTCCGCCCTACGTCCGCACCGGGCACGCTGGTTCGGCCTCGATCAATTGGCCCCCGATTCGCCGGCACGCCTGGCGACCTGGGTAGCACGCACCGATGATATCCATACGGCTCGTGATGCCTGCCCTGGCCTTGTCGGAGATGTCGAACCCATGACGAGAGGAGCACTGAATTGGCAAATCACCATACCGGCTGATGGAAGCCTTCCCATGGCTGGATCAGTCCCCACCCTCATTCAATGGGCGCCTGGGCCTCATCCTGCGGACATGCTCCAGGACAAGGGGTGCGCGCTATTGGCGCTGGAGATCTTCCATACGGATCCGGAAAAAGTCAGCGCGATCCTGACGGCCATGAACTTTTCTGGCCCCGTTCATCTTCATGCACGGCAAGCGTCTTCGGCTCCCTCCCTGGTTGCGCATATTCAAACGCCAAATGGCCTGAAGACACTGCCGCTTTTACACGTGTGACCGTTTGGGGCGGCTTCGCCACCCAGCGGGAGCAAGCTCCCTCGCCACGAATATTCACTTCTCAACCGAAGCGAAACGCAGCTATCCGATTTTCCCATAGTTGCTATCGATACCGGCGCCGTTCTCGTCCTCGGCCTCTCTCTCTAATCTGCCCACCAACGCGATCGACGACGATCGCCGCAGATCAAACTGACCTTATGGAGAGAGAAACGATGAACACATTCAACCGCACCCTCGCTGTCGCCACCCTGGCATTGGCCACCCTCAGCGCCGAAGCCGCGTCACCTGTCCAGTCCGCTGCCAGCGCGTCTGCTGTCGGCAGCGTGGTTCAGTCCGCCAGTTACATCACCACCAAGGATGGCGTCCAGCTGTATTACAAGGACTGGGGCCCGCGCGATGGTCAGGTCGTGACCTTCAGCCACGGCTGGCCACTGGACTCCGACAGCTGGGAAGGCCAGATGATGTTCCTCGCCTCGAAGGGTTATCGCGTGGTGGCTCATGACCGTCGCGGCCACGGTCGCTCCAGCCAGCCTTGGGAAGGCAACGACATGGATCACTATGCCGATGACCTGGCGGCGGTGATTGAAGCGCTGGACCTGAAGGACGTCACCTTGGTGGGCTTCTCGACAGGGGGCGGTGAAGTGGCTCGCTACATCGGCCGTCACGGCACCGCTCGAGTGAAGAAGGCCGTGCTGGTGTCCTCTGTCCCGCCGTTGATGCTCAAGACAGACACCAACCCCGGTGGCTTGCCTATCGAGGTGTTCGATGGCCTGCGCAAGGCATCCCTGGAGAACCGCTCGCAGCTGTACCTGGACATTGCCTCGGGCCCGTTCTACGGCTACAACCGCAAGGGCGCCAAGCCATCCCAGGGGTTGATCCAGTCGTTCTGGGTGCAAGGCATGCAGGGTGGCAGCAAGAATACCTATGACTCGATCGCGGCATTCTCGGCTACCGACTTCCGCGGCGATTTGAAGAAATTCGATGTGCCGACGCTGGTGATCCATGGCGATGACGACCAGATCGTGCCTATCGACGCTTCAGGCCGGGCCTCGGCGGCGCTGATCAAGGGCGCTCGACTGATCGTCTACCCTGGCGCGCCGCACGGCTTGACCGAGACGCACAAGGATCGTCTCAATCAGGATCTGCTGACCTTCCTCAAGGAATAAAAGCCCAGATCCCTTGTGGGAGCGAGCTTGCTCGCGATGGCGGTGGATCAGCTTGCCTCAATGCCGAATCTGCCGAAGCCTTCGCGAGCAAGCTCGCTCCCGCAGTTGTTTTAGGATGGTTCCCGAACTCAATGCCGCAACAACTTGCGCAATGGAATCTCATCCTTGCGCACCGGTGACTTGATGACGATGTAGCTGAAGTACTTGGAGATGCCGATGTTCTTGTCCAGCAGGCTTTCCATCACGTCCTGATAGTCCTGGATGCTGCGGGTCATGAAGCGCACCAGGTAGTCGTAGCCGCCGCTGATGAGGTGGCATTCGAGTACTTCATCCACCAGGCGGATGTTGGATTCGAACTTGGCGAAGTCCTCACGCTTGTGGTCGCTCAGGGTGACTTCGGTGAAGACCGTCACCGAGTCGGTAATCTTGGCCAGGTTCAGATGGGCCTTGTAGCTGGAAATGTACCCCAACGACTCCAGTCGCTTGACCCGCTGCAGGCACGGGCTGGCGGACAAGCCCACGGCATCGGCCAGGCTGACGTTGGTCATGCGGCCATCTTTTTGAAGCTCTACCAAAATGCTGATGTCGATCCGGTCCAGTTTCGCTAAACCTTCCATCGCATACCTCTTGCCTGCCGTTTGTAAGACAATCTTCTAACAAAATCAGCGTCGTAAGGACAGCTGATGCTGAGCGACCAGATCAGCCATGCTGTTGATGCAGTAGTCCGCCGCACAGGGCGCGGGCGACCTATCGGCGTTGCGGCAGATCAGGCAAACAGCCCCAACCGACCGTGGACGGGCGCCAGGACGGGTCACCTGAAGAATCGTCTCGGCGCTCAGGCCATTGGCCGCCAGCCAATCGTGATCCTGCAACGGGTCGCTCGCCAGCGAAATAAAATCATCAGGCTCGATGCCCAGGCGCTCGCACAACACGCCCCGGTCCTCGGCATCGCGATCCCCTTGCACCAACAACCGATAGAACTTGCGCAGGTAGAGCATCGCACCCGGCGCATCCTCGAACAGCGTCCAACCGGCAGCCGAGCGGGCGAAGCTCATGCCCTCCTCCCAACTGATTTTGAGCTTCCAGCGCTCGGCCAATTGACGGTGGGCGAAACACAGCAAGCCGCTGAAACCCAATTCGCCGAAACGCGGGTACAAGGCTTGCAGTACTTCGTCAAAATCGGCGAGCACCTGTGCTTTGTCCAACGGCTCGCCATGGTTTTCCAGCAACGGTTGCAACGCCGTCCAGACGCCGGAGTCCCGATCCACCAAGACCTCATCGCAGTCGATCAACAACGCCCGATATTCAGTCAGCCTCATCTGTAAAGCCTCCGATGATGTCCCATCGATCAACGCTCCATTAACCGCCACTGACGCTTGCCCCGGCAAACGTCATGAACGCGGGCATCAGCCCAGGACGCGTGCCAAGGCACCGTCGAGAATCTGCAACGCTTCGTCGATCTGCGCTTCGCTGGTCACCAGCGGCGCCAGGAAGCGCAAGACGTTGCGGTACACCCCGCACTTGATCACCAGCAAACCACCGGCCCGGGCTTCGTCGATCAGGCGTTGGTTCAGGTCGGCATCCGGGGTCCGCGCCTCATCATGCTTGATCAGTTCGATCGCCAGCATGAAGCCGCTGCCGCGCACGTCGCCGATCTGCGGATAACGCGTTTGCAGATGCAGCAGGCCCTGGCGCAAGCGCTCACCCAGGACTTCGCCACGGGCCAGCAGCTGTTCTTGCTCGTACGCCTCGATCACCGCCAGCGCCGCCGCGCACGACAGCGCATTACCGCCGTACGTACCGCCCAGGCCACCCGGCAGTGGAGCGTCCATGATCTCGGCCTTGCCGACCACACCCGACAACGGCAAGCCACCGGCGAGGCTCTTGGCGACCGTGACCAGGTCCGGCTGGATGCCGGCGTGCTGGAAACCGAACCATTTACCGGTACGACCGAAACCGGTCTGGATTTCATCGAGAATCAACACAATGCCATGCTTTTGCGTCAATGCGCGCAGGCCCTGCAAAAACTCGGCGGGGGCCGACAGGAAACCGCCATCGCCCTGCACCGGCTCGATGATGATGGCCGCGACCCGCTCAGGTGCCACTTGCGTGGCCAACAGCTCGTCCAGCGCCTGCAGCGCCATGGCGCTGGTGACGCCGCGATAGGCATTTGGATAGGGCGTGTGGAAGACCTCCGGGGCGAACGGGCCGAAGTTCTGTTTGTACGGCTGGCTCATGCCGGTCAGCGTGGTGCCGAGCAAGGTCCGGCCATGGAATCCGCCACGAAAGGCAATCACGGCCGAGCGGTTGGTGTGGGCCCGGGCGATCTTCACCGCGTTTTCCACCGCTTCGGCACCCGAGGTGAAAAATGCCGCTTTATAGGCGTGCTGGCCGCCGATCATTTCGCACAGGCGCTGGGCCAGGTCCAGGTAAGGCTTGTAGGCCACGACCTGGAAGCAGGCATGGGAGATCTTCTGCAACTGGGCCTGCACGGCCGCGACGACCTTGGGGTGATTGTGGCCAATGTTCAACACACCGATGCCGCCGACGAAGTCCAGGTAGCGCTTGCCATCCACGTCCCATAATTCCGAACCCTGGGCCCGATCGATCACCAACGGGTGCGCGGTGACCAGGCCACGTGGCACGAATTGATCACGCTGACGGAGCAAACTTGGGGTTTCTTCGACTTTACTGTTCATTGGCATTTCCCATCGTGAGCCTCGCACCCAGGAAGCGGCTGCGGTGTGTTCACAGGTTAAGCGTTCGACGCGATTGTCTAAGCCGAACTTGGTCGTTGAGAAATTCGGATCGACTGTTTACACCCCGGCAAACAGCAGAATCCTCCAGAGGCATTCCAGCCCCATGGAATCTGCCGCAAGAGGCACCTTGCAACGCAGTGCGATGCTGCTACGCCGGCCCTTTCGACAGATCCTGCTCTGGCGTTGAGGCATGCTAGGGGCTCCTTGATTTCAGGCGAGAAGTGACCCATGGCCCTGCTCTATAAAGCTGACCCGGTACGCGGCGAACACTGGCGGCGCCTATTCGCCGAACACGCGCCGGACATTGAATGGCGTGCCTGGCCAGACATCGGCGACCCGCGGGATATCCGGTACCTGGCGGCCTGGCAGGCACCGGACGACGTCGAAACGCTGTTGCCGAATCTGCAGGTGCTGTTTGCCTTGTCGGCCGGCGTGGATCAACTTGACCTGAGCCGGTTGCCTACGACGCTGCCGGTGGTGCGCTTGCTCGACCCGGGCATCAGCCAGGGCATGTGCGAATACGCCAGTTTCGCCGTGCTCAGCCTGCACCGGGACATGTTGCGCTATCGCCAGCAACAGGCCGAACGGGGCTGGCAAGCGCACCGGCTGGTGCCCGCCGGGCAACGCCGGGTGGGCCTCATGGGCCTGGGTTTGCAGGCACGGCAGATACTCGCCACCTTGAAGACCTTTGGTTTTGCCTTATCGGGCTGGGCCCGCAGCGAGCATGACATCGAGGGCGTCGCGTGCTTTGCTGGCGACAAGCAATTGCCGGCCTTTCTCGGTCAATGCGACATTGTGCTGTGTGTCCTGCCGTTGACCGAGCAGACCCGGGGGATCCTCAACCGCCAGCTGTTCCAACACCTGCCCAAGGGCGCAGCGTTGGTCAACATGGGCCGAGGTGGGCACCTGGTGGAAGCGGACCTGCTTGAAGCCCTTGCCGACGGCCAACTCAGCGCCGCGGTGCTGGACGTGCTGGAGCAGGAGCCGGCACCGATGGATCACCCCTTCTGGCACCATCCACAGATACTGTTGACGCCGCACATCGCGGCGATGACTCAGCCTGAAAGTGCCTTTGGCGTGTTGTTGGAGAACATCCGCCGGCATCAACGGGGAAAATCGATGCTGGGCCTGGTTGATCGTGAGCGTAACTATTGAGCCCTCGATGACCTCTGGTTTCGATCTGAACAGCGAAAAAACGACCCGGTATTTACTGCTGGCCAAGCGTCTGATTTGAGCAAGAAATGTGGCCGGCAGAGCCGTTGCTTACGGAAGATACCGAATCGATTTGCCGCCCTTGCCAGGCCCGATGGCAGGTGAGATACAAAGACTTTCAGCGCACACATCCATCCGATTTCGCCCCTTATTTTATGGTGATCTGCCATGTCCATTTCGCAACGCCCTACTTACTTCTATCGCGCCATGACCGCCGCCGATGTGCCTGCGGCCCATGCCTTGTCCGTGCAATTGAAATGGCCCCATCGCCTGGAAGACTGGGCGATGTTGCAACGTGTTGCCCAGGGTTTTGTCGTGGAAGACCAGGGCCGTTTGATTGGCACGGCGTTCACCTGCGCCCAGGGGGATTACGCCACGATCGGCCTGGTGATTGTCGACGATGAATATCAAGGCCGGGGAATCGGTCGCAAACTGATGGAACTGGCAATCGAAGCTTGCGGCTCGCGAACCGCCATCCTCAATGCGACGCTGGCCGGTGCCCCGCTGTATGCCAGCCAGGGGTTCGTTGATTTTGGGCATATCCAGCAGCATCAAGGGCAAGCGCTGGTGCCGGCCCCGCAAGAACTGGCCACCGGTGAACGCTGCCGCGTGCTGGACGAAGCCGATCACGCCGAGTTGATCAAACTGGCCAATGCCGGGAGCGGGCTGGAACGAACCGCCGTACTCAATGACCTGTTCGGTGTCGTTGAACATTGCGTGGGTATCGAACAGGACGGTCACCTGTGCGCTTTCGCCCTGCTGCGCCCCTTTGGCCGTGGTCGCTGCATTGGCCCAGTCATCGCCCAGACCCTGGAACAGGCTCAGCACTTGATCGCCGTGCTGCTGGCCCAAGTGCCGGGGGCATTCGTTCGCATCGACATCCCCTCAAACAGCGGTCTGGCCCCTTGGCTGGAAGAGGCCGGGCTCAAGCAGGTCGACACCGTCGCCCAAATGGCACGGGGCACGCCCCCGCAGGCTACCGGTGCGGTTCGGCAATTTGCGCCGGTGACCCAGGCCATTGGCTGAAAACCCACACTTCCCTCAATGCTCCCTGGAGAATCATCTTCATGCTCGAACCCACTGCAGTGCTGTTGGCACACGCCAATGGCAGTCTTGCCTCAACCCCGTTCACCCCGGGTTCACTGGGCGCCAAGGATCCGTTCGACCGACTCATCGCCTATGCCGGGGAGGATGGCATGACTGCCGGCGTGGTCCGGGCGAGCGGGCTGTTCAGCGTCGATGAATACCCCTTCAGTGAGACGCTCGTGGTGCATGCCGGCGCAGTAACGCTGCGCAGCCAGGGGCAGACGCTGCAGCTCAAGCCAGGTGAAAGCGCGGTGATCGGTCGGGGGACCGCGCTTGAAGTCGAGGCGCAACCCGGCTCGCTTTGGGCCTTCTGTGCCGACACCCAGCGCATCGAAGCGCACCTTCCCGGACTGACGGCACTCCCCGCCCACACCCTGCTCTCGCCTTCCGCAGCCCCGGATGACGAGATCCTGCTCAGCCCGCCACCGCAATGTCGCTCGCACAATCTGTTTGTCGAAGAAGTGAGCAACCTGCGCATCGGTATCTGGGACTCGACGCCCTACACCCGCAAGTCACGACCGCACAAACTGCATGAACTGATGCACCTGCTCGAAGGCAGCGTCACCTTACAGGCAGCCGATGGCAGCGACTTGACGGTCAACACCGGCGATACCGTATTCGTCCCGCTGAATGCCCCGTGTGCCTGGAAAAGCAGCGTTTATGTGCGCAAGGTGTACGTCGTCAAGTAATCCGGTGTACGGCTGCACTGGCGCTATCGCGAGCAAGCTCGCTCCCACAAGGGATTGGTGGCGGGTGTGAAGTGGGTGGTCGATCTGGAATAAAAAAAGCCCGCCGTGTGGGCGGGCAAAAGGTGTCGCAGGTTGGATCAAGTCTCAGAGCGCCGCGGCGATGGCCTGGCCAACAGCCTGGGTCGAGCCTTGTCCACCCAGGTCGGGGGTGATGGGGCCTTCGGCGATCACCTGTTCGATGGCCTTGAGAATCCCATCATGGGCCGCGCGGTAGCGTTCATCGCCGTTACCCAAGAAGTCGAGCATCAAGGCGCCGGACCAGATCATCGCGATCGGGTTGGCGATGTTCTGCCCATAGATATCGGGGGCCGAACCATGCACCGGTTCGAACAGCGACGGGTAGCGGCGTTCCGGATCAAGGTTGGCCGACGGTGCGATGCCGATAGTGCCGGCGCAGGCCGGGCCCAGGTCGGAAAGGATGTCGCCGAACAGATTCGACGCCACCACCACATCAAACCGGTCGGGCTGCAAAACGAAGCGAGCGCACAGGATGTCGATGTGTTGCTTGTCCCACTGCACATCCGGGTACCGCTCGGCCATCAACGCCGTGCGCTCGTCCCAATACGGCATGCTGATGGAAATGCCGTTGGACTTGGTTGCCGCTGTCAACCGTTTGCGCGGTCGGGTCTGGGCCAGGTCGAAAGCGAACTTCAGGATCCGGTCGACCCCGCGCCGGGTGAACACCGATTCCTGCAGCACGAACTCATGCTCGGTGCCCTCGAACATCTTGCCGCCGACGGAAGAGTATTCGCCCTCGGTGTTTTCACGAATCACCACGAAGTCGATGTCCCCCGCCTTGCGCCCGGCCAGGGGGCACGGCACGCCCGGGAACAGCCGCACCGGGCGGATGTTCACGTACTGGTCGAAGTCGCGACGGAACTTGAGCAGCGAGCCCCACAGGGAAACATGATCCGGCACCTTGTCCGGCCAGCCCACGGCGCCGAAGTAGATGGCGTCGAAGTCCTTGAGTTGTTCGAACCAGTCGGCGGGCATCATCTGCCCGTGTTCCAAGTAGTAATCGCAATGGGCCCAATCGAGCACTTCGATGTCCAGCGACAACTGCCACTTTTTCGCGGCTTGCTCCAGTACCCGCAGCCCTTCCGGCAGGACTTCCTTGCCGATGCCATCGCCGGCAATGGCAGCGATTCGAAATGGTTTGCTCATCAATCGTGGCTCCCTGGTGTCTGTTCAAATGACGGTCGCATCACAACCCACCGATGTGGAAGGCTTTGACTTCAAGGTATTCGTCCAGGCCGTACTTGCTGCCTTCGCGCCCCAGGCCCGACTGCTTGATGCCGCCGAAGGGCGCGACTTCCATGGAAATGATCCCGGTGTTGAGCCCGACCATGCCGAACTCCAGCGCCTCGCCGAAACGCCATGAGCGGCGCAGGTCCTGGGTGAAGTAGTAAGCGCCCAGGCCATACGGCGTGGCATTGGCCAGGACCAGGGCCTGCTCTTCTGTAGTAAAGCGCATCAGCGGAGCCACCGGGCCGAAGGTTTCTTCGTTGGCCAGCAACATTCCGGCGTGGGCCTCGCCCAGTACCGTTGGCTGGACGAACTGACTGTCGCCCTCGGGAACGCCACCACAGAGCAGGCGCGCGCCCTGGCTCAACGCATCGTCGATGTGCCGGGCAACTTTGTTCACCGCAGCGAGGTTGATCAGCGGGCCGATCATCACGCCAGCCTCCAGCCCATTGCCGACCTTGAGCTTGCCCACCTCCTCCACCAGCCGCGCGGCGAAGCGTTCGTAGATACCGTCCTGCACCAGGATGCGGTTGGCGCAGACGCAGGTCTGGCCGGCGTTGCGAAACTTGCTGAGCATGATGCCGGCGACGGCTTGCTCCAGGTCCGCATCGTCAAACACGATGAACGGCGCGTTGCCGCCCAGCTCCAGGCTCAAGCGCTTGATGTGCTCGGCGCTCTGGCGCATCAACAAACGCCCGACCGCCGTCGAACCGGTAAAGGAAATCTTGCGCACCGTCGGGTTGCCGGTCAGTTCCTCGCCGATACCGGCGGGCATACCCGTCACGACATTGAACACCCCGGCCGGAATCCCGACCCGCTCGGCCAGCACCGCCAGGGCCAGGGCCGACAAGGGAGTCAGGTCCGAGGGTTTGACGATGACCGGGCACCCCGCCGCCAAGGCCGGTGCGCACTTGCGAGTGATCATCGCATTGGGGAAATTCCATGGGGTGATCGCGGCACAGACCCCCACCGGCTGCTTGAGCGTGAGCAGGCGTCGGTCACCGCTGGGCGCCGGGATGGTCTCGCCATAGACCCGCCGGGCCTCTTCGGCAAACCATTTGGCGAAACCGGCCCCGTAGCGGATTTCGCCTTTGGCTTCGCTCAACGGCTTGCCCTGTTCGCACGTCATGATCAGCGCGAGGTCGTCGAGGTTGTCCATCATGGCCTGATACCAGCGCTCCAACAGCGCTGCCCGCTCCGCCGCCGGACGCGCGCGCCACGCTGGCCAGGCGCGCTCGGCAGCCTCGATGGCACGCCGGGTTTCCACGCCTTGCATCGCGGGTACACGAGCCAGCGACTGGCCGGTGGCCGGGTCGATGACGTCAAGGGTGGCGGCGTTGTCGGCACCGATCCACTGACCGTCGACGTAAGCGAGTTCTGCCAATAGGCTGGGGTCTTTCAATCGATTCTTGAGCATGGTCGCGTCCTGTTCCGAGGTAGCTCCAGTCTAGGGAGATGCCGCGGGGCAGGATGCTGAAAGCGGGGATTGGGCAGTGTTGGATGCTGAAATTTCGAGGTGGGACGGCAGGCTCTACCGAGGTGTCAGCGTCACCACTGAAGCCTATGTGGGAGCGAGCCTGCTCGCGATGGTGGCGGCACATTCAACATCATTGCCAACTGAACCACCGCCATCGCGAGCAAGCTCGCACACAGGGGAAGGTAATTTCACTTGAGAACAGCTTAGATTTTCAACGACCCCAACAACCCTTCCAGAAACCGCTCCCCCGCGTCCATCTGGCTGATTTCGATGAACTCGTCAGGCTTGTGCGCCTGTTCGATGGAGCCTGGGCCGCAGACCACCACGGGGACATCCAGACGCTGCTTGAACAGGCCGCCCTCGGTGCCGAAGGAGACCTTGGCGGTGCCGGTGTCCGGGGTGGCGAAGTTTTTCAGGAAGCGCACGGCTTCGACGCTCGGATGGGTGTCGAGGCCCGGATAGACATTCAGGGTTTCGATCTCGATGTCCGCGACGCTGGAGAGTTTTTTCGCCTCGCGCACGATCACCTCGGCGCGCTCACGCAGTTGCTCCAGGAACAGGTCCAGATCATCGTCCGGCAAATTGCGCACTTCGAAATCCAGGGTGCACAGGTTTGGCACGATGTTCAGTGCCTTGCCGCCGACAATCTGCCCGACATGCACGGTGCTGTAGGGCACGTCGTAATCCGCGTCCTGGGCGCCTTGCTCCTGCAATTGCTGCTGGCTCTGGCGCAACGCCGCGATGAAATCGCAGGCCACGTGAATCGCATTGACCGAGCGCGGCGCCAGCGATGAGTGCGCTTCCAGGCCGCGACAGTAGGTGCGATAGGAACCCTTGCCCTTGTGGCCTAGCACGAATTGCATGTTGGTTGGCTCGCCGATCACGCACAGAAACGGTCGCACCGGCGCCAGGTGCAGCACGTCGAGCAAGCGCCGCACCCCCACGCAACCGATCTCTTCGTCGTGGGAAAGCGCCAGTTGCAATGGCCGGTTCAACGAATGGTCGGCGGCATCGAGCATGGCGTCGATGGCCAGCGCAATGAAACCTTTCATGTCACAACTGCCGCGCCCGTAGACCCGCCCATCGCGCACGGTCGCCTGGAACGCCGGAACGGTCCAGGCCTGCCCCGCCGCCGGCACCACGTCGGTGTGGCCGGACAGCAGGACCCCGGGCAAGTCACGCGGGCCAGTACTGGCGAACAGGTTGGCCTTCTTGCCGCTCTCATCCTTGACGATCAGCGACTCGATGCCCTTGCTCAGCAACAGCTCGCGCACGTACTCGATCAGGGCTAGGTTCGATTCTGAAGAGACCGTTTCAAACGCCAGCAGGCGTTCGAAAATGGCTAACACGCGGGGTTTCATGAGGCCTTGCTCCGTTGCTCGGCGAAAAGGGCGAACCGGCGGATGGAGAACGGCTCGATGAAGGTTCGAGTGCTGCCGGTGCTGATCAGTTCAGCCATGACATCGCCAACGCCCGGACCGAGCTGGAAGCCATGGCCGCTGAAGCCGAACGCATAGTACAAGCCATCGACGTTGCCGCTGGGCCCCATCACCGGCAGGGAATCGGGCAGGTAGCCTTCGATGCCGCTCCACACGCGGATGATGTTGAGATTGCCGACACCCGGCAGCAGCCGACGCATCTGGTCCAGTTGGTTGAGGATGCTGCGCGGCTCGACATAGGCCCGGCGGTTGAGCATGTCCGGCTTGCTGCGATAGCCGCCGCCGATGATGATATTGCCCCGGGGAATCTGGCGGAAATAGATCACTTCTTCAGGAATCTTGGTGTACACCCCGATCACCGTCGGCAAGGCGTAAGGCACCGGTTCGGTGACGGCCATCTGCGGGCCGTTGGTTTCCAGCGGCACCGGCTCGCCGAATTGCGCCGAGAGCTTCTGGCCCCAAGCGCCTGCGGTAATCAACAGTTGCGCGGCGCTGAACTGGCGACCATCGGTGGTGCTGATACCGAACCCTTCACCGACCTTCTGCACCTCGGCCACTTCGCAGCGCTCCTCGATGCGTGCCCCGAGCCGCCGCGCCGCCCGGGCGAACGCCGGGGCGGCCAGGCGCGGGTTGGCGTGACCGTCGTGGGGCGCATAGGAGCCGCCCTTGACGTCCTTGCCAAGAAACGGAAAACGCGCGTGAAGCTCGCTGCCGCGATAGATCTGCAAGTCCAGTTGCGCCGCTTCGGGGGCGGCCGCATAAGCCTCGAGCTCAGGGATCTCATCCTCGCGATAACACACGCGCATGTGCCCGCTGGCGATGAACTCCAGGTCGTCGTCGATCAGCTCCGGCAGGCGTTTCCACAGCGCCCAGGAGCGGTTCGCCAGTTCCAGTTGCCCAAGGAAACGTCCCTGGCGCCGGACGTTGCCGAAGTTGACGCCGCTGGCGTACTGGCCGATCTGGTCACGCTCCAGCAAGATCACCGACTGCCCCCGCTGGCGCAGGAAAAACGCTGCCGCCGAGCCCATCAGGCCGCCGCCGACAATCACCACATCAGCTTTATTCAGCGTCATGGCGTCACCTCCCGAGTGAGCATCGAAAGGGGTTTCACGGGCGCCTGGCCGCGCTGGCGACCCACCTCCTGCACCTGGACACCCGCTGCTGCTGCAATGACTTCGGCCCCGGCCTGGGAGCAATAACGTCCCTGGCAGCGGCCCATGCCAACCCGGCTGAACGCCTTGGCCCGATTGACTTCACAGGCGCCCTTTTCGCTGACCGTGCGGCGCAGTTCGCCGGCGCTGATCATCTCGCAGCGGCAGACGATGGCTTCGTCCGGCAAGGCCTTGGCTTGTGCCGCCGGCCACGGAAACGCCTGGGCCAAGCCTAGGCGAAACGCGTCCATCACCTTGAGCGCCTGGCGCTGTTCGGCGACGAGTGCGGCGTCCACCGGCTGCTGCAGATCGCTCAACAATGCCAGGGCGACCAGGCGTCCGGCGTGCTCGGCGGCATCGGCGCCACGGATCTTCGAACCATCACCGGCGGCGTAGACACCGCTGACCGAGGTCCGCCCCTCTTCGTCCGTGTCCAGCAGCCATTGACTGGAGGCCTCGTCAAAGCGCAGGCGGCAGCCCGCCAGGTCAGCCAGTTGGGTTTCCGGGCGCAAGTGATAACCCAGCGCCACCGCGTCGCACGCCACCGTCAAGGTTTCCCCACTCGCGGTACGAACCCGCACGCCGCTGACGCCGCTGCTCGCCTCTCCCAGGATTTGCAGCGGCGAAATGCCCAGGTGCACGGCAATCTTCGCCCGATACAACTGCGCCAACAATTTCATGCCGGTGAACAGCAAGCCCGGGCGCGCCATGAGCTTGGGCAAGGCTTTGATGCGCTGGCCCAGCGGCGATGTGTCCAGCACCGCTGCGACATTGGCGCCGGCCTTGAGGTATTGGCTGGCGACCAGATACAGCAATGGCCCGCTGCCCATGAACACCACCCGATGACCGATGGAAACCGCTTGGGCCTTCAAGGCGATCTGCGCGCCGCCGAGGCTGTAGGTGCCGCCCAACTGCCAGCCCTCGATGGGCATCAAGCGGTCGGTGGCGCCGGTGCAGAGGATCAGCGCGTCGTAATCCACCGTCGTGTGCTGGCCCTGGCTGACGCAGCACAATTGCCCGGGTGTCAGGTTCCACACCAGGGTGTCCGGACGGTAGTCGATCTGCGGGCGCAGGCGGTCGAAGCTTTCGTGCAGGTCACGGGCCTTGTCCGCCTCGGTGCCGTACAGCGTGGCGTAGTTGCGGGTGAACCCTTCGGGCTGGCGCCGATAGATCTGCCCGCCATCGCGACGGTTTTCGTCGAGCAGGATCGGCTTGAAGCCCGCTGCGACCAGGGTCTGGGCACAACGGATGCCGGCCGGCCCGGCGCCGACGATGACGACTCGATGCGTGTTCAGCCGCGCAGTGGCCATATCGCCTCCGGTTGTTGAGTCATGATGTCCAGCCCTTCGCGTACTTCATTGGAGCAGGCCCGCAGGCGTTCGCCGCTGCGGGTCCAGACCCAGCAATCCTGGCAGGCGCCCATCAGGCAGAAACCGGCACGGCTGCCCGGATCGAATTCCGACTGGCGCAACGCCGGGCCGTGGGTCAGCAAGGCGACCATCAAGGTGTCGCCCTGCAACGCCTCGACCGGGACGCCATCCACTTTCAATTTGACGACAGGCCGGCCCTGTTCGGCCAACCTCACGAAACGCGCGTTCATGCGTAGGCTCCCACGATCATGCTGTTTGAATCCTGTTGGCGCTTGAGCAGCTCGGCGCTGTCGTGATGACAGAGCACCTCGCTGCCGCCATCGATGATCCGCCGGGGCGGCGCGGTGTGATTGCACAGGCCGTCGACCCGCACCGGGCAGCGATTGAGGAAGGTGCACAGGTCCGGCACCTCGGCGCGCGCGCCCAACACCGGCAGCGTGCCGCAGGTGGTGGCGCCACAACTTTCCAGCCAACCCTGACGCATCTCCGGTACCGAGTGGATCAGCAGGTCGGTGTAGGGATGGAACGGCGCCTGGGCGAACGATTGTCGGGTGCCCGCCTGGACCTTGTGGCCGCTGTACATCACCACGATGTCGTCGCACAGCGCCCGCACCGTGGAGATGTCGTGGCTGATGAACAGGTAGGAAACCCCCAGTTGCTGGCGCAAGTCGCGCAGCAGTTCAAGGATCGCCGCGCCGACCACGGTGTCGAGGGCCGAGGTCACTTCATCGCACAGGATCAGATCCGGCTTGGCCGCCAGCGCCCGGGCCAGGTTGACCCGCTGTTTCTGTCCACCGGAGAGTTCGCTCGGGCGGCGCTCGGCCATGTCCCGTGGCAGACGCACCAGGTCGAGCAATTCGCCGATACGCTCACGCAGCGCCGCGCCCTTGAGGCCGAAATACATCTTCAACGGCCGGCTCAGGATGGTGTTGATGCTGTGCATCGGGTTGAGCGCGGTGTCGGCATTCTGGAACACCATTTGAATACGCCGGAACTGTTCGTCCGTGCGTTCGGACAAGCTGCCACCCAGTGGCTGACCGTCAAACGTCAGCCCGCCCAGGGCCGGGGTCAACAGCCCGGCCACCACCCGCGCCAGGGTCGATTTGCCCGAGCCTGACTCACCGATCACACCGATGGCCTGGCCCCTGCGCACCGTCAGGTCGATGTCTTCGAGCACCCGGATCGCCGGCATGCCCTGCTGGTTCTTGTTGCCGTAGCCTGCGACCAGGCCTTGGATGGTCAGCAACGGCGTGTCTTCGGCCACGCCGCAGGGTGGGCGAATCGTCGTGTCTGGCCGTGCCGCCGCCAGCAGGCTGCGGGTGTAGGCGTGAGCCGGGCCCTTGAGCAGCGGCGCCGTGGCGCTCTGTTCAAAGATCTGCCCGCCGTTGAGCACCACGATCTGATCGGCCATCTGCGCCACGACGGCCAGGTCGTGGGACACATATACCGCCGTCGCGCCACGTTCGCGCACGACCCGCTTGAAGGCGCGCAGCACGTCGATCTGGGTCGTCACATCGAGGGCCGTGGTCGGCTCATCGAGCACCACCAGCAGCGGGTCGCTGATCAGCGCCATGGCCGCCATCACCCGCTGCAGTTGCCCGCCGGACACTTGATGGGGATAACGCTGGCCGATGCGCTCGGGATCCGGCAGCGCCAGGTCGCGGAACAGTTCGATGGCCTTGGCTTCGAGCACGGCACGGCTGCCCAGGCCATGGATCACCGCCCCTTCCACCACCTGGTCGATGAGTTTCTTGGCCGGGTTGAACGCCGCCGCGGCGCTTTGGGCGATGTACGACACCCGATTGCCGCGCAGGCCTTGCAGCTCGCGTTCACTCAAGGCGAGCATGTCGTGCTCGCCAATCTGCACCACGCCGCCGGCCAGGCGACAACCGCGCCGGGCATAACCGAGCAACGCCAGGGCGATGGTGGTCTTGCCCGAACCGGACTCGCCGATCAGCGCCAGCACTTCACCTTTCTCCAGGGAAAAACTCACGCCCTTGACGATCTCCACCTCGCTGCGCTCGCCACAGGCGACTACGCGCAGGTTCTCGACTCGGATCAATTGGCTCATATCAATGGCCTCCCGTACGTCGGTTGCGCCGCGAAGACAAGCGGTCGATAAACAGATTGACGCCGATGGTCAGGGTGCCGATGGCCAGGGCTGGAATCACGATGGCCGGCGCCCCCTGGTTGAGGCCGCCGATGTTTTCCCGCACCAGCGAGCCCAGGTCGGCATCCGGCGGTTGCACGCCCAGGCCGAGGAAGCTCATGCCGCTAAGCAGCAGGACGATGAAGCCGAAACGCAGGCCCAGGTCGGTCAGCACCGGGTTGAGCATGTTCGGCAGGATTTCCACACAAGCGATGTACAGCCGGCGTTCGCCACGGGTGCGGGCCACTTGCACGTATTCCAGGGCCTCGATGTTCACCGCCATGCTGCGGGCGATACGAAACGCCCCCGGCATGAAACTGAGCACCGCCGTGCAGATCAGCAGCGTCACCGACGAACCGAACGCCGAGACCATGATCAGCGCCAGCATCTTGCTCGGGATTGAAATGAAAGCGTCCATCAGGCGGCTGATCAGCTCGTCCAGCCACTTCGGCGAAACCACCGACAGCAGCGCGCAACTGGTGCCCAGCCCACTGGCCAGCACCGCCGCCACCAGCGCCAGGCCCACCGTGAAGCGCGCGCCCACGAGAATGCGGCTGAGCATGTCGCGGCCCAGATAATCGGTGCCCAGCGGATAAGTGGCGCTGAGGTTGTCGAAGACATTGTCGGAGACCACTTCACCCACCGGGTGCGGCGCCAGCCATGGCCCGAAGATAGCCACCAGCAACCAGATCACACACATCGCGGCGCCGATCAGGCCGAGCCAGGGCGTTTTGCGCGACACCTTGACCAACGCCGGTTCGGGCGCCGCAGGCGGGGATTTCACAATGAGATTGTTCATTGGTTTCTCAGCCTCGGATTGGACAGGATCGCGCACAGGTCAGCCACCAGCACCAACGCCAGGTACGCCGTACAAAACAGCATGGTGCAGGCCTGGACCAACGCCATGTCGCGGTTGGTCACGGCATCGACCATCAAGCTGGCGATGCCGGGATAGTTGAAAATCGTCTCGACGATCACCACCCCACCCAACAGGTAGGACAGGCTCAGGGCGATGGCATTGGCGATCGGCCCGATGGCATTGGGCAAGGCATGGCGCAGCACCACCCGCACCGGACTCACACCTTTGAGACGGGCCATTTCCACGTAGGGGCTGTCGAGTTGATCGATCACCGCCGCCCGGGTCATGCGCGCCATCTGCGCAACGATGACGCAGCACAGGGTCATCACCGGCAAGGCGTAGGTACGCATGAATTGCAGAGGCGAAGTGATCTCGCTGGAATAGGACAGCGCCGACAGCCAACCCAGGTTCACCGCGAAAATCAGCACTGCAAGGGTGGCGACCAGGAACTCCGGCACCGCCACCATCGTCAGGGTGAAGAAGCTCAGGAAGCCGTCGATGCGTCCCCCTCGCCCCATCGCCGAGCCGATGCCCAGGATCAACGCCACGGGCACCGACACCAGCGCCGTGGCCGCCGCCAGCATCAGGGTGTTGGGCACCCGGCCAGCCATCAACTCGCTGACCGGCGTGGCGTTGGAGATCGACACGCCCATGTCACCGCTGAGCAGGCTCATCAACCAGTGCAGGTAGCGCAACACACCCGGTTGGTCCAGGCCCATCTTCACCCGCAGCGCCGCCACTTGCTCAGGCGTGGCGAACTGTCCAAGGGACTGTTGCGCCGCGTCTCCCGGCAACACCGCCGTAATGGCGAACACCACCATCGATACGATCAACAGGGTCACGACCGCAGCGCCCAGGCGCCGGCCGATCAACCAAAGTGTGTTGCTATTCATCGCCCTACCCCTTGTGCCATGTCACGCCGCAAGACAACACGCATCAAGCGTCAAGCCAGACTTGCTCGGCGAACATATAGCCCATGAAACCGCCCAGCGGGTTGGTGCCATAACCTTTGACGCGTTGGTCGACGCCATCGATGTTGCTGATGAACACCGGAATGCCGATGCCGCTGTGTTCATGCACCAGGGCCTGCATGTCCCCGTACATCTTGCCGCGCTTGACCTCATCGGTTTCACCCCGGGCCTGGATCAGCAACTGGTCGAACTGCGGGTTTTTCCAGCCGGATTCATTCCAGGGCGCGGTCGATTGGAAGAATTGCGAGAAGATCATGTCGGCGTTGGGCCGTGGGTTGATGTTGCCAAAGCTCAGCGGGTGCTTGGCCCAGTGGTTGGACCAGTAGCCGTCGCTCGGCAGCCGATTGACGTTGAGCTTGAGCCCGGCCTCCTTGGCCGATTGCTGCAGCAGCACGGCAACGTCGACCGAACCGGTGGCGGCTGGCGAGCACATCACCGGCATGCTGATGCTTTCCATGCCGGCCTTCTTCAGCAGGAAACGAGCCTTCTCCGGATCGTAGGTCCGTTGCGGCAGGTCGGCGTTGTAGAAGCGTGCGCCGGGGGCGATCGGATGGTCGTTACCGACCCTGGCGAACCCACGGAAGATCGCCGACTTGACCTGTTCGCGGTCCAGCAGCAGTTTCATCGCCTCGGTGAACTCCGGGCTCTGGCCGGGCATCTGGTCCTGGCGAATGATCAGGTCGGTGTAGTTACCCGACGGCGAATCCACTACGCGATGGGTGGTGCTGTCCTTGATGCGCGTGGTCGAGCGCGGGTTGACCTCGTTGATGATCTGCACGTCGCCCGACAGCAACGCGTTGACCCGTGAAGGCTCGTCACCGATGCCGATGAATTCGATTTCGTCCAGGTACGGCAGGCCAGGTTTCCAGTAATTGGTATTGCGCGCACCGATGGAACGCACCCCAGGCTTGAACTCCTTGACCTTGAATGGACCGGTGCCGATGCCCTGGTTGAAGTCGCTGGTGCCCTCGGGGACGATCAACAGGTGGGAAATGGCAAGGATCGATGGCAGCTCGGCATTCGGGCCGCTCAGGCGTATCTGCACTTCATGGGTACCGGTGGCCTTGACCTCGGCAAACTGCTCGGCCAGCGGCAAGACCTTGGAACCGGTGATCGGGTCCTTGTGGCGCATCAGGGAAAACACCACGTCGGCGGCGGTGAGGCCCTTGCCGTTGTGGAAGGTCACTTCCTTGCGCAGGGTAATCACCCAGAGCGTGGCATCGGTGGTGTCCATGCGCTCGGCCAGTTCCAGTTGCGGCACCATGTGGCTGTCGAAACGCGTCAGGCCGTTGTAAAACATGTAATGGCGCACGTAGTCCGTGGACGATGAGCCTTTGGCCGGGTCCAGGGTATCGGCGGTGGAACTGGAGATACCGGCGACCCGGATACGCCCGCCGGGCTTGCCTTTGCCGGGGCTCGCCTGTTCATCGGCAAGCAGCTTGCCGGCGGCGCCGAACAGGCTGCCGGCACCCGCCGCGGCCACACCGGCCAGCCCCAGCATTTGCAAGGCATGCCGGCGTGACATGCCACGATTGAGCCCTTCGAAAACACGCAGACTTTCTGTACCGGTGATCAACTGGTCTTTGATGCCGTTTTTAGTGTCACTCATGTCAGTTCTACCTTTCGGAAAATGATAGGGCTCGATGACGTTGCGTTAACGCAACGTGGTTGAAACGCCAAACAACGCGGTGAAACTCAGTGCAGGTAGTCCTGCAAGCGGTAATACGCGCCGACCAGCGGCAAAAACCAAGGCTTGCCGAAGTGCCCGGGAATGGCCGGCCAGTCCAGTTCGCGCCAAGGGTTGGCCTCGACCTTGCCGGCCATGACCTCGGCCATGACCTGGCCCATGTGCACCGACATCTGCACACCGTGGCCGCTGTAGCCCATGGAGTGATAAACCCCGCCATGCTGGCCGGCCCGGGGCAGGCGATCGGAGGTCATGTCCACCAGGCCGCCCCAGCAATAGTCGATCCGGGTGTTCGCCAACTGCGGGAACATCTGCACCATGGCGGCCTGCAACACCTTGCCGCTCTTGGCATCGGAAACACTGTCGGACATGGCAAACCGCGCACGGCCGCCAAACAGCAAACGGTTGTCCGGGGTCAGGCGAAAGTAGTTGCCGATCATGCGGCTGGTGACATAGGAGCGGCGTGCCGGCAGCAAGCTGTCGATCAACGCCTGGGGCAAAACCTCGGTGGCGATCACGAAACTGCCCACCGGCACGATTCGCCGCCGATACCAGCCCAGGCCACCCTGCTGACAGGTACCGGTCGCCAGCAGGATCTGCGAGGCTTGCAGCGCCCCTTTGCTGGTGTTGACTCGATAGCCGCCGGCACTGGCCTTCCAGTCCTGCACCGCTACGCCCTGGAAGATCAACGCACCGTGACGGGCGGCCGCTTCAGCCAGGCCGACGCCGAAACGCCCGACATGCATCTGCACACCATTGCGCTGCAACAAGCCGCCATGAAACTGCGCCGAATTGACTTCCGCCCGCGTCTCCTGGGCCGAAAGCAACTCGACCTCGGCATCGACTTCCTTGCGGATCAATTCACAGGTGCGCGCCAACCCTTCGTAATGCATCGGCTTGGCAGCCAGCTTGAGCTTGCCGTTGCGCTTGAGGTCGCAAGCAATCTGCTCTTGCTCCACCAGCGTCACAACGCTGTGCACGGCGTTTTCATAGGCTTGGTAATACGCCCGCGCCTTGTCGGCGCCGAGGCTGGCGGTGAGCGCCGCGTAATCCTGGGCCACGCCGGTACTGCAATGCCCACCGTTGCGCCCCGACGCCTCGCCAATCACCCTGCCCGCTTCCAGCACCGCCACGCTGGCCCCCTTCAAGGCCAGGGCCCGCGCCGCCGCCAGGCCGGTGAAGCCGCCACCGACGATGGCGACATCGACCTGCCCGGGCAATCCGCCGAGCTGAGCACCGGTGAACGCCGGTGCGGTGTCGAGCCAATAGGACTCACTGCCCATGTCTAACCCCTTTCGCCTTCAAGCGTGCGTCGAGACTCAGAGCCCGACCAGAGCGGGCAACCCGCCGATGTCCGGGATCTGTTGGTAGCCAAAGGCAGCGTTGGCCGGTTGTTCATGACCGCGGGCGACGAAGGCCTTGTGCTTGATCTTCATGTCGTGGGCCGACATCAGGTCGTAGCGGAAGCTCGACGACACATGCAGGACGTCTTCCGGTCCGCAGCCAAGGTTATCGAGCATGAATTCGAACGCGGCCAGGCGCGGCTTGTAGGCCTGGGCCTGTTGGGCGGTGAAGACTTTGTAAAAAGGCGCGCCGAGCTTGTCGACGTTGGACATGATCTGCTCGTCCATCGCGTTGGAAAAAATCACCAGGGGGATCTTGTCGGCGATTTTCGACAGGCCCGCCGGTACATCGGCGTGGGGGCCCCAGGTTGGCACGGCGTCGTAATAGAGCTGGCCTTCGCCACGATATTCGACGCCCCAACGCTTGCAGACCCGCATCAGGGAGGTCTTGATGATTTCATCATAGGGCCGCCAGTCACCCATCACCTGGTCCAGGCGATAAGCGGAGAAATCCTTGACGAACTGGTCCATCTGCCCGGCATCGACACGGTCGGCGAACAGCTCGCGGGTCATGGTGCCCATCTGGAAATTGGTCAACGTGCCGTAGCAGTCGAAGGTGATGTACTTGGGTCGAAGAAAGCTCATGAGTGCGGTCCTGGATGGTTGTTGAAGGCTCGACGAGGCGAACATGGCGCCTTTCGTGAGGCATCGGTGCAACGCTGCATCACGTTTTCATTACAACACCATGAGACCGTGGATAAATCGTTAAAAATACCGGCCGCTTGGTACAAACCACCGTTTTGCGGGGCTCGCTCAGCAGACTTTGCGGGATGCTCCAGGCGTGGGCGTCGCGCCCGTGTTTCTTTGGGTTTGCGGGCAGTTATGGTGCGCCAAACGGCTCTGCAAAGAGTTGTTTTCGGCAGAATCTGCGCTTGGCGCAGCAGCTTCAGCATCCCTGGTGAATGGGCTCGCGATGGCGGTGGGTCGGTAGCAACAGTGTCCTGTTCAGACCTTCAGTTCGGCCTCCAGGAAACTCACCAACGCCTGCACCCGTGCACTGCGCAGTTTGCGCGAGGGCACCAGCAGATTGATTGGGGCGCTGTCGAATTGCCAATCGGCGAGCACCCGTACCAGGCGGCCGTCGGCGATGGCTTTGTTGACGTCCCATTGCGAACGCAGCACCAGCCCCAGGCCCTGTTCGGCCCAGCGTCGAGCCACGCTGCCATCGTTGCTCAACAAGACAGGCTTGATCCGCAGGGTCTTGCGCCCGTGCGCGTTGCGCAGGTGCCACAGGGTGACATCTTCATCGTTTTCACGAATACAGATACACCGATGCTCGGCGAGTTGCTCCGGCGCTAACGGTGTGCCGTTCTGCTCCAGGTAAGCGGGGCTCGCGCACAGCCAACGGTCATTTTGCGTAAGGGGCCGGGCGACCCACTGGCTGTCGCTCAGGTGACCGATGTGAATCACCGCATCGCTGTCATGACGGTCAGGCCAGGGCGTTTCCCGGAGATCCAGATGCAGGCATAGCTGCGGGTGCAACCTGGCAAAACGGGCCAGCAGCGGCGCGAGGCGTTGGCGTCCATAGCCGAACGGTGCCGCCAGCCTCAGGGTGCCGGCCAGTTGATCATCTTGCTGCCTGAACGATTCGGGAAGCGCCTCCAGCTGTTCCAGCAATAGCGCACTCTGGCGCGAGAAACGCTCGCCGTCGGCGGTCAGGCTCAGCCGCCGGGCGTCGCGATTGGCCAAGGTCAGGCCCAGGAGCGTCTCCAGTTTGCGCAAGCGCATGGACAGCGCCGGTGGCGAGACATTGAGGGCCCTGGCAGCGGCGCTCAACGATTCGCAGCGTGCCAGCGTCACGGCCATACGCAGGTCTTCGAGGCTGATCATTCAGTTCAACTTAATGATTGATGACAGCGCATTGAACCACGGCTTTACGATGACTGAGTAGAGTCGAGCCTGTCTTTCACCCGCGAGCCTCGTTCATGCCAGTCTCAATTGCTTCCCTCGATACTCCAGTCGCGCTCATCGATATGCCGCGAATGCAGCGCAATATCCAGCGCATGCAACAACGCATGGATGCCTTGGACGTGCGTTTGCGCCCGCACATCAAGACCAGCAAATGCCTGCCGGTGATCCGGGCGCAGCTTGCAGCAGGCGCCAACGCCATCACCGTGTCGACCCTTAAGGAAGCCGAGCATTGCTTCGCCGACGGCATCCGCGACATCTTTTATGCCGTATCCATGGCACCTGGCAAACTGGCCCAGGCCCTGAAGCTGCGGCGCAAGGGCTGTCGATTGAGCATCCTGACCGACAGCCTGGCGACGACGCAGGCCATCGTCGATTTCGGCAGGCAGCACGACGAGCGTTTCGAGGTCTGGATCGAGATCGATTGCGATGGCCATCGTTCCGGCGTGCGCGCTGAAGACGATGCACTCGTCGACATCGCACGGCGACTCAGCGAAGGTGGCATGCAGCTTTGCGGCGTCATGACCCACGCCGGGTCCAGCTACGAGCTCGATACCCCCCAAGCGCTGCAAGCCTTGGCCGAACAAGAACGCCACCTCTGCGTCAGCGCCGCCCAGCGCATCCGCGCAGCCGGGCTGGCCTGCCCCGAGGTCAGCATCGGCTCCACACCCACGGCACTTTCGGCGCAAAGCCTGGAGGGCGTCACTGAAGTGCGCGCTGGCGTCTATGTGTTCTTCGACCTGGTGATGCACAACATCGGTGTTTGCCAGGCGGATGAGCTGGCCCTGAGCGTACTGACCACCGTGATCGGCCATCAGCCGGACAAAGGCTGGATCATCACCGACGCCGGCTGGATGGCCATGAGTCGTGATCGGGGTACCCAGCGCCAGCAGCGGGATTTCGGGTATGGGCAAGTGTGCAGCGAAGCCGGCGACTGGATCGAGGGCGCCCTGCTCTGCAGCGCCAACCAGGAGCACGGTATCGTCACCCTTTCCAGTCCCGGGGACATCGATATCACCGAGCGGTTTTCCATCGGCAGTCGCCTGCGCATCCTGCCCAACCACGCCTGCGCCACCGGTGCGCAATTCCCTGACTACCGCGCCTGCGATGCCTCGGGCGCGGTGCACACCTGGAGTCGTCTGCATGGCTGGTGAAATCGAGTTGATTCACACGACCCAGGCGGCCGCAGCGGGCGGACATTACACCCAGGCGGTCTTGCACCAGGGCGTCTTGTACGTGTCCGGGCAACTGCCGGTACGCGCCGATGGCAGCCACAGCGTCGACCAACCGTTCGAAGTGCAAGCCGCCATCGCCCTGGACAACCTGATGGCGATTCTCGGCGCGGCAGGCCGCAGCCCCAATGACCTGCTGAAGGTGACGGTCTATGTCGTCGGCATCGAACGCTGGCCGGCTTTCGACCGGATCTACGCCCACTATCTCGGCGAACACCGGCCCGCGCGCGCGGTAGTGCCCGTCCCGGCCTTGCACCATGGGTACCTGATCGAAATCGAAGCGCTGGCACGTGTGCACGCCTTCCCGACGGCCTAGATGAACCTGTGGCGAGGGAGCTTGCTCCCGCTTGAGTGCGAAGCGCTCACCGCTTTTTTTGGGGCCGCTGCGCGACCCAGCGGGAGCAAGCTCCCTCACCACAGGGGGCTGGCCAGGTCTTGTATTGCTATTGAACCGCGGTCGAGGATTTTCGAGGGAATATCATGAAGCCAGAAAAAAGCGATGTACTGATTATCGGCGGCGGCATCATGGGGTCGGCGTCGGCGTTCTTTCTGCGCCAGCGTGGGCACTCGGTGACCCTGTTGGAACGCGATCTGATCGGCCAATACGCCAGTGGGGTGAATTTCGGCAACGTGCGACGCCAAGGGCGATTCCTCGGCCAACTGGAACTGTCGAATCGCTCGTACGGATTGTGGAAACGGCTCCCCGAGTTGATTGGCGATGACCTGGAGTTCATCCCCAGCGGCCATATGCGCGTCTGTTATCGCGAGGACGAAATCGCCGAGCTTGAAGCCTACGCCGCCGCCCCCGAAGCCCGGGAGCTGGACTTGCAGATCATCACCGGCAAGGCGTTGCACGCGCGTTTCCCGTTCCTCGGCGCGCAGGTCAAGGGCGGCTCGTACGCCCCGCACGACGGCCACGCCAACCCGCGCCTGGCAGCCCCGGCATTTGCCCGCGCGGCGACACGGGCCGGGGCCAGCATCCGCGAGCGAATGGAAGTCGCCACGGTACGAAAGGAGAATGACCATTTCCACGTGACCACCACCAACGGCCAGCTATTCATCGCTGAGCAACTGCTGATCACGGCGGGCGCGTGGGGGGCGAAGCTGTCCGAGCAATTCGACGAAGCGGTGCCGTTGGAAGCCAATGGCCCACAGATGTCGGTCACCGAACCTGTGCCCTATGCCTTGCCGACCGTGATCGGCGTGTTCACCAAGATAAAGGAAGAGGTGATTTATTTCCGGCAGATCCCCCGAGGCAATCTCATCATCGGCGGCGGCAACCGCTGCAAACCGGACATGATCAACCGTCGCGCCTACTTCAAGCCCGAGAGCCTGCTCAACCAGATGCAACAGATGAGCCGCCTGCTGCCCGGGGTGGCGAACCTCAACATCATCCGGGTGTGGAGCGGCATCGAAAGCTATACGCCAGACTCGCTGCCGATCATGGGCCCAAGCGGCAAGGTCAAGGGGTTGTTCTATGCCTTTGGGTTCTGCGGGCATGGCTTCCAGCTCGGCCCGGGCGTCGGCGACGTCATGGCCGAGCTGATCAGCACCGGCAGCACCCGCACCCTGATCAGCCCCTTCGATATTCGCAGGTTCACCGAACCGACCGCTCTGACAATGCCTCAGATGAGCACGCCCGGCACCGGCAGACTCATTTGACACAGGCGACTGGGCGCCCTTTTTGCCCTGGACGGGCGTCGCCATTTTTTTGCCAAGTTAGCCCGGCAGATACAGCAGATTCTTCTTTGCCAGGCTTGAGAACGGCATATCCCTTCCGGGCCGCTTTGTTAGTTTATCGAGAAGAAAACGGCCTCAGGATCTGTCGCCGGCAGTGCTATCACCGCTCTATGGGAGCCCGTTGGATGACCACCCCTTTTTTGAACACCTCGCCTACGTCCCAGCAGTTCTATATCAATGGTGACTGGCTGTCTCCGGCATACCCGGCCACGCTGCCCGTGGTCAATCCCGCTACCGAGCACGTCATTGCCGAGGTCGCCCGAGGGTCCGGCGAAGACGTTGACCGCGCCGTAGCGGCGGCTCGCGCAGCCTTTGCCGGCTGGTCTTCGACTGCGGTGGATGCCCGCGTGGCAATCCTGGGAAAGATCCATGCACTGATCCTTGAACGCAAAGAAGAACTGGCCCAGGCGCTCTCGCTGGAAATGGGCGCGGCCATCGGCTTCGCACGGGCCATGCAAGTGCCGCTGGCCGCCGAACACGTTCGAGTGGCCCGCGATGTGCTGTCCACTTACACCTTCCAGAAGATTGAGCATGGCACGGCCATTCAACGCGAACCCATTGGCGTCTGCGGCCTCATCACGCCGTGGAACTGGCCGCTGTACCAAATCACCGCCAAAGTCGCCCCGGCGATTGCCGCCGGTTGCACGGTGGTGTTGAAACCCAGCGAACTGTCGCCCCTGAGCGCCCTGCTCTTCGCACAATTGGTGCATGACGCAGGCCTGCCTGCCGGCGTCTTCAACCTGGTGAACGGCAGCGGTGCCGAGGTCGGCGCGGCCATGGCGGCGCATCCCGACATCGACCTGATCTCCATCACCGGCTCGAACCGGGCGGGCGCACTGGTGGCCCAGGCAGCCGCCCCTACGGTCAAGCGCGTTACCCAAGAGTTGGGCGGCAAGTCACCGAACGTGCTGTTGCCCGACACCGACTTCGCCAAGGCCGTACCGTCGGGCGTGATGTCGGCTTTTCGCAACGTCGGCCAATCGTGCAGCGCACCGACCCGCATGATCGTGCCAAGGAATCGGCTGGCAGAAGTCGAGGCGTTGGCTGCCGCCACCGCCAACGCGATCATCGTGGGCAATCCGCAATTGGAAGAAACCGTACTCGGTCCCATCGCCAACGAGGCCCAGTTCAATCGCGTGCAAGCCATGATTGAAGTCGGCATGAATGAAGGAGCCAAGCTTGTGTGCGGTGGCCCAGGACGCCCGGAGGGTCTTGAACAAGGCTTCTACACCCGCCCCACGGTTTTCTCGCAGGTCGACAGCGCCATGCGCATCGCCCAGGAAGAAATCTTCGGCCCGGTGCTGTGCATCATTGCCTATGACACGGTGGATGAAGCCGTCGCCATCGCCAACGACACCGTCTATGGGCTGGGGGCGCATGTCCAGGGTCAGGACCTTGATCTTGTGCGCGCCGTTGCGTCGCGTATCCGCGCAGGGCAAGTGCTGTTGAACTACCCGGCGTGGAACCCGATGGCACCGTTCGGTGGCTACAAGCGTTCGGGCAATGGTCGTGAGTATGGGGTTCACGGTTTCGAGGAGTATCTGGAGACCAAGGCGATTGTCGGCTTCGAATGAGCGCCCTACTCCTCAGCCCGCCCGGTGCCCTCGCGATCATGCGCGTAATGTCGGCTGAACGGAAACGCCGGCAACCAGGCCTCACGGCGCACGGTCCAGCTTTCGTAGGTGGGCACCAGTTGATCGGGGGCATCCAGCGTGCCGAGGTTCACTTCGATTTCATCGCCGGTACGGGCGAACACCGACGAGCCACAGCGAGGGCAGAAAAAGCGCCCGGCGTAATCCCGTGTTTCGCCCTCGATCGTCACGGCATCCTGGGGGAACACGGCAGCCGCGTAGAACAACGCCCCGTGATGCTTGCGACAGTCGAGGCAGTGACAGAGGCCAACCCGATACGGACGGCCCGAGGCCTCGATACGCACGTTGCCGCATAGGCAACCGCCGGTGAATCGGTCCATGGTGGGTCTCCTCTGTCGTCGAGCGATCGAGATACAACCTTCGACCGCGCCTGCCTGTTCCTGGTTTAACTCATCATCGGCACTGCGATCAGCAATATTGCCGTCCCATGGGTAGCGCTCGATGCCACGACGCCGTAGCGCATGCGAATGAGCCCGCAGGCCAGGCCCTCTATCAGTGTAAACAGCAACACGGGCCAACCGAGTGGGGTGACGCTCAAGGCGAGAAAAGCATGCAGCGCCGAAAACGCCACGGCACTGATCAGCGCTGCTCGCAAGGCGCTGACGTGCAGTTCGAGGTAGCCCTGCAGGAAACCACGAAACAACACTTCTTCCAGGGCGTTGGCTCCGTAGGCCAGCACCGTCATGCCGAACAGCCAGGCCCAATAACCTGGAATCGCCGTTTCAGCCCCTTGATAAAGCCGCAGCGGCAAGCCGATCAAGCAACCCACGGCGATGCCCAGGACCAGGCCAGCCAATCGATTGCCTTTGAATAGAACGACCAGTTGCCACAAGTCCGGCAACAGGCGCGCGCTCAACGCGACCAACAGCAGCGACAAAGCGCCCAACATCGCCAGGACGAACGGGTTGGCCAGAAAACCAATCTGCAGATCGCCGTTCAGGGACCACATGCCCAAGGGCGTCATCGCATCGCGCATCAACACGAACGCCAATAGCACAATCACGATACGCAACGCTGTCTGGGTCTTGGGCGTCAACGCGAACCAGAGGCCGAAGAGCGCCAGGCCCGGCAGCAGATACAGGGTGTAGTCCAGCAGTACAACGAGTCCTTCGGCGATCATTGCGCGCTTCCCTTGGCGTCAACCGGCGCATGTTGCGCCATCAGTTCCACAACCCAATCGATGAACACTCGCAGCTTGGCGCTGATGTGCCGGTTCGGAGGATAAGCCAAATACAGCGGCATCGGCTCGAGGTGCCAGTCTTCGAACAGCGGCACCAACTCACCCTGCGCTTCATGAGGCCTGGACATGTACTTGGGCAGCCAGAGCACCCCCAGCCCCGCCAAACCAGCCGCGAGGTAGGCGTTGCCGTCGTCGATGGCTAGCGAGTAACGCCCTTTGACGTGGAGCAGCTCACCGTCACGGCGCATGGCGTAGGGCAAGGATTTGCCGGTGCGTGCCCACAGGAAACCCACGGTGCGGTGGTGCGAATCTTCCAGTTCTCGCGGATGCGCGGGCAGGCCAAATCGTGCCAGGTAACTCGGGGCGGCGAAGACGCCGAGGGCGAGATCGCCAACGCGTCGGGCGACCAGCGACTGATCCCTCAACTCACCGCCGCGCACCACGCAATCGACGTTTTCATCGAGCATGTCGACGATGCGATCACTGACGCCCATGTCGATCTGGATGTCCGGGTATCGCGCGTAGAACGCCGGCAAGGCCGGTATCAGGATCATCGCGGCCAGCGGGCTCGGCACGTCCACACGCAGTCGCCCGCGAGGTAGCGCCTGGGCGCCGGACACGCTGGTCTCGGCATCGTCCATGTCGGCCAGCAGCCGGATCACCCGCTCGTAATAAACCGCGCCGTCGGCGGTGACATTGACCTTGCGCGTGGTGCGGTTGAGCAACTTGACCCGCAACCGTGCCTCGAGCTGCTGCACCAATTGGGTCACGGTGGTTTTGCTCATGTGCAGGGTTTCAGCCGCCTTGGTAAAGCTGCCCGCCTCCACGACTCGAACGAACGCTTGCATTGCATCAAAACGATCCATCTGTGCCTCGGGTGTCGATCCGATTGTTTGGATTCTACAAACAGTGATCGCCAAGGTTGCTCGTTTATCGCCAGGACACAAGCCCCTAGAGTGCGTTCAACGTTTGGAACCCACTCTTTGATGGAGGTACTCATGACACAGCGCGACGTGGTTTTCCCACCTGGACGCCAGGCACTCTATGAGCGCAATCGCTATTCGCCGGCGATTCGTTCCAATGGTTTCCTGTTCGTCTCGGGACAGGTCGGCAGTACTGCCGAGGGCTCGCCAGAGCCAGACCTGGAGGCTCAGGTTCGGCTGGCGTTCAACAACCTGAAGGCGATTCTGGCTGCCGCCCATTGCAGTTTTGACGATGTGGTGGACGTCACGGTCTTCATGGTCGATCCCGAATCGACCTTTGAGCGGGTCTGGAGCGTTGTACCCGAGTTCTGGGGCAGCGCGCCGCATCCGACGCTGACGGCGGTGGGCGTGACGTGGCTATATGGGTTTCAGTTCGAGATCAAGGTGATTGCCAGGTTGCCCGAAACCACCTCGTGATATCGAGTGTGGGAGCGAGCCTGCTCGCGATAGCGGTGGGTCAGCTTGCATCACTGTTGGCTGTGCCGACGCCATCGCGAGCAAGCTCGCTCCCACAAGGGAATGGAAGTGCTGCGCCGGCTAACCTTTCACCGCCGCCTCAATCGCCGCAATGTCGATCTTGGTCATCGTCATCATGGCCTCGAAGGCCCGCTTGGCAACGGCCTTGTCAGGACTGGCGACCGCTTCAAGCAACACACGCGGGCTGATCTGCCACGACAAGCCCCACTTGTCCTTGCACCAGCCGCAGGCACTGGCCTGGCCGCCGTTGTCGATGATCGCGTTCCACAAGCGGTCCGTTTCGGCCTGGTCTTCAGTTGTAATCTGGAATGAAAAGGCCTCGCTGTGCTTGAACACCGGCCCGCCGTTGAGGCCAATGCAAGGGATGCCGATCACCGTGAAATCCACCGTGATCACATCGCCCTCCTTGCCCGACGGATAATCGCTCGGGGCCTGGTAGACGGCGTTCACCTCACTGTCGGGAAACGTTTTGGCATAGAACTGCGCAGCTTCCTGGGCATTGCCGTCGTACCAGAGGCAGATCCTGTTTTTATTGTTCATTCCGCTTCTCCGAAAGGGACTGGACGATAAAGTCTAGCAGTCCCCCCGAAAGTTGCAGATGGCCGGGCCTCAGGTAAACAGATCGACCCCCAACTGGAACGCAACCCACAACGCCAGGCCCGTGGCAAACATCAACGCGATGTTCTCGAACAGGTTGTTGCGGTACTCCTTGCCCAGCAGGGACTTCTGGTTGGACATGATCAGAAGGCCCAGGGAAATCACCGGCAAGCCGATGATGTTCAGCGCATTGACGCCGATGGTCAGCGTGACGAAGTCCGGCATGCCGGGAAGCGACCAGATCAGTGGTGTCACGAGGATGAACAGCATGAACCATTTGTGCATCGGGTCACGGTGGAACTCTTTGCCGTAACGCTCCCGGCGCTCGGGCCGTACGTGCTGGAAGGCGTCGGTGATGAGCATCGGGAACGCCGTGGTCTTGCCGGATATGCTGGCGAACAGCGTGGCAAACACACCGATAAAGAACACGTACCAACCGATCGAACCGAAGAACATTTCCAAGGCCTTGCCCAAATCGCCCAGGGTTTTGACCTCGATGCCGTTGGGTCGCAGGATTTCCGCACCGACGATCCAGATGGCCAGGTTGATGACGATCCCGACAAACACCGCAAACAGCAGGTCGTTACGCTGGATACGCTTGTGTTCAGGCCCCACCCACCCCTTCTGGCGCATGACATACGGATGAACGAAGTTGGCGATGGAACCGGCCACCGCACCGATCACCGAGACGGCCACCAGCAACGCGCCGTGCACCCCTTCATCGGGCGGGATACTGAAGCCGATGGTGCCTCTGACGATGCCGGCGACATCCGGGCCGGACATCACCGCCAGGGCCAGGAACGCCAGCGTCATGATCGCCAGCAGTCCTTTCATCACGCCTTCAATCATCGAATAGATATTGCGCCCGACGAGCATCCACACCGCCAACACCACCGCCACCGAACACAGCAGTGGATAGTCGACCTTGAGCAACATGGCCAAGGCTTCGCCAGCTCCCTTGATCATGTAAGCGTTCATCAGGTGCCCCATGAGCAACGCATACACCAACAGGAACCAGGCGAAAAACGGATTGAGCTGGGCATAGCCTTGCAAGATGGTCATGCCCTGGTTATTGCAGAGCTGGAAGCGCGCAATGATGTTGACGATCAGGTAACGCAGCAGCAGAGAGACCGCCAGTACCCACATCATCGCGTAGCCATAATTCGCGCCGGCCACGGATGAAGTGATCAAGTCGCCTGCGCCCAGCCAGGAAAGGACCGCGATGATGCCGGGGCCGAGAAGCTTGAGCAGGCGTACAAAACGGCCTTGCGCGGGCGCCGCAGCCTGGCCTTCAGCGGAAGGAATGCTCGTCATGGATGGAATCTCCGTTATTTTTTTTGTGAGAAACGGCCACAGTCGAACATATTAGATACGACGTCGTACAACCATTATTGTTGCCTAATTATGTAGAAATGTTTCATGGTATCCGCTCCCTAGATACCGTTGCATTCCAAGAGCAAATTGCCACTAACCCCTCTCCTGCTCGCCGTTATCGACCATCCAGCGCACCATCCTCGCCAACGGCACCCGATGCTGCTGGATGGCGCACCAACTGACGTGCTCATGGCGATACAACTCGACATAACGCTTGAGCAGCACGTGGCGGCCATCCTCGGCCAACCGCAGTTCAACCTCACGGCAATGCAGCACATCCGGATCGAGCGTGCGCATTCGCCGATGCAGGACCAACACCTCGCTACTCATCAGCGGCGGTTCCGTCCTGGCATTGCGGATGGTCCTGCACTACCGCCCCCAACTTCCCTTGCGCGACAAAATCGGCACGCCGCTGCGCCGTTGCATCGCGAAGCGCCGCGTAGTAATCCGCCTGGGCCTGCAACTGGTCGGTCAGCGGCAATGCCTCGGCGCGGCCATCGACAACGCCACCGACGGTGTTGATCGTACCCAGGGTGTCGACGGTGCTGCTGTTGTCGCCGAACGGGTCGACGGCAAAACTCAGCACCTTGCCCGACGCGTCCCTCAGGTTGGCGCTGCCCAGCAACGGCAGTTCCACGATCGGTCCGGGGGCGACGTTCCAGACGCCGAAGGTCTGGCCGAAATCGGCCTTATGGCGCTCGATGCCCAGCTCGCCCGACACGTCGATCAGCCCGACGATGCCCGCCGTGGTGTTGATGACGAACCGCCCCAGTGTGTTGACCGAGCGTTGTGCATTGCCTTGCAGCAGGTCGTTGATGAACACCTTGGGCTCACCGAAGTTCGCCACGAAGTTGTGGACGCCGGCCTGGAACATCTCCGGCAACTTGAGATAACCACGGGCGACCGGGGCCAGCACATAGTCATCCACGGTCCGGTTGAACGCGAAGATGCCGCGGTTGACCGGTTCTGCGGGATCGTGAACGGTATAGGCCGCGCGCTCACACACGCCCGGTTTTGCAGCGGGTGTGCTGGAGCAACCACTGGCGAATGCCGTCAATACAACCACAACGGTGGATCGAACAAGCAACGGAGCGGGTCTGGTGATCGGCATACAGGGTGATCTCGGCGAGGAATGGGGGCTGCCTATGCCGGTTAAAAGCCGAACACTGGCTGTTTAACTGACTGACATCGGGGCCATCCTGCCGCTGTTTCTTTGCCTGGAGATTTCCGGAATATTGCCCGTCGGCAACTTTATTGCCGGATTGAAATATATGACGCAGGCCCTGGATTGCCCCTAGTATCGCCTCCTGTATTCATTACCCTGCGTGCCCACCGTGAGCCATTTATTACTGGTGGACGATGACCTCGAAGTCCTCGCCCTCTTGCGCAAGTTCCTCGAACAACATGGCTACAGCGTGGAGGTGGCCGCCGACGGCAATGCCCTGTGGCAGGCGGTGCAGCGTCGGGTGCCGGACCTCGTCATCCTCGACGTCATGCTGCCGGGCGACAATGGGCTGGTGCTCTGCCAACGACTGCGGGCCGAGCACACGGTCGGCATTATCATGCTCACCGCCATGGGCGAATTGAGTGATCGCGTCGTCGGCCTGGAGCTGGGGGCGGACGATTACCTGACCAAACCGTTCGACGCCCGGGAGCTGTTGGCCCGGGTGCGTTCGGTCCTGCGGCGCACTGGTGAAGCCAGGGACGCGTCGAGCGACGCCTCCCGGCCGATCCTGGAGTTCGAGAACTGGCAACTGGACGTTACCCGGCGCGAACTGCGCTCACCGGACAAGGTCATGATCCCGCTGTCCGCCGGAGAGTTCGAACTGCTGCTGGTGTTTGCCGAACACCCGTGCCGGGTGCTGACGCGCCAGCAGTTGCTGGACCTGGCCCGCGGCGAAACCTTCGAGGCGTTTGACCGCAGCATCGACGTCCAGGTCAGCCGCTTGCGGCGCAAGTTGGAGACCGACATCACCGGGGCGTCGATGATCCGCACCGTGCGCAACAGCGGCTACCTTTTCAGCCCCCATGTGGTGAAGCGATGAAGCCCTCGCGCTCGGGCTCCCAACGTCCACGGGACACGGTAGCGCGCTGGATCGCCCTGACCACCATGATCGCCATGCTGACCTTGTTGGCCCTCAATGAGCTGTTCAGCCTGCTGGCCGGTGCCTGGGCGCGCCCTCCCCTGATGGAAACCGGCCTGATGGAAAAGGCCGCCGCCATCACCCGCATCATTGACTCCGTCGCCCCCGCACAACGTCCCGCGATTGCCAGGGCCGCCAGCGACCAGGCGTTCAACGCACAATGGCTGCAACGGCATGAAGACGCGCGGTTGCCGGTGATCGACGACCCGGAGTTCAGTGAAGGTTCGACGCTCCTGCGCCAACAATTGGGTCGGCCGGACGCCAGGATCGAAGCCTACGAACCGGGCGATTGGCCGGCCGACCAACCGGATGCACGCTACGCGGTGATCATCGAATTGGCCGACCATTCGTGGGTGATCTTCTCCGTGCCGTCGCGCAGTTGGGGGCTGGGCGAATGGGCGCGCAACGGGATCATCATCGCGCTGATCCTGCTCTCGACGTTGATCGTCGCGCTGATCGCCACCCGGCACCTGGCCGCACCGCTGGAACGTTTCGCCAAAGGCGCCCGGCGCTTTGGCGTCGACCACCAGGCACCACCGATTCCGGTCATCGGCCCCCACGAAATCCGCCAGGCGATCCTCGCGTTCAATGCCATGCAGGCCCAGCTCAAGCACTTTCTACAGGACCGCACGCAGATGCTCGCCGCCATCTCCCATGACTTGCGCGCGCCGTTGACCCGCATGCGCCTGCGCGGGGAGTTCATCGAGGATGCCGAACAACAATCGCGCTTGTTCAGGGACGTGGACGAAATGCAGGCGATGGTCAACTCAGCCCTGGAGTTCTTCCGCGACGATGCCCGGCTTGAACACGCCACCGCGTTCGACCTGGCTGAGCTGCTGCACACCATCGTCGATGACCTCAAGGACGCCGGCACCGAGGTCGCGTTCAAAGGTGCCCAGCGCTTCGTCTATGTCGGCCGCCCCATCGGCATCAAACGCGCCTTGGTCAATCTGATCGACAACGCGATCAAATATGGCGGCCAGCCGACGGTTCGACTCGAAGCCGACGCCCACCGTGTGGACATTCGCATCCTGGACCGAGGGCCGGGCATCGACGCCCAATACCTTGAGCGGGTCTTCACGCCGTTCTTTCGCATCGAAGGTTCTCGCAACAAGCACACTGGCGGCGTCGGGCTGGGCCTGTCGGCGGCCCGGGCGACGGTGCTGGAGCATGGCGGCACGCTGACCCTGCGCAATCGAAAAAGCGGCGGATTGGAGGCCAGGGTCTCGCTGCCGCTTGACTGAAGTGCCCGATGTGACGATCCGCGCTAAACAATCAGCGCCTTCCTCGGTAGGATGTCCGGTTTTTCCGGCCTGGGCCCTGTTCCGGGAAGGCGCTCTTGTTTGTATCGCTCGACTCAATGCCATCGTTCGCGCTCACGACAGACAGGAATCGACGGAGCCAAACCAAGGAATTCACCGATGATTCTTATCATTTATGCGCACCCCTACCCCGACAAATCGCGGGTCAACCAGCAGATGCTCAAGCGAGTGTCGACCAACCCGGACGTGGTCATACGTTCGCTCTATGCGCTTTATCCCGACTTCGATATCGACGTCGAGGCGGAACAGCGTGCGGTGGAACAAGCAGAGCTGGTCGTGCTCCAGCACCCGATGTACTGGTACAGCACACCGCCCTTGCTGAAGCTGTGGATCGATAAAGTCTTCACCCACGGCTGGGCCTATGGCAAAGGCGCCACGGCGCTCAAGGACAAATCCCTGCTGTGGGCCGTGACCACCGGTGGCGATCAGGGGCATTTCCAGATCGGCGGCTACCCAGGCTTTGCCGCACTGGCCCAACCGCTCCACGCCACGGCCCTCTATTGCGGCATGCGCTGGCTGGAGCCGGTTGTCGTGCATGGCGCCTATGCCGCCGAAGCGGATGCCCAACACGTCCAAATCGAACACTATGCCGCTCGCCTGGCCGCCTGGAAGGAAGATTGAAGTGGAAACTCACAGCCTGATTGAAATGCTCATCTACCTGGCCTCGGCGACGCTGATCGTACCGATTGCCGTTCGATTTGGCCTGGGCCCGGTGTTGGGTTATCTACTGGCCGGGTGCATCATCGGCCCGTGGGGGCTGAAGCTGATTACCGATGTAAAAGCCATCCTGGAGTTCGCTGAAATCGGCGTGGTGCTGATGCTGTTCATCATCGGCCTCGAGCTCGACCCCAAACGGCTCTGGGCCCTGCGCAAGATGGTGTTCGGTGGTGGCGCCCTGCAGATGCTCGCCTGTGGCGCTGCCATTGGCTTGTTCTGCACGGCCCTTGGCCTGAGCTGGACGGCAGCGCTGCTGGTCGGCCTGACCCTGAGCCTGTCCTCCACGGCCATCGCCATGCAGGCGATGAACGAACGCAACCTGACCGCCACCGCGGTCGGGCGCAGCAGCTTCGCCGTGCTGCTGTTCCAGGACATCGCGGCCATTCCGCTGGTGGCAATGATCCCGTTGTTGTCGGCCCACGGCGACACGCCTTCGGGCACGGCGCTGTTGCTATCGATTGGCAAAATCGTCGCTGCCATCACCATCGTCGTGCTGTTGGGGCGCTACGTGACGCGACCGCTGCTGCGCTTCGCCGCGCGGTCAGGCTTGCGCGAGATCTTCAGTGCCGTGGCGCTTTTCCTGGTGTTCGGCTTCGGTTTTCTGCTGGAGGAAGCCGGTTTATCGATGGCCATGGGCGCGTTCCTCGCCGGCGTGCTGCTGGCCAGCTCCGAATACCGCCATGCCCTGGAAAGCGACATTGAACCGTTCAAAGGCCTGTTGTTGGGCCTGTTCTTCATCGGTGTCGGCATGTCGATCGATTTCGGCACCCTGATCGACGCACCGCTGAAAGTCGTCACCCTGACCCTGGGCTTCATCCTGATCAAGCTGCTGGTGATCAAGATGGCGGGCCGGTTCCTCAACGTCCCCGCCGGCCAGCGCTCCTGGCAGGCGGTGTTGCTGGGCCAGGGCAGCGAATTCGCCTTCGTGGTGTTTGGCGCGGCGACCGTGGCCGGCATCTTGACCGATCAATGGGGCAAGAGCCTGACCCTGGCGGTGGCCCTGTCCATGTGCCTGACGCCCTTGCTGATCGTGTTGCTGGATCGGTTCGAGTCCGTCGCCAAGAAAAACAAACGCGAATCCGACCTCGTCGACCAGCAGAATCCACGGGTGATCATCGCCGGGTTCGGCCGCTTCGGGCAGATCGCCGGTCGCCTGCTGATGTCTTGCGGCGTCGAAGTGGTGGTATTGGATCACGACCCTGACAACATCGAGACGCTGCGTAAATTCGGCGTGAAAGTCTTTTATGGCGATGCCACGCGCCTTGATCTGCTGCACGCAGCCGGCGCGGCCCAAGCGGTGGTGTTGATCAATGCGATCGACGATCGAGAAGACAACCTGACACTGACCCGGCTGGCCCAGGAGCACTTCCCCGCGTTGCAGTTGATCGTGCGGGCGCGGGATATGGGCCACCTCATCACCCTGCGACAGATGGGCGTGGAGGCGGCCGAGCGGGAAACCTTCGAGAGCGCGCTGGCATTGGGTCGCAGTGCACTGGAGCACATGGGCGTCGGGGCTTACGAAGCGCGGGAACGGGCGGATCAGTTCCGCCGGCTGAACCTCAAGATGTTGGAGGAGATCGTCGCCCAGCCGGAAGACGACCTCAAGTTTCGCCACGATGCCTATCGGCGCGCCAACGCGCTGCTCACGGACATGTTCAACGAAGACCGTGCCCGCCCCGTCGACAACTGGCAGGAACACCATCGCAACGAAACCGACAAGACGCCGGGTTGACCGGCGTCATACCCGCCCGAACTTGCGCCGGTATTCCATCGGCGTCAGCCCGGTCAACGCCTTGAACATCCGCTGCAAGTTGGAGCTGCTGCTGAACCCCAGCTCGGCGCCGATGCTGGCGAGGGGCAGCGTGGTCAACGTCAGACGCTCGCTGACCTGGTTCAACTTGATGCGCCGGGCGTAGGCCGCGACGGCCTGCCCCGTCTCACGGCTGACCTTGCGCGCCAGGGTGCGCTCGGACACCGCCAACTGGCTGGCCAGTGCCTGCACAGTGACCCGCTCGGCCGGCATCTGTTCGATCAACCCATGCAACTGCCGCAACCATCCGCTGGGTTGCTCGATCAGGGCAATGCCCTGGAACGCCGCATGGGGAATGGCTGGGCGCGGCAGCACCATGAGCCGCGTGATATCGCGCAGTACGTCGCTGCTGACACTTCGCTCAATGAGTTTTTCGGCGATGGGCAGGTAACCGTTCACCCCAGACGCGGTCGCCGTGCGCTCGTTGAACACGCAGTTCCGCTCGCTTTGCCAATGGACTTTTCGATACTGCTGCTGCATCGCCTGCGCCAGCCACCAAGTCACCGTCGCACCCTGCCCGTCCAATCGGCCGGCGGCGGCCAGCAGGCAGACACCGGTGCAATAGGACCAGAGCTGAAGCGATCGGGCATGGTTCGACAGCGCACTCACGAGGGCTGTCTGTTCAGCCAGCAGCGCATTCATCTGCTCGGCCGACTCGGCCCAGAAACCGGGAACCAGGACAGCATCCAGCCCGGCGCTGCCCAACGCCGCTTCCGCCTGCAGGGTCACGCCATGGGCACACACCACCGGCCCGGCCTGCAACGCGATGTAGCGGGCCTCGAACAGCGCCCGCCCTCTTCTGCGGTTGGCGGCATGCAGCAGATCGGCGAACGCGAACAGGCCGGCGGGCATGCAGCCGGGAAATAGAAGCAAACCGATTCGAAGTTTGTTTGTCATGGCCTGAAACGAATCAAAGATGTCAGATCCGGCCATTATGCACACGGGACCGGATCGGCACCATGAAGCACTCGCTCAACAGGAACGCCTCATGAACATCCAACAGATCCGTAACGCCACGATCATTCTTGAAATCGGCCCGTATCGCGTGCTCGTCGACCCGATGCTGGCTGGCCAGGGCACGCTGCCGCCGCTTCGCCTGTTTGGCGCCACGCAACGCAATCCGCTGGTGGCACTTCCGGCCTCGACAGCGCAGGCCCTAGAGACCGTCACCCATTGCTTGATCACCCACTGCCAGAAAGGCCATTTCGACCATCTGGACCGCGCGGCCAAGCGCTGGCTGAGGGAAAAACAGATCCCGGTCATCTGCACGTCCCATGACGCGCCCTATCTCAACAAGCGTGGCTTGAATGTCCAGGCGCTCGCCCAGGCCCATGACCAACCCACCCCATTCCTGGGCGGCACTATTCGCACGGTCCGGTGCACCCACGGGCGGGGCCTGGTGGGCAAGTTGATGGAGCATGGCGTCGGCTACCTGATCGAGCTGCCCGGCGAACCGAGTGTCTACCTCACCGGCGACACCGTGCTCACCCCCACCGTGTGCGAGTTCGTCTTGCGACACCAGCCACAGGTCAGCGTAGTTCCGGCGGGCGGGGCACGATTCGACATCGGCGGCGACATCATCATGGGCATCGACGAGACGCTGGAATTCACCCGTTTGTCCCGCGGGACCGTGGTGGCCAATCATCTGGAAGCGATCAGCCACTGCCCGACGACTCGCAAGGCCCTTGCCGCAGCCACCGCGAAGGCCGGTGTCGAAGACCGGTTGTTGATACCGGAAGATGGCGAGACGTTGGTTTTCCAGGCGGCCTAGGCCAATGCGTCCAGCTCGGCAAGCATCGGCGCAGGGATCTTCAGCTCACTCGCCGTGAGGTTTTCCCGCAGGTGCGCCAGGGACGATGTGCCGGGAATCAGCAGCAGATTCGGCGCACGTTGCAGCAACCACGCCAGGGCCACGCACAGCGGTGACGCCTGCAAGCGCGCCGCCACGCTGGAAAGGGTTTGCGATTGCAGCGGTGTGAAGCCGCCCAAGGGGAAGAACGGCACGTAGGCGATGCCCTGCCGGCCCAGGTCGGCGATGAGGTGTTCGTCGTCGCGATGGGTCAGGTTGTAGTGGTTCTGCACGCAGACCACCTGGGCAATGCCTTGGGCCTGCTTGACCTGCGCGGCCGTGACGTTGCTCAGCCCCAGGTGACGGATGAGGCCCTGGCGCTGCAGCTCGGCCAGTGTCGTGAACGATTCCTCAATGGAATCTTCCGTGGGCGAATGCAGGTCGCCCCACACCCGCAGGTTGACCACGTCCAATACCTCCACATCCAGGTTGCGCAGATTGTCGTGGACCGCCCGGGTCAGCTCGGCGGGGCTGTGGGCCGGGTTCCAGGACGCATCGGCACCGCGCACGGCACCGACCTTGGTCACGATGACCAGGTCCTGGGCATAAGGGTGCAGCGCTTCACGGATCAGTTGGTTGGTGACATGGGGCCCATAGAAATCGGCGGTGTCGATGTGGTTGACCCCGCTCGCCAATGCTTCGCGCAGCACAGCGACGGCCACCGCCGGGTCTTTCGGCGGTCCGAAGACCTGGGGCCCCGCCAACTGCATCGCGCCGTAACCCATGCGATTGACCGTGCGATCGCCCAGTAAAAAGCTGCCTGCCTTGCCTGCAATGTTCATCTCGTAGCCCTCGGATCAATGTGCGTGGGCCGACTATAGACGTTGACCATTCTCATGATAATCAGGTGCAATCAGCACAGGTTGTACGGCAGAGAGAACAATGGCGACGGATATTCAAGACTTGCTGGCCTTCGTGGCCGTGGTCAACGCGAAGGGCTTTCGTGAAGGCGCGCGGCTGAGCGGCAAGTCTGCCTCAAGCCTGAGCGACGCCGTACGCCGGATGGAGAGCCGGCTCGGCGTACGCCTGCTCAATCGCACTACCCGCAGCGTGGTACCGACCGAGGCCGGTGCCCGGTTGATGGAACGCATCGTCCCGGCCCTGGGCGAGGTCGAGGCGGCCATGGACGTGGTCAACGACTTTCGCGACCGTCCTTCGGGCACCCTCAGGCTGAACGTGCCAGTCAGCGCGGCCCGGCTGGTGTTGCCGGCGATTATCACGCCGTTCCTGAAAAGCTATCCCGACATCCGCCTGGAAGTGGTCACCGAAGAAAGCTTCGTCGACATGCTGGCGGCCGGGTGTGACGCTGGCATTCGCTACGACGAGCGCCTGGAGCAGGACATGATCGCCATCCCCATCGGCCCACGGTTCCAGCGCTTCGCCACGGCCGCCGCCCCGGCATACCTCGATGCCCGGGGCAGGCCGGAACATCCCAGAGACCTGCTGGAACACGCGTGCCTGCGGGGCAAGTTCCCCAGCGGTGCCATGCCGCTGTGGGAGTATGAGCGCGGCGGCGAAACCATCAGCGTCGACCCGAGCGGCCCGTTGATCACGCGCATTGGCGGTGCGGTGGACCTGTCGGTGCAAGCCGCTGTAGACGGTCTGGGCATCGTCTACCTGTTCGAAGACTGGTTACGACCGTACCTGGACAGCGGCGCCCTCGAACCGGTACTCGAACCCTGGTGGCAGCGCTTTACCGGCCCATTTCTCTACTACCCCGGCCGCCGCTACCTGCCCTCGCCATTGAGGGCTTTCGTGGACTACATCAACGCACAACAGTGTGGGAGCGAGCCTGCTCGCGAAGGCGTCGGCACAGCCAACCTCTCTGCAAACTGACACACCGCCCGCTCGTCTCCCCGCCGCAAGGATTTTCGAACCAAGCCATTCGCCACGGCTCGGACCTACATGACACCGCTGAAAGCCATGCTGACGCGCTTCGACGTCACGGCTTGAACAGCGGGTGGATCAAGGCTTCTTTGCGTTCACTGCCGGGAGTTTTCGTTATGTGTGACGGTCTTGTTCAACACGTTTCTTCAAAAGACTCCCTGGCGTATTTCGCCCAGCGAGACACGCCCGGCAGCCGTTTCGGTGCAAGCGTGACGCCCTTGGACCTGTACGTGACAACGCCGCCCAAGGTCCAGGAGCGCCAGAGTCTGATCAAGCCAAACATGCAGGTCAGCGCCATTCGTCGTCGCGGTGGGCACTTGGAGTGCATCAAGGTTCGCTGGGGTTGGTCGCCAATCTGGTCGGTCGGGACGATGCCGCCCCTGACCCATCTACCCTTGCATCTGGTGATGCGCTCCAAGGTCTTCGACCCCATCAAGCACGAAGGCCGCGTATTGGTTCCCGTGGAGGGTTGGTATGAGTCACAAGCCCCCGCCTCGCCCTCCCAGGCGCAACGCCTCACCTACACGACCGCCCGGCAGTCGGTCCCGATTTTCCTGGCTGCCCTGGCCCAGGCCAGCGAGACCCCGTTTGGCTGTGACGGCCTGACCCTGGTGACGTATGGCGACATCGCCAGCCAGCAGCAGCGGGTACTGGCCTTCAGTGCCGAAGATGCGCTCGAATGGCTGGAGCCCGCGCTGGGATGGGAACAGGCACAACAGCTGGCCGCACGCCTGAACGGCGCGCAACCGCACCTTGAACCGGCAATGACAACCCACCGTCCGGCCCAGGGCGGACTTTGACTTCGGGAGATAAAGCCATGTACGTGATCATGGGCGCCACAGGTCACGTTGGCTCGGCCACAGGCCGCGCCTTGCTGGCGCCAGGGCATGCCGTGATTATCATGACCCGCAACGCCACCCACGCCACTGAATGGCGGGCCAGGGGCGCTCAAATCGTCGAAGCGGACGCCGAAAACGTCGAGTCGTTGCGCGCAGCGTTTCGGCTCGGGCGCAGGGCATTCATTCTCAACCCGCCAGCGGCTCCCAGTACCGATACCGATGCGGTGGAACGGCGCACGGTCGCCAACATCCTGGCCGCCCTCGACGGATCGGGTCTTGAGAAAATCGTCGTGCAATCCACCGCCGGCGCCCAGCCTGGCAGGCGTATCGGCGATCTCAGCGTCTTGTGGGAATTGGAAGAAGGGCTGCGCAACCAGTCGATCCCGGCGGCGATCAATCGCGGCGCTTATTACATGAGCAACTGGGACAGCCTGCTCGATACCGTCCGCGAGACCGGCAAGCTGCCGACGCTGTTTCCAGCCGACCTGGCCTTCCCCATGGTTGCGCCTCGGGACCTGGGCGAAGTGGCGGCCGCGCGATTGCTATCGTCGGTGGATGACATTGGCGTGCGTAACGTGCAGGGGCCTGGCCTGTACTCGCCCAACGATGTGGCGCAGGCTTTTTCCCAGGCGCTCGACCGACCGGTCGAGGTACAGGTGATACCCAGGGACCGATGGGAAAGCACCTTCCAGAGCCTCGGCTTCAGCCCCGCTGCGGCGCAATCCTATGGGCGCATGAGCGCCGTCAGCCTAGACAGCGGCTTCGACGTGGGCGACGACGCCTTGCACGGCACCATGACGCTTGAGGCCTACATCCAGGCACTGGTGCAAAACAACAGGCTGGGAGCGCACGGATAAAGGAATGCAGGAACGGCGCGGCAATGAACGGTAAACTGCGGCGCTCCTTTTTCTTTTCCAGCATGAGGTTTTGCATGAGCAACCCAGACATCACGTTTATTCCAGATCCGGATGCGGACTCCATTTCCTCCGACGTCGCCGGTTTCGGCGGCCTGCTGGTTTCCACGCAAATCCCCACCCACGCCGATGGCAGCCTGGAGCTGGGCGACATCACCCTGCAGAGCGAATGCACGCTGCAAGCCCTCAAGACTGCCTTGGAAGGCGCCGGCAGCTCCATGGACCGGGTCCTGCACCTGACCATCTACCTGACCGACATGGCCGACCGCGCCGCGTTCAACGAGGTCTACAAACGCTTCTTCGCCAAGCCTTGGCCGGTTCGTGCGGCGGTGGGTGTGGCAGCGCTGGCGGTTGAAGGCATGAAAGTGGAAGTGACGGCGATGGCGGCGAAGGGCTGAACGAGCGCCTTGCACCTTTGTAGCGCTGCACTGCTTTTGTGGCGAGGGAGCTTGCTCCCGCTGGACTGCGCAGCAGGCCCAGTTCTTTTGTTTCGACCCAAACTCTTGGAGCGGCTCGCCATACAGCGGGCCCAAGCTCCTGGCCACAACAGCCGCTCGAACATGCCCCAAATGCGCGATTGCCACGCAAATCGTCACTTTCGCACCTAGCCCGCTTCCTGCACGGGGTCTAAAGTGCGCCGTTTTCCCTCTTCACGGCCTCCTTATGAATCTCTGGTTTCGACTGTTGCTGATGCTGTTCCGCCGCCCGTGGCGCAAGCCGGCGGCGCCCCTGGACACCACGGTGGTGCGCATGCGGGTATGGCCGCTGGACCTGGACCTCAATCGCCACGTCACCAACGGACGCTACTTCACGTTGGCCGATGTGGGACGCATGGATTACGTGCTGCGCAGCGGCGCCTACAAAGTGGCGTTGCGCAACCGGGCGGTGCCGATCGTGGGGGATGTCTGGGGCAAGTTCAGGCGGGAATTGAAACTGTTCGAGGCGTTCGAGGTGCACACCCGCCTGCTCGGTTGGGACGAAAAATGGACGTTCATGGAGCACCGTTTCATCAGCCAGGGACGTGTGGTCGGGGTGGTGATCATGCGCGGCCTGTTCCGCTCGGCCAAAGGCACGATTGCACCGGCTGAGTTCATCCGCGAGTTGGGCCTGGCCGAACAATCGCCCGCCGTGCCCGACTGGCTGGTCGCCTGGTCGCAAAGCTGCGACGGCTTGAGCCTCGAGCTTCGCCAGGAGGAAGGTGAGCCCCCACGCTAGCCAGCACACCACTTACCTGTGGCGAGGGAGCTTGCTCCCGCTGGGTGGCGAAGCCGCCCCAAGAATTTGTGCTTAAACAAAAAACTTGGGCCTGCTGCGCAGTCCAGCGGGAGCAAGCTCCCTCGCCACAGGGGCTTACCCCAGGCCTCTGCGCCATTCCCCTCGCCAATCCCCGCCTATACTTCTCTGCCAATCCCCCCGGGGCCTGCACTTCCAACAATAAAAAGCAGAGGTGGAACATGGTCTGGCAACAAGTCTACGATCCCTTCGGTAATGCGGTGCTGTCGACGCTCCTGGCGGCGGTTCCAGTGGTGGTGATGCTGGCGTCCCTGGCGTTCTTTCATGTCAAGGCGCACCTGGCGGCGTTGATGGCCTTGGCCTCGGCCTTGCTGATCGCCATCTTCGCCTTCGGCATGCCCGCCGGCATGGCCGGGTCAGCGGCACTTTACGGCGCGGCCAACGGCCTGTTGCCCATTGGCTGGATTGTCCTCAACATCATCTTCTTGCACCGCCTGACCACCGAAAACGGCTCGTTCAAGGTCCTGCAGGATTCCCTCGCCCGCATCACCGACGACCGACGCCTGCAATTGCTGTTGATCGCCTTTTGCTTCGGTGCGTTCTTCGAGGGCGCCGCGGGTTTCGGGACGCCGGTGGCGGTGACCGGGGCGATCCTGATCGGGCTGGGCTTCTCCCCCTTGGCCGCCTCGGGCCTGGCGCTGATCGCCAACACCGCGCCCGTGGCCTTCGGCGCCCTGGGCACGCCGATCATCACCCTGGCCAAAGTCACCGGGCTGGATGAAATGGAGCTGTCGATGATGGTCGGTCGGCAGTTGCCATTTTTCTCGGTGCTGGTGCCGTTCTGGTTGATCTGGGCGTTTGCCGGGTGGCGCAAGATGCTGGAGGTCTGGCCGGCGATCCTGGTGGCCGGTGTCAGCTTCGCCATCCCGCAGTTCCTGGTGTCGAACTACCACGGGCCGATGCTGGTGGATGTGATTGCCGCGCTGATTTCCATGGCCTGCCTCACCGGTTTCCTCAAGGTCTGGAAACCGGCCACGGTGCACACCTCCGCCGCGCTGTCAGGGCGGGTCGACAACTCGAAGATCGACGCCAGCGAGGATGAAAAACCCGTCGCCAGCGCGGCATTTTCCAGCGACACCCGCTCCGCCGTGGGACGGGCCTGGATGCCCTGGATCATCCTCACAGTGTTCGTGTTCGCCTGGGGCACCCAAGGCTTCAAGAACCTGTTCGACACCCGTCCGGCCATCGACCCCCAGACCCAATCGGCCCGACTGGATCCCCAAGGCAAGCCGATGCGCGAGGCCAATCCGATCTTCTCGCCCCTGCTGACCTTCGGCACCATCCACCAGCAGATCGAAAAAGTCCCGCCCGTGGTGCCCCAGCCTAAAACCGAGGAAGCGGTCTACAAGTTCAACTGGTTCACTGCCACGGGCAGCGGCATCTTCCTGGCGGCGATTCTCGGTGGCTTGCTGATGGGCTATTCCATCCCGCAACTGCTGCACCACTACCTGCGAACGCTCTGGGTGGTGCGCTACTCGCTGATTACCATCGTAGCAATGTTGGCCCTGGGGTTTCTCACGCGCTACTCAGGCCTGGACGCGACCATGGGCCTGGCCTTCGCCGCCACGGGCATTTTCTACCCCATGTTCGGCACCTTGCTGGGCTGGCTCGGCGTGGCGCTGACCGGTTCGGACACCGCCTCCAACGTGTTGTTTGGCGGCTTGCAACGAGTCACGTCCGAGCAACTGGGCATCAGCCCGGTGTTGATGGCCGCGGCCAACAGTTCCGGTGGGGTGATGGGCAAGATGGTCGACGCGCAGTCGATCGTGGTCGCCTCCACCGCGACCCGTTGGTACGGTCACGAAGGCGAAATCCTGCGCTACGTGTTTTTCCACTCGGTGGTGCTGGCGATTCTGGTGGGCGGGCTGGTGACGTTGCAGGCGTATGTGGCGCCGTTCACGCATATGGTGGTGGGAGGACAGTGACAGAGGATCGGGCATGATCGGGCTGTTGTGGCGAGGGAGCTTGCTCCCGCTGGGCGGCGAAGCGGCCCTTTTGCGATCGCTGCGCGATCGAGCGGGAGCAAGCTCCCTCGCCACAGGCAAGCGCCCTTACAACCGGCGCTCACCTACTCTAAAGCAGGGTGTCACTGAACGCTTTTCAGCTTGACCACGTCACCGGACACCGAGGTGGTGTAACCGGTCAGGACCCAGGCCCAGAACCAGTTTTCCTGGACTTGGGTGTTGATCATGGCGTCGCCGCCCTTGGCCTTGATCGCCGCGGTCTGGGCGCGTACGAAACGGTTGTTCTGGCGAATCGGGATCACGCCGAACAGCAACAGGCCGGTGGCCTTGGCTTCACTGTGGCCGACAACGGTGTATTGGCTGCTGTCGTATTGCTGGGTTTTCATCGGGGTGCCGGTGCAACCCGCCAGGGCCAGGCCGAACAGTGCGCAGGCGACAACTTTGCTGATTTGATTCATTTGACGCTCCATGGAAAGACGCCCGGGATCCGTCTCTCGGGCGGCGCGTACTCTAACCGATCAGCAACAAATTGACACACGATAATCCGCCCAATTCAGTGCCTGAAAGGCTCATCGCAGAGCCATCCGTCAGGTGCACCTCCAGCGAAACAGCCCATCGTCGATAACATGAAAACTGCGCCACGGAAGGCAGTTTCTGTCTTGACGGCCGCCAGGTAACGGCCGGTCCCGTTGGAGGGTTTTATCATGATTGACCTGACTGTCTGGAACATTACCCTGCCCGTGCAAACGCCGGCGCAGGTCGTGGCGACCAAAGCCATGCCAACCCTGAAAAACAAGTATTTCGACAATAACGGCCAGCGGATCGTCTTCTGGGCGCCGGTCACCGGTTCCCATACCGGTAAAAGCGAATACCCGCGCTCCGAGCTGCGGGAAACCAGCAAGGACGGCAAGCTGCGCAACTGGCGCTACAACAGCGGCACCAATACCCTCAAGGGCACCCTGGCGGTGAACCAGGTGCCTTCCGAAGGCCGGGTGGTAGTGGCGCAGATCCACGCCAAGGACGCCCCTACGCCGTTGTTGAAACTGGTGTACCGCTACGCCAAGGGCACCGGCAATATCGACGTGGAATACCGGGTCAAGCCCAAGGACAAGAAGAGCCCGGTGATCTACACCGTGCCCAACGTGCCGCTGAACAAGGCCTTCTCCTATTCGCTGCAAATGGACAAGCAAGGCAAGCTCTCGGTGCTGATCGGCAACGCGGGTAAACAGGTGAAGTTGGACCCGTCCTGGTACGGCTATAACTTCTATTTCAAGGCCGGTGTCTACACCTTGGACAACAAGGGTTATTCCAACGAAGGCGGGAAAGTGACCTACACCAAGCTGGACGTCAGTCACAAATGACTGACGCCCAGCCCTGCTTCAAGCCTTTGACGACGCAGCGAGCGCTTGCTGGCCGCGGAAGGTAAACAGGAAGCAGAGCAACACCAGCAGCGCGAAACCGGCCGGGAACAGCCAGATGCTCTGCCAGTCATGACCGCCCGCCACGACAAAGTGATCGGTCACCTGCCCCGCCACCCAGAAGCCGATCAGCATCCCCACACCGTAGGTCGCCAGGGTAATCAGCCCCTGGGCCGAGCTGCGAAAGCGCTCCGGTGCCTTGGCATCGGTGTAGATCTGCCCCGAGACAAAAAAGAAGTCGTAGCAGATGCCATGCAGGGCAATGCCGGTGAACAGCATGAACGCCAGGTCGCCGTTATTGCCGTAGGCGAACAACAGGTAGCGCAACGCCCACGCCAACATCCCCACCAACAGCGCCAGCTTGATGCCGAAGCGCTGGATGAACAGTGGCAACAGCAGCATGAACAACACTTCCGAGACCTGCCCGATGGCCATCTTCGCCGTTGGGTTGGTCATCCCGGTTTCGGCCAGGAACGGGTTGGCATTCTGGTAATAGAACGCCAGGGGAATGCAGATCAGGATCGAGGCGATGAAGAACACCAGATAGCTGCGATCCTTCAACAGCCCCAACGCGTCCAGCCCCAGCAGCTGCCTGACGCCGCCCGCCCGGGCCTGTTCCTTGAGCGGCGCCGTGGCCGGCAGCGTGAAGCTGTAGAGCCCCAGGGCCAGGGACGCGATGGCCGCCATCAGGAACGTATTGCGCAAGCCGCCTGCCGAGATCGCTTCGCGCGAATCCCAGGCGAACACAAAACTGATCACCACGCCCGCGACGATCCAGCCAATCGTGCCCCACACCCGGATACGGGAGAACTCCAGCGCCGGATCGCGCATCTGCCGGAAGGCCACTGAATTGACCAGGGCCAGCGTCGGCATGTAGACCACCATGTACACCAGCACGTACGGGTAGAACACACTGAAATCCGCCGCCGAATACAGCTGATACAGCAACACCGCGCCGAGCAGGTGCAACACCGCCAGGATCCGTTCGGCGTTGAAGAAGCGGTCGGCGATCAGGCCGATGACGAACGGCGCAATGATCGCTCCCCACGATTGCGTGGAGAACGCCATGCCGATCTGCCCACCGCTGGCGCCCAGGGTGCTGGAGAGGAAGGTGCCGAGGGTGACGAACCAGCCACCCCAGATAAAGAACTGCAGGAACATCATCACGCTGAGGCGTGCATTCATCGTGGTCATGAGCGTCACCGTTTTATTGTTGTTCTTGTGAAGAAAAAAGCCTTGCACAGCTTTTGTGGCTTGCTTTTGTGGCCTGCTTTTGTGGCGAGGGAGCTTGCTCCCGCTGGGCTGCGCAGCAGCCCTCAAAACAGTCACCTCGGCCTACATCTACCTGATCCACCGAGTTGTCAGGTTTTAGGGGCTGCTTCGCAGCCCAGCGGGAGCAAGCTCCCTCGCCACAGGGTCTTGGGGTGGAGCGGTTACCTCAACAGGCCCAACAACCGCCGGTTGGAATCCTCATCCGCCGTGACGCTGGCAAAATCATCGAACGCCTTGCCGGTCTTGCTGATCATGTGCCGCTGGATGAACGCTGCCCCTTCTGCGGCGCCCTGTTGTGAATCCTTCAAGCAGCATTCCCATTCCAGGACCGCCCAACCGCTGAAATCGTATTGGGTCAGTTTGCTGAAGATCGATTTGAAATCGATCTGGCCATCGCCCAACGAACGGAACCGCCCGGGCCGATCGACCCAGCCCTGGTAGCCGCCGTATACCCCGGAACGGGCATCGGGGCGGAATTCGGCGTCCTTGACGTGGAACATGCGGATGCGCGCGTGGTAGCGGTCGATGAAGCCCAGGTAGTCCATCTGTTGCAGCAGCAAATGGCTGGGGTCGTAGAGGATCGCCGCCCGTGGGTGATGATCGACCGCCTCCAAAAAGCGCTCGAACGATGCGCCGTCATGGAGGTCTTCGCCGGGGTGGATTTCGTAGCACAGGTCCACCCCCGCCACGTCGAAGGCATCGAGAATCGGCAACCAGCGCCGGGCCAGTTCGGCGAACCCCTGCTCCACCAGACCCGCCGGCCGCTGCGGCCAAGGGTAGAGATACGGCCACAGCAGCGCGCCGGAAAACGTCGCATGGGCCTTGAGACCCAGCCGCTGGCTGGCACGGGCGGCCAGCTTGAGTTGCTCGATCGCCCACTCGGTCCGCGCCTGGGGCTGGCCGCGCAAATGGGCCGGGGCGAAGTCATCGAACAGCGCGTCGAACGCCGGGTGCACTGCCACCAACTGGCCTTGCAGGTGCGTCGATAACTCGCTGATCTCGACACCGGCCTGGGCACAGGTGGCCTTGAGCTCATCGCAATAGGCCTGGCTCTCGGCGGCCCGGGCCAGGTCAATGTATTGGGTGCCCGATGTCGGCAGCTGAATGGCCTTGTAGCCTTGCGACGCCGCCCACTGGGCGATGTTGGCCAGGGTATCGAACGGCGCTTCGGCGGACATGAATTGCGCCAGGAAAATACCTGGGCCACGCAGGCCGCTCGGTGGTGTGTCGAGGGTATTCACAACAGGGATGCTCCGGTTTGCACGGTGGTCCACTTCGCGTCGCCACGGTGGTTGAGGATGGCGGCCTCGATGAATGCCATGCCACGCAAGCCGGTCTCGATGCCGGGTACGCCTGGGGCGTCGGGGCCTTCGACATGGCTGCGAATAGCGTGGGCGAAATCGCCGTAGAGGTTGGCCATGGCTTCCAGGTAGCCCTCGGGATGCCCGGCCGGCAGGCGCATGCGCCGCGTGGCCGCCGCGCACAGCCACGGCTGGCCGACGCCGCTACGCAGGATGCGCAAAGGCTGGTCGAAGGCGCGATGGATCAGGCTCGCCGGTTCTTCCTGGCGCCACTCCAAGGCGCCCTTATCGCCGTAGACGCGAATCTTCAGCGGGTTCTCTTCGCCGGTGCAGACCTGGCTGGCGATCAACACGCCGCTGGCACCGCCCGCCATCTTGAACAGCATCGCGACGTCGTCATCCAATTGCCGGCCCGGCACATGGGTGCCCAACGTGGCGCATAGCTGCTGGATAGGCTGGTCTGCGACGAACTCGGCGAGGGAAAACGCGTGGGTGCCGATGTCGCCGATGCAACCGCCCAGGCCGGACTGCCCGGGGTCGTCGCGCCATTCGGCCTGTTTATTGCCCTGGGCGGCGACATCCTGGCAGAGCCAGCCTTGGGGGTACTCGACCAGCACTTTGCGCACCTGGCCGATCGCGCCCGAGCGCACCATCTCCCGGGCCTGCCACACCATGGGATAACCCAGGTAGGTATGGGCCAGCCCGTAGAGGCAACGGCTGCCTTGCAGCACTTCCCTGAGGGCCAGCAACTCGTTGAGGTCCAGCGCGGCGGGTTTCTCGCTGAACACATGGAAACCGGCTTTCAAGGCCTCGCTGGCGATGGGTGCATGAAGATGATTGGGGGTAACAATGACCAGCAATTCCATGCGCTGATCAAGCGGCAGCAGCGCTTCGGTGTCGAGCATCTGCTGCCAGTCGTGGTAGCAACGGGACGCGGCCAGGCCCAGGGCCGCGCCGGTCTGCCGAGTGTTGCGAGGGTCGCGGCTGAATGCGCCGCAGACCAGTTCGAAACCGCCATCCAGGCCCGCGGCCTGACGGTGGGCCTGGCCGATGAACGCGCCCTCTCCACCGCCGACGAAGCCCATTCTTATTTTTGGTGCTACAGGATTCATCGTGTTTGTCTTCCTGTCAGGATGATGATGTAACCGGTTACATCATGGCGAAAATCTAGGCTCAGTTTCCCCGCGTGTCAAACCCACAGGGTTCACCGTGGAATATTTGTGAGGCGCTCAACCTGCGGTAAGCTCCCCACCGTACCCCCTGTTCCCCGAGGTGATTTTGTCCAACATTCGTGAGGTGGCCCGGCTGGCGGGTGTTTCGGTGGCCACGGTGTCCAGAACCCTGAAATCGCCCGAGCGGGTACTCCCCGAAACACGGGACAAGGTCAACGCGGCGGTGGAACAGGCCGGCTATCGGCCCAACCTGATGGCGGTGCAATTTCGCTCCCGGCGCACCGGCAACCTGGTGATCCTGGTGCCGGCCATCGCCAACACGTTTTTCGCCCGGGTCATCAGCGGCGCGCAGCAGGCCGCGCAGGCGGCGGGTTATCGATTGCTGTTGTGCGACACCCAGGGTCGGACGCAGATCGAGCGGGAATTCGCCGCCCTGGTCTACGCCCACCAGGCCGACGGGGTGATCCAGTTGCGCGCCAGCGATCCTTTCGAATCGATGCCGGCAGGCATCGAAAGCCTGCCGCTGGTCAACGCCTGCGAAGTGGTCAAGAACGCCCCCTACCCGACCATCAGCCTCGACAACCGCGCCGCCGCCCAGGCCATGACCGAGCACCTGATCGGCCTCGGCCACCGCCGCATCGGCATCATCAAGGGGCCACGCAGCAGCCCCCTGACCCTGGATCGCGTGGCCGGCTACCAGGATGCCCTGAGCCAGGCCGGTATCGCCGTCGACCCCAGCCTGATCTGCCATGGCGACTTCACCTTGAAGGCCGGTGATGACGGGGCCGGCGCGATGTTGGCGCTGGCCGACCGCCCCAGCGCACTGTTCTGTGAAAACGACGAGATGGCCATCGGCGCGCTCAGGCGCATCAAGCAAATGGGCCTGCGGGTGCCCGAGGATATTTCCCTGGTGGGTTTTGATGACATCCCGTTCGCCGCCTACTGCGACCCGCCCCTGACCACCATTTCACAGCCTGCCGAAATCTTTGGGGAAAAAGCGGTGCAGATGCTGATTGCTCTGATCGAGAAGAAGCCGATTGCCGAGCGGCATGTGGTGTTGCCGTTCGAGTTGACGGTGCGAGGCAGTACGGCGCCCCAGGCCTAACAAGGGACCAGTGGCGAGGGAGCTTGCTCCCGCTGGGTTGCGCAGCAGCCCCGAAAGAGGCTGACGCAATTTTTCAGGCAGACCGTGCTTGTCGGTTTTACGACGGCTGCGCCGCCGAGCGGGAGCAAGCTCCCTCGCCACAGAAGCCTTTACGGCCACTCGACTCGCCATCACCCGCGCTTGAACTACAGTGGAAAGACTCTGCATAAGCCATAACAAGACGGAGAGGTCCCCATGCGAGTCAACAAGCACTTCACCCTCCTGGCCGCCGCGGCAGCCCTGGTGGTCAGCACCACGGCCCAGGCCGCCCCGGTGTACATCAACATCCTCACGGGCGGCACCAGCGGGGTTTATTACCCGATCGGGGTCGGGCTTTCACAGATCTACAGCAACGGCATCCAGGACGCCAAGACATCGGTGCAAGCCACCAAGGCTTCGGTGGAAAACCTCAACCTGCTGCAAGCCGGTCGTGGTGAGCTGGCCCTGGCCCTGGGCGACTCGGTGGCGGATGCCAAGAACGGCGTGGAAGACGCCGGTTTCAAGGCGCCGTTGACCAAATTGCGCGCCATCGCTGGCGCCTATCCCAACTACATCCAGATCGTCGCCAGCCAGGAGTCCGGCATCAAGACATTGGCCGACCTCAAGGGCAAGACCGTTTCCGTCGGCGCGGCAAAATCCGGTACCGAACTCAATGCCCGGGCGATATTCAAGGCTGCGGGGCTGACCTACCAGGACATGAAGGTCCAGTACTTGCCGTTCGCCGAGTCGGTGGACTTGATCAAGAACCGCCAACTGGACGCCACACTGCAGTCCTCGGGCCTGGGAATGGCGGCCATTCGCGACCTGGCCTCGACCATGGCGCTGAGCTACGTAGCGGTGCCCACCGATGTGGTGGAGAAAATCGGCAACCCGGCGTATCAGAGCGCAATGATTCCGGCCAATACCTACGATGGTCAGGCGGAGGCCGTACCGACGGTGGCCATCACCAACATCCTGGTCACCCGCGAGGATGTCCCGGATGAGGTGGCGTACCAGATGACCAAGCTGCTCTTCGAGAACCTCACTCGCCTGGGCACCTCCCATTCAGCGGCCAAGGACATCACCCTGAAAAACGCCGCGAAGAACCTGCCGATCGCACTCCACCCCGGTGCCGAGCGCTACTACAAGGAAGTGGGCGCGCTGTAACACCCTGCGTATCAACGGCGCCCATCGCCGTTGATCCGTCGTGTTTTCGCCCCTTGAATGTGAACAGAAGGCAGGCACCTCATGAGTGAAGACCAGCACGGCATCGCCACGGACCCGCGAGACTGGCCCAAGACCCTGTTCTACGTGGCCTTGCTGTTTTCAATATTTCAGATCGTCACCGCCGCGTTTTCTCCGGTCTCCAGCATTGTGCTGAGGGCGGTACATGTCGGCTTTCTGTTGTGGGTGGTGTTCCTCAGCTACCCCGCGCATGGCAGGCAGCGCCCTTGGCAACCCTTGGCCTGGGTCTTGAGCCTGGGGGGCGTGGCGACGGCGCTTTATCAATGGGTGTTTGAGTCGGACCTGATCCAACGCTCCGGCGACTTGACCACCACGGACATGATCATGGGGATCGTCCTGGTCGTGCTGGTGTTCGAAGCCGCGCGGCGAGTGATGGGCATCGCACTACCGATCATTTGCGGCCTGTTCCTGGCCTATGGCCTGTTCGGCGAATACTTACCGGGCGACTTGGCCCATCGCGGCTATGGCCTCGATCAAATCATCAACCAGCTGTCGTTCGGCACCGAAGGGCTGTACGGCACGCCAACCTACGTGTCGGCCACCTATATTTTCCTGTTCATCCTGTTCGGCGCCTTCCTGGAAAAGGCCGGCATGATCAAGCTCTTCACCGATTTCGCCATGGGCCTGTTCGGTCACAAGCTCGGTGGCCCGGCCAAGGTGGCCGTGGTGTCATCGGCGCTGATGGGCACCATCACCGGTTCTGGCATCGCCAACGTGGTCACCACCGGGCAATTCACCATCCCGTTGATGAAGCGCTTCGGCTACAAGGCCGCGTTTGCCGGTGGTGTGGAAGCCACGTCCAGCATGGGCAGCCAGATCATGCCGCCGGTGATGGGCGCGGTGGCCTTCATCATGGCCGAAACCATCAATGTGCCGTTCGTTGAAATCGCCAAGGCCGCATTGATACCCGCCTGCCTGTACTTCGGCTCGGTGTTCTGGATGGTTCACCTGGAGGCCAAGCGCTCCGACCTCAAGGGCTTGCCCAAGGACCAATGCCCCAGCGCCTGGGGCGCGGTCAAGGACAGCTGGTTCCTGCTGATCCCGCTCGGGGTGTTGGTCTACCTGTTGTTTTCCGGACGCACCCCCCTGTTTTCCGGCATGGTGGGCCTGGCATTGACAGCCATCGTGATTCTCGGCTCGGCGATCATTCTCAAAGTCTCGAACTACGCGTTGCGCTGCGCCTTCTGGATCGCCTTGGGGCTGCTTTGCGTCGGTTTTTTCCGCTTGGGCATCGGTGTCGTGTTTGCGGTGATCGGCGTGTTGGTGGTGGCCTGCTGGTTCATGCAAGGCACTCGGGAAACCCTCGTCATCTGCTTGCATGCGTTGGTAGATGGCGCGCGTCATGCCGTTCCAGTGGGGATCGCCTGCGCCTTGGTGGGCAGCATCATCGCGGTGGTCTCGCTGACTGGCGTGGCCTCCACCTTTGCCGGCTACATCCTCGCCATCGGCCGGGACAACCTGTTGCTGTCGCTGATCCTCACCATGCTCACCTGCCTGGTGCTGGGCATGGGTATACCGACCATCCCCAACTACATCATCACCAGCTCGATCGCCGCACCGGCCCTGCTGGAACTGGGCGTGCCGCTGATCGTGTCGCACATGTTCGTGTTCTATTTCGGTATCTTGGCCGACCTGACGCCGCCGGTGGCGCTGGCTTGTTTCGCCGCCGCGCCCATTGCCCGGGAAAGTGGCCTGAAGATCAGCTTCTGGGCGGTGCGCATTGCCCTGGCTGGGTTCGTCATTCCATTCATGACCGTCTATAACCCGGCCCTGATGCTCCAGGGCGACAACCTGTGGATGACGGCGTACATGCTGATCAAGACGTTGTTGGCCGTCGGGCTCTGGGGCATGGCGTCCACCGGCTACCTGCAACAGAAAATGCCGATTTGGGAACGCTTGCTGTGTTTTGCCGCCGGCGCGTTGCTGGTGGTTGCCCTGCCCGTGACCGATGAGATCGGCTTCGTGCTGGGTGGGCTGCTGATTCTCCAACACGTCTGGCGCGCACGACGCAGTGGGCGGGCCTTGGCGTGATCGGTCTGTGCCTGGGCTTGTCCGGCGTGGTCTGGGCCCAGCTCGCCGTGGCCGATTTCACGTTGGCATGGAACCACACCATCGAGAAGATTCGCTGGGAGGAAGATTATCGCGTCAGCGAACAGGGCCTGATCCTGGGCGAGGCCAGGGTCAAAGGCAATGGCGCGGGCATGGAGATTCCCGACGATGCAAGGCTTGAAAACGGCAGCTGGCACTACCAACGCCAGGTGCCGCCCCTGCAACCGCTGAAACTGGGCCGCACGCCGCAGGCTGGCGACTATCAGTTATGTTTTGGTGGCGGTTGTCGGGCGATGAGTCATTGGCTGGGGCCGCCGACAGAGGGCCAGCCGACCGTGGAGCTATGGAGCTGCGGACAATCCTGAACCCATCAGAAAACACCGCAGGCACAGCGGACATCCTGTGGCCAGGGATTGCTCCCGCTGGGTTGCGCAGCAACCCCAAAGAGACCGAATGTTGAATGCGACCAACCAGGCACACCCAGGTGAATGGTTTTAGGGCTGCTACGCAGCCCAGCGGGAGCAAGCTCCCTCGCCACAAAGTCCATCAACTCCGAGGGTGAATGTGTCACTCAGGCAAACGTCGCCCCTCGGGTATTCACGAACAGCGAATACAGCGAGTGGCTGCCGGCCATGAACAACCGATTGCCTTCCCGCCCGCCGAAGCAGACGTTGGGACAGCGCTCCGGCAGGGAGATGTGCCCGATGGCCTTGCCTTCAGGGTTGAACACCCGCACGCCGTCGAGTTTTTCCAGGTCGGCCTTGGGGTCGCCATTGCCGCCCCAACCGCACCAGAGGTTGCCGCTTTCATCACATTTGATTCCGTCGATCGCCGCGTAATCCAGGCCTTCGATGTGCTTGCGCCGCTCACCCAGCGTGCCGTCATCCTTGACGGTGATCGCCCAGATCAAGCGGTTGGGCTTGGCCCGGCCTTCGACCACGTAGAGGATTTTCTCATCCGGGGAAAAACACAGCCCGTTCGGCCCCGCCAGGTCGTCGATGACCCGCGTGACCTTGCCGGTTTCGCCATCGATGCGATACACCGCGTGAGGCTGGGCGGGGGTGACTTTGTGTCCCTCGTAATTGTTGCCGGTCTGGAACGGTGGGTCGGTGAACCACACCGAGCCATCGCGCTTGCACACGATGTCGTTGGGCGAGTTCAGCGGCTTGCCTTCGAAACTGTCCGCCAGCACGGTGATAGTGCCGTTGTGCTCGGTGCGGGTGATGCGTCGGCCTTCGCTGGCGGTGGTGGAGCCTTCGCACACCAGCAGCCGGCCCTGGCGATCGCGGCACATGCCGTTGGAGAAGTTGGAATTCTCGCGGTAGACCGACAGGCCACCGGTAATTTCATCCCAGCGCACGATGCGGTTGTTGGGAATGTCGCTGACCAGCAGGTAACGACCGTCACCAACCCACACCGGCCCTTCTGCCCAACGCAAACCGGTGGCGAGTTTCTCCACGCTGGCGTTGAAGATGCGCAAGTCCATGAAGCTGGGGTCAAGGATATTGATCAGCGGGTCCGGGTAACGCTGACTCAAGGGCTCGGCCTGAGCGAGCCCGGGCAGGTTGCCAAGGGCGGCCGCAGCAGCCGAGACCACCAGGGATTTTTTCAGGAATACCCGGCGGCCCTGATCGGCGGCGGTTGCAGATTGCGAAGCATCCATCGGTGCGTCTCCGTTAATTATTATTGGACGGGACGACAGTTCTACTACGTGATAAGACATCGTACAAGTATGTGAATCTGCTCTGCGCACAGTCGATCAGGCCAGGTTCAGCGGTATACGAACAGTAAAGGTCGTGCCGACTTGCGCCTCCGAGTGGACCTTGATGGTGCCCTGATGGGCCGATACGATCGCCGAAGCGATGTGCAGGCCAAGTCCGAGTCCAGCCGTGGAACCGTACTGCATTTCACTGCTGCACAGATTTCGGACCATTGGGTTGAATATGTTGGCAATGGCCTCTTTCTCGATAGGCTTGCCCTGGTTGTTGATCGCGATCACGGCCATATCCTTTTCCACGCTCAATGAAACAGTCACCGGCGAGCCTTCGGCACCATGCTGGACGGCATTGCCAATCAGGTTGGCAAATACCTGCTCCATGCGGGCCGGATCAAACAGCGCCTCCAGGGCGCCGCTCGTTTTAAAGACAATTTTGCTTTCCGGGTGATAGGCCCGCGCCTCCTCCACCATACCTTCGCAGGCGGCCACCAGATCACCCTTGAAGCGCTGCACTGGAATGCCCGAGCCGAGTTGGGTGCGGGTGAAATCCAGCAGATCGCCGACGATTTTGTTGGCCCGCTTGACGCTGGTGTAGATGCGCGAAGTGATCTTGGTCGCCTTGGCGGGCAGGTCCCCCGCCCGCAGCAGCACTTCGGAACTCAGCAGGATCGCGCCCAAGGGGCTGCGCAAGTCATGCCCCAGAATCCCGAGAAAGATATTGCGCGACGCATCCACCGCCCCCGAGTAACTGACGACGGACTCGGCCAAGGCCTGGTCCACGGCCTCGTTGAATCGAATCAGATCGTCCATGACCTGTTTGTGATCCAACTGCGTGTGCGGCATCCAGAGCATAAGCACGCTGGTGCGCAGGGCCCGGTACTCGGAAACCATTTGCTCCACGGTAAAACCCGAGGACTGGCGGATGACCGCATGGGTTTCGGCGGCGGTTTCGGCATCAACCGGCGGGGCCTCGCCGTGGGACTTGGCAATCGCCTCATTGCGCGTTTGCGAGGTGCGCAGGTCAGCGGCGATAGTGCGCAGCATCTGCTCGGCATGGTCGCGCAGGGCCACGGAATCCATGCCAATGGATGCGGGGGTGATGGTTTTGGCGAAGTCTTCCCACGCCTGAAGAATCGGCTCGATATTGTCGAGAATGAAATCGGCCAGGCGCATGGGGCGGCTCCGCAAAGGGCAATGCTGTAAACGACACAACGGTCAGGTTGTTGTACAGCAAAGCGCAGGACAATGTGCACGCGGTCGTTCACTTAAGAAGGTAGAGCTCCCCCGCAACCCCGACCTTGTCTCTTGTAATCCTATAGGGTAAAAACAGCCCTCAAAGTTGTACGACGACTTATAACTAAAAACAGCTGATCCAAGGCGATTTGCCTGGGCGGCCCACTATTGAGACACCCTGCCATGACTCGCCCCGCCGCTGCACCTGACGCCCCACCTCCATTGCCCCGTCACCTCGCGGTGCTCGTTCTGCTGTGCATGGGCTGTGCCTTTGCCGGCAATCATGTCGCCGCCCGAGCGGCGTTCGATGACGGTGCCGGGGTATTGCTGGCGATCCTGCTGCGCTCAGGCGGGACGCTGCTGGTGTTGGCCGCGATGGTACTGTGGCAACGTCAGAGCCTGCGTTTGCCGCCGGGCGCATGGCGTTGGCAGGTGCTGCTGGGGTTGCTCATCGCTGCGCAGAGCCTGTGCCTGTACTCGGCCGTGGCCCGGGTGCCGGTGGCATTGGCGCTGTTGGTGGGCAACGTCTTTCCGATTCTGCTGGCCTTGCTGACCTGGGCGCTGGGCGGGCCACGGCCCACTGCACGCACCGCCACGTTGATGGGGATGATCCTGGTGGGCCTGGTATTCGTGCTGGAGGTGCCGGCGCGGTTATCGTCTGAACAGAGCGTTGGCCCGCAATGGCTACTGGGGGTGGGCCTGGCCTTCTGTGCCGCTTGCGTGTTCGCTTGTGCGCTGTGGATCACCGACCACAAGCTGTCCCAGGTCCGTGGTTCGGTGCGCAGCCTGCTGACGATTTTCATCGTCTTCAGCAGCGTCAACCTCGCCGGCCTGACCGGTGCCCTGCCCGGCGGTTTCGACCTGCCAGCCAGCAGCACCGGTTGGTTCGCCCTGGCGACCCTGGTGGTGCTCTACGGCACCGGCTTCACTGTGCTGTTCATTTCCGTGCCCCGCCTGGACATGCCGCGCAACGCCCCGGTGATGAACATCGAACCGCTGGCCACGCTGCTGATCGGCTGGCTGGTACTGGACCAGATGCTCAACCCGGGCCAGGTGATGGGTGGCGCGATTGTGGTGACGGGCATCGTATTGCTGACCTATCGCAAGGTTGAGCAGGCCAAGGTGCCTGTGGCTGGAACAGCGAATTGAACTGACTGAACACCGTTGTGGCGAGGGAGCTTGCTCCCGCTCGACCGGGCTGGCGCTCCAGCGCGAAACGGTCGCAAATGCGTTGGGCCTGCTTCGCAGGCCAGCGGGAGCAAGCTCCCTCGCCACAATGGTGTTGTGCCAGCTCGTAGAAAGTCTTCGTCCTCAGAAACTTGTTCCAAAACCCACAGTCCTACCCCAGCCGTGAAAACCCGCCGATCTGCAGCGCCGGGTTTTCCAGCTGATCGGCGCCAAGCCCGGCGCTAAGCACCTCCCCCTTCTTGAGCCGTTCGCCCCATGCGCCACCCTGTTCGCTCTAGCCGTTTCGTTTCGCTGTGCTTGCTTGCCCTGTTTCCCTTATTTGCCAGCCCCGTCCACGCCCGTGGCGAAAGGCAATTGGTGGACGCCATCAACGATTTCCGTAGCCAATCACGCCGCTGTGAATGGCGCACGGTGCGTGCCACGCCGCCGCTGGCGCTGCGCTCGAACCTGGGCTTGCCGATGGGCTTTCGCGGTGGTCTGCGGGAGACCTTGAAAGACGCCGGCTACCAGGCCCGGGCCGTGCGCAGCATCCGCCTGACCGATGCGCGGGACGCCGAAGAAGCGTTCGACATGTTGGCTGACGAACATTGCGCAGCACTGCTGGACAACCAATACGCCGACATTGGCGTCAATCGGGTCGGTGATGAGTGGCGCGTGGTGCTGGCGCAGCCCATGGGAGGCACACGGATGAGCGACGCGGGTGCGACGGACAAGTCGCTGCTGGCCCAGGTCAACGCCGCCAGGGCCAAGCCGCGGATGTGCGGGCGCCAGCGCTTCGCCGCGGCCCGGCCGCTGAGCTGGAACGCCGCGCTGGGAACCGCCGCCCAAGGCCACAGCCGGTCGATGGCCCGCGAGAATTATTTCGCCCATCGCGACCCGGACGGTCGCTCCTCTTCCGATCGGGCCAAGAGCGCCGGCTTTCGCGGACATAAATTGGGCGAGAACATCGCCGCCGGACAACGCTCACCGACCCAGGCCATGCACGACTGGCTGGCCAGCCCGGGGCACTGCGCCAACCTGATGAACCCGATGTTCACCCAGATGGGCGCCGCTTCCGCCAGCGATTCGCGCAGTGATGCGGGGGTGTACTGGACGATGGTGCTTGGCGCGCCGTGAAAAACCATCGTCGATGCTGAGCCATCCGCTGTTGTGGCGAGGGAGCTTGCTCCCGCTCGACCGGGCTGGCGCTCCAGCGCGAAGCGGTCGTAAAAATTTTAGGGTCGCTTCGCAACCCAGCGGGAGCAAGCTCCCTCGCCACAAGTGTGCCCCCAAGTCAAACCTGCGTCGCAGTACCGACAGTGAGTATCGGCTACAGGCGGATTTCAGCAGCCGGCACCACATCGATCCGCGATACAGCACTGCTCAGCCGCCCCAATCGGTTGTTGTGATTGGCAATGATCTGCTCGGCCGCCATGCTGCCGTTGTCCACCGTGGAGTGGGCATCGGCCACCAAAACCACGTCGTACCCCAGGGCATGGGCCTGGCGCACGGTGGCGTTGACGCAATAGTCGGTTTGCAGCCCACAGATCACCAGGCGGTCGATGCCTCGGGCCTGCAACAACGGTTGCAGGTCGGTCTGGTAGAAGGCATCGGGGGTGGTCTTGCGCACCCGCAGGTCATCGGCTGCGGTCAACAGGTCGTCGGCCAGTTGCCAGGCGGCAGAACCATAGGTCAGCGAACCTTCCAACTCTTCGTGCTGGATCAGGATCACCGTCAAGCCGAGGGCCCGGGTTTTGGCCGCCAGGTCGTTGATGGTCCGGATGATGCGCTGGCTGTCGAAGCATTCCTCTTCGCCTGAGCACAGCGCGTTCTGGACATCGATGATCAGCAATGCGGTGTTCATGACCTTCCCTCTTCAAACATTATCGGAGCCGCGCGATGACTCAATACCCCAGCGACAACCCAGTGTTGCGACGGGGGTCGTTGGCGCCATAGAAGCGGTTCTTGCCCACCGGCTTGCCACCCAATGACGGCGCGCCGACCAGGATCGCGGCGATGTGGTTGGGGTCCTGCGGGCCGGCAAACTTGTGCCCCCAGCTCTCCAGCAGCTTCCGGGTATCGGGGCTGGCCGCGAACGCCTCCAGGTTGGTTTCCTCCGGCATCCACTGCTGGTGGAAACGCGGCGCGTCGACCGCCTCCTGGAGGTTCATGCCGTAGTCGATCACATTGAGGATAGTCAGCAACGTCGCGGTGATGATCCGGCTACCGCCCGGGGTGCCCACCACCATGACCGTCTTGCCGTCCTTGGTGACAATGGTCGGGCTCATGGATGACAGCGGCGCCTTGCCCGGCGCGATGGCGTTGGCTTCGCCCTGCACCAGGCCGTACATGTTGGGCACGCCGACCTTGGCGGTGAAATCGTCCATTTCATCGTTGAGGATCACCCCGGTCTTGCTCGCCATGACACCGGCACCGAACCAGTCGTTCAGGGTGTAGGTGACCGAGACGGCGTTGCCCCACTTGTCGACAATGGAGTAATGGGTGGTGTTGCTGCCCTCATGGGGCGCCACGCCGGGCTTGATCTTCTGCGAGTCGCCGGCCTTTTGCGGTTCGATCGCGGCCCGCAGCTTGGCGGCGTAGTTTTTATCCAGCAGATGGTCGATGGGGTTCTTCACGAAGTCCGGGTCACCCAGGTAACTGTTGCGGTCCACGTAGGCGTGGCGCATGGCTTCGATCTGATAGTGCATGCCCTGGGCCGAATGGAACCCCAGGTCCTTCATCGGATAACCGTCGAGGATGTTCATGATCTGGCACAGCACCACCCCGCCGGAACTGGGCGGCGGCGCCGAGATGATGTGGTAGCCGCGGTAGTCGCACTCCACCGGGGCCAGCTCGCGGGTCTTGTACTTGTCCAGGTCGGCCTGGGTGATGATGCCTTTGTTGGCCTGGCTGGAGGTGACCAGCGCATCGGCGACCCAGCCCTTGTAGAAGCCGTCGGCACCCTTGGCGGAGATTTCCCGCAGGGTCTTGGCGAGATCCTTTTGCACCAGCTTCTGGCCGACCTGCATGGGCTCGCCGCTGTGCAGGAAGATCGCCCCGGAGTCGCGCATGTCCTTCTTGAACACATCGGTGGCTGTTTCCAGCAGATCGACATCTCCCTGCTCCAGGGCGAAGCCTTCCTCGGCGAACTTGATGGCCGGGGCGATCAGCTCCGCCCGCGGTTTACTGCCGTACTTCTTCAACGCCAACTCCATGCCGGAGACGGTGCCGGGCACGCCCACGGCCAGGTGTCCGCGGGTGCTGAGGTCGGGGATGACGTTGCCGTCCTTGTCCAGATACATGTTGGCCGTGGCGGCCAGGGGGGCCTTTTCGCGGAAATCCAGGAACGTCTTGCGGCCATCGGCCATTTGAAGGGTCATGAACCCACCCCCGCCCAGATTGCCCGCCGCCGGATACACCACCGCCAAGGCATACCCCACCGCCACCGCCGCATCCACGGCATTGCCGCCGTTCTTGAGCACGTCGACACCCACGTGGGTCGCCAGGTGCTGGGCGGTGACCACCATGCCGTTCTCGGCGGCCACCGGTGCCTGGGAGGCGGCCTGGGCATACAAACAGCTGAGGGTCAGGGATATGGCAATGAGGGTTCGGGCTAAGGATTCGAACTTCATGACTCGGCCTCTTCTTGTTTTAAACAGTCGGCGATCGCATCAAGCAACTAGCTAGTATGGCCCGGTTTGCGTAATGCGCCTGTTTCCAAGCCGACCGGGTGACGCCACGGTAGCCTTTGGGATAGGCTCCTGCGGTTAATCTTGACTGAATAAGGACATTGCCGATGACGCTACGAATCGAACGCACGGACGCGCCCACTGACGAAGAACGCCAAGCCATCCTCGCTCCGCTGCGCGCCTATAACACGGCCAAGACCAGCGGGACGGTGCCTGAACTGGTGGCCTGGCTGGTGCGCGATGAACACGACGAAATCGTCGGGGGGCTCTATGGCCGAGTGTTTTTCCGCTGGTTGTATATCGAGCTGCTGGTGGTGCCGGAACAGGCCCGGGGCCAGGGCACCGGCTCGACCCTGATGCAGATGGCCGAAGCACTGGCCCGGGAGAAAAACTGCGTGGGCATCTGGCTGGACACCTTCGACTTCCAGGCGCCGGATTTCTACCGCAGGCACGGCTTCACGGAAATCGGCCAGATCGACGACTACCCCCCGGGCCACCAGCACTTCTTCTTCCAGAAGCGCCTGACGCCCTCTGACTAAAAACCAGTCCCTGTGGGTAATGCCGATCAGTTAAGCCTCAAACCCGTGGGGGCGAGCCTGCTCGCGATCGGTCTATCTGTTCAAAGACACGTCGCCAACGCCGCCAACCGACGCTTGGCCACGAAGTCGTCATGCTTGGCGTAATAACTCAACTCGGTGCCCGTCGCACCGGCGTGCAAATCGACAAACGATTCAGCGGAGCGGGTGTAGACCGTCGAGCCCCCCTTCTTGCCCGGTTGCAGGTAGGCGCCAGCATCGACACCGAACACCGCTTCGTCCTGCCAGGAGAACTGCACGCACTGGGCCACGACCTGTTCGGGTTTGTCCGAGGTCAGGGTCTTGTAAGGGGCCTGGGTCCGGGCCTCGTTCATCGCAGAACCCGCGCAGCCGGCCAGCAAGGTCGCGGCCAGGGCCACGGTCAACATTCGCATTGCGTTCACTCATCAAGAAAAAAACGGACTGTAGCACTGCGGCCCGGGCCTTCGTGCTGCTTTACTGAAATTTACACGGGACATCGGCCTGCGATTCGCGCACCCTGTCGCGCCATTGCCACCAGCCACAACGGAACACGCCCCATGACTCCCAACGCCGAATTCTACAAACCCACTGCCGAATACGCCGACAAACTGATCAGCCAGATCGGCCAGACACCGTCCTGGATCGCCAAGCGCATCGGCGTCACCGACAAGCGGGTTCGCTACATCCTCGACGGCGAACGGACCGTCAAGGGCGAAACCACGCCGATCCAGATGACCTACACCGAACAGTTCGCCCTCGAATGCCTGGCGGCTGCGGCCAAGGCCAGCAAGAAGCAGTCTGCATCCCCCAAGGAGTGACCATGGCGGCAACCGAACAGCAACACGAACGGGCCCTGGCAAAGTTTCTCGATGAGCGCCCCGAACTGCGCCACGAACTGGACCACCTCAACCCGCTGCTGGCCCAGGCCAAGGGCGAGACCGCCGCGCAGTACCGCGCCGAGCGCTTGCATGAAGCCTTCGAAGCCGAGGCCGAGCGCCTGGGCCTGTTTGCCTGGGAACTGACCCTGCAACTGACCGCCACCTCGCCCCAGGACTACCAAGCCCAGCGCCTGGAAGTGCACAAGGAAGTGGCGGAGATGGCGGGAATGGCGTGGGCAGAGTATTGCGAGTTGCATGGCCTCAAGGTCTAGCACAGCTCCTGTGGCGAGGGAGCTTGCTCCCGCTGGGGTGCGTAGCGCCCCCAAAACCTCCCAACGCGGTGTGTCAGCCAAACCACAGCGGATGAGTTGGGGCCGCTGCGCAGCCCAGCGGGAGCAAGCTCCCTCGCCACACGGTCTCACCGCTTTCTGCCAATCGCCCCCCCGCCCATAAAGCTTTATCATGGCCGCAGTTTTGCTGATCGGGTCTGTCATGAAGTTCGCCATTGCGCTGTTTTCCGCCGCCCATGCGCCCTCCTCGCGCCGTGCCTTGCTGTTTGCCCAGGCTGCGCTGGCGGGCGGGCATGAGATCGTGCGGCTGTTTTTCTATCAGGACGGTGTCTATAACGCCTGCGCCAGTGTCGTCACGCCCCAGGATGAACAGGACCTGCCCCAGCAGTGGCGAACCTTTGTCAGCGACAACCAGCTCGATGGTGTGGTCTGCATCGCGGCGGCGTTGCGCCGTGGGGTGTTGAACGAGGAAGAGGCCCAGCGCTACCAGCGCTCGGCGGTTAGCGTCGAGGCACCCTGGACCTTGTCCGGGCTGGGCCAGTTGCACGATGCGATCCAGGGCGCCGACCGTTTGATCTGCTTTGGAGGCGCGTGATGGCCAAGTCTTTGTTGTTGATCAGCCGCCAGGCCCCCTGGTCCGGCCCCGGCGCCCGTGAAGCGCTGGACATCGTCCTGGCCGGCGGCGCCTTCGACCTGCCCATCGGCCTGCTGTTTCTCGATGACGGGGTATTCCAACTGACAAGCGGCCAAAACGCCAAGGCCGTCCAGCAAAAGGACCTGAGCGCGAACTTGCAGGCATTGCCGATGTTTGGCGTCGACGACCTGTTTGTCTGTGCCGACAGCGCCGCCGAACGCGGTGTCGCCCTCGACACCCTGGCGCTGGCCGACATGAAAGCACTGACCGCGCCGCAAATCGCCGCGCTCATTGACCGTTACGACCAGGTGATCACCCTCTGATGTCGACTTTGCATGTGTTGTCTCATTCGCCCTTCGGCGATAACCGCCTCGCCAGTTGCCTGCGGGTGCTGGGTAATCAGGATGCGCTGCTGCTGTGCGGCGACGCGACGTACGCGTTGCAACCGGGCAGCCCACCGTTTGCAGTGCTGCAGGCCGCTGGCGTGAACCTGTTCGTGCTCGCCGAAGACCTCCAGGCCCGCGCCCTGGACACGCCAGACTGGGCCGAAGCCATCAACTATTCGGGTTTCGTCGAGCTGTCGATCGAGCACGACAAGGTCAACACCTGGCTATGAAGACGCTGAACGTGGGCGACCGCACCATCGCGCTGGACAAGGACGGCTACCTGGCCGACCTTGACGACTGGTCGGCCGAGGTCGCCACGGCCCTGGCCACTGCCGAAGACATCGAGCTGGGCCCCGAACACTGGGAGATCCTCGAACTGCTGCGCGGCTTCTATAACGAATTCCAGCTCTCCCCCGCGACCCGGCCGCTGATCAAGTACACGGCACTGAAACTGGGCGCGAACAAAGGCAACAGCCTGCACCTGAACCGATTGTTCAAAGGCACTCCCGCCAAACTCGCCGCCAAGCTGGCGGGCCTGCCCAAACCGACGAATTGCTTATGACCGACGTTCCATCGCTGACCCTTGAGACCCCGGCCGAACACCCGTTCGCCCAGTTCGTGCGCATCCTGGGCAAAGGCAAGCGCGGCGCCCGCAACCTGACCCGCGAAGAAGCCCGCGAAGCCATGGGCCTGGTGCTCGACGAAAAGGTCGAGGACACCCAGCTTGGCGCCTTCCTGATGTTGCTGCGGCACAAGGAAGAAAGTGCCGAGGAGATGGCCGGTTTCACCGAGGCCCTGCGTGAACGCCTGGTGGTCCCGGCGTTGGCGGTGGACCTCGACTGGCCGACCTACGCCGGCAAGAAGCGCCATTTGCCGTGGTACCTGCTGGCGGCCAAGTGCCTTGGGCAGAACGGCGTGAGGATCTTCATGCACGGCGGCGGCGCTCATACGGCGGGCCGGCTCTACACCGAACAACTGTTGGCGTTTTTGCAGATCCCGCTATGCCGTGACTGGCAACAGGTCGGCAGTGCGCTGGACAACGGCGGCCTGGCCTTCATGCCGCTGGTGGACTGGGCGCCGCAGATGCAGCGGATGATCGACCTGCGCAACACCCTGGGCCTGCGCTCGCCGATCCACTCACTGGCACGCATCCTCAACCCGCTGGCCGCCCGTTGCGGCTTGCAAAGCATTTTCCACCCGGGCTACCAAGCCGTGCATCGCGACGCCAGCGGTTTGCTCGGTGATACCGCCATCGTGATCAAGGGCGACGGCGGCGAGATCGAAATCAACCCGGACGCCGATAGCCACCTGTACGCCACCACCGGCGGCGTCAGTTGGGATGAAGAATGGCCGCGACTGGCCGAGCAGCGCCACGTCAAACCGGAAAACCTCGATCCCGAACACTTGAAAGCGATCTGGCGCGGTGACGTCGAAGACAGCTACCCGCAACTGGCGCTCATCGCCACCATGGCCCTGGCCTTGCGTGGCCTGGGCCTGGCTCGCGAAGAAGCGTTCGACAAAGCCCGGCAGTATTGGGGCGCCCGGGATCGTTCGATTTAACCGATCATTAGCGCCCAACCTTTGCGCTTTTACTTCGAACCTATCGGAATAGACTCGCCTCCAACGTTTATTGGCCGAGGAGATCGAGATGGGTTTGTTAGTCGAGGGCCGCTGGCAGGATCAGTGGTATGAAAGCAAGGACGGCACCTTCCAGCGCGAACAGGCGCAGCGCCGTCATTGGGTCACCGCCGACGGCAGCGCTGGCCCCTCGGGCGAGAGCGGCTTTGCCGCCGAGGCCGGACGCTACCATTTGTATGTCTCCCTGGCTTGCCCCTGGGCCCACCGCACGCTGATCTTGCGCAAGCTCAAGGGCCTTGAAGACTTGATCGATGTGTCGGTGGTCAGCTACCTGATGCTGGAAAACGGCTGGACCTTCGACAAGGCCCACGGCTCCACCGGCGACAAGCTCGACCATCTGCAATTCCTGCATCAGCGCTACACCGCCGACACGCCGGACTACACTGGCCGCGTCACGGTTCCGGCCCTTTGGGACAAACGCCAACAGCGCATCGTCAACAACGAATCGGCGGAAATCATCCGCATGTTCAACAGCGCCTTCGACGGCTTGACCGGCAACGGCCTGGACCTCTATCCCGAACACCTGCGCGGCGAGATCGACGCGTTGAACGAGCGGATTTATCCGGCGGTGAACAATGGGGTGTATCGCGCCGGGTTCGCCACGACCCAAGCCGCGTATGAAGAAGCCTTCGACCGGCTATTCGCCGAACTGGATTGGCTGGAAGCGTTACTGGAAACCCGCCGCTACCTGGCTGGCGAATACCTGACCGAGGCCGACATCCGCCTGTTCACCACGATGATCCGCTTCGACGCGGTGTACTTCGGGCACTTCAAATGCAACCTGCGGCGCATCGCCGATTATCCGAACCTGTCGAACTGGCTGCGGGAGCTGTACCAGTGGCCGGGCATTGCCGAGACCGTGGATTTCACGCATATCCAGGGCCATTACTATGGCAGCCACAAGACCATCAACCCCAATGGAATCGTGCCCAAGGGGCCGAAGCAGGATTTCAGGGTTGCCCATGATCGGGGAAGGTTGAGTGGGAAAGGGATTTGGCAGCGCGATTAAGATCGTTCCCACGCTCCGCGTGGGAATGCATCCGGTGACGCTCTGCGTCACTCCAAGGCGGAACGCGGAGCGTCCCGGGCGGCGTTCCCACGGGAGTGGGAACGATCAGCTACACGGCTTCAGACCTGCCCCTGAGCCCCTTCGAACCACGCCAGCTTCTCGCGCAGTTGCACCACTTCCCCGACGATCACCAGGGTCGGCGCATGAACTTCGTGCTCGGCCACCAGCCGTGGCAAGTCCGCCAAAGTGCCGGTAAATACCCGCTGGTTGGACGTCGTGCCCTGCTGGATCAGTGCCGCTGGCGTATCCGCCGCACGGCCATGCTTGATCAGCTCGTCGCAGATCACTGGCAGCCCCACCAAGCCCATGTAGAACACCAGGGTCTGGGCAGGCGAAACCAGGTCCGCCCACGGCAAGTCGCTGGTGCCATCCTTGAGATGGCCGGTGATGAAACGCACCGATTGGGCATAGTCGCGATGGGTCAGCGGGATCCCGGCGTAGGCCGCGCAACCACTGGCCGCGGTGATGCCCGGGACGACCTGGAACGGAATGCCATGGGCTGCCAGTTCTTCGATCTCTTCGCCGCCGCGCCCGAAGATGAACGGATCGCCCCCCTTCAACCGCACCACGCGCTTGCCCTGGCGGGCCAGGTCGACCAATTGCTGGTTGATCTGGTCCTGGGGCACGGCGTGTTCGGAACGGCGCTTGCCGACGTAGATGCGCTCGGCGTCGCGCCGGCACAGTTCCAGGATCGCCGGCGCCACCAGGCGGTCGTACAGCACCACGTCGGCCTGCTGCATCAGGCGCAAGGCGCGGAAGGTCAGCAGGTCCGGATCACCCGGCCCGGCGCCCACCAGATAAACTTCGCCCGGCGCGTTCGGCGCCTGGCCATCGATCTTTTCCCGCAGTAGACGCTCGGCTTCCGCGCCCTGCCCGGCCAGTTGCCGGTCGGCGATAGGGCCCTGGAACACGTCTTCCCAGAACGCCCGTCGTTGCTGCACATCGGGAAACAAGCCTTTGACCTGGCTGCGAAAACGCGCCGCCAACCCAGCCAACTGCCCGTAGGTCGACGGAATCCAGGTTTCCAGCTTGGCCCGGATCAACCGCGCCAGCACCGGCGCATCGCCGCCACTGGACACCGCGATCACCAAGGGTGAACGGTCGACAATCGCCGGGAAGATCACACTGCACAGGGCCGGCGCGTCTACCACGTTGACCGGCACGCAGCGCTTATGGGCGTCGGCCGACACCTGGGCGTTAAGCGGCTCGTCGTCGGTGGCGGCAATGATCAAGCCGCAGCCGTCCAGGTCGGCTTCCTGATAACCACGCAGGACGCATTCGCCACCGCTGCCTCTAACCAGCTCCCGCAACTGCGGCTCGATCTCGGGTGCGACTACCCGTAGCAGCGCACCGGCATCGGCCAGCAAGCGAGACTTGCGCAAGGCAATCTCGCCGCCGCCGACCACCAGCACGCGGCTGCCGCGCAGGTTGTGGAACAGTGGCAAATAGTCCATTTAGCCGATGACCTCGATGCCGCCCATGTAGGGCTTCAACACTTCAGGCACGCGGATCGAACCGTCGGCCTGCTGGTAGTTTTCCAGCACCGCCACCAGGGTACGACCCACCGCCAGGCCGGAGCCATTGAGGGTATGGACCAGTTCCGGCTTGCCGGTTTCCGGATTGCGGAAACGCGCCTGCATGCGGCGGGCCTGGAAGTCACCGCAGTTGGAGCACGAAGAAATCTCGCGGTACTTGTCCTGGCTCGGGATCCAGACTTCCAGGTCGTAGGTCTTGACCGCACTGAAGCCCATGTCACCGGTGCACAGGGCCAGGGTGCGATACGGCAGTTCCAACAGTTGCAGGACCTTCTCGGCGTTGGCGGTCAGGCTTTCCAGCGCTTCCATGGATTTCGACGGTTCGACAATCTGGACCATCTCGACCTTGTCGAACTGGTGCTGGCGGATCATGCCGCGGGTATCACGGCCCGACGCCCCGGCTTCACTGCGGAAGCATGGCGTGTGGGCGACGAACTTGATCGGCAGTTGCTTGGCGTCGACGATTTCGCCGGCCACGATGTTGGTCAGCGACACTTCGGCGGTCGGGATCAGGTACAGGTCGGCCTCGCCTTCGCGGCTGATCTTGAACAGGTCTTCCTCGAATTTCGGCAACTGGCCAGTGCCTTGCAGGGCCGGGGCCTGGACCAGGTACGGCGTGTAGGCTTCTTCGTAGCCGTGCTCGGTGACGTGCAGGTTGATCATGAACTGCGCCAGGGCCCGGTGCAGACGGGCAATCGGCCCACGCAGCAAGGCAAAACGGGCGCCCGACAGCTTGGCGGCGGTTTCGAAATCCAGCCAGCCGAATTTCTCGCCCAGGGCGACATGGTCCTGCACCGGGAAATCGAAGGTTGTCGGCGTGCCCCAACGGCGCACTTCGACGTTGCCGTCTTCGTCTTCCCCGACCGGCACCGATTCGTGAGGCAGGTTGGGGATGCCCAGCAGGATCGAATCCAGCTCGGTCTGGATTGCGTCCAGTTCGACCTTGCCGGCACTCAACTCGCCCGCCATGCGCTCGACATCGGCCATCAGCGGCGCGATGTCTTCACCGCGTTGCTTGGCCTGACCGATGGATTTGGAGCGCGCGTTACGTTCAGCCTGCAGGGCTTCGGTGCGGGTCTGGACGGTCTTGCGCTGTTCTTCCAGCGCTTCGATGCGCGCGACGTCCAGGGCAAAGCCACGGGATGCCAGGCGGTCCGCTACGTCCTGAAGGTTGCTACGTAACAGTTTGGAATCGAGCATGTCGGTCTCTCGTTAGATAAGTTTGGTCAGGGACAGGCCGGCCCAGGTGGCGAGCAGCCCGCCGAATACGCTGATGGCCGCGTAGCCCAGGGCCAGCGGCACCTGCCCGCTTTCCAGCAGGCGCACCGTATCCAGTGAAAAGGATGAAAAGGTCGTCAGGCCGCCAAGGAAGCCGACGATGAGCCCGGCACGCACTTCGACAGGCACTTCCGGGCGAATCAAAAACAGGCCGTACAGGACGCCGATCAGCAGACAGCCCACGATATTAACGGCCAGCGTCGCGGTATAGAAGTGCCGCGGCCAATTTGCGCTGACCCAATTGCTGGTGGCGAACCGTGCCAAGGTGCCGGCAACACCGCCAGCGGAGACTGCAAGGATCAAGGGAATCAAGGTTTTCTCCGCTGCCGTGGACTCAAGCGGTCCAGTTGGGCCAAGTGGTTGAGCTTCTCGCCGATCTTCAGCTCCAGGCCCCGGGGCACCGGCTGGTAGAACCGCTGGGGTTCGAGTTCGTCGGGAAAATAGTCTTCACCGGCAGCATAGGCGTCCGGCTCATCGTGGGCGTAACGGTATTCTTCGCCGTAGCCCAACTGCTTCATGAGCTTGGTCGGCGCGTTGCGCAGGTGCAGCGGCACCTCGAGGGAGCCGTGCTCGGTAGCGCTGCGCATCGCGGCCTTGAAGCCCATGTAGACGGCGTTGCTTTTCGGCGCGCAGGCCAGGTAGGTAATGGCCTGGGCCACGGCGAGCTCGCCTTCCGGGCTGCCGAGGCGCTCCTGCACATCCCAGGCTGCCAGGCACAGGCTCAGGGCCCGCGGGTCGGCATTGCCGATGTCTTCGCTGGCCATGCGCACCACGCGCCGCGCCAGGTACAGCGGATCGCAGCCGCCGTCGATCATGCGCGCAAACCAGTACAAGGCCGCATCGGGGTTGGAACCACGGATGGATTTGTGCAGCGCCGAAATCTGGTCGTAGAACGCCTCGCCGCCCTTGTCGAAGCGACGCCGGGTATCGCCCAGCAGGCTTTGCAGCAGCTCGACGCCAATCTCGCTGTCGTCTTCGGCCAGGTCCGAGGCGTTTTCCAGCAGGTTGAGCAAGCGTCGGCCATCGCCATCGGCGGCTGAAAACAGGATCTGGAAGCCTTCATCGCTGAGGCTCAAATGCCGCTTGCCCAGGCCGCGCTCCTCGGTCAGCGCCCGATGCACCAGCTTGCGCATCGCCACCTCGTCGAGGCTCTTGAGCACATAGACCCGCGCCCGGGACAGCAAGGCATTGTTGAGTTCGAACGAAGGGTTTTCGGTGGTCGCACCGATGAAAATCAGCGTGCCGTCTTCGACGTAGGGCAGGAACGCGTCCTGTTGAGACTTGTTGAAGCGGTGGACTTCGTCGACGAACAGGATGGTGCGCTTGCCGTATTGCCCGGCCTGCTGCTTGGCCACTTCCACCGCCTGGCGGATTTCCTTGACCCCGGCCAGTACCGCCGACACCGTTTCGAAGTGGGCATCCGAGACTTCCGCCAGCAGTCGCGCCAGGGTGGTCTTGCCCACGCCCGGCGGGCCCCAGAAGATCATCGAGTGCAACGCACCCTGCTCCAAGGCCTCGCGCAGAGGCTTGCCGCGGGCGAGCACATGTTCCTGGCCGACGTACTCATCCAGGTTGGTCGCACGCAGGCGGGCGGCCAAGGGCTGGGCAATCGGGGCGCTTCGAAACAGGTCCATCACTACTTACACAACCTCCGCTGGGTCCTGTTGCCAATCCTCTCTGCCGGAGCAGATCGGCCCCCACAGACCTTTTCCCACAGGCCATTTCCAACAGGGGGCCAGTGTTTATTCCTGGATTACATCGGCACCCTTGGGGATGTCGAACTTGAACTTGGACGCGGCGATCGGCTCGTTGGCCTTGACCCCGGTGAACAGGATGTTGGTGCGCTGGCCGACACTGTCGATCAGTTGCATATCGTTGACCAGGCCGTTACGGAACGACAGGCGCAGGCTGTCGAACAGGCTGTCCTTGGTCTTGGGCTTGAGGGTGAAATCAATCACGCCACCGGCCTCCTTGGAGGTGATCTCGAAGCTCTGGCTGATCTCGGAGATGTCGCCGGAGAGCAGCAACGCCGGCGTCTGGGTCAGGCGCTGGTCGAGGGTCTTGATGGTCACCTGTTCCAGGTCCGGGTCCCACAGGGAGACTTTCTTGCCATCGGAGACCATCAGTTGTTCGGCTGGCGCATCGGTGTGCCAGTAGAACAGGCCTGGACGCTGCAGGGCCATGTCGCCGGCGGTTTCCTGCAATTGGGTACCACTGCCATCGAGGGTCAACTGGGAGAAACGTGCCGTCAGGGTCTGGGAGCCCCCCAGCAATTGGGTCAGGCGGGCCACATCCTTTTCGCCGGCGTGGGCCGACAAGGTGGTCAGGGCCAGTACGGGCAACAGCAACATGCGAATCAGGCGCATGGGAGTCCTCATGAAGTCGTGGGGGGCGAGCGGCGTGTCAGCAGGCCGCCCGGGTCATTAGTCGCGCATCGGGCCCGGCGCCAGTACTTCGCGCGAGCCGTTGGTGTTCATGGCCGTCACCACCCCGGCCATTTCCATGGCTTCGATCATGCGGGCGGCGCGGTTGTAGCCAATCTTCAGCTTGCGCTGAACGGCAGAAATCGAGGCCCGGCGGCTCTCCAGGACGAACTGCACCGCTTCGTCATAGAGCGCATCGGTTTCAGCATCGTCGTCACCGCCACCGCTGCTGCCCTCGAAACCGCTGCCGGCTTCTTCGACACCGTTGAGAATGTCGTCGTTGTATTCAGGAGCACCGCGCAGTTTCCAGGCCTCCACCACGCGGTGCACTTCGTCGTCGGAGACGAACGCGCCATGCACGCGAATCGGCAGGCTGGTGCCCGGCGGCATGTAGAGCATGTCACCGTGACCAAGCAACTGCTCGGCGCCGCCCTGGTCGATGATGGTCCGTGAGTCGATCTTGCTCGACACCTGGAACGCCATGCGAGTCGGGATGTTGGCCTTGATCAAGCCGGTGATCACGTCCACCGACGGCCGCTGGGTGGCGAGAATCAAGTGGATACCGGCCGCACGGGCCTTCTGGGCAATACGGGCGATCAGCTCTTCGACCTTCTTGCCGACGATCATCATCATGTCGGCGAATTCGTCCACCACCACCACGATGGTCGGCAGCTTGTGCAGCAGCGGGGCTTCGTCGTGGATATTTTCGCGATGGTACAGCGGGTCGCTCAACGGCGTGCCGGCCTCTTCGGCTTCCTTGACCTTGGCGTTGAAGCCCGACAGGTTGCGCACGCCCATCTTCGCCATCAGCTTGTAGCGGCGCTCCATCTCGGCGACGCTCCAGCGCAGCGCGTTGGCGGCGTCCTTCATGTCGGTGACCACCGGGCACAGCAAGTGCGGGATGCCCTCATAGATGGACAGCTCGAGCATTTTCGGGTCGATCATGATCAGCTTGGCGTCTTCGGGGCCGGATTTGAACAGAATCGACAGGATCATCGCGTTCACACCCACCGACTTACCGGAACCGGTGGTACCGGCCACCAGCAGGTGGGGCATTTTCGCCAGGTCGGTGATGACCGGCTTGCCGCCGATGTCGTGACCCAGGGCCAGGGTGACCGGCGACTTGTGGTTGTCGTACTCAGGCGTCGACAACACTTCAGAGAAGCGCACGATCTGCCGGTCTTCGTTGGGAATCTCGATACCCACGGTGGTCTTGCCGGGAATCACTTCCACCACCCGCACGCTGGTCACGGCCAGGGAACGCGCCAGGTCCTTCGCGAGGTTGGCGATGCGGCTGACCTTCACGCCGGCGGCCGGCTGGATTTCGTAGCGGGTGATGACCGGCCCCGGGTGGATCGAGTCCACCGAGACCTCGACGCCGAACTCCTTGAGCTTGATCTCCAGCAAATGACCGACGGCCGCCAGGGATTCCGGGGAATAGTTGAGTTGTTTCTTCTCGGCCGGGTCCAGGATCGAGATCGGCGGCAAGGTGCCTTCCACCGCGCTGTCGACGAACAGCGGCGCCTGCTTCTCCTTCTGGACACGCTTGCTTTGCTCGGGCGGCTTGGCCGGGGCCATGGTGATGACCGGCGGCACCTGTTTCTCGCGCTCGGACATGTGCTTGCTCAACGCCTGCTCACGCTCGATCAGGCGCTCCTTGACCTTGGCCTGCTCGCGTTTGTCCGGCGTCGTCGGGGCTACCACGTCGTGGACGCGGTCGTCGACTTCACGCAGTTGCGCCACCAGTTGCTTGCGCTCGGTGCGCGCCGCCCACCAGCGGTTCATGGCGCCCTGGATCAGCTCGATCAGGTCGAGGGTGATCTTGCCGGTGACGTCCATGACCTTGAACCACGACAGGTCGGTGAACACCGTCAGGCCGAACAGGAACAGGGCGATGAACAGCAGCGTACTGCCCTGGATGTTCAGGGCGTTCCTGGCCAGGTCGCCGAGGCTTTCCCCCAGCGCCCCGCCCGCCCCGGCCGGCAAGCCGGTGGGCGCGTGGAAATGGATATGGGCCAGTGCGGCCCCCGACAACACCAGGAACACCAGGCCGATCAGCCGCCAGGAGAACAGCCAGCCGCTCCACTGCCACGGCTCGTGGCGCTGGCGGAAGATCTGGTAGGCCTTGATCGCCAGCAGCAACGGGAAGATGTAGGCGAAATAGCCCAGCACCATGAACAGGATATCGGCGCTGTAGGAACCGGCCGGACCGCCGAAATTCTGCACGTCGTCGATCTTGCTGTTATGGCTCCAGCCCGGATCGTCCTTGCCGTAGGTCAGCAGGGCCATCATCAGGAACAAGCACAGGGCGCCGATGGCGATCAACGCACCTTCCTTGAGCCGGTAGTGCAGTTGCTGGCGCCAGAGCGGAACGACTGGTTTGGGTGCTGCGGTGGATTTCTTCAAAACGCTTCTTTTCCTGCGCCAACGGCGCGTCCATCTGTTGAATGACTATAAAAAACTGCCCACGACGAGCAGGTAAAAAAGTGAATGTGCACAACCGGTACTACTTTTACCACTGTGGGGTGCATCCAGAAAACCGCAGGCGTTGCCGAAGATTTTGATCTTTAGCCCATCCTGCGTTCAAAACTCAAGCATTGTACGGTTTTGTCCGCGCCAAGGCATTGCCTGACAGCATAGCCGAATACAGGGTATACACGCGCCAATTGGACCATGCATTCTCTTTTGTGACAAAGGCTTATGAGGTGTTTTTTATGAGCGAAGTGAAGCATTCACGCCTGATCATTCTCGGTTCGGGCCCTGCGGGGTACAGCGCTGCCGTCTATGCTGCCCGCGCCAACCTCAAACCCGTTGTCATTACCGGCCTGCAGGCCGGTGGCCAGCTCACCACCACGGTGGAAGTCGACAACTGGCCCGGCGACGTCGAAGGCCTGACGGGCCCGGTACTGATGGAACGCATGCAACGGCACGCCGAGCGCTTCGACACGCAGATCGTCTACGACCATATTCACACCGCCAAGTTGCAACAGCGCCCCTTCGAGCTGATCGGCGACAGCGGCACCTACACCTGCGATGCACTGATCATTGCCACCGGCGCTTCCGCGCAATACCTGGGCCTGCCCTCGGAAGAGACCTTCGCCGGCAAAGGCGTTTCGGCCTGTGCAACCTGCGATGGTTTTTTCTATCGAAACCAGGTGGTGGCCGTGGTTGGCGGCGGTAACACGGCGGTCGAGGAAGCCTTGTACCTGTCGAACATCGCCAGGGAAGTGCACCTGATCCACCGTCGCGACAAGCTGCGCTCAGAGAAAATCCTGCAGGACAAACTCTTCGAAAAGGCCGCCTGCGGCAATATCAAGCTGCATTGGAACCAGAACCTGAATGAAGTCCTGGGCGACGCCAGCGGCGTGACTGGCGCGCGCCTGCGCCACAGCGAGACCGGCGCAACCAGCACCTTGCCCCTGGCCGGCGTATTCATTGCTATCGGCCATAAACCCAATACCGAGCTATTCCAGGGCCAGTTGAAGATGCGTGACGGCTACCTGTTCGTACGCGGCGGCAGCGAAGGCAACGCCACCGCAACCGATATCGAGGGCGTGTTCGCCGCCGGCGATGTGGCCGACCACGTCTATCGCCAGGCAATTACCTCAGCCGGTGCCGGCTGCATGGCCGCACTCGACGCTGAGAAGTATCTCGATGACATCCCTGCCGTTTGACGGTTAACCTTCCAGGCGGGCGCTCGCGGATGGGCGAAGCCCGCCACCAGCCGCCCTCCCCTTCTACTAAGCCGGATACCAATGCTGACCTGGTTACAACGCAACAGCTTCGAGTTCCCGCCCCTGGCAAAAGCCATGCACGACCCCAACGGGTTATTGGCCGCCGGCGGCGATCTATCCGCCGACAGGTTGGTCCAGGCGTATCGCCATGGTTGCTTCCCATGGTTTTCCGAGGGGCAGCCGATCCTCTGGTGGTCGCCAGACCCGCGCACGGTGCTGTTTCCCGACGAACTGCACATATCCCGCAGCCTGGGCAAACTGCTGCGCAAGCAGCGCTATGAAGTGACGTTCGATCGGGATTTTGCCGCAGTCATCCAGGCCTGCGCGGCGCCGCGGGACTATGCCGAGGGCACCTGGATCACCGACGCCATGCAAACCGCCTATCTGGAACTGCACCGACGCGGTTTCGCCCATTCGGTGGAAGTGTGGGACAAAGGGGCGCTGGTGGGCGGCCTGTATGGCTTGGCCATGGGCCAGCTGTTTTTTGGCGAGTCGATGTTCAGCCGAGCCGACAATGCGTCGAAATTCGGCTTCGCGAGGCTGGTCCAACACCTCAAGGCCGCCGGTTTCGTGCTGATCGACTGCCAGATGCCCACCGAGCATCTGCACAGCCTGGGCGCCCGCTCGATTCCACGGACTGAGTTTGCTGGCTATCTCAAGGCCCATCTGGATCAACCCAACCACGCAACCTGGGTTTGCTGAGCGACATTCGCGCGCGTGGCTTACACTTAAATCTAAAAGCTTATCCGAGGGTTGATCATGACCGAGTTGGCGCGCTTGAAGTTCTATGCCACTCAGCCCCACTCTTGCAGTTATCTGCCGGAGGAGCAGGCCACGACGCTGTTCCTCGACCCCAGCCAGCCCATGGATGTGCATGTCTACGCAGACCTGTCGGAAATGGGCTTTCGTCGTAGCGGCGACCACCTCTACCGGCCCCATTGCCAGCATTGCAACGCCTGCGTCCCGGCGCGCATCCCTGTGACGCAATTTTTGCCCAACCGTCAGCAGAAACGCATTTTCAAGCGCAACGCCGATCTTCAGGTCCGCCCGGCCAAGCCGCAGTTCACCGAAGAATATTTCGACCTGTACCAGCGCTACATTGAACAACGCCATGCCGATGGCGACATGTACCCACCCAGTCGGGATCAGTTCTCGACCTTCCTGGTGCGCGACCTGCCGTTTTCCCGCTTCTACGAGTTCCGACTGGACGGGCGCCTGGTCGCCATCGCCGTCACGGACCTGCTGCCCAATGGACTTTCGGCGGTGTACACCTTCTACGAGCCGGACGAAGAACGGCGCAGCCTGGGACGGTTTGCCATCCTCTGGCAAATCAACGAAGCCCGGCGCCTGGGCCTGGAAGCGGTGTACCTGGGCTACTGGATCAAGAACTGCAAGAAAATGAACTACAAGACCCAATATCGCCCCATTGAACTGCTGATTAACCAGCGGTGGGTTGTCCTGAGTTAAACCCCTTCGGCTTATAAAGCTAGAACCCCTTGGCTTGCCCCCCCTTTTTCGGGCACAATGCACGCCGCTTTTGCCTGGCGCAGTTGCACCGGGCCATTCACTGGATACCGAGGGCTTTACTGCATGTCGAAAGAAGACAGCTTCGAAATGGAAGGCACTGTCGTCGACACCCTGCCCAACACCATGTTTCGTGTGGAGTTGGAAAATGGGCACGTCGTAACCGCGCATATCTCCGGCAAGATGCGCAAGAACTACATTCGTATTCTTACCGGTGACAAAGTGCGCGTCGAGCTGACGCCCTATGACTTGAGCAAAGGGCGCATCACTTACCGCGCTCGCTAACAAGTCAATACAAAACGCCCGGCTGATGCCGGGCGTTTTTGTTTGCGCGCAACGCGGATCATTCCCACGCTCTGCGTGGGAATGCAGCCAGGGACGCTCTGCGTCCCAAAAGCCGAACGCGGAGCGTCCGTTGAGGCATTCCCACGCGGAGCGTGGGAATGATCCCATACACAGCAAAAAGGCGCCTTTCGGCGCCTTTTGCTTTGTTGCGGGTCGATCAGGCCATTTCGGCCGTGGTTTCGAAGTCGAAGGTCAGTTCGCCGTCCTTGATGTCGATGTGCACCACACCGCCATGCTCGGCCAGTTCGCCAAAGAGGATTTCCTCGGCCAGCGGACGCTTGATCTTGTCCTGGATCAAGCGAGCCATCGGCCGCGCGCCCATCGTCACATCGTAACCACCTTCTGCCAGCCAACTGCGGGCCGCATCGGTGACTTCCAACAAGACACGCTTGTCTTCGAGTTGCGCCTGAAGTTCGGTAAGGAACTTGTCCACCACGCTCTTGATGACTTCATGGCTGAGGCGACCAAACTGGATAATGGTATCCAGGCGGTTGCGGAATTCAGGCGTAAAGCTCTTCTTGATCACTTCCATCGCATCGGACGAGTGGTCCTGATGGGTGAAACCGATCGAAGCGCGAGCCGCAGTTTCGGCCCCGGCGTTCGTGGTCATGATGATGATCACGTTGCGGAAGTCCGCCTTGCGCCCGTTGTTATCGGTCAGCGTGCCGTGGTCCATGACCTGCAGGAGCAGGTTGAAGACTTCCGGATGCGCCTTCTCGATTTCGTCGAGCAACAATACGCAGTGTGGCTGCTTGGTGATGGCTTCGGTCAGCAGGCCGCCCTGGTCGAAACCGACATAGCCTGGAGGCGCACCGATCAGACGCGATACGGTGTGGCGCTCCATGTACTCGGACATGTCGAAGCGAACCAGCTCGATACCCATTGCCTTGGCCAGTTGCCGCGCGGCCTCAGTCTTGCCGACGCCGGTAGGACCGGCGAACAGGAACGAACCCACGGGCTTGTCCGGCGATTTGAGACCGGCGCGGGACAGCTTGATGGCGGTCGACAGCGAGTCGATGGCCGCATCCTGGCCGAACACCGTCAGCTTCAGGTCACGCTCCAGGTTACGCAGCAACTCCTTGTCGGAACTGGTGACGTGCTTAGGCGGAATACGCGCGATTTTCGCCACGATATCCTCGACCTGAGGCACTTCGATGCGCTTGACGCGCTTCTCCAACGGTTGCAGGCGCTGGTAGGCACCCGCCTCGTCGATGACGTCGATGGCCTTGTCCGGCATGTGCCGGTCGTTGATGTAACGCGAGGCCAGCTCAGCCGCCGCGCGCAGGGCTTCATCGCTGTATTCGATGTTGTGGTGCAGCTCGAAACGCCCTTTCAGGCCGCGCAGGATACCAATGGTGTCCTCCACCGAAGGCTCCGACACATCGACCTTCTGGAAACGCCGGGCCAGGGCACGGTCTTTCTCGAAGATCCCGCGAAATTCCTGGAACGTGGTCGAGCCGATGCAACGAATATCACCCGACGACAGCAATGGCTTGAGCAGGTTCGACGCATCCATGACCCCACCCGACGCCGCCCCGGCACCAATAATGGTGTGGATTTCGTCGATGAACAGGATCGCTTGCGGACGTTTTTTCAACTCGCCGAGCAACGCCTTGAAGCGTTTCTCGAAGTCACCGCGGTACTTGGTACCGGCCAGCAAGGCACCCAGGTCGAGGGAATACACCACGCTGTTGGCCAGCAGGTCCGGCACCTGGTCGTCAACGATGCGCTTGGCCAGGCCTTCGGCGATGGCGGTCTTGCCCACGCCCGCCTCGCCCACCAGCAATGGGTTGTTCTTGCGACGCCGAGCCAGGATCTGGGCAACACGCTCGACTTCCGCTTCGCGCCCGACCAGCGGGTCAATGCGCCCCTGGCGTGCCAGTTCGTTCAGGTTGCTGGCATAGGCATCCAATGGGTTGCCTGAAGAAGAAGACTCACCGCCCTCGTCGTCCTGCATATCCTGCTCACCCTCGGAATGATCGCCATGCCCCGGCACCTTGGAGATGCCATGGGCGATGTAGTTGACGACATCGATACGCGCAACGCTCTGCTGCTTGAGCAGGAACACCGCCTGGCTTTCCTGCTCGCTGAAGATGGCAACCAGCACGTTGGCGCCGGTGACTTCACGCTTGCCCGAGCTCTGTACATGGAAGACAGCACGCTGCAGGACACGCTGGAAGCCCAGGGTTGGCTGGGTTTCGCGATCCTCGTCATGAACGGGGATCAGTGGCGTGGTGGAGTCGATGAACTCCTGCAGATCATGCTTGAGTTTATCGAGGTTCGCGCCGCAGGCACGCAAAACGGTGGCGGCAGCCTCGTTATCCAATAGGGCCAGCAGCAGGTGTTCGACGGTCATGAATTCATGACGCTTCGAACGAGCCTCCTTGAAGGCAAGATTGAGGGTGACTTCGAGCTCGCGGTTTAACATAGCTTCACCTCATACCCAAGTGGTCGGCGTTAACCGTCCTTCTCGATTTCACAGAGTAGCGGATGCTGGCTTTCCCGGGCGTATTGGTTGACCTGCATGGCCTTCGTCTCGGCGATGTCGCGGGTAAACACTCCACATACTGCCCGTCCCTCTGTATGGACGGCCAGCATGACCTTGGTCGCCAGCTCGCGATTCAGGTTAAAAAACACCTCGAGCACTTCGACGACGAAATCCATCGGTGTGTAGTCATCGTTGAACAAAACCACCTTGTACATCGGTGGCGCCTGTAATGCAGGCTTTGCCTCCTGAACAGCAATGCCTGCGGAATCGTCGTCGTGTAGATCCGGGCGATCCTGATTGAATGTTAGTCGAATCTGGCTGACTGCATGCATGGAAAGAAAGGTTCGTTTAGTTGGCGAATACAGTGATGGGGGCGCTTGTGGGCGATTTCAACCACGACCACCCGGCCACCTTGACTATCGGCAAAACGGTGTTACAACCAATAGAGCCCATCGTGGGTTAAAAAGGTCCGTGGAATCTATCCTTACTTCAAGATTAGCCTGCGGATGGACTGGATGATACTCCAGTGATGGAGTGCGTTGCAGAGGGAAATGGGTTATGTCGGTCGTCAAGATGAATGGCAAGGTGAAATGGTTCAACAATGCCAAGGGCTACGGTTTCATTATCGCGGCCGGCAGGGATGATGAAGACCTTTTCGCCCATTACTCGGCCATCAACATGGAAGGCTATAAAACCCTGAAGGCCGGACAGCCTGTGACGTTCGACGTCATCCAGGGACCCAAGGGCCTGCACGCGGTCAACATCAAGGTTGTCACCACCGAAGAAAAGCCCGCCCCTGTCCAGGTCAGGGTCACCGAGACCCATTGACCGGTCGCTGCACCGGACAAGTGAAAATGCCCGGCTCGATCACTCGAGCCGGGCATTCGCGCTGAGCGCCGATCCGCTTACATGTGCGAGATCAGGGCATCGCCGAAGCCCGAGGACGACACCAGCTTGGCGCCCTCCATCAGACGTTCGAAGTCATAGGTCACGGTCTTGGCCGAAATCGCGCCATTGGTGCCCTTGATGATCAGGTCGGCCGCTTCGGTCCAACCCATGTGGCGCAGCATCATTTCCGCCGACAGGATCAACGACCCCGGGTTGACCTGGTCCTTTCCGGCATACTTGGGCGCGGTACCGTGGGTGGCTTCGAACATGGCCACGGTGTCGGACAGGTTGGCGCCCGGCGCAATACCGATACCGCCCACTTCCGCCGCCAGGGCGTCGGACAGGTAGTCACCGTTCAGGTTCAAGGTCGCAATTACGTCATATTCGGCCGGACGCAGCAGGATCTGCTGCAACATCGCATCGGCGATGGCGTCCTTGACGATGACATTCTTGCCGGTCTTCGGGTTCTTGAACTGCATCCACGGCCCGCCGTCGAGCAAGGTCGCGCCAAACTCCTCGGCCGCCACTTCGTAGGCCCATTCCTTGAAGGCACCTTCGGTGAACTTCATGATGTTGCCTTTATGCACGATGGTCAGCGAGTCGCGGTCATTGTCGACAACATACTGCAAGGCCTTGCGGGCCAGGCGCTTGGTGCCCTGCTTGGAAACCGGCTTGACGCCGATGCCGCAGTCCTCGTCGAAACGGATCTTGGTCACACCCATTTCTTCTTTCAGGAACTTGATGACCTTGGTCGCTTCGGCCGAACCGGCCTTCCACTCGATGCCAGCGTAGATGTCCTCGGAGTTCTCGCGGAAGATCGTCATGTCCACGTCGCCAGGCTTCTTGACAGGGCTTGGCACGCCTTCGAACCAACGCACCGGACGCAGGCACACGTACAGGTCGAGCTGCTGGCGCAGGGCCACGTTCAGCGAACGGATACCACCACCCACCGGCGTGGTCAGCGGACCCTTGATGGAAACCACGTAATCCTTGACCGCGTCCAGGGTTTCCTGGGGCAGCCAGGTGTCCTGGTCGTAGACTTGAGTCGCTTTCTCACCGGCATAGACTTCCATCCAGGAAATCTTGCGCTTGCCGCCATAGGCCTTCTGAACCGCAGCGTCCACAACCTTGATCATGACCGGACTGATATCGACGCCAATGCCGTCGCCTTCGATGAAGGGGATGATCGGGTTGTCGGGAACATTAAGAGAATGGTCTGCATTGACGGTGATTTTGTCACCGACGGCTGGAACCTGAATCTTTTGATACCCCATGCTGAACTCCATTGCTTGGATTGAACATCTGGCTGCGTTCGAGCGTACCCCACTTGAATCGGCACGCAAACCCTACGTTAGGCTCATCCGGGGTAAAGCGTTGCAGTTCGCGGTGTACAACCCTGAAAACCAAGGGAAAAGCGCCAAACATGAGCATAGCCCGCTCCTTGGGTACTGCGACGTTTAGACCAATGGACGTGTACGGAAGTCTATGAACCATCGGCAGATTGCCAGCTACCTATGTATAATGCCGCCGCTGACCACAGGGTCACGCTGGCTGAGCGCTCTATCACAGGACTTTTCCGCCAGTTTAAAAGCCGGACCGTTACCGCGGCCCAACCGCTTGACGCTCGACTGATGCACCCAACATCACCGCGAAGAAACCTCGACATTCGGTTCACGGATGACTTTGAACGAACGCGCTTACCCGGCGCCCTCGAGTTTCTGCGCATGCTTTAGCAAAGAAGAGAGTTAATCCGAATATGCCCACCCGCTCGAAGATCATCTATACCTTCACCGACGAAGCGCCCGCCCTCGCCACCTATTCGCTGCTGCCGATCGTCGAAGCCTTTACCGCTTCGGCCGATATCGCCGTGGAAACCCGCGATATCTCCCTCGCAGGGCGCATCCTGGCCAGCTTCCCCGAGCAACTGGGTGACAAAGCCGTAGCCGACCACCTCGCCGAATTGGGCGACCTGGCCGTCACGCCTGAAGCCAACATCATCAAGCTGCCGAACATCAGCGCCTCGGTGCCGCAACTGCAGGCCGCGATCAAGGAATTGCAGGCCCAGGGCTACGCACTGCCGGACTATCCGGAAACCGTGACCACCGATGCCGAGAAAGACGCTCGCGCCCGCTACGACAAGGTCAAGGGCAGCGCCGTGAACCCGGTCCTGCGCGAAGGCAACTCCGACCGCCGCGCACCGCTGTCGGTCAAGAACTACGCCCGCAAGCACCCGCACAAGATGGGCGCCTGGGCAGCCGACTCCAAATCCCACGTGGCCCACATGAGCACCGGCGATTTCTACGGCAGCGAAAAAGCCGCCCTGATCGACGCCGCGGGCAGCGTGAAAATCGAGCTGATCGCCCAGGACGGCACTGCCACTGTCCTGAAAGAAAAAACCACCGTACAAGCCGGTGAGATCCTCGACTGCGCCGTGATGAGCAAAAACGCCCTGCGCGACTTCATCGCCGCTGAAATCGAAGACGCCAAGCAAAAAGGCGTCCTGCTGTCGGTTCACCTCAAGGCCACCATGATGAAGGTCTCCGACCCGATCATGTTCGGCCAGATCGTTGCCGAGTTCTATAAAGATGCCCTGGCCAAGCACGCACAAGTGCTGGAGCAGATCGGCTTCAACCTGAACAACGGCATCGGCGACCTGTACGCCCGCATCAAGGCCCTGCCGGCCGAGCAACAGGCGCAGATCGAAGCCGACATCCAGGCGGTCTACGCGGCGCGCCCATCCCTGGCGATGGTCAACTCCGATAAAGGCATCACCAACCTGCACGTGCCGAGCGACGTCATCGTCGACGCCTCGATGCCGGCCATGATCCGTGACTCCGGCAAGATGTGGGGCACCGACGGCCAACTGCACGACACCAAGGCCGTGATCCCGGATCGCTGCTACGCCACCATCTACCAGGCGGTGATCGAAGACTGCAAGCAACACGGCGCCTTCGACCCAACCACCATGGGCAGCGTGCCGAACGTTGGCCTGATGGCCAAGAAAGCCGAAGAGTACGGCTCCCACGACAAGACCTTCCAGATCAAGGTCGACGGCGTGGTCCGTGTTTCGGACAGCAACGGCCGCACCCTGCTGGAGCAAAGCGTCGAAGCTGGTGACATCTTCCGCATGTGCCAGACCAAGGACGCGCCGATCCAGGATTGGGTCAAGCTGGCCGTCAACCGTGCCCGCGCCAGCGACACGCCGGCAATCTTCTGGCTGGACCCGATGCGCGCCCATGACGGCGTCGTGATCGAGAAAGTCCAGACCTACCTGAAGGACTACGACACTGCCGGCCTGGACATCCGCATCATGGCGCCGGTCGACGCGATGAAGTTCACCCTGGCCCGCACCCGCGAAGGCAAGGACACCATCTCGGTGACTGGCAACGTACTGCGCGACTACCTGACCGACCTGTTCCCGATCATGGAACTGGGCACCAGCGCCAAGATGCTGTCGATCGTGCCGCTGATGAACGGCGGTGGCCTGTTCGAAACCGGCGCTGGCGGCTCGGCCCCCAAGCACGTGCAGCAATTGCTGGAAGAAAACTTCCTGCGCTGGGATTCCCTGGGCGAGTTCCTGGCCCTGGCCGCCTCCCTCGAGCACCTGGGCGTGACCTACAACAACCCGAAAGCACTGGTGCTGGCCAAGACCCTGGACCAGGCTACCGGTGAGTTCCTGGACCGCAACAAGTCGCCTTCGCGCAAGGTCGGCGGCATCGACAACCGTGGCAGCCACTTCTACCTGACCCTGTTCTGGGCCCAGGCTCTGGCCGCCCAGGATGACGACGCAGCCCTCAAGGCTCAGTTCGCTTCCCTGGCCAAGACATTGACCGACAACGAAGAAAAAATCGTTGCCGAGCTCAACGCCGTCCAGGGCAAGCCCGTGGACATCGGCGGCTACTACTTCGCCAACCCGGAGCTGACCAGCAAGGCCATGCGCCCGAGCAACACCTTCAACGCAGCGATTGCCGCGCTGGTGTAAGGTTGTAAGGGAACACCACGAACCCCGGCCTTGTGCCGGGGTTTGTGTTTCCAGGCATACCAAGCGCTCCCCAACCTATCTTGCCCCACCCCATTGGCTGCCCAGGCTTACCTTGACAGTACAATCAGACAGCCTAGCCTTAAAAGCATCGTTCTAAGTACGCCCTCTTCACTGAAGGTGCATGAAGTAAACCGCGAGCGCTGAACGACCGGTGTGACCCCTACACCTTTTCAACCTTCGTGGATGCGAGATGTCTCGGCAAGAGAACGAGAGAGAGTCAGATCAGGCGTCATTCTGATTGCCAGCAGGTGTATCGACCTCAAGTGAGCGAAAACTGGATTGCTGAAATCGGCTACGTAGCGATAACAACCCTTTTGGATAGTTTGAGTTTTCAGCGAAAAATACGCACTTATAAACTCACTACCAGACTCATAAACTGAGGAAATACACCATGAAAAAGACTGCGCAAGCAATTATGAACGCTCAAATACCCTTCACAATTGGAAATTTAGACTTTCAACAACTGCGAGGCTCCCCCACCCTATTTAGGAGAGAGGGCGCTGATGAGCCTTTTGAATACCCTAAAATAGAGGAATTTCCCGACCGTTACGCCATACGCTGCTCTACAGACATCCGCCCCAATCGCTTTGGACAGATATACAACTACACCCCCACCACACAACAACTAACCTTTACAAGCCCAGATGCCACATACACATTCAATTTAAACAAATTCGGAAATCAAGTTATCTACTCAACCAACTCACCTGGCGCAAGCGTCAGAGCCCCCTCTATTGTCTTCGAGGACTTTCCAGGGTTAATTCAGCTCGAAATGCACATACCCGGTAAAAAATTCGACCAACAGACAGATAAGGCCGAATGGCCCGATGTGCAAATCAACGACCAGGTCATCAAACATTCCTCAACCAGCCCCGCGCTTACTACCCCGAAAGAAAAGGTCTTACAAGTCGTTATCAACCCCACGGACAGATTTTCATCTTTAGGTAACGTCACGCTCTATCTTTCAGGCTGCGATGTATACCAAGAGTACCCACCGGGAGAAATGCACAAAATCGACAAACTCGTAGGGACGATGTCTACCGACCTCTACCTGACACCGGACAAAAGCTATCCGCCTGGCGTAACGAACCTGACGATAGAAGACGGGTTTTCGGACGCAACTGCCGTCATCGAATTCAACCACGACACTTCAAAAAAACAGGTGACCATTACAATAAAATCATTTACAGGCGCAGGCAAACTTTGTGACATACGGGACTTCCCTTACCTCGACAAATACTATCCGAATGCAATATGCATCGCCCTGTGAGGATAGACATACTTTGCTTAGAACCCCGAAGGGCAATTGAACTTACATCCCAGCCACTGACAGGAGGACTCAATCACCTGCATGGGAGTTTGCTCGGGACGGCGATTCATCATTCGTTTAGTATCGAGCAACCCGTTGCTATTGCGAGCAAGCTCTGCCCCACAGCGGCCTGCATTCCAATTTCAAGATAAGGACTCCCATGAACTGGCAACCCCACATCACCGTCGCCACCATCGTCGAAGACAACGGTCGCTTCCTCATGGTGGAAGAATCCAAGGGTGGACGCGCGGTGCTCAACCAGCCCGCCGGCCACCTGGACCCGGACGAAACACTGATCGAAGCCGCCGTGCGCGAAACCCTGGAAGAAACCGGCTGGGACGTCGAACCCACGAGCGTGGTGGGCATTTACCTGTACACCGCCCCCAGCAACGGCGTGACCTACCAGCGAGTCTGTTTCGCCGCCAAGGCCTTGAATCATCGCCCTGACTATCAACTGGACGACGGTATCCTCGGCGCCAAATGGCTAAGCCGGGACGAACTGCTGGAGCAACGCGACCGCTGGCGCAGCGAGCTGATCATCCGCTGCATCGACGATTATCTGGCCGGCCACTGCCACAGTCTGACGCTGATCCGTCCTTCTCTTTAGCCTTGTGCGCCCGGGCCTGATAGAATCGCGTCCTTTTTCAAGACACTCATTGAACTCCTATGCGTGATCCAGCTCCTTCTGACACATCCAAGAAGCGCGTCATTGTCGGCATGTCCGGCGGCGTGGACTCTTCCGTTTCCGCCCTTCTGCTGATCGAGCAGGGTTATGAGGTGGAAGGCCTGTTCATGAAGAACTGGGAAGAAGACGACGGCACCGAGTACTGCACCGCCATGGACGACCTGGCGGACGCCCAGGCGGTGTGCGACAAGATCGGCATCAAGCTGCACACCGCCAACTTCGCCGCCGAGTACTGGGACAACGTGTTCGAGCACTTCCTGGCCGAATACAAGGCCGGTCGCACGCCGAACCCGGACATCCTCTGCAACCGCGAAATCAAGTTCAAGGCGTTCCTCGACTACGCCATGATGCTCGGCGCCGACCTGATTGCCACCGGCCACTACGTGCGCCGCCGCGACATCGACGGCCGCACCGAATTGCTCAAGGGCCTGGACCCGAACAAGGACCAGAGTTACTTCCTGCATGCCGTCGGCGGCGAGCAGATCGCCAAGACCCTGTTCCCGGTAGGCGAACTGGAAAAGCCCGAAGTGCGCGCGATCGCCGAAAAACACCAGCTCGCCACCGCCAAGAAAAAAGACTCCACCGGGATCTGCTTTATCGGTGAGCGCCGTTTCAGCGACTTCCTCAAGCAATACCTGCCGGCCCAACCGGGCGAGATCAAGACGACCGAAGGCGAAGTCATCGGCCGCCACCATGGCCTGATGTACCACACCATCGGCCAGCGCCAGGGCCTGGGCATCGGCGGCCTGAAGGACGCCGGGGAAGAGCCGTGGTACGTGCTGGTCAAGGACCTGGAGCACAATGAGCTGATCGTCGGCCAAGGCAACGACCATCCCTGGTTGTTTTCCCGCGCCCTGCTCGCCTCCGACATCTATTGGGTCAACCCGATCGACCTCAGCGAACCACGCCGCCTGACGGCCAAGGTTCGCTACCGCCAGAGCGACCAGCCCTGCACCCTGGAAAAAACCGCCACGGGCTACCGAGCCACCTTCGATGACCCGCAGCGGGCGGTCACGCCCGGCCAGTCCGTGGTGTTCTATGACGGCGAAATCTGCCTGGGCGGCGGCGTGATCGAAGTCGCAGAACCCTGGAGCAGCAAGGCATGAGCCCCATCCAGGAACAACTGACGGCATTGGGCGGTGTGTTTCTTGCCGCCGTGCTGGTGGACAGGATCGCCAAGACCGGCCAGGCCACCGAAGCGGGCGTGGCCTGCATGCTCGGCAGCCTGCTGGTTCGCGACCCCAAGGACACCCTGGAAGTCTACGGCGGCGACGACTTGAACCTGCGCGAAGGCTATCGTGCACTGATCGGCGCCCTGGAGCGCGATCCCAGCGCCCTGCAACGCGAACCGCTGCGTTATGCCCTGTCGATGCTGGGCCTTGAGCGCCAGCTGGCCAAGCGCGACGACCTACTGGAGACCATCGGCAAACGCTTGCCGCAGATCCAGTCCCAGGTCGAGCACTTCGGCCCGTCCCACGAAAACGTCGTCGCGGCCTGCGGCGCGCTGTACCAGGACACCCTGAGTACCCTGCGCCAACGCATCCAGGTGCATGGCGACATGCGCAACCTGCAGCAACCGAGCAATGCCTCGAAAATCCGCGCCCTGTTGCTGGCCGGTATCCGCTCGGCACGGTTGTGGCGGCAGCTGGGCGGCCATCGCTGGCAACTGGTGGTCAGCCGGCGCAAATTGCTTAAAGAGCTTTACCCGTTGATGCGCAACGAATAAGTCGCCTCAGCCCGTTTTTTTGTGGCGAGGGAGCTTGCTCCCGCTGGGGCGCGAAGCGGCCCTGAATCCGGGCAACCCGGACTCAAGAGGGGCTGCTACGCAGCCCAGCGGGAGCAAGCTCCCTCGCCACAAGTAATAAATAGTGTCTCGTTACGCGTAATACGCCGGTCAGTTGGCGACGGACCGGCGCAAGATTTCATGTATGATACGCGCCCCATTTCGTTGCCCGACTGTCCGAGAACACCCCATGCAGCTCTCTTCGCTCACTGCGGTTTCCCCTGTTGACGGCCGCTACGCCGGCAAAACCCAGGCCCTGCGCCCGATTTTCAGCGAGTACGGCCTGATCCGTGCCCGCGTCCTGGTTGAAGTGCGCTGGCTCCAGCGCCTGGCCGCCCACCCTGCCATCAGCGAAGTCCCGGCGTTTTCCGCCGAAGCCAACGCGGTGCTGAACACCCTGGCAGAAAATTTTGTGCTGGAGCACGCCGAGCGCGTCAAAGAGATCGAGCGCACCACCAACCACGACGTCAAGGCCATCGAATACCTGCTCAAGGAGCAAGCGGCCAAGCTGCCGGAACTGGCCAACGTCAGCGAGTTCATCCACTTCGCCTGCACCAGCGAGGACATCAACAACCTGTCCCACGCCCTGATGCTGCGCGAAGGCCGTGATGAGGTGATGCTGCCCCTGATGCGCCAGACCGCCCAGGCCATCCGCGAACTGGCGATCCGCTTCGCCGACGTGCCGATGCTGTCGCGCACCCACGGTCAACCGGCTTCGCCGACCACCCTGGGCAAGGAACTGGCGAACGTGGTCTACCGCCTGGAGCGCCAGATCGCCCAGGTGGCCGCCGTGCCGTTGCTGGGCAAGATCAACGGCGCCGTGGGCAACTACAACGCCCACCTGTCGGCCTACCCGGACATCGACTGGGAAGCCAACGCCCGCGCCTTCATCGAAGACGAACTAGGCCTGAGCTTCAACCCCTACACCACCCAGATCGAACCGCACGACTACATCGCCGAACTGTTCGATGCCATCGCGCGCTTCAACACCATCCTGATCGACTTCGACCGTGACATCTGGGGCTACATCTCCCTGGGTTACTTCAAGCAGCGCACCATCGCCGGCGAAATCGGCTCTTCGACCATGCCGCACAAGGTCAACCCGATCGACTTCGAAAACTCCGAAGGCAACCTGGGCATCGCCAACGCGCTGTTCCAGCACCTGGCGAGCAAACTGCCGATCTCCCGCTGGCAGCGCGACCTGACCGACTCCACCGTGCTGCGCAACCTGGGCGTGGGTTTTGCCCACAGCGTCATTGCCTACGAAGCCAGCCTCAAGGGCATCAGCAAGCTGGAACTGAACGAGCAGAAAATCGCTGCCGACCTGGACGCCTGCTGGGAAGTTCTCGCCGAGCCGATCCAGACCGTCATGCGTCGCTACAACATCGAAAACCCGTATGAAAAGCTGAAAGAGCTGACCCGTGGCAAGGGCATCAGCCCTGAAGCGTTGCAGACTTTCATCGATGGCCTGGACATGCCTGCCGAGGCCAAGGCGGAGCTGAAGAAGCTCACGCCGGCCAGCTACATCGGCAACGCGGCGGCACAAGCCAAGCGCATCTGATCCACGGCTTTACCTTTGAGACGCCCGGCCGCGCCGGGCGTTTTTATTCGCGTCTGAAAAGTATATTTTTTCAATAGGTTACACATGAATCCTGATATTCCTCTGCAACTCCTGGGCGGCATCACGGCACGGGAGTTCCTGCGCGACTACTGGCAGAAAAAACCCCTGCTGATCCGTCAGGCAATTCCTGACTTCCAAAGCCCGATCGATGCCGATGAACTGGCCGGCCTGGCCCTGGAAGAAGAAGTCGAATCGCGCCTGGTGATCGAACACGGCGAGCGCCCCTGGGAATTGCGTCGCGGCCCGTTCGCCGAAGACGAATTCAGCAAGCTGCCAGAGCGCGAGTGGACCCTGCTGGTACAGGCGGTCGATCAGTTCGTACCGGAAGTCAGCGAGCTGCTGGAGAACTTCCGCTTCCTGCCGAGCTGGCGCATCGACGATGTGATGATCAGCTTCGCCGCACCGGGTGGCAGCGTGGGTCCGCATTTCGATAACTATGACGTGTTCCTGCTGCAGGGCCATGGCCAGCGCAACTGGAAGATCGGCCAGATGTGCGACTCCGAAAGCCCGCTGCTGCAGCATGCCGACCTGCGCATCCTCGCTGAATTCGAAGCCACTGATGAGTGGACCCTGGAACCAGGCGACATGCTCTACCTGCCGCCGCGCCTGGCGCACTGTGGCGTGGCCGTGGACGACTGCATGACCTACTCGGTGGGTTTCCGCGCACCGAGCGCCGCCGAAGTGCTGACCCACTTCACCGACTTCCTCAGCCAGTTCCTGCCGGACGAAGAGCGCTACACCGACGCCGATGCGCGCCCGGTGGCCGACCCGCATCAGATCCAGCAGGACGCCCTCGACCGCCTCAAGGGCTTGCTGGCCGAGCACATGAGCGACGAACGCCTGCTGCTGACCTGGTTCGGCCAGTTCATGACCGAGCCGCGTTACCCGGAACTGGTGGTAGGCCCGGAACTGGAAGAAGACGACCTGCTGGCCAGCCTGGAACAAGGCGCTGTGATCATTCGCAACCCGAGCGCGCGCCTGGCCTGGTCGGAAGTCGATGACGACCTGCTGCTGTTCGCCAGCGGCCAGAGCCGTTACCTGCCAGGCAAGCTGCGCGAGCTGCTGAAAATGATCTGCGCCGCCGACGCCCTGCACATCGAGAACCTCGGTCCGTGGTTGGCCGACGAAGACGGTCGCGGCCTGGTTTGCGAGCTGGTCAAGCAAGGCAGCCTGGGGTTCGCCGATGAATAAAATTCACGTTCGTGTCGCAGACTGGCAAAAGGATAACGCCGAGATCCGGCGCATTCGTGAGACCGTGTTCATTGCCGAGCAGTCCGTTCCTCCTGAGTTGGAATGGGATGCCGACGACCAGGGCGCGGTGCATTTTCTGGCGTTTGAAGGTGACTTTCCCATCGGCACCGCCCGCCTGTTGACCGATGGCCATATCGGTCGTGTCTCGGTCCTCAAGGACTGGCGCGGCCTGAAGGTGGGCGATGCGCTGATGCACGCCGTGATCGCCGAAGCCGAGAAGCGTGGGCTCCAGCAACAGATGCTCAGCGCCCAGGTGCACGCCACGCCGTTCTATGAGCGGCTGGGGTTTGCGGTGGTCAGCGAGGAGTTCCTGGAAGCCGGGATTCCCCATGTGGACATGGTGCGGCATTCGGCTTGAACCCCCGCCTACCAGCAAGATGATGGCCTTTGTGGCGAGGGAGCTTGCTCCCGCTGGGTCGCGAAGCGGCCCTAAAAAACAGGGCTGCTGCGCAGCCCAGCGGGAGCAAGCTCCCTCGCCACACAAGGGCATCACACAACATCCAAAACGCCCCGCCATCCCCCGATGCCGGGGCGTTTTGCCGTCTACCATTCAACTTGCCCCACCCCAGGCCGACAAACTGGCAATATCAAGCCTTTGTCTCGCGGAGAAATGGACATGCCTCTACGCACCTTCCTGGTTACCCTGCTGCTCGGTTGCAGCCTGTCGGTCATGGCCGACACGCAAATCGTGCCGCTGAACTACCGCACCAGCGCCGACCTGCTGCCGGTGGCACAGAACTTCATCGGCAAGGACGGCCAGGTCAGCGCCTACGGCAACCAACTAATCGTCAACGCCGAGCCCGGCAAGATCGAAGAACTGCGGCAATTCCTCGCCCAATTGGACACCGCCCCCAAGCGCCTGCTGATTACGGTCGACACCAACGAAAACAACCTGCAGGGCGACCAGGGTTACTCGATCAACGGCGCCGCCCCCAGCCAGACCCGCATCATCAACCGCAGCACCGCCAGCCGTGACGGCGGCGTACAGCAGGTGCAGGCCAGTGAAGGCCAGCCGGCGCTGATCCAGGTAGGCCAGAGCGTGCCATTCACTAGCAACCAGACCGACAACTACGGCCGCATGCAGAGCCAGACTGAATACCGCAACGTCACCCAGGGTTTTTATGTCACGGCCAGCGTCACCGGCGAGACCGTTCATCTGAGCATCAGCACCAATCGTGACCGCATGAGCCAGGAGCGTCCCGATGTAGTGAACGTTCAGAGTACCGACACAACCGTCAGTGGCCGCCTGGGCGAATGGATCACCCTGGCCGGCGTCAATCGCCAGACTCAAGCCGACAAACAGGGCCTGACCCGCAGCTACTCGACCCAGGGCCGCGACGACATGATTTTGCGGGTCAAGGTCGATACCCTGAACTGAAGCACCAAAAACTGACTGATGAGTCGTATTAGACCAAAGATGTAGTGCCATAAAAAAAGCACTACAAAACGTTTGACGAGCAAAAAAACCGAAGGCATGATGGCCTCGCTCCCGCTAATCAGGGGCCCTGGCAAGGGCCTTCGGGTCGACGCTTGCAACTACCCTGCGAGCCGATTCGTGTCTGTACCGCCCACAAGGTGTGTTTGACGAGGTTGCGACTGGAACGAAGTTGTCCCGAGGGACGGAAGCGTAACTAGGTAACCCGGCATCACTCTGAGTTCGTATGGAGGCCCACGACGCCCGAATGCGCCCGCAGTTCGCCCCTACCTGCTCACTTTCCCCTCGAGCCCATCGTTCATCCCGTCGCCTCCCCGCCTGAACCGACTTGTACGCCAACCCCTGGTCGGCAGGAGCAGGAATTTTCCACCAAGACCTATGCGACGAGGTTTATCTCCATGGCACTGACACGCGAACAGCAAATTGCAGCCCTTGAAAAAGACTGGGCTGAAAACCCGCGCTGGAAAGGCGTGAAGCGCAATTATTCCGCTGCTGACGTCGTCCGTCTGCGTGGCTCGGTTCAACCTGAGCACACCCTTGCGAAAATGGGCGCCGAGAAGCTCTGGAACCTGGTGACCCAGGGCGCCAAGCCAGCCTTCCGTCCCGAGAAAGATTTCGTCAACTGCATGGGCGCCCTGACCGGCGGCCAGGCTGTGCAGCAAGTCAAGGCCGGCATCCAGGCGATCTACCTGTCGGGCTGGCAAGTGGCCGCGGACAACAACTCCGCCGAGTCGATGTACCCCGACCAGTCGCTGTACCCGGTGGATTCGGTTCCAACCGTGGTCAAGCGCATCAACAACTCGTTCCGTCGCGCCGACCAGATCCAGTGGAAAGCCGGCAAGAACCCGGGCGACGAAGGCTACATCGACTACTTCGCGCCGATCGTGGCTGACGCTGAAGCCGGTTTCGGTGGCGTCCTGAACGCCTACGAGCTGATGAAGAGCATGATCGAGGCAGGCGCCGCCGGCGTTCACTTCGAAGACCAACTGGCCTCGGTGAAGAAATGCGGCCACATGGGCGGCAAGGTGCTGGTTCCAACCCAGGAAGCCGTGCAGAAGCTGACCGCTGCCCGCCTGGCTGCCGACGTTGCCGGGGTACCGACCATCATCCTGGCCCGTACCGACGCCAACGCCGCTGACCTGCTGACCTCCGACTGCGACCCGTACGACCAGCCGTTCGTAACCGGTACCCGCACCCAGGAAGGCTTCTACAAGGTGCGCGCCGGCCTCGACCAGGCCATCGCCCGTGGCCTGGCCTATGCGCCGTACGCCGACCTGATCTGGTGCGAAACCGCCAAGCCGGACCTGGACGAAGCCCGTCGCTTCGCCGAAGCGATCAAGAAGGAATACCCGGACCAGATCCTGTCGTACAACTGCTCGCCTTCCTTCAACTGGAAGAAGAACCTGGACGACGCGACCATCGCCAAGTTCCAGCGCGAACTGTCCGCCATGGGCTACAAGCACCAGTTCATTACCCTGGCAGGCATCCACAACATGTGGCACAGCATGTTCAACCTGGCGCACGACTACGCCCGCAACGACATGACCGCCTACGTGAAGCTGCAAGAGCAAGAGTTCGCTGACGCAGCCAAGGGTTACACCTTCGTGGCTCACCAGCAGGAAGTGGGCACCGGCTACTTCGACGACATGACCACCGTGATCCAGGGCGGCACTTCGTCGGTGACCGCACTGACCGGCTCCACCGAAGAAGAACAGTTCCACTGATTCACACGCTTGCCTCGAGTAAGCGGCCCTTGCGGACCGGATAAAAACTAACCGCAAAGCCGACGATCTGAAGCCCCGACTGGTTCGGGGCTTTTTTTTACCGGTTTTTTACACTTTGAAGTGACTGACCAGTTGCTGCAACTGGTTACCCAGGCGCGCCAGCTCGATGCTGGAGGCTGCGGTTTCTTCGCTGGCCGAGGCGGTCTGTTCGGATACATCGCGCACACTCAGGATACTGCGGCTGATTTCTTCGGCCACCGAGCTTTGTTGCACCGCAGCAGCGGCAATCTGCTGGTTCATGGCCTGGATGCCCGAAACCGCCTGGGTGATGTTGCCCAGGGAAATGCCGGCCTTGCCGGCCAATTCCACGCTGCTGTCGGTCAGTTCGCGGCTATTGCGCATGATACTCGACACCTGGCGCGTGCCGTTCTGCAAGCCCGCCACCAGGCTTTCGATCTCTTCGGTGGAATGCTGGGTACGCTGGGCCAGCCCACGCACTTCGTCGGCGACCACGGCAAAACCGCGCCCGGCGTCACCCGCGCGGGCGGCCTCGATGGCGGCGTTAAGGGCCAGCAAGTTGGTCTGCTCCGCCACCGCCCTGATCACGTCCATGATCTTGCCGATGCGCGCGCTTTCTTGTTCCAGCTCATCCATGGCGTCGACGGAACGCCCGACTTCGCTGGCCAAGCGTTCGATCTGAACGATGGCTTGCGCAACCACCTGGTCGCCGATACGGGCCTGTGCATCAGCCTCTGACGCGACCGTGCAAGCCTGTTCGGCATTACGCGCGACTTCGTGCACGGTGGCCGACATTTCCTGCATGGCGGTAGCCACCTGGTCGGTCTCGGTCTTCTGGCTATTGACCCCGGCACTGGTCTGCTCGGTGACGGCCGACAACTCTTCGGCGGCACTGGCGATTTGGGTGACGCCATCGCGGATACCACCGATCAAGTCGCGCAACGTGGTGCCCATGCGCTGGATACCTTGCTGCAAAACACCCAGTTCATCACCACGGGTCACGACCGTGCCTTGCGTGAGGTCGCCTGCCGCAATGCGATCGACCACCGCCAATGTGTCCTGCAACGGCCGGGTAATCTGGCGGGTGATGATCATGGCCGCAAGAATCCCCAACAGCATCGCCAAGGCAGTGCAGCTCAACTGCAGGATACGGGACTGGGCGCTTTCGTCACCCAGGGAGACCAACTGGCTGGCATACATTTCGTCAGTCAGACGGGTAATGGTTTCACCCAGATCGATGGTGTCCTGCACGGCCTTGCCAATGGCCTGATTACTGGCGGTGAAGTTCTGCACCGAACGGCGGTAAGCAATCAGCGCGGTTTCCAGCTGCTTGATGGTGTCGGCATAGCTCGGGCCGAAAGCACCGTTAAGGGTTTCGATGCTCTTGAGCGCATTTTCGAGCTGGCGGGTGGCGGCCTGTTCGGTGGCGCTGTTGGGGTTGCCCGTGTAGCCACGCACTTCATAACGCACCAGCGCGACGTCCTCTTTGGCTTTGAGGATAATCCTGTACAACTCAAAACGGCGCTCGTCCGTGGCAGGCATTGCTTCCACGTCATCGATGACCTTGGCAATCAGCGCGGCGCCCTTGACCGCATTGACGCCCATCTCCTTGCGCATGGCTGCGTCAGTGCGATAAGCCTCGCGCATTGTATTCAGCGCCACTTGATACTCGGTGCTGGCCTGCTCGATCAGCGCAAGTTTTTTCAGGTTTTCGGGTTTTTTCAACTCATTTGCAAGGCTTTTTTGCTTGGCGACAAATTGTTCCAGCGACGCCTGGATCAATTCACCCTTTTCTTCATCGCCCTTGTCCACCTGGTATTGCAAGCGAGCCCTGCGCAGGTGATCAAGACGGTTGCCGAGCTCGGTAATGCTGGTCATTCGATCCGCACGCTGGATCATTTTGCCCAGACTGGTCCAGCCGGTCGCGGCGAGGATCGCGGTCAGAAACAGCACAACAGCAAAACCCAGAGCCAGCTTGAGCATAACGCTCATGTTCGCGATCCAAGAGTTCATGACAGTCCTTTGGTAATCCGCCGCGAACGATGAAAACTGACGCAGCTATCTATGAAGGGGCAATTGTCTAATCAACATTGATATAGATGATTAGATGAGTGAGCGGCAAAGATAGCCATTTGCCATCAACTCTTCAAGGCTCTAGGGCCGGCCTCATGCCGATATTTGCAGGCAAAGCGGGTTCGCCTAACGCGCCAATGCCTGGGGCGTAGGGTTCTTGGTTGGCTCGGCTGGGCGGCCTCGATCTGATGACGGAGGTTTTTTCACCCGTTTTCCTTGAAGCCACCTACGCTGTAAGAGCAAGCCTGCACTGTGGAAGCCAGGCTTGGCTGCGATGCACGATAAGGCTGTCTGCCTCGGGACCGCGTTGCCGACATTGCAAGCAAGCTTGGCTTCCACGGAGCAGTCCCTCATGCAGACCCAACCTTCGCCGGACACCGCCCCCACAAAAAACTCCTACGCAGTGCTAGGAAAATTGATCGAACGCAGTATTGGGCAGTCGGAAAAGGAGTAAAACGTCCGACGCTGACAATTGCAGTAGCGACGATGTAAGACAGCCTCTCGGACACGACACTAAGTGCACTGTAGAAAACGCTGGCTAGATAATAATAATTATCATTTGGAAGTCGTTATCATTGTTACATTCCGCACGAAATATTATTGCTGAACAGCCGGCCAACGCCCACGGGGCCGGGGCCGCAGGGCTCTGGAGGTGCGCTATGTCCTTATTCCAATAAATAATTTCGCCATAGGAATTTTACTTGCCCGGTGTTTAGCCATAAAATCACCGCGATTGATTGCTGCGACATATCGTCACTGCGTTATTTCTATTCAAGCTCAGAGACCTTTGCTCTCTGTTAAGGATTTCCAGCATGCCCGAAGCGACAGGACTCATGGCCCACAACTGGGGCTTTGCCATTTTCCTTCTGGGTGTCGTCGGCCTGTGCGCCTTCATGCTCGGCGTGTCGAGCCTGCTCGGGTCAAAAGCCTGGGGCCGCAGCAAAAATGAACCGTTCGAGTCCGGCATGCTACCTACCGGTGGCGCCCGCTTGCGGCTCTCAGCCAAATTCTATCTGGTCGCGATGCTCTTCGTGATCTTCGATATCGAAGCCCTCTTTCTCTTTGCCTGGTCTGTGTCCGTCCGCGAAAGCGGCTGGACCGGATTCGTCGAAGCTCTCGTTTTCATAGCAATTCTGTTGGCAGGTCTTGTCTACCTTTACCGAGTGGGGGCGCTTGATTGGGCTCCGGAAGCTCGGCGCAAGCGGCAAGCGAAGCTGAAACAATGAGGCTTTGGCAATGCAATACAATCTCACCAGGATCGACCCCGATGCTCCTAACGAGCAGTATCCGATTGGCGAACGGGAAACCGTCGCCGATCCGTTAGAAGATCAAGTCCACAAAAACATCTTCATGGGCAAGCTCGAAGACGTGCTGAACAGCACGGTCAACTGGGGTCGCAAGAACTCCCTGTGGCCGTACAACTTCGGTCTTTCGTGCTGCTACGTGGAAATGACCACCGCCTTCACGGCGCCCCACGACATCGCGCGCTTTGGCGCCGAAGTGATCCGGGCATCGCCACGCCAGGCGGATTTCATGGTTATCGCCGGTACCTGCTTCATCAAGATGGCGCCGATCATCCAGCGTCTCTACGAGCAAATGCTCGAGCCGAAGTGGGTTATCTCCATGGGTTCGTGCGCCAACTCCGGTGGCATGTACGACATCTATTCCGTCGTTCAAGGGGTGGACAAGTTCCTGCCCGTGGACGTCTACGTGCCCGGCTGCCCGCCTCGCCCTGAAGCTTTCCTGCAAGGCCTGATGCTGTTGCAGGAGTCGATTGGCCAGGAGCGTCGCCCGCTGTCCTGGGTCGTTGGCGATCAAGGCGTCTATCGCGCCGACATGCCATCGCAAAAGGAACAGCGCCGCGAACAGCGTATCGCAGTCACCAACTTGCGCAGCCCCGACGAAGTCTGATCCAGCTCTGTTCCCTACAAGAAACGAGAACCTGGCTTCATTCTTTACGTTGACCGAAAGCGATAAATAACCATGACTACAGGCAGTGCTCTGTACATCCCGCCTTACAAGGCAGACGACCAGGATGTGGTCGTCGAACTGAACAACCGTTTTGGCCCCGAGGCGTTCACCGCCCAGCCGACCCGCACCGGCATGCCGGTACTTTGGGTTGCCCGCGCCAAACTCGTCGAAGTCCTGACTTTCCTGCGCAACCTGCCCAAGCCGTACGTCATGCTCTATGACCTGCACGGCGTGGACGAGCGTCTGCGCACCAAGCGTCAAGGGCTGCCCGACGGCGTCGACTTCACCGTGTTCTATCACTTGCTGTCGATCGAGCGTAATAGTGACGTAATGATCAAGGTCGCCTTGTCCGAGAGCGACCTCAGCGTGCCGACCGTGACCGGTATCTGGCCGAACGCCAACTGGTACGAACGTGAAGTGTGGGACATGTTCGGGATCGACTTCCCCGGCCACCCGCACCTGTCGCGCATCATGATGCCACCGACCTGGGAAGGTCACCCGCTGCGCAAGGACTTCCCGGCCCGTGCCACCGAGTTCGACCCGTTCAGCCTGTCCCTGGCCAAGCAACAGCTCGAGGAAGAAGCCGCGCGCTTCAAGCCTGAAGACTGGGGCATGAAGCGTTCGGGCGCCAACGAGGACTACATGTTCCTCAACCTCGGCCCGAACCACCCTTCGGCCCACGGTGCGTTCCGCATCATCCTGCAGCTGGACGGCGAAGAGATCGTCGACTGCGTCCCTGACATCGGCTACCACCACCGTGGCGCCGAGAAAATGGCCGAGCGCCAGTCCTGGCACAGCTTCATCCCGTACACCGACCGCATCGACTACCTCGGCGGCGTGATGAACAACCTGCCGTACGTGCTGTCGGTCGAAAAACTGGCCGGGATCAAGGTACCGGAAAAGGTCGACGTCATCCGCATCATGATGGCCGAGTTCTTCCGTATCACCAGCCACCTGCTGTTCCTGGGGACCTATATCCAGGACGTGGGGGCGATGACCCCGGTGTTCTTCACCTTCACCGACCGCCAGAAGGCCTACACGGTGATCGAAGCCATCACCGGTTTCCGCCTGCACCCGGCCTGGTACCGCATCGGTGGCGTGGCCCACGACCTGCCACGCGGCTGGGAAAAGCTGGTCAAGGACTTCGTCGAGTGGATGCCCAAGCGCCTGGACGAATACACCAAGGCCGCCCTGCAGAACAGCATCCTCAAGGGTCGTACCATCGGGGTCGCTGCCTACAACACCAAAGAGGCCCTGGAATGGGGCGTCACTGGTGCCGGCCTGCGCTCCACCGGTTGCGACTTCGACCTGCGCAAGGCGCGCCCTTACTCCGGCTACGAAAACTTCGAATTCGAAGTACCGCTGGCCGCCAACGGCGATGCCTACGACCGCTGCATGGTTCGCGTCGAGGAAATGCGCCAGAGCATCAAGATCATCGACCAATGCCTGCGCAACATGCCGGAAGGCCCGTACAAGGCGGATCACCCGCTGACCACGCCGCCGCCAAAAGAGCGCACGCTGCAACACATCGAGACCCTGATCACGCACTTCCTGCAGGTTTCGTGGGGCCCGGTCATGCCGGCCAACGAGTCCTTCCAGATGATCGAAGCGACCAAGGGCATCAACAGTTATTACCTGACGAGCGACGGCGGCACCATGAGCTACCGCACCCGGATTCGCACCCCAAGCTACCCGCACCTGCAGCAGATCCCTTCCGTGATCAAAGGCAGCATGGTCGCGGACTTGATCGCGTACCTGGGTAGTATCGATTTCGTTATGGCCGACGTGGACCGCTAAGCATGAACAGCACGCTTATCCAGACAGACCGTTTCGCCCTGAGCGAAACCGAGCGCTCGGCCATCGAGCACGAGCTGCATCACTACGAAGACCCGCGCGCGGCGTCGATCGAAGCCCTGAAGATCGTCCAGAAGGAACGTGGCTGGGTGCCCGATGGCGCGCTCTACGCCATCGGCGAGATCCTCGGTATCCCGGCCAGCGACGTCGAAGGCGTCGCCACCTTCTACAGCCAGATTTTCCGCCAACCAGTCGGTCGTCACATCATTCGCGTCTGCGACAGCATGGTCTGCTACATCGGCGGCCACGAATCGGTGGTCAGCGAGATCCAGAGCAAGCTGGGCATTGGCCTCGGCCAGACCACCGCCGACGGTCGCTTCACCCTGCTGCCAGTGTGCTGCCTGGGTAACTGCGACAAGGCCCCGGCGCTGATGATCGATGACGACACCTTCGGTGACGTCAAGCCAGATGGCGTCGCCAAACTGCTGGAGGGCTACGTATGACCCTGACTTCCTTCGGGCCCGCCAACCGCATCCAGCGTTCGGCCGAAACCCATCCCCTGACCTGGCGTCTGCGTGACGACGGCGAAGCGGTATGGCTGGACGAATACCAGGCCAAGAACGGCTACGCTGCCGCGCGCAAGGCGTTCGCCGACATGGCCGGCGACGACATCGTCCAGACCGTGAAGGATTCCGGCCTCAAGGGCCGTGGCGGTGCGGGCTTCCCCACCGGCGTGAAGTGGGGCCTGATGCCCAAGGACGAATCCATCAACATCCGCTACCTGCTGTGCAACGCGGATGAAATGGAGCCCAACACCTGGAAAGACCGCATGCTGATGGAGCAACTGCCCCATCTGCTGATCGAAGGCATGCTGATCAGCGCCCGCGCGCTGAAAACCTACCGTGGCTATATCTTCCTGCGGGGCGAATACACCACCGCCGCCAAGCACCTGAACCGTGCCGTGGAGGAAGCCAAGGCCGCCGGCCTGCTGGGCAAGAACATCCTGGGCAGCGGCTTCGATTTCGAGCTGTTCGTCCACACCGGTGCCGGGCGCTATATCTGCGGTGAAGAAACCGCACTGATCAACTCCCTCGAAGGCCGTCGCGCCAACCCACGTTCCAAGCCGCCCTTCCCCGCCGCTGTAGGCGTGTGGGGCAAGCCGACCTGCGTGAACAACGTCGAGACCCTGTGCAACGTGCCGGCGATCATCGCCGACGGCGTGGACTGGTACAAATCCCTGGCCCGTGACGGCAGCGAAGACATGGGCACCAAGCTCATGGGCTTCTCCGGCAAGGTCAAGAACCCTGGCCTGTGGGAACTGCCGTTCGGCGTCACCGGCCGCGAACTGTTCGAAGACTACGCCGGCGGCATGCGCGACGGCTACACGCTCAAGTGCTGGCAGCCTGGCGGCGCCGGTACCGGGTTCCTGTTGCCCGAACACCTGGACGCCCAAATGTACGCCGGCGGCATCGCCAAGGTCGGCACCCGCATGGGTACCGGCCTGGCGATGGCGGTGGACGACAGCGTCAACATGGTGTCGCTGCTGCGCAACATGGAAGAGTTCTTCTCCCGCGAGTCGTGCGGTTTCTGCACCCCTTGCCGCGATGGCCTGCCTTGGAGCGTCAAGCTGCTGCGGGCCCTTGAAAACGGCGAGGGCCAGGCCGGCGACATCGAGACCCTGCTGGGTCTGGTGGGTTTCCTCGGCCCAGGCAAGACCTTCTGTGCTCACGCACCGGGTGCCGTGGAGCCGTTGGGCAGCGCGATCAAATACTTCCGTCCAGAGTTCGAAGCCGGCATCGCGCCCACCAGCGCCGTCGTCCCGCCTCTGGCAAAGCCGATCGTAGTCGGCGCGTAAACGCTTAAAAAGGCGAAGGGTCCGTACCCTTCGCCTTCTCGCGTGATGACGCCGTAAACGGCTGTGTTGATTCACGCGAATAACAAGATTCCATTAGCCACGCCCGCTGACACCGGGCCAACGAAGAACTTTGAACCATGGCCACTATCCACGTAGACGGCAAAGAGCTCGAAGTCGATGGCGCAGACAACCTGTTACAGGCATGTCTGTCCCTGGGCCTCGACATTCCTTATTTCTGCTGGCACCCCGCCCTTGGCAGCGTTGGCGCTTGTCGCCAGTGCGCGGTCAAGCAGTACACCGACGAGAACGACAAGCGTGGTCGGATCGTCATGTCCTGCATGACCCCCGCCACCGACGGCAGCTGGATCTCCATCGACGACGAAGAAGCGAAAGTGTTTCGCGCCAGCGTCGTCGAATGGCTGATGACCAACCACCCTCACGACTGCCCGGTCTGTGAGGAAGGCGGCCACTGCCATCTGCAAGACATGACCGTGATGACCGGCCACAACGAGCGCCGTTATCGCTTCACCAAGCGCACCCACCAGAACCAGGACCTCGGTCCGTTCATCTCCCACGAGATGAACCGCTGCATCGCCTGCTACCGTTGCGTGCGTTTCTACAAGGACTACGCCGGCGGCACCGACCTGGGCGTATTCGGCGCCCACGACAACGTGTATTTCGGTCGCGTTGAAGACGGCACCCTGGAAAGCGAGTTTTCCGGCAACCTCACCGAGGTCTGCCCGACCGGCGTGTTCACCGACAAGACTCACTCCGAACGCTACAACCGCAAGTGGGACATGCAGTTCTCGCCGAGCATCTGCCATGGCTGCTCCAGCGGTTGCAACATCTCTCCGGGCGAGCGCTACGGTGAACTGCGGCGCATCGAAAACCGCTTCAACGGTTCGGTTAACCAATACTTCCTGTGTGACCGTGGCCGTTTCGGCTATGGCTACGTCAACCGCAAGGATCGCCCACGCCAACCGCAGCTGGCGGGCGGTGCCAAGCTGAGCCTGGACGAAGCGCTGGACAAGGCCGCCGAGCTGCTGCGCGGTCGCAACATCGTCGGCATCGGTTCGCCACGGGCCAGCCTGGAAAGCAACTACGCCCTGCGTGAACTGGTCGGTGCCGAGCACTTCTACAGCGGCATCGAAGCCGGTGAGCTGGAACGCATCCGCCTGGTGCTGCAAGTGCTCAAGGACAGCCCGCTGCCCGTGCCGACGATGCGTGACATCGAAGACCACGACGCGGTGTTCGTGCTTGGCGAAGACCTGACCCAGACCGCCGCCCGCATGGCCCTGGCCCTGCGCCAGTCGGTCAAGGGCAAGGCCGAAGACATGGCCGACGCCATGCGCGTCCAGCCATGGCTCGACGCCGCCGTGAAGAACATCGGCCAGCACGCGCTGAACCCGCTGTTCATCGCCAGCCTCGCTGAAACCAAGCTCGACGACGTCGCCGAAGAATGCGTCCACGCCGCCCCTGACGACCTGGCCCGTATCGGCTTTGCCGTGGCCCACGCCCTGGACGCCAGCGCCCCGGCCGTCGAAGGCCTGGACAGCGAAGCGGCCGCCCTGGCCCAGCGCATCGCCGACGCCCTGCTGGCCGCCAAGCGCCCACTGATCATCGCCGGCACCTCGTTGGGCTCCAAGGCGCTGATCGAAGCCGCCGCCAACATCGCCAAGGCCCTGAAGCTGCGCGAGAAGAACGGTTCCATCAGCCTGATCGTGCCGGAGGCCAACAGCCTCGGCCTGGCCATGCTCGGTGGCGAATCGGTGGACGCCGCCCTGCAAGCGGTGATCGACGGCAGCGCCGACGCCATCGTAGTGCTGGAAAACGACCTCTACACCCGCACCGACAAGGCCCGCGTAGACGCCGCCCTGAACGCCGCGAAAGTGCTGATCGTCGCCGACCATCAGAAAACCGCCACCATCGACCGCGCCAACCTGGTGCTGCCGGCGGCGAGCTTCGCCGAAGGCGACGGTACACTGGTCAGCCAGGAAGGTCGCGCCCAGCGCTTCTTCCAGGTTTTCGACCCGCAATACCTGGACGCCAGCATCCTGGTTCACGAAGGCTGGCGTTGGCTGCATGCCCTGCGCGCCACCCTGCTGGACCAGCCGATCGACTGGACGCAACTGGACCACGTCACCGCCGCCGTCGCTTCGAGCAGCCCGCAACTGGCCGCCATTGTCGACGCCGCACCGTCCGCCTCGTTCCGCATCAAAGGCCTGAAGCTGGCGCGCGAACCGCTGCGCTACTCCGGTCGCACCGCCATGCGCGCCGACATCAGCGTTCACGAACCGCGCACTTCCCAGGACAACGACACTGCGTTCTCGTTCTCCATGGAAGGCTACTCGGGCTCGACCGAACCGCGCTCCCAGGTGCCGTTCGCCTGGTCGCCGGGCTGGAACTCGCCACAAGCGTGGAACAAGTTCCAGGACGAAGTCGGCGGTCACCTGCGTGCCGGCGACCCGGGCACCCGCCTGATCGAAAGTCAGGGCGATGGCCTGAGCTGGTTCGCCAGCGTGCCGCGCGCCTTCAACCCGGCGCCGGGCACCTGGCAGGTCGTGCCGTTCCATCACCTGTTCGGCAGCGAAGAGAACTCTTCCAAGGCCGCTCCGGTGCAGGAGCGCATCCCGGCCGCCTACGTGGCGCTGGCCAAGTCCGAAGCCGATCGCCTGGGCGTCAACGACGGGGCCCTGTTGAGCCTGAACGTGGCCGGCCAGACCCTGCGTCTGCCGCTGCGCATCAATGAAGAACTGGGCGCCGGCCTGGTGGCCCTGCCGGCCGGCCTGGCAGGCATCCCGCCAGCGATTTTCGGCAAAACCGTCGACGGTCTGCAGGAGGCAGCGCAATGAGCTGGTTCACCCCCGAAGTGATCGCCGTGATCCTGACGGTTCTCAAGGCCATCGTGATCCTGCTGGCCGTGGTGGTCTGCGGCGCGCTGCTGAGCTTCGTCGAGCGTCGCCTGCTGGGCTGGTGGCAGGACCGTTACGGTCCGAACCGTGTCGGCCCGTTCGGCATGTTCCAGATCGCCGCCGACATGATCAAGATGTTCTTCAAGGAAGACTGGACGCCGCCGTTCGCCGACAAGGTGATCTTCACCCTGGCACCGGTCGTGGCCATGAGCGCCTTGCTGATCGCCTTCGCGATCATCCCGATCACCCCGACCTGGGGCGTGGCGGACCTGAACATCGGCCTGCTGTTCTTCTTCGCCATGGCTGGCCTGTCGGTGTATGCGGTGCTGTTCGCCGGTTGGTCGAGCAACAACAAGTTCGCCCTGCTGGGCAGCCTGCGGGCCTCGGCCCAGACCGTGTCCTACGAAGTGTTCATGGGCCTGTCGCTCATGGGCATCGTGATCCAGGCCGGCTCGTTCAACATGCGCGACATCGTCGAGTACCAGGCCCAGAACCTGTGGTTCATCATTCCGCAGTTCTTCGGTTTCTGTACTTTCTTCATCGCTGGCGTGGCCGTGACTCACCGTCACCCCTTCGACCAGCCGGAAGCGGAGCAGGAACTCGCCGACGGTTACCACATTGAATATGCCGGCATGAAATGGGGCATGTTCTTCGTTGGTGAATACATCGGCATCATCCTGATCTCGGCGCTGCTGGTGACGCTGTTCTTCGGTGGCTGGCACGGCCCGTTCGGCATCCTGCCGCAACTGTCCTTCGTCTGGTTTGCGCTGAAGACCGCGTTCTTCATCATGCTGTTCGTCCTGCTGCGCGCCTCGATCCCGCGCCCACGCTACGACCAGGTGATGGACTTCAGTTGGAAATTCTGCCTGCCGCTGACCCTGATCAACATGCTGGTGACCGCTGCGATCGTTTTGATGAACGCGCCTGCGGCCGCGGTTCAGTGAGGATTTGACCCATGTTCAAATATATTGGCGACATCGTTAAGGGTACTGGTACCCAACTGCGAAGCCTGGTCATGATCTTCGGCCATGGCTTCCGCAAGCGCGACACCCTGCAATACCCGGAAGAGCCGGTCTACCTGGCCCCCCGCTATCGCGGCCGTATCGTCCTGACCCGCGACCCCGACGGCGAGGAACGCTGCGTGGCCTGCAACCTGTGCGCCGTGGCGTGCCCGGTAGGTTGCATCTCGCTACAGAAAGCTGAAACCGAAGACGGTCGCTGGTACCCGGACTTCTTCCGCATCAACTTCTCGCGCTGCATTTTCTGCGGCCTCTGCGAGGAAGCGTGCCCGACCACCGCGATCCAGCTCACGCCGGATTTCGAAATGGCCGAGTTCAAACGTCAGGACCTGGTGTACGAGAAAGAAGATCTGCTGATTTCCGGTCCCGGTAAAAACCCTGATTACAACTTCTATCGTGTTGCAGGTATGGCCATTGCCGGTAAGCCAAAAGGCGCCGCGCAGAACGAAGCCGAACCGATCAACGTGAAGAGCTTGCTGCCTTAAGGAAGAAAGATGGAATTCGCTTTCTATTTCGCATCGGGTATCGCGGTGGTGTCCACGCTTCGTGTGGTCACCAACACCAATCCCATCCATGCCCTGCTCTACCTGATCATTTCGCTGATCGCCGTGGCCATGACCTTCTTCGCCCTCGGTGCACCGTTCGCCGGTGCGCTGGAAGTGATCGCCTATGCCGGCGCCATCATGGTGCTGTTCGTGTTCGTGGTGATGATGCTCAACCTCGGCCCGGCCGCGGTCCAGCAGGAACGCTCCTGGCTCAAGCCCGGCATCTGGGCGGGGCCGGTGATCCTGTCCGCCCTGCTGCTGGGTGAACTGCTGTATGTGCTGTTCGCTCACCAGAGCGGCCAGGCCATCGGCCACACCACCGTAGGTGCCAAGGCCGTGGGCATCAGCCTGTTCGGTCCGTACCTGCTGGTGGTTGAACTCGCCTCGATGCTGCTGCTTGCCGCAGCCGTCACGGCGTTCCATTTGGGCCGTAACGAGGCGAAGGAGTAATCACATGCCTGCTATCCCTCTCGAGCATGGTCTGGCGGTTGCCGGCATCCTGTTCTGCCTCGGTCTGGTTGGCCTGATGGTCCGCCGCAACATTCTGTTCGTGCTGATGAGCCTGGAGGTCATGATGAATGCCTCCGCCCTGGCCTTCATCGTCGCGGGCGCTCGCTGGGCGCAGCCGGATGGACAGATCATGTTCATCCTGGTGATCAGCCTGGCAGCCGCCGAGGCCAGTATCGGCCTGGCGATCCTGTTGCAGCTGTACCGCCGCTTCCACACTCTCGATATCGACGCTGCCAGCGAGATGCGCGGATGAACCTAATCTTTCTGACTTTCGTATTCCCCCTCATTGGTTTCCTGCTGCTGTCGTTCTCTCGTGGACGCTGGTCGGAAAACCTTTCGGCGCTGGTTGGCGTGGGTTCCATCGGCCTGTCTGCCATCGTCACGGCCTACGTGATCTGGCAGTTCAACGTCGCCCCGCCCGAAGGCGGTGTGTATGTGCAGGTGCTGTGGCGCTGGATGGCGGTGGAAGGCTTCACGCCGAACTTCGCCCTCTACCTGGACGGCCTGTCCATCACCATGCTTGGCGTGGTGGTCGGCGTGGGCTTCCTGATCCACCTGTTCGCCTCCTGGTACATGCGCGGTGAAGCCGGTTACTCGCGCTTCTTCGCCTACACCAACCTGTTCATCGCCAGCATGCTGTTCCTGGTGCTCGGCGATAACCTGTTGTTCCTGTACTTCGGCTGGGAAGGCGTGGGCCTGTGCTCGTACCTGTTGATCGGTTTCTACTACAGCAACCGCAACAACGGTAACGCGGCGCTCAAGGCGTTCATCGTCACCCGGATCGGCGACGTGTTCATGGCCATCGGCCTGTTCATCCTGTTCCAGCAACTGGGCACGCTGAACATCCAGGAACTGCTGGTCAAGGCGCCGGAGCACTTCAAGGTCGGCGACTTCTGGATCGTCCTGGCGACCCTGATGCTGCTCGGTGGCGCCGTCGGTAAATCCGCGCAACTGCCGCTGCAAACCTGGTTGGCGGACGCGATGGCCGGCCCTACCCCGGTCTCGGCACTGATCCACGCCGCGACCATGGTGACCGCTGGCGTCTACCTGATCGCCCGTACCCACGGCCTGTTCGCCCTGGCGCCGGACATCCTGCACCTGGTCGGCATCGTTGGTGGCGTGACCCTGGTACTGGCCGGTTTTGCCGCCCTGGTGCAGACCGACATCAAGCGCATCCTCGCCTACTCGACCATGAGCCAGATCGGCTACATGTTCCTGGCCCTGGGCGTCGGTGCCTGGGAAGGCGCGATTTTCCACCTGATGACCCACGCGTTCTTCAAGGCCCTGCTGTTCCTGGCCTCCGGTGCGGTGATCGTTGCCTGCCACCACGAGCAGAACATTTTCAAGATGGGCGGCTTGTGGAAAAAACTGCCGCTGGCCTACACCAGCTTCATCGTCGGCGGCGCGGCCCTGGCCGCCCTGCCACTGGTCACCGCCGGTTTCTACTCCAAGGACGAGATCCTCTGGGAAGCGTTCGCCAGCGGTAACCAGGCGCTGCTCTATGCCGGCCTGGTGGGTGCGTTCATGACCTCGCTGTACACCTTCCGCCTGATCTTCATCGCGTTCCACGGTGAAGCCAAGACCGAAGCCCATGCCGGCCATGGCATTGCTCACTGGTTGCCACTGTCGGTGCTGATCGTGCTGTCGACCTTCGTCGGCGCCATGATCACCCCACCGCTGGCCGATGTGCTGCCGCAAAGCGTCGGCCATGCCGGCGGCGAAGCCAAGCACAGCCTGGAAATCGCCTCGGGCGCCATTGCCCTGGCGGGTATCCTGCTGGCCGCCCTGCTGTTCCTGGGCAAGCGTCGTTTCGTCACGGCGATCGCCAACAGCGGCATCGGGCGATTCCTTTCGGCCTGGTGGTTCGCCGCCTGGGGCTTCGACTGGATCTACGACAAACTGTTCGTCAAGCCATACCTTGCGATCAGCCACATTCTGCGCAAAGACCCGCTCGACCAGACCATTGGCCTGATCCCGCGCATGGCCAAGGGCGGCCACACTGCCCTGAGCCGTACCGAGACCGGTCAACTGCGTTGGTATGCGGCTTCCATGGCGGCTGGCGCCGTGCTGGTTATCGGCGCCATCGTGCTGGTAGCGGTCTGATATGAACCTTGCGAACTTGCGAAAGGAAACGAGCCCGTCATGATTCTGCCCTGGCTAATCCTGATCCCCTTCATCGGCGGCCTGCTGTGCTGGATCGCGGAGCGCTCCAGCTCCACGCTCCCGCGCTGGATTGCGCTGCTGACCATGTCCCTGGAACTCGCGCTCGGCCTCTGGCTGTGGGCGACCGGCGACTATTCATTTGCTCCGGCCCCTGGCGCCGATCCGACCTGGGCGCTTGAATTCAAGCACATCTGGATCGAACGCTTCGGCATCAGCGTGCACCTGGCCCTCGACGGCCTGTCGCTGCTGATGATCCTGCTGACCGGCCTGCTGGGTATCCTCTCGGTACTCTGCTCCTGGAAAGAGATCCAGCGTCACGTCGGTTTCTTCCACCTGAACCTGATGTGGATCCTGGGCGGCGTCATCGGCGTGTTCCTGGCGCTGGACCTGTTCATGTTCTTCTTCTTCTGGGAAATGATGCTGGTGCCGATGTACTTCCTCATCGCGCTCTGGGGTCACAGTTCTTCGGACGGCAAGAAAACCCGGATCTACGCGGCGACCAAGTTCTTCATCTTCACCCAGGCTTCCGGCCTGATCATGTTGGTGGCGATCCTTGGCCTGGTACTGGTCAACTTCAACAACACCGGTGTGACTACCTTCAATTACGCCGACCTGTTGAAAGTGCAGATGTCCAAGACCACCGAGTACGTGCTGATGCTCGGCTTCTTCATCGCCTTCGCGGTGAAGCTGCCGGTGGTGCCGTTCCACTCCTGGCTGCCGGACGCCCACGCCCAGGCGCCGACCGCCGGTTCCGTGGACCTGGCCGGTATCTTGCTCAAGACCGCGGCCTATGGCCTGCTGCGTTTTGCCCTGCCGCTGTTCCCCAATGCCTCGGCGGAGTTCGCGCCGATCGCCATGACCCTGGGCCTGATCGGGATTTTCTACGGTGCGTTCCTGGCGTTCGCCCAGACCGACATCAAGCGCCTGATCGCGTTCTCCAGCGTTTCGCACATGGGCTTCGTGCTGATCGGGATCTACTCCGGCAGCCAGCTTGCCCTGCAAGGCGCGGTGATCCAGATGCTGGCTCACGGCCTGTCGGCGGCGGCGCTGTTTATCCTCAGCGGCCAGTTGTACGAGCGCCTGCATACCCGGGACATGCGTGAGATGGGCGGCATCTGGTCGCGCATCGCCTACCTGCCGGCCATCAGCCTGTTCTTCGCGGCCGCGTCCCTGGGCTTGCCGGGCACGGGTAACTTCGTTGGCGAGTTCCTGATCCTGATCGGCTCGTTCGTCAGTTCGCCATGGATCACCGCCATTGCGACTTCCGGCCTGGTGTTCGGTTCGGTCTACTCGCTGATCATGATCCACCGCGCCTACTTCGGCCCGTCCAAGTCGGACGAAGTGCTGCGCGGCATGGACGGTCGCGAACTGATCATGGTGCTCGGCCTTGCGGTGCTGCTGGTTTACCTCGGCGTTTCCCCGCAACCGTTCCTCGACACCTCTGCCGCCACGATGCATGGCGTGCAGCAGTGGCTCGGCACCGCCTTCTCTCAACTCGCTTCGGCCCGGTAAGAGCGCTATGGAATTCACGATTCAACACTTTATCGCGCTTGCGCCGCTGTTGATCACCAGCGCCACGATCATCGTGGTGATGCTGGCGATCGCCTGGCGGCGCAATCACTCACAGACCTTCCTGCTGTCGGTGGCGGGGCTGAACCTGGCCTTGCTGTCGATCTTGCCGGCCCTGAAAGTCGCGCCCCTGGCGGTCACCCCGCTGATGCAGATCGACAGCTTCGCCTGCCTGTACATGGCGCTGATCCTGGTCGCCACCCTGGCCTGCGTTACCCTCGCCCACGCCTACCTCGGCGATGGCGGTTCGGGTTACCCGGGCAACCGCGAAGAACTGTACCTGCTGATCCTGATGGCCGCCGCCGGTGGCCTGGTCCTGGTCAGCGCGCAGCACCTGGCCAGCCTGTTCATCGGCCTGGAACTGCTGTCGGTACCGGTCTACGGCCTGGTGGCCTACGCCTTCTTCAACAAGCGCTCCCTGGAAGCCGGCATCAAGTACATGGTGCTGTCGGCGGCCGGTTCCGCGTTCCTGTTGTTCGGCATGGCCCTGCTCTATGCCGAAGCCGGCACCCTGAGCTTCGTCGGCATCGGCCAGGCCCTGGCGGCCACCGGCCTGCCTAGCCCGATCGCGCAACTGGGCCTGGGCATGATGCTGATCGGCCTGGCGTTCAAGCTGTCGCTGGTGCCCTTCCACCTCTGGACCCCGGACGTTTACGAAGGCGCCCCGGCGCCAGTGGCGGCGTTCCTGGCCACCGCATCGAAAGTGGCGGTGTTCGCGGTGATGGTGCGTCTGTTCCAGATCTCGCCAGTGGCCAGCAGCGGTGTGCTGAGCAACGTGCTGACCCTCATCGCCATCGCGTCGATCCTGTTCGGTAACCTGTTGGCGCTGACCCAGAGCAACCTCAAGCGTCTGCTGGGTTACTCGTCCATTGCCCACTTCGGCTACCTGCTGATCGCCCTGATCGCCAGCAAAGGCCTGGCCGTGGAAGCCATCGGCGTGTACCTGGTCACCTACGTGATCACCAGCCTCGGCGCCTTCGGCGTGATCACCCTGATGTCCTCGCCGTACAATGGCCGCGACGCCGACGCCCTGTACGAGTACCGCGGCCTGTTCTGGCGCCGTCCGTACCTGACCGCCGTGCTGACCGTGATGATGCTGTCCCTGGCCGGCATCCCGCTGACCGCCGGCTTCATCGGCAAGTTCTACATCATCGCCACCGGCGTCGAGGCTCACCAATGGTGGCTGGTCGGCTCCCTGGTGCTGGGCAGTGCCATCGGTGTGTTCTACTACCTGCGCGTCATGGTCACCCTGTACCTGATGGAACCGAACCTGCGTCGCCACGACGCCGAGCTGCACTGGGAACAGAAGGCAGGCGGCGTGATGCTGCTGGCCATCGCCGTATTGGCGTTCTTCCTCGGCGTGTACCCGCAGCCGTTGTTGACCCTGGTTCAGCAGGCTGGCTTGACGGGCTGATCGCCTAGCGGTAGCTCGTAGAAAACAGAAACGGCACCTTTGGGGTGCCGTTTTTTTTTGCGCAAGGGAAACACCCTTTAGTGCCGCAGGCCAGTGGCATGGGCGCTAGCACTGGAATGCTATTTATTCAGTTGCCCGATTTAGCTCATGACCCAGCCCGCCACGGTGGAAGCGCCCTTTCGAAAAGTGAAAAGGCGCCATGCAGGAAACGGTTGAAGCGAGCGGCATCACGCCGCAGTCCTGCCTGTTGACCACCAATCAGGCACAGATGGGCCATCTGACCTATCACTTCTGCTTCGCCTGGCATATGGACCAAGCGGCGGCACGTCCGTATCGCGAAGTCCAGTCTTCTTGTGTCAACACGCTGCTGAAACTCGCCTACCAACGGATCGTGCAGCGACCAGGCGCGGATGGAAACTTCCCGCCCCGGTTGTTTCTCAGCGGCAATACTCAAATAGCGTTTCAGGATTTCACCCGCGCTACTGCCCTGCCCCGCATAAGCGAGCATGCGCTCTGTGTAGTCTTCTTCCCAAGCGGCCAGCAAGGTGCGGACAAAATCTTCGCGATTGCGGAAATGGTGATAGAACGATCCGCGGGTCACATTCAATCGGCGCGATAGACTCTCGGCCGAAACGCCGGTATGCCCTATTTGGTCGAGGGCCTCAAAACCAGCCGCGATCCAATGGTTACGAGTTAGCTTTCTCACCGATCATTTCGCTCCTTATTTAGCACCATACAGACTGTGTAGGGTGCGTAACCGATCAGTACGCTGCGAACACCCGCAAAGATGGCCGTTGCGTTTTGCACGCCAGCACTTTTCATGGAGCTCGCCTTGAAGAAAATCGTTCTGGTCGCTTTCGACCAATTCACTGACATCGACCTATTCCTGATGTGGGACATCTTAGGCCGCAACACTGAGGACTGGCACGTCCGAATATTGGGTTCCAGCGCTATCGTGCGATCGGCGCACGGCCTGCCTGTCTCGGTACACGGTCCGCTTTCCGAGGCCAACAGTGCTGACGCGGTATTGTTCGTCAGCGGCAAGGAAGGGATACCCGCTGCACTTGCCGCCCCGGATTTCCTGCCGTCGTTTGAACTTGACGCCAGACGCCAGCGAATCGGCTCCATATGCGCCGGAGCGTTCATTCTCGAACGGCTTGGGCTGCTCAGCGGCCCAGCCACTACACACCCGGATGCACGATCGAGCCTGCAAGCGCTGGGACTTGAGTCCATGGATCAACCGCTTGTATGCCAGGGAAACGTTGCAACCGCTGGCGGATGCCTTTCGGCGCTCTATCTGGTGGGATGGTTGGTTGAATCCTGGTTCGATGCCGACAAACGCCGTGCGACGTTGCTCCCTGTTCTACCGGCTGGGCAGCAAGCGCTCTATGATGCCTTGATCGGGCTCAGTATCCGACAAGGAGAAGTGGGCGCCGCCCAACAAGAACCGCGACATGGCCTGTCGCCGAATTGGTAGTTAGAACTCAGGAGAGATCCCCGATGCCCCGAGAATTTGAGCTCATCACGGCCGTGCCAGTCCCCTCGAGGTCCGGCATCACCCACCTTTACACGTCGATGAACCTGGCGGACGCTTTTGCGATTCGGCTACCTGCGGGCACATCCAGCAATCCAGATTTGCTGGCTCGATTCATCTTTTCCCACCAGCCATCCTGGATCGGATGGCTCCTGAAAGTCCGAGACACTGTCGTTGCCGGTTTTGGTCTCAAGACAGCCAGACACTTGGCAACCCTTGCTAATCGGGTTGGTATCTTCAAGGTCTACAGCACGAACCAGACTGAAATCGTATTGGGCGAGGACGACAAGCACCTCGACTTCCGGATATCGATCCTGTGTTCTGCAGAGGCAGAGCCAGAAGGCCGTCGCCAACTGGTTCTTTCAACCGTGGTCCAGTGCCACAACCGTCTGGGCCGGGCCTACATCTTCGTTATTGCCCCCTTTCACCGCATGGTCGTTAAAGCCAGCCTCCTGCGTGCAGCGCGTGTCGGTTGGCCTCAGGCGACCTGCCCCTAAGGTTGAGAGCGTGAGCGATCAAATCAAACCTGCGCTATGAAAGGCTAACTTGCAGGCCCGGAAGGAGAGACAAGGTTGAACGTCGATTTTGAATGCGTCGTCGTGGGCGCTGGCGTCGTTGGGCTCGCCGTGGCGCGAGAGATGGCGCGTGCCGGGCATGAAGTGCTGCTGATCGAAGCCACCGAAGCCATCGGCATGGGCATCAGCTCGCGCAACTCCGAAGTCATCCATGCGGGCATCTATTATCCGCCGGGCAGTCTCAAGGCGCAGCTATGCGTCGAAGGCCGGCACCGGTTGTACACCTATTGTGAAAGCCATGGCGTCGCCACCCGCCGGCTCGGCAAGCTGATCGTTGCCACGGATCAGGCACAGGTGGGCGGACTCGAAACATTGCTTGAGCGGGGCTTGAAGAACGGCGTGGACGACCTGCGCCTGCTCGACCAAGAACAGGCGCAGGCACTGGAACCGGCCCTGGCCTGTGTCGCCGCGCTGTATTCGCCTTCCACCGGTATCGTCGATTCCCACGCTCTGATGCTCGCCTTGCAGGGTGACGCCGAAGCGGCTGGGGCGAACATTGCTTTCCATACGCCTTTACTGGGCGCTCGCATCATCACTGGGGGCTTCATCCTGGAATTGAGCGGCACGGCGCAGATGACCTTGTCCTGTCGCCTGCTGATCAACGCCGCGGGCCTCCAGGCACCTGCTCTCGCCCGCCGCATCGAAGGCCTGGAGATGCAATCGGTGCCCGAAGACTTTTTGTGCAAGGGCAACTACTTCAGCCTCGCCGGGCGAGCACCGTTCCGGCACTTGGTCTATCCCGCCCCGGAAGCCGCCGGCCTGGGCATCCACATGACGTTGGACCTGGCCGGCCAGGCGCGTTTCGGCCCGGACACCGAATGGGTCGACTGCGAGGACTACCGAGTGGATCCGGCCCGGGCCGAAGCGTTTTACCCGGCGATCCGCAATTATTGGCCGGGCCTGCCGGACCAGAGCCTGCAACCGGCGTACAGCGGCATCCGCCCGAAGATTTCCGCCCCCGGCGAGCCGGCCCACGACTTTGTCATCAGCAGCGAGGCCGAACACCGGGTGCCTGGGTTGATCAACCTGCTCGGCATCGAGTCGCCTGGGCTGACGTCCTGCCTGGCAATCGCCAGTCGGGTCCGACAGCGGATCGAAAATGTCTAGCCACCCGCGCAAAGTGCAACGCATTTTGCAGCCCGCTCATGCAGCTTGCACGACGCCGGAAATTATTTTCGTTCCAACTTATTGTTTTTAAAGAGTTTTTAAATCGATCTTCGGCTGGCACAGCTGATGCAATTCAGCTCTTACGCGGCGTAGGCGCTCGAAGCCTGCCCGCTTCCGTGTATTGCCGAGGAGCTACCTATGAATGCCATCGATCTGTTGAAAGCCGACCACGAACGCGTCAAAGCCATCCTGACTCAACTGAGCGAGTCGACTGAACGCGCCGTGAAAAAACGCACCGACCTGTTGGCGAAACTGGAAATGGAAATTTCCATCCACACCCGCCTGGAAGAAGAAATTCTTTATCCGGCTTTCAAGCAGGCCGGTGGCAAGGACGAGGCTGAAATGTATTACGAGGCCAAGGAAGAACACCGTACCGTCGACTCGCTGGTGCTGCCGGACCTCAAAGCCACCGATCCAACCCAGCCGGAATTCGCCGGTCGGGTGAAAGTGGTCAAGGAACTGCTCGAGCATCACATCGAGGAAGAAGAAAAGGAGATGTTCCCCCACGCGAAAAAATTGTTGGGCAAGGCAAAACTCGATGCCTTGGGTGCAGACATGGAAGCCATGAAAGCGCAGTACAAAAAAGAACTGAGCAGCGCCAACCTCGCCGCCTGATCAGAGCGCGGTAGATGCCTTCAGCCGTCATGTGACGGCTGAATGCACTGCGGCGCTTTATTGCATTTGTTCACGCAAGAATTCCACCAACGCCTGCACCGGACGTGCACTTTGCCGATGCTGGGGATACACCGCCGACAGCGCCAACGGTTCGGTCTCGAAGCCTTCCAGGACCTTGATCAGCCGCCCATCCTTCAAGGCATCGCCGAGGATGAAAGCGGGCAGATAGGTGATGCCCATGCCGGCGATGGCCGCGTCCCTGAGCAAGTCCCCGTTATTGGCGCGCATGCGTCCCGTGACCTCCAGGGTCAGCGGTTTGCCGGCCCCCACGAAACGCCACTGCACCTGACGGCTGTGACCATAGGGCAAGCAGTCGTGATTGCGCAGGTCTTCAGGCCGCGCGGGTGTGCCTTTTTGCGCCAGGTAGGCGGGGCTGGCGCAGTACACCCGCTCGATAGTCGCGATGCGCCGGGCAATCAGCGTCGAATCCTCCAGCACGCCGATGCGCAGCGCCAGGTCATAACCCTCCCCCAGCAGATCCACCGAGCGGTCGCTCAGGTCCACCTCGACGCTGACGCCCGGATAGCGCTGCAGAAACAGCGGCAGCAGGCTGCCCAGGTGCGCCATGGCGAAGGACAACGGTGCGCTGAGCCGAATGGTGCCGCGGGGCTCGCTGGTCTGGCCGCTGATGCCCTGCTCCACCTGTTCGAGCTCATTGAGCAGACGCAGCGCCGCTTCGTGATAGCGCTGGCCCAGGGGCGTGACATCCAGCCGCCGGGTCGAGCGATTGAGCAGGCGCACGCCCAGGCGCTGTTCCAGTTCCATCAGCTTGCGGCTGACGAACTGCTTGGACAGCCCCAGTTTTTCCGCCGCTGCGGTGAAACTGCCCGACTCCATGACCTGGGCAAAGATGCGCATTTCTTCGAAGGGGTTCATTTCTTTCCAAGTAGACGGAAGGTGTCAGCCGAACACAGAACTGTGGCGAGGGGATTTATCCCCGCTGGGCTGCGCAGCAGACCCGGTAATGAATCATGGGCACATTCTGCCACAACTGGTTGGCTGACTTTGGGGCCGCTGCGCAGCCCAGCGGGGATAAATCCCCTCGCCACAAGGTTAATTGCCAGACAAAAAGATGCCCGCACATTGGCGGGCATCCGTTCAGCAAGAAAGCAGCTTACTTGGCCGTCAACGCCGAGTAGCTGTTCATCAGGTTGCGGTAGTTCGGAATGCGCTGGGACAGGAGGTTGCCCAGGCCTTCGATGTCGTTGCGCCAATCGCGGTGCAGCTCACAGGCCACCGAGAACCAGTTCATCATCTGCGCGCCGGCAGCGGTCATGCGTACCCAGGCGGCCTGTTGCACGGTTTCGTTGAACGTACCCGAAGCGTCGGTGACGACGAACACGTCGAAACCTTCAGCCAGCGCCGACAGGGTCGGGAACGCCACGCAGACATCGGTGACCACGCCAGCGATGATCAGTTGCTTGCGGCCGGTGGCCTTGATCGCCTTGACGAAGTCTTCGTTGTCCCAGGCATTGATCTGGCCTGGACGCGGGATGTACGGCGCATCCGGGAACATCTCCTTGAGTTCCGGCACGATCGGGCCGTTAGGGCCTTTTTCAAAGCTGGTGGTGAGGATGGTGGGCAGTTCGAAGAACTTCGCCAGGTCGGCCAAGGCCAGCACGTTGTTCTTGAACTCGTTGGGCGAGAAGTCCTGGACCAGGGAAATCAGGCCGGTCTGGTGATCGACCAGCAGGACGACCGCGTCGTCTTTGTTCAGACGGTTGTAGGCGGGAACGTTGCTCATGGGATGACTCCTTTGGGATGGATGTTACAAAACCTGGTGGGAGATCTGTGTGGATCAGTTAAAAGGCAAAGCAGGAACAGCCAAACGCGCCCCAGAAGCCTTGGAAATCGCTGACCGGGACGTTCGACAACCGCGCCCGTTCATGGCTGTGGGCATGCACCGTGCACGGGCCGCTGCACTGGTGGACCTGAGCCTGCAACGGTGAGGTCGGGCGCCAGTGGCCCGGGACCTTGACCACCGGCGACCAGTCCGGCAGCACCGGGACGCTGGCCGGCCCGAGCTTTTCGAAGTCGCCGGCGGCGTACACCACCTTGCCGTCGACCACGGTCAGTACCGACTCGATCCACTTGATGGCTTCTTCCTCGACGCTGAAGAAATCCGCGCTCAGGGCCGCCAGGTCCGCCAGTTGGCCGACCTTGATCTGGCCTTTCTTGCCCTGCTCCGACGAGAACCAGGCGCTGCCATGGGTGAACAGTTCCAACGCGGTCAGGCGCGGCAAGCCCTCTTCGTGCAACGAAAGGCCGCCGACCGTGCGCCCGCTGACCATCCAGTACAGCGAGGTCCAGGGGTTGTAACTGGAAACGCGAGTGGCGTCGGTGCCGGCGCCCACCGGCACGCCTTCGGCGAGCATGCGCTTGATCGGCGGCGTGGCTTCGGCGGCCTTGGCGCCGTAGCGGTCGACAAAGTATTCACCCTGGAAGGCCATGCGATCCTGGATCGCAATGCCGCCGCCCAACGCCCGTACGCGCTCGATGTTCTTCGGCGTGATGGTTTCGGCGTGGTCGAAGAACCACGGCAAGCCATTGAACGGGATGTCACGGTTGACCTTCTCGAACACGTCGAGCATGCGGCTGATGGATTCGTCATAGGTGGCGTGCAGGCGGAACGGCCAGCGCTGTTCCACCAGGTGGCGGACCACCGGTTCCAGGTCCTGCTCCATGCCGGGCGGCAGGTCCGGACGCGGCTCGAGGAAGTCCTCGAAATCCGCCGCCGAGAACACCAGCATTTCACCGGCGCCGTTGTGCCGCAGGAAATCATCGCCCTGGTGCAACTTGACGCTGCCGGTCCAGTTCTTGAAATCGCTGAGTTCTTCCTTGGGCTTCTGGGTGAACAGGTTGTAGGCGATGCGCACCGTCAACTGCTGCTCGCGGGCCAACTGCTCGATCACCGCATAGTCGTCCGGGTAGTTCTGGAAGCCGCCGCCAGCATCGATGGCACTGGTCAGGCCCAGGCGATTGAGTTCACGCATGAATTGGCGCGTGGAGTTGACCTGGTACTCCAGCGGTAGCTTCGGCCCTTTCGCCAGCGTCGAATAAAGGATCATCGCGTTGGGCCGCGCCACCAGCATGCCGGTGGGTTCGCCCTTGCTGTCACGCACGATCTCGCCACCCGGCGGGTTCGGCGTGTCACGGGTGTAGCCGGCCACCCGCAGCGCGGCGCGGTTGAGCAAGGCACGGTCATACAGGTGCAGCACGAACACCGGCGTGTCGGGAGCGGCCTGGTTCAGTTCTTCCAGGGTCGGCATGCGTTTTTCGGCGAACTGGAATTCGTTCCAGCCGCCGACCACGCGCACCCACTGTGGCGTTGGCGTGCGGTCGGCCTGGTCCTTGAGCATGCGCAAGGCATCGGCCAGGGATGGCACGCCCTCCCAGCGCAGCTCCAGGTTGTAGTTCAGGCCGCCACGGATCAAGTGCAGGTGCGAGTCGTTGAGCCCGGGGATGACGGTGCGGCCCTTGAGGTCGATGACCTGGGTGCCGCTGCCTCGCAAGGCCATGGCCTCGGCATCGGTGCCCACCGCGACGAAGCGGCCCTGGCTAATGGCGACTGCGCTGGCCCGAGGCTTCTCGCGGTCGACGGTATGGAATTGACCGTTGAATAGAATCAGATCGGCGTTCATCGGATTTCCTTTGACGATGGATGTGCGGACACATCAAGAGTGAATACGGTCCGTGTGTGGCGAGGGAACTTGCTCCCGCTCGGGCGCGTAGCGGCCGCTCTTTTTGGGCCGCTTCGCAGCCCAGCGGGAGCAAGCTCCCTCGCCACAACGGTGCTTGTCATAACCGCTCAGCGCTGCTCGGGCTCCAGGTGCTCATGGGCCTGCGGTTCCAGCCAAGGGGCGAACACACGGGTCGCCAGCGGCATGCAGACGTAGCAGACCGAGAGCACGATGGTCAGGGTGATCAAAAACGTGGCAACCACGTAGTTCGACAGAAAGGCGTTGAGTTGCAGCACCGGGCCCCAGAGCAAAGGCACCAGCAGCGTGTGGGGCAGGATCACCAGCAGCGTCACCACGGCCTGCTTCCAGCGCGGCGGTGGCGTGGCGGCATCGGCCAGCGGAGCGAACCAGAATTCCTTGTGCGAGGCGACTTCAGTCTGGTCGCCATCGGCCAACAGCGGCGCGGCCTCTTCCACCAGCTCGCGGCGCTCGGGCGAATCCAGCCAGCGTTGCATGGCTTCGGTGGAGCAGAAACGCAGCACGCAGGTGAACAGCGACAACCCACCCAGTTTGCCGCGCACCACGTCCACGCCCAGGTGGCCCGGCCATTGACCGGCCACGCGCACGATGCGGCGTAACCAGGCCTCGTACGCCACGTCCTGGCCAGCCTTGATCCGGTGCTTGACCACCAGGGTCACGATTTCATCGAAGCCGGGTTTGGCCGGGCTCCCAGGAGAGTCGATGGTTTGAGATTCAGACATGGCGAAGCACTCCTACAAAACGCGTATTGATTGCCAGGCGCCCGGGCCCGGCGATGAACACGCTGGTAAATATGATCAGCAGCAGCCAGCCGAACTGCCCCTCTTCCAGGCTCCACTGCGGGTGCACCACCAGCAGCGCCACCGCCAGGAGAAACAGGATCGGCAGGCACGCCAGACGCACCAGCACACCGGCCATGATCAGCAGCGGACACAGCACCTCGGCGAAAATCGCCAGGATCAGGGTCGGTGCTGCGCCCAAGTGAAACGGGTCTTCGATGCGGGTCAGTTCGACGCTGTAGTGCAACAGCTTCGGCAACCCATGGACCCACAGCAAAAACAACGCGCCACTCAGGCGCAGGAACAACAAGCCCAGATCCTGCAGCGGGCGCTCATCGGTCATGTTCATCGGTGGGCTCCATCCGCGGCGATCGAGGCCGCCGCTGGCAGCGGTTGGGACATGTGGCTGGCAATGCGCGAACGTAGCCAGCGCTCGGCCGGGTCGTTGTCATGCACCCCGCTCCAGACCATCGACAGCTCGGCGGCATTGATCTCGAACGGAGGGTCCTCGGCGCGCAGCGCACAGCCTTCCACCAGCGCGCAGGCGGCATAGTCGGGCACGGTGGCGATCAGCTCGGTGCCGGCCAGCAAGGCCCGTAGCCCGCTGAATTGCGGCACCGCCAGCACCACTTTGCGGGTCCGGCCGATGCGGGCCAGGTCCAGGTCGATGTTGCCGCTCAGGTCGCCCGAGAACGAGACCATGGCGTGGGGCCGTGAACAGTATTCATCCAGGGTCAAAGGCCCCGGGCGCTTGTCGCCACGCAAGACCTTGCAAGGGATGTCCCGCAGTTTCTTGCGCTTGGCATTGGCCGGCAGATCGGTGGTGTAGCTGACACCGACGCTGATTTCACCGCTGGCCAGCAGCGACGACATCAGCAGGAAATTGGCCCGGCGCACCACCACGATGATCCCCGGCGCTTCTTCGCGCAGTTGGCTCAGCAACGGTGGAAACAGGCCGAATTCGGCATCGTCGGACAGACCGATACGGAACACGTCGCAACTGGTGGACGGGTCGAAGGCCTTGGCCCGGCTGACCGCGCCAGAGATGGTGTCCATGGCCGGTTGCAGCTCTTGCAGGATCGCCAGGGCCCGCGGGGTCGGTTCCATGCCGCGCCCGTGGCGGATCAGCAACGGATCATCGAACAGATCCCGCAGCCGCCCCAGCGCCGCGCTCACCGCCGGCTGGCCCATGAACAGCTTTTCGGCGACGCGGGTCAGGTTTTTCTCGAACATCAGCGCCTCGAAGATCACCAGCAGGTTCATGTCGAGGCGGCGTAAATCGTTGCGGTTCATGGGTGTTGGTCCTGTCGAATACCGATCCTGTGGGAGCGAGCTTGCTCGCGATAGCCGGGTGTCAGTCGGCGGCGATGTTGACTGTTGCGCCGCCATCGTCGGAACGCCGCCCGGAGCAAGCTCGCTCCCACAGGTGTGTGGCTTGATCAGCCCTGGATGAACGCCAGCAGGTCGGCGTTCAACCGGTCCTTGTGGGTATCGGTCAGGCCATGGGGCGCGCCCGGGTACACCAGCAACTGTGAGTTCTTCAGCAATTTGGCGGCGGCGATGCCAGCCGTTTCGATGGGGACCACCTGATCGTCATCGCCGTGGACTACCAGGGTCGGCACGTCGATGTTGCGCAGGTCTTCGGAAAGATCGGTCTCCGAGAACGCCTTGATGCAGTCATAGGTGTTCTTGTGGCCGGCGAGCATGCCCTGCATCCAGAACCAGTCGATCATGCCTTGGGAGACTTTGGCGCCCGGACGGTTGGCACCGAAAAACGCGCTGGCCACATCTTTGTATAGCTGAGAACGGTCAGCCAGGGAGGCCTGGCGGAAACCGTCGAACACCTCCACAGGCAGACCGCCGGGGTTGTCCGGGGTCTTGAGCATCAGCGGCGTCACCGCCGAAATCAGGCCGAGCTTGGCGACACGGGCAGCCCCATGGCGACCGATGTAGCGCGCCACTTCGCCACCGCCGGTGGAGAAGCCGAGCAACACCGCGTCCTTCAAGTCCAGCCGCTCGATCAGCTCGGCCAGGTCATCGGCGTAGGTGTCCATGTCGTTGCCGTCCCAGGGCTGGCTGGAACGCCCGTGCCCACGGCGGTCATGGGCGATCACCCGATAGCCATTGGACGCCAGGAACATCATCTGCGCTTCCCAACTGTCCGAGTTCAACGGCCAGCCGTGGCTGAAGACCACCGGTTGACCACTGCCCCAGTCCTTGTAGTAAATCTCGGTGCCGTCGCGGGTAATGAAGGTGCTCATGACGTGACTCCTTGAGGTGGGTGGATCGCTTTATGGTCCGGCCATGGGAGGCATCTGCGTGAGTTAAACGTTGTTAATTTTTTCGGAACTGAAGTGTTAAAAACCCTCGCTGTTGTGGCGAGGGAGCTTGCTCCCGCTGGACTGCGCAGCAGTCCTAGAACTGTCACCTCGGCGTGTCAGATTGATTGGGGGTGAGGCCTTTGGGGCCGCTTCGCGGCCCAGCGGGAGCAAGCTCCCTCGCCACGGGGTTCTGTGTCTGGCAGACAGGCTGTGGGAAGCCCGCGCCGTTGCGCTTGACGCAAAACCTGAGGAATATGCTCGGGTAAAGCCCAGGCACCGGACCAGAACATTGAGAGCAACATGAGCCAATACCTCAGCCTGCCCGTCGAACAGACGGTGCACTTCGGCCCTTACCGGGTCCATCCTCGCCAGCGCCTGGTGCTCGAGGGTGGGCAACCGTTGCGCCTGGGCAGGCGGGCCGTGGAGATTCTGCTGGTGCTGCTCGAGCACGCTGGCGAGGTGGTGAGCAAGCAGCAACTGATCGCCCGGGTCTGGCCCAGGAGCGTGGTGGAAGATACCAACCTGCGCGTGCACGTCGCGGCACTGCGCAAGGCCCTCGGGGATGGCCAGGCCGGGCAGCGCTACATCGTCACCGTGGCGCAGCGCGGCTACAGTTTTGTCGCGCCGCTGTCATTCGAACCGCTCGACCAATGGGCGCACATCCCTCATCCGTCGTTGACGCGCAACCTGCCGCTGCAGCGCACCCGCATGATCGGGCGCCAGGCCCTGGTGGAAAACCTGGTAGCCCAGCTACCGCGAAAACGCTTCATTACCCTGGTCGGTACCGGCGGCATCGGCAAGACCACCGTTGCCCTGCGGGTCGCTGAACGGCTGATCGGCCAGTACCGTGACGGCACTCATCTGCTGGACCTGGCATCGCTCAACGAAGCGGCCATGATCGCCCCCAACCTGTGCGCATTGCTCGACCTGCCTCTGCAGGACGGTGATCCGCTGGACGCCATCGCCCGGCAGCTCAAGGAGCGACATCTGCTGCTGGTCATCGACAACTGCGAGCACCTGATCGACGCCGTCGCCCTGCTCGCCGAAACCCTGCTGCGCGGCGCTCCTCACCTGCACATCCTGGCCACCAGCCGCGAAGACCTGCGCGCCGAAGGCGAACACGTGCAGCGCCTGGATGCCCTGGCGTTCCCGCCCCGGGAAATGCCCATCGAGGGCTATCCCGCCCTGGAATACCCGGCGCTGCAACTGTTTGCCGAGCGCGCGCTGGCCAGCCGTGATGACTTCGAACTGAGCGACCGCGAGGTGCCGTTGATAGTCGACATCTGCCAGCGGCTGGACGGGATTCCCCTGGCCATCGAGCTGGCCGCCGGACAACTCGGCCGCTTCAGCCTCGAAGCACTGCACCGGCAATTGCAAGACAGCGTCGCCCTGCTCCACAACGACACCGGCGCCGCCCCACGCCAACAGACCCTGCGCGCCACGCTGGACTGGAGCTTCGCGCTGCTCACGGCCTGCGAGCAGACCTGCCTGCGGCGGCTGGCGGTGTTCATGGGCAGTTTCAACCTGGCCTCGGCCGCCGCAGTGATCGTCGGCCAGCATGTCGCGCCCGATCAGGTGCTGGTGTCGGTCAGCCAGTTGGTCGCCAAATCGTTGCTCAATGTAGAGATCGGCGATGAAGAGGTGCGCTATCGCCTGCTGGACACCACCCGCCGTTATGCCTTGGAAAAACTGGCCGAAGCCGGGGAATTGGCGGCCAGCCAGGAACGCCATGCCGAGCGCTGCCTGGCGCTCATGGGACAAGCGGAAAGCGATTGGGAAAACACCCCCACCCGACTGTGGATCACCCGCTACGCCGACTATCGCGACGACATCCGCGCGGCGCTCGACCGAGGCTTGGGCCCGCAAGGTTCACACGCCGTCGCGATCCGCCTGACTGCCCGTACCCTGCCCCTCTGGCAGGAGCTGTCGCTGCTCAAGGAACACGGCCTCTACGTCAACAAAGCGCTGCAATTATTGCGGGCCAGCCCCGCGCCATGCCCGCGCTTGACCCTGGCCCTGGAACTGGCCCACGCCAGTTTCAACTACCACACCGAGGGCGGTACGCCGGCCACTGTCCGCGCCTTCGCCACGGCCCGGCAGCTGGCCCGGCAATGCCAGGAACTGGCCGGCGAACTGAGGGCCGTGTCCGGGCAAATGACCGTCGACCTCAGTTGCGGCGACTACCAACAGGCCCTGGCACACAGCCGGGATTTCGACCGGTTGGGCTTGCAGGGCGACCCGACCCTGTCCTTGAGCACTCAACGCCTGCGGGTGCTGGCGCTGCATTTCACCGGCGACCAGGGCGCGGCGCGGCGCGAAGCCGAACAGGTGATCCAGCGCCTGGCCCAAAGCGGTCACCTCAGCCGCTTCAGCCACGGCTTCGGCGTGCAATACGATCAGAGCGTGGCCGCGCTGACGGTTCTGGCGCGCATCCTCTGGCTGCAAGGTTTTGCCGAAAAAGCCCGGCGCACAGCCAACCTGGCGCTGCAAATCGCCTTGCAGATCAACCACGGCATTTCGATCTGCTACACCTTGGCGCTGACCGGTTGCGTGATCGCCCACTACACCGGCGATCATTCGATTGCCCGGGAAAGGCTCGACCTGTTGAAGCAACAGGCCAAGAAACATTCGGTGATGCTGTTCCACGACTGGGCCTGCCATTACGACCGCGCATTCGATGGCCAGCCCCTGGCAACACGCCCGACAAACGGCTTGATCCAGGACATCGCCGTCACCCTGCGTAGCGACTTCGTCAGCCCGGCGCAAATCGAACGGGCGCGCAGTGGCGCCGCGGGTTGGTGTTCGGCGGAGATCCTGCGGGCCGATGCCGAGACCTTGCTGGCCCGGAACGAGCCGTCTCTTGAAGAAGCAGCCGAAGCGCAACTGCTGGCCGCCCTGGGCATCGCCCGTCGTCACCAGGCCCTGGCCTGGGAACTGCGCAGCGCCACGTCCCTGGCCCGTTTGTGGCAGCGCCAAGGGCAGGCGCATGCTGCGCAGGCGCTGCTCGACCCCGTCTATCGACGCTTCACCGAAGGTTTCGAGACCCCCGACCTATTGGAAGCCGGCGCGCTGCTCCAGGCGCTGACTTGACGGTTGGGGTCTTGAATGCCGGACTCCCCAAGCGCCTTGCAACACGTAACGCCGATGAAACACAGGCCACTGGCCACTGCGTCGCAATTTGTCCATGGCATAGGCGCGAGTGGTGTGGAGCAGATGGAAGCGCCCCCCTTCGGCAAGCGGCTCGACCATCAGCAGTGACGCGCCCACCAGCCGCGACAGCAGCGAGGGTAATTGCCCGACACTCAGCTCAGCGCAACTGATCACGGCCAGCGCCGCCTTGAGCGTAAACGGCCCCTCGAACACCGCCAGACGCTGGAATGCGGTTTTTTCGTCAGTGCTCAAACGCTCGAAACTCGAGTCCAACACCGCCTCCAGGCTGCGGTGCCGGGCCACCGCAGTACGCCGCCCGACGCTCAAGAGGGATAAACCGTGATCCAGTTGTTCCAGGACCCCTGCCACTCCCAAGGCATCGACCTGGGCCGCCGCCAATTCCAACGCCAGCGGCAATCCGTCCAGGCGCTGGCAGATCTGCGCAAGCGTCCGCCAGTCGCGACCACCCGGCCTGAAGCCCTGCTGCCGGGCGCCGACCCGCTCGATCAGCAACTGCACCGCCGGGCATGCCTCGATCTGATGCTCCGGTTCCAGGGGCGACGCCACGGCCAGGCCCGGCAGTGACACAATTCTTTCGTCGGGCAAGTCCAAGGGTGCGCGACTGCTGACCAGCAACGACACCCCGGGCGCCGCAGCCACTGCCTGGACCAGCTCCCGACAAGCATCGAGCAGGTGCTCGCAACCGTCGAGCACCAGCAACATCCGATAGGGTTCGAGAGAGCGGGCCAACGCCCCCTGCTCCACGCCCAGCACACCGGCCACTTGCGCCACCACTTGCGAGGGGTCGCTGACGTCCGCCAGGTCAACGAACCAGGCACCGTCCTTAAAGTGTTCGAGCAGCAGTTCCGCCACCCGCACCACCACGGTGGTCTTGCCGACCCCGCCGGGGCCGGTCACGGTGGTCACGGCTTGACGGGGCACTTGCGCCAGTAACCGCCCCAGGACTTTGTCGCGACCCACCACCGGGTTCAAGCGCCTGGGCAGGTTGTGTCGCTCGGTTTGTGGACTGAAAGGCGACTCAACGCGCGCTTGCGCTACCAGGGGCAGCGCAAGGCAATAGCCTTGTCGAGGATGATTGAGGATATAGCGAGCGCCGCCGCGCCCATCACCGAAGGCCCGCCGCAGCGCCGCAATGTGCACCCGCAGGTTGATGGCCTCCACGACGCTGTCCGGCCAGACGTGGGCGATGAGTGTTTGCTTGCTGACGTACTGGCCGGCGTGCTCCACCAGCACCTGCAGGACATCCAGGGCACGGCCGCCCAGTGCGAGGGGCTGGCCGTCACGGGTGACCAGCCGCTGCTGCCGGTAGAAGACAAACGGACCGAAGCCCACCGCCGGCTCGCTATAAGGTTTGACGAAACTATTCATGGGCGATCCAGCGCCGGATAACCGGTGCGAGCGTCCGTGTGCGGATTCACCGGACACGTCTGCCCTGGCTCCTGCGCATCCTTTCCAAAGGGTTCGCCGTTATCTTGGCAGGCGCAGGCCTCAGGACAATGCTGGCACAGGGAGCGCCACGGACATCACAGTGCCCTGGACGGACACCGATGGCTCAACTGAACTGCTGGCGATACTGCACCGGGGTCAGGCCGAGCTTTTCACCGAACAAAAAACGCATGTGCCGCACGCTGCCGAAGCCACTGCGAAACGCCACGGTCTTGAGTGGCAGGTCGGTGGTTTCCAGCAACTGACGCGCCCGGTCAATGCGCGCGCCTTGCAGGAACTCCATGGGTGTCATCTTCACCTCACGGGCGAAGACCCGGGCGAAATGCCGCGCACTCATGGCAGCCAACGCGGCCATGCGCTCGATGGTGAAGGGTTCTTCCAGATGTTCCATCACATGATTCTGCACGCGGGTAATGGCCGATTCCTGCGTCGACACCGCCGCCACCGAGGGGCTGAACTGCGCCTGTCCGCCCTGGCGTTTCATCACTACCAGCAGCACCTTGGCCACATCCAACGCGACTTTGCGACCGTGATCCTGAGCGACGATGGACAAGGCCAGGTCGATTCCGGCGGTGACACCGCCGGAGGTGATCAGGCGGCGGTCCTGCAGGAAGATCTTGTCGGTTTCCACCAGGGCCTTGGGGAAACGTTGGATCAGGCGTTCGGTGTAATGCCAGTGGGTGGTGACGCGATAACCGTCGAGCAAGCCCGCCTCACCGAGCACAAAGGCACCGGTGCAGATGGAGCCGTAGCGCGTGGCCCGTTGCGCCGCGGCCCGCAACCAGGTGTGCAGCCCCGGATGCTGGTCGTTATAGGCCCCCGGCCCGCCCGGTACCAGCAACACGTCATAGGCCGCCCATGCCTGGTCGATATGGATATCGGCCTGCACCGACACGCCGTTGGACGCCCGCAACGGCCCGCGCTCGGTTCCCAGGGTCAGCAATTGATAACGCTGATCCGCTGCGAGGTAACGATTGGCGATGGAAAACACCTCCAGAGGCCCGGCCATGTCGAGCAGCAAAAAATCCGGGAACAGCACCATTGCAACGGTTTTCATTTAAAAAGACGCCAAAAAAATCCAGAAACTATAAATGCCCCCTGTGGGAGCAAGCTCGCTCCCACAGGGTCTCTCGTCAGCATTATGTCGAAGCGAAGCACCCGCCGGTAGGCATTCTCGATTGTCCACCAGTAACGGACAGTCTTTCGTTTTCCACCCGCTTATTGAATATTTGGATAACCATTAACCTTCTTCTGAACCCGGCGAACGGCCCAGTCGTCGCCCACAGACATCAGGAGAATTGACCATGCTGACCCTTCGCAAAGCTTCGGACCGCGGCATTGCCCGCCACGGCTGGCTGACCTCGTTCCACACCTTCTCGTTCGCCAGCTACCGTGACCTCAACGAACAAGGCTTCTCCGACCTGCTGGTCATCAACGATGACCGGGTCGCCGCCGCCAAGGGTTTCGGCCAGCATCCCCACCGGGACATGGAGATCTTTTCCTACGTGCTTGAAGGGGCCCTGGAACACAAGGACACCCTGGGCACAGGCTCGGTCATCCGCCCCGGTGACGTGCAGTTGATGAGCGCCGGCAGCGGCGTGGCCCACAGCGAGTTCAACCACAGTGCGGACGAGCCGGTGCACTTCCTGCAGATCTGGATCGTGCCCAACGTCAGTGGCGTCACGCCACGCTATCAACAGGAGCATTTCAGCAACGAGCAGAAACGCGGTCGCCTGCAATTGATCATCTCCCCGGACGGCACCGACGGCTCGCTCCAGGTGCGCCAGGATGCACGGGTCTACGCCGGGCTGTTCGATGGTGAGCAAAGCGCCACCCTGACCTTGGCGCCGGAACGCTATGCCTACGTGCACGTGGCACGAGGCGCTGTCGAGCTCAATGGCCTACCACTGCAGGAAGGTGATGGCGTGCGGGTGCGCGAGGAGCAAATCCTGACCTTGAGCAACGGCAAGGATGCCGAAGTGCTGGTGTTCGATCTGCGGCCTCAGGAACTGCCACAGATGCCCTGAAGCAACCCCATGAACCCTTGTGGGAGCGAGCCAGCTCCCACAAGGGTTATCTTGCGCATAACGCTAAGAAAGATTCGAAAGTCCTGAATCCATGATCAATGACGTATTTCAGGCGAAAAACATCTAAAAAAAGTCAGGCGACCTGAATAATCCAGGCTTTGATAATGGAGGGGTCGCGCAGTAGGAAAGATGCACCGGGCCGCCTCGGAATGTGTTCGTCTGTTGCCACGAGCCAGGCTGACCTATAAAGTTCCCAAAATAGTTTTGTTTCTGACCAATGGTCACTGCATGCTTCCAACACAAATTGACCCCATGCGCGCACCAAGGCAAAATAATTTCACTTTGCCATCAATTCTCCTGACTTGCTTATTCACGGAAGAAAGCATGAAAACCGTTATATCCCTCGCGTTACTCTCTATTGCGTGCAGTGCGGCTGCGGACGTCCAGAACATCAAGTACCTCTACGATGATTCGGATGCCGTGTACTCCATCGTTTCGTTTGTCGACAGCGGTTCAGCCATCCAGGCCACCGTACAAAGATCGGGCACTTACTTCACCAACTACACGAAGCTTGAACTCGACTGCGCCAACCGCAATGTTCGACACATGGGGATGTACAACAGTCTTTCAGGGGTGGAAAAAGCTCAGTTCGACCAGATGGAAGGGCGAATCATCGATGGCTCGATAGCCGACGAAGTCGGAAAAGTACTGTGCAAAGACACCTCCTTGACCGCTTCGAAAGCCGCGCCACAAACTGAAGACCTGCCCACCGAAACACAAACAGACGATAACACCTGACTTGCGTTCGTCGCGCAGGAACTGTGTGGGAGTAAAGCTTGCCCCCACATAGCTCCCGCGCTACGGCGCGGCAACGCCCTCGCCCCCCTGAAAACTCATCTCTGATCTGCTTGCGCCCTTCATCGCACGGTTTGTTTGCGCTCCGATTTCGAGCGATAGCTGCCAGGCGGCACACCAAAAAAATCCCGGAAACGACGCTGGAAGTGCGGGGAGCTGACGAAGCCCGTCGCCACGGCGATTTCGGTCACGGATCGATTGGTTTGCTGGATGAGCTGGCGGGCACGCGTCAAGCGCAGTTCCAGGTAATAGCGCGTGGGCGTCGCACCGAGAAAACTGCAGAACCGCCGCTCCAACTGCCGCTTGGAAATCTTGACGCACGCCGCCAGCTCATCGATGGTCAACGGCTCTTCTACGTTTTGCCACATCAGTTCCAGGGCCAGCTTGAGGCTTTCCGGCAACGTCGGGTCGGTTTCGACGAAGACCGGAGGCAAGTCCGTCGCATCATCGCCAGACTCGTCACAACGAAGAATTTCCTCGATGGCGCCCACGAGCGCCGCCCCGCCCGTCTGGCGAATCAATTGGAGCATCATGCGCAGCGAACTGTTGGCACCCGCGCAACTGACCCGCTCCCGATCAACGACATAGGCCCGGCTGGACACCTTCACATGGGGAAACACCTCGGCCATCATGGCGCGGCTTTCCGGGTGGACAGCGCATTCGAAACCGTCCAGCAGATTGGCATCGGCCACAAAGAAGACGCCGTTCCACAGTCCTCCCAGTATCGTCCCAGACGCCGCGTTGGCACGCAGCTTGCGCCGCAGCAAGGGATGGCCTTGCAACTTCACGCGAAAGCCCCCGGCGACAATCAGCACGTCCTGGTTTTCCGGCATCTGCGCCAGTTCGATGTCGGTCGAGATGACAATGCCCAGGTCGCTTGTGACTTGCCCACCTGAAACCCCCACCGTCAGCACTTCATAGAGGGGCATGTCGCTCATCAGATTGGCGGTCACCAGCGCGTCCACCGCACCGGTGAAGGACATCATCGAGAAATTATCCATCAATACAAACGCGACGCGGATCGGCACCTGGCTGGCGGGCGCTGATCCGAGCGGTCGATAAGCCATGTTCTTGTTTTTGAGTACGCTCTCGAATGCGCTTGGCATAGGGCCTCGTTAATACATCAAAGACGATGATGATTGGCTGCACGTGGGGGCCTTGAGCCGCAGGGCGAAGGCGCAGAGCAAACCACGCTATCTTCCAGGCTAGTCAAGCCGGCTGCAATCGCGCCTGCGCCGTCCACCGGTCGGTCCGCGCCATAATGGAAAGCCTCAAGTGCCTAGGACTTTGGTCGATACACTGTCAGTAGGCATGGGCGCTTTTCCCTTCCAGAGACTCGCAACGCCAAGCACTGCTGTTTCCGCCGCTCCAACACTTAAAATATTCCGCGGGAGAAGTCATGAATATCAAACAGAAGCTGACATGGGCGTTCGCGACCATCGCCTGCCTCCCGGTTATCCTGGTGGCGGTGCTTGTCGTGCTGAACCTGCGCGACGCCGCAAAAGCCAACTTCCTGGACAGCAGTGGTCGTGAGATTCGCCAGATCGACAACGGCATGAAGCAGTTTTTCGATGGCATCAGCCAGAACGTCGAGTTCTTTGCCAAGGATCCGCGCATCGTCGCCGCCAAAGACCTGAAAAACTATTCCGGCGCCGACGCCGCGCAGACTCCCCTGCCGGAAAACAACAAGCAGCTTTTGGAGATCTTCGACAGATTCGCCAAGAGCCATCCAACCACCGCCTATCTTTCCGTGGGGTTGGCCGATGGCGGCTACGCCAGTTGGCCTGACGATCCCAAGATCTCCAACTACGACCCACGCGTGCGTCCATGGTACAAGGCGGCCGTCGCCTCGCCCGGCAACACCGTGCGTACTGACGCCTACTACTGGGCGCCGGACGACGTGTCACTGATCGGGATCGTACACACGATTGCCGACGCCAGCGGCAAGCTGGTGGGCGTTGTGGGCCTGGACGTGTCGCTCAAGCAACTGACCGAACTGGTCAAGAACATCAAGCTGGGTGAAAGCGGCTACCTGATGCTGGTCGAAGCCAACGGCAACGTCCTGGTGGACGCTGCCGATGCCAAGCACAACTTCAAACCGCTGGCCGACCTTGGGCCCAACTATGCCGAGCTGGCCAAAAGCAGCGATGGCGTGACCCAGATCGAAATCGACGGCGTGCCCTACATGGCCAACGTGGTCAGCTCCAAAGGGTTGGGCTGGCGCTTCATCGGCCTGATCAAACGCGATGAAGTGATGGCCGGGGCTTCGAGACTGACTTGGCTGATCGCCGCCATTGCCGCCGTACTGGCCGTGGTGTTCGCTTTGGTGGGCGCCAGTTTCGCCAGCGTCATCGTGCGGCCGATTCGCGGCGTAGCCAATGGCCTGCAGGAAATCGCCGAAGGTGAAGGCGACCTCACCCGCAAGCTCACCGTACAAGGCAAGGACGAAACAGCCACCCTGGCGGGCTGGTTCAACCAGTTCCTGGGCATGATCGCGCAACTGATGCAGCGCATCGGCAGCGCCTCTTCCGACCTGCAAACCGCCGCAGCCGATACCAGCCACGTGGCCCAGAACATGAACGACGCTGCCGGGCGCCAGCGCCAGGCCGTGGAACTGGTGAGCACCGCGTTCAACGAAATGGTCGCCACCGCCAACGAAGTGGCCCGCTCTTGCAGCCAGGCCGCCTCCAGTGCGGACGAAGGCTATCGCGATGTACACGATGGCCAGCATCACATCGGCGAAGCCACCGGCAGCGTGATGAAACTGAGCGACGACCTGCAAAAGTCGACCCAGACCATGCAGGCGCTGGAACAAGACAGCAAGAACATCAACACCATCCTCGACACCATTCGCTCGATCGCCGAACAGACCAACCTGTTGGCCCTCAACGCCGCCATCGAAGCCGCGCGGGCCGGCGATCAAGGTCGCGGGTTTGCCGTAGTGGCTGACGAAGTCCGAGCGCTGGCACGGCGTACCGCCGACTCCACCGGCGAGATCGACAGCCTGCTGGGTAACCTTGCTCGTCGCACCCAGGAAGTCACCCAGCAGATGCAAAGCAGCCTGCAGGTGTCGCAAACCAGCGTGGAACGCATCCAACAGGCACGCGACAGTTTCGACAAGATCCGCAACTCGGTGGACTCGATTCGCGACCAGAACACCCAGATCGCCACGGCGGCAGAGGAACAGCACCAGGTGGCCGAAGACATCAACCGGCACATCGCGCAGATCCATGCCGATGCCCAGTTGGTCGAGGAATTCGCCCACTCGGCGCAGACCGGCTCGGGGCGCCTGACGGATATTTCCGGGCAGCTCAAGGGCTTGGTGGGGCGCTTCAGGTTCTAGCTTGTTTGAGATGGCGAGCCAGGGACGGCTCGCCGCTCAGGATGATACAAACGAAAAACCGCGATTGGCCGCACTGCACTCATACTCCAGAAGACACTCATAGTCAGCCTCACTGGCCGGCAGCACTTCCCTGATCGCCAGGTCACGGGAAATCTCAGGAAGCTGGCTCAGGGCTTCGTTCATTGCGCGCCTGATAGAGTCCGCTTGCGTCGCCGTTCTACGAATCGACGTTATGTAGGGCAGGCAGGGACTGCGCACACTTCGCGCCAGGATCCTGAGGCCTTCGATCTCGTCACTGTTGTCTCTCGCCAGATAGTCGTAGGTGACACTGTCGATGGAAGCCAAATCGCCCTCGCCCTTTTTCAGTCTGCGCATGCTCTCCCTGTGGGATCCGGTGAAGGTGAGTTTCGAGAAAAAACCACCGTCGCTGATCCCCGCCAACGTGTGACGCAATAAATTCATTCCAGAGTTGGAATCCCGGGCGTTGATCAGTCCATGGCTGCCCTGCAAAGCCGCCAGATCAGTGACGGCCGAATCAGCTCTACAAAGCAGCAAACTGCAGTGGTCACCCCCCGAGCCATGAGCAAGCTCATAGCTCGGACGCCCAATCAGCCTCACCTTTCCCCGCAATGACGTGACCAATGGATAGCCGCAGGTCTGGGATAACAACAGATCGGGGGAAAGCCAATGGGACACGGGATCGACGATCTGCTTTCGCTCATGGCGCTCACCCAGAATCTCCAGAATGCGCTGGAGCCAGGCGTCCTGTGCCTGTAAAACCCTGGAGGGGGCGAGGTACATGGATAGATCGCTGGTCATATGAAATCCATTCAGAGGATGGTGACTGACGCTGATCACAGCAGGAAGCGGTTGGCAGGCGTCTTCAAACCCAAGCGATCCCTTAGGGTCCCGGGTTCGTATTCCTGGCGGAACACCCCTCTGGCTTGCAGCAGGGGCACCACGCCACGGGTGAATGTTTCGAAGTCCGTGGGCAAAAACGGAAACATGAGGTTGTAGCCATCGACGGCATTCGACTCGTATAACGCTGAAAGCTTCTCGGCAATATGCTCCGCCGTTCCGATCAGCAGCCAGGTACTGGAACTCTTGACCAACCGACGCCCTATTTCACGGATGGACAAGGTCGTGTCGTACTTCTTGAGCAAGGCCAGCTCGGTTCGAATGCCATCGAACTCAGACTCATCCGGCAAGGCGGGTAGCGGGCTGTCCGGCGATAGGCCTGTCAGATCAAGACGGGTGTAGCTGGAGACCAGATCAATCGCCACGGCATCGATAATGAGGCTGTCCTCCAGTTGCCGACGTCGCTCCTCCTCAGTCTCATCCTCCAGAACCACCGGAAGCACACCGGTAATGATTTTCAGATCACTGGAATGCCGGCCCTTCAACTCGAGTCGGCGATTCAAATCGGCCCTGTACGCCAGCCCCTCTTCGACCGTATCGATGAAACAGAAATGCACGTCCGCATGGGCGGCGGCCAGATCCTTGCCCGCGTCAGAAGACCCCGCCTGGGCAAGGACCGGGTGTCCTTGCGGTGGACGCGGCACGTTCAGCGGCCCACGCACGTTGAAATGTGCTCCTTCGTGATGGATCGGGTGAATCTTGGACGGGTCGGCAAAATCGCCGCTGTCCTTGTCAAACTCAAGGGCCCCCTCCTCCCAGGAGTCCCAAAGCTGCTTGACGACATGAATGAACTCCTCGGCCCGCCGATAACGATCGCCGTGCTTCGTCACGCCTGACAATCCGAAATTCGAAGCCTCTTCTTCCAACCAGGACGTCACGATATTCCAGCTGGCTCGCCCTGCGCTGAGGTAGTCCAGCGAAGCAAAATATCGCGCGAGGTTGAAGGGCTCGTTATAGGACGTTGAAGCGGTGCCCATGAGCCCGATGTGTTCGGTGACAGCCGCCAATGCGGACAAGAGCGTAATCGGTTCAAGGCGGGCGTTGGCATAATGCCTCAACCCACTGGCAACGGAGTCCCAGACCGCGACGTGGTCCGCGACAAACACCGCATCGAACTTCGCTGCCTCGGCCGCCTGCACCAGTTTCACGTAGTAACCCAGCGTCAATATTTCCTTGGTCGGTGATAGCGGGTGGCGCCAGGAAAAACGATGATCCCCTTGGGGATTAAAAAAGAACAAATTCAAAATCATGCTTTTATTGGACATAACGCCTCCGCGACCTTACCCACATCGCATTCATGTTCAGTTGGCCGCCTTGACGGTATTTTCAGCGACCCACTGCGCCGCGACTTTTGCGGGATCCTTGTGATCGATATCAACCAGGCGATTGAGTTGCTTGAGGTCGTCATCGGTCAGTTTTGCAGAGACTTCGTTGAGCACCTTGGTGACTTCTGGGGTTAGCAACGCCTTGCGTCCCAGTGGCGTAATGTTTTGCAGGGGCTGTTGGTGCTTGTCGTCCTCGAGCACTACCCAAGGTTCTTTCGCCAGGATGCCTTGCGTGGAGACCACCGTGGCGACGTCGATAGCGCCTGAGTTCAGCGCCAGCCGCGACAAGGGCCCGCCCATGTCCAGCGACTTGACGCTCTTGAAGTTGATACCGTAGACCGCCTTCAACCCGGGCAGGCCTAATGCAGCGGTGGTGACTTCGGGAGGCCCGCCCAGCGTGAGATCGCCAGAGACAGGCGCCAGGTCGGACAAGCTGTGCAAGTTGTACTTTTCTGCGGTTTTCCTGGTGACGGCCCAAGCGGTAATAGAGCCTGCGGCCGAAGGCTCAAGCAACTGGAGGCCCGCTGGCAACTTCTGTTGCAAGGCGCTGACGATCTCCTTTTGGCTGGTCAGGGCGGTCTTGTCGTCATAGAAACTCAACAGCGATCCTATGTATTCGGGCACAACGTCGATATCCCCGTTTTCCAGCGCCTTGGCGATGATCTGGCGGTTCCCCAGATTGAGCCGGGTCTTGACGTCTATCCCTTGATTTTTCAAAGCTGACGCATAGATGTTGGCGAGAATCGTCTGCTCGGAAAAATTGGCCCCGCCGATGGTGATGGACTGAGCACTGGCAAATGCGCTGCCCGCCAGCAAGCCTAACCCCAGCAACAATGAAACCGAGTGCGCTGAACGAGTCTTCGAACGTTGTTTGTTTTTCATTTGGATTTACACCTCTGCAGAATTAATACGCACTTTTAAATACCGCTGATCATGGAGCGCTCAGTTCAACATTCCCCGCTCGCCATTTTCGAACCATGAGTGTTTCGATCATTGAACAAACCCACTCGCTGACAATCGCAAGTGCCGACACCAGCAGTGCGCCGCCAATGATTTGAGGCGTATCATTTCGACCAAGCCCGTCAATGAGGAACCTGCCGAGCCCGCCGAACCCTGCGTAAGCGGCGATGGTGGCCGTGGCAATAAGTTGCACCAGGGCCGATCGGAATCCAGAAAAGATCAGCGGAAAAGCCAACGGTAATTCCAACTGAATAAACATCTGCCATCTGCGCATCCCCATCGATCTGGCAGCCTGCTTCAGCGATGAATCCACCTGATCGATGCCAACATAGGTATTGGTTAATATCGGCGGGATGCTCATGGTCACCAACGCGATAATCACCGTGCTGGTTTCATAGCCAATGAGCATGATTGCAAGTATCACAATACCCAGGGAAGGTAATGCCCGCCCAATATTGAACAGCCCTATCGCCACCTGCGCACCTTTACGGTAGTTGGCCAGGAGTACGCCGAGCGGCAACGCTATTGCGCAAGCAAGGGCCAGGCTCAAAGACACATAATAAATATGCTCTGCCAGCCGAGTCAGTATCCCGTCTTCTCCCAACCAGGTTTCAGGAAAAGAAAACCAAAGGTAGACATCTGCGATCCTATTCATTAGCGCACCCAAGGAACCAGCCATTGATCTATTGAATAAAACAGAAGATCAAAACAAAGCGCCAACATCACCGTCAGGACCAAACTGACCGCCACAGGCGTAGTGAAACTTTGAGCCAACCCGGTAATGAACAGCTGCCCTAATCCGCCTTGACCAATCAAGGCAGTAACAGTCACCAGCCCAACCAATGTCACCGAGGTCGTTCGCAGCCCTGCCAATAACGAAGGCAGCGCCAGTGGAAGTTCAACTCCGAGGAATCTCTGCATGCGCGTGTACCCTAGCGCACGGGCTTCTTCCAGCACGTCCGGGGGGTTACTCGCAAGGCCCGCCAAAGTGTTCTGTAACACAATCAGCAAGGCATACAGGCTCAAACCAATCACCGCCGTCGTCTTGGACAAACCGGTAAAAGGCATGATCAAAATGAACAGTGCCAGGGACGGAATGGTAAAGAGTATTCCGCAGACATAAATCATGGGCTGCGCCAAGCCTGGCTTCCACAACGTCAAGAGCACCATTGCGCCCGCTAACAACATTCCTATACACAGGCCCAAGGTCACCAGCTGAATATGATCAAACAACAGCTGGCCAATCTGCTGCCAGTTTTCAACGATCCAGGACCAGTCAATCATTGCGCACTTCCAAAGCGGCGCTCATTGAGTGCGCTGTGAAAGCTGGCAATCGACAGGCAACCTTCGTAACTGCCCGCCTCGTCCACTCGAACGACCACACCGAGCGGAGCCGTTAGAATTTTAACCAGTGCATGATGCAACGAGTCATTATTCGACACCGTGGTAAGTTCAGGAACCGGCACGTCCGATTCACTGACCCACTTCAGCGGATTGGATTTATCGTCCAGCAGAAGTTTGAATTGGCAATTGACTTCGTCCGCAGGGAGATCAGAAACCTTCATCAGCGAAAGTCTTTTTAACAGCGGATCCTTGCCGATGAAGTTCTTTACAAACTCGCTGGCAGGATGGGCAAGGATATTGTGAGGTGTATCGAACTGAGCAAGCTTTCCTTCACCCTCGAAGATGGCAATCCGGTCACCGATCTTGATGGCCTCTTCCATGTCATGGGTCACCAGGATAATGGTTTTATGCAAACGCCTTTGCAGCGCAACCAGTTCGTCCTGAAGTCGCTCGCGGATCACCGGATCCAGCGCGGCAAAGGGTTCGTCCATCAATACAACCGGTGGGTCCGAGGCCAATGCCCTCGCCAAGGCAACACGACTTTGCTGCCCGCCCGACAGTTGATTAGGGTACCTGCCAAGAAATTCCGGCTGAAGTCCGACCAGGGAAATGAGCTCGCTCACGCGCTGGCGGATCTTATGCTTGCTCCAACCCAAGAGCCGCGGAACTGCGCCAATATTTTCTGCAACGGTTTGATGAGGAAACAAGGCTGAGCTTTGCATCATGAAGCCGATGCCACGGCGAAGCGTAACGACGTCAAGCTCATCGGTCGCCACCCCATTGACACGGATGCGGCCACTGTCCTGAGTGTCCAGTCTATTGATCATGCGCAAAATGGTTGTTTTGCCACAGCCACTTGGCCCGACAAATACGCAGATCTCCCCCTCCCGGACATGAAGCGTCAAATCGCTCACGGCCATTCGCGGGCTGCCTTTATGAGTTTTCTTGATGGCTTCAAAACGTATCATTTTCCGACGCCCAGATTGGCTTGAGTATTTTTAGTGCCTGGCAGGATGGCGAGGACAATCCACGGGATTGATCAAATGCCTCTGCATTAACTGGAAGTAGCCACGAATGACATAGCCATTGTTTCGCGCGATCCATTGTTCACGCCTGGCTCTATACACCCGGGGCAAATAAAACCAGGGCAAACCGGGAAGATCGTGATGAACCAAGTGAAGATTGAGGTTCAGAAAGAGCCAACTCAAAAGCCCTGAGGATTCATTGATCACCGTACGGTGTTCCGGCAGCGTTGACGGCCGATGCTCGTAAAACGACCTGACCATTGAAATGGACAATGCTGGAAGTGCCACAAGCAAGAGGTATTGGAGTGCGCTGATGGCGCTGTACTGTTCAACCAATCCCAGCAACACCCCAACGCTCAGGAGATGAATGAGCCACATCCGCCAATTGCTTCGTTCCGAATGCAACAACCCTCCGAGCGCGGTACTTGCAAGGGTCATCAATGCCAACGGCGCGCCGATGATCAGGCGCCCGCCCAAGGTCTTGTTCACCCACAACAAGGCCTTCCTATAACGGGGTGATTGCACCCAGGACATGCGGGTGACGTAGCGACTTTCTGGATCTTGTCCAGGCACAGTCAGCACTTCATCGTTGTGATGGGCCAGATGCGTGTCCCGATAGATATCGTAGGGATACCACACGGCAAACGGCAGGAATCCCAAGGCTTTGTTCATCATGGGCCATCGGGTGGGATGACCGTGGATCAGTTCATGCTGAATCGACATCCAGAGCACGACCAGTGGAACCAACAGGACAATGCTGATGAGTTGGCCAAGTGCCTGCCCATGAAAAACAATAAATGCCCAGGCCAGATAAAAGCCGACCAGTAAAAGCCAGGTGGGCCATTCAGTCCGGCTGGTCAAGGTTCTGCCGAGCTTAACGATTTCGGCTCGATGAGCTTCATCCAAATAATTTGGCATGGTGGTAAGTCGCGATAGGCTGCGCTGAACAGACGCCCAATCACTCTCACTTCAAGCGACCACCCGGGACGGGTATTACCTGGAGATGACTGACTGACGTTACGGTATGGAAATGCCGACAGCGCTGCGTCACATGGCGTAGAGCAGAAACGCCAAGCCTTCGCTGATTGCACTGCAGGCTTCGCTGTTGGCCTGGCAAGGAAGCGGTTTGCCGGTCACGAATGGAACGGCAATGACAGTTTCAGGACTGATGCGGGTATTGCCGGAATGAGAAATCGCTCCGCAGACTTGGTCACAGGACAAAGCCTCGAGGCTGATTGGAAAGATTCGGACACCGGACATAGTCGTACCATCGATTAGGTTGAACATATCCGGCTGTCCGGTGGGAACAATCTAGCATGGTGACTAATACGGACAAGGAATATATTTAATTATGCTTATTCCTACATAGCATAAGATTAAACAGGTCACTTAGCCTTTCGCCTTGATCGCATACAGGCCACCGGCAATCACCATGCACGCCCTCATAACAGTCCATGGGTCAGTCCAGGCAAGTCAGAAAACGTGATGTCAGGAATACCCAGTAACGCACCATGACGAGCGGCGCGACGGTAGTCTTCGAACCCTTTGTCTCAAGCGCAGGGCTCATGAAGCAACCCCCACAGCGCCAGGAGTGGCGCTTGCGTTGATCTCATCGCATGGGTGCAGGAAGGAGGGTTGACGACAATGCCCCCTGCCCCGGGCGTCCACCAGCCTACGTCCTCGCGATACCAGTCGCCTGGGGATAGCACCAGATAGAACTCAGCCGGAGGATGCTGGTGGAACGGATAACAGGTTTCAGGCGCCATGAGGGCCAACCCCAGGGTCATGCCGGGACAGTCGAACAATCCCCCTGGACCGGTGACCATCCCATGGCGATGCCGCTCCACGAACCGATCGTCCTGGCCGGCCTGGGCCTGACGATTGATCCAGGGAACATGAGGCACCAGCGTGCTCAACGCCTCCAGCACCCCTGCCAGGTGATCGGGGGCTTTGGGCGCAGCGTCGAATGCCTGGGCCAAATAGGGCGCCAGGACTGCCGGTAACGCGCGAGGCGTTGCCGGCGGTTTCTTGAGCGTCCACTCGGCCGCGCCCAGGGCGGCGGCATGTGCTTGTGTCGCCTCGGATGTACCGTCCCCCAGGTGGTTCGAGAGGATTTCATGCAGCGATCGCCGAAGCCACTGCGCGCTGCGGGTGACGGCCGAATCCAACGACAAAGGCTCGTGACGGGTGATCATCGTTTTCAATCCCATTCCTGAGTCGGGCGCAGAAGAAGATGACAGGCTGCTCAACGTACCCCAGCGGCACTGGAAGCGGGCCCCCAGCATGTTCCAAGGGTAGCCCGAACGGAATCGATGACAGCCGACGCCCTTCACTTTGCGTCAAGGGCACCGAACTGCAAACACCTATCGGAAAACCGCGGCGATTACTGGCTGCCGGTCGCCGAGGCGGTCTGACTGCCAAACATCGCCTCGAAGCGAGGCTTGTTAGTGGCGTAGTACTCTGCAACGGCCTTGTCTGCCGAGCTGTCACGAGCGGTAGACATCAACTTCTCAAGGTCAGCCTTGGGGATCTTGAAGTTGGCGAAGAACCGGGCGACACCAGGATGCTCGGCACTGAAACCTTTGCGAGCGACCGCATGGAATCACTGCGTACCTCGGTGTTCCGGGACGTTGGCAGCGTCTATTTCGACAAGTACTACCTGAGCACCCAGATCCGGCTGATCGGCCCCCTTTTCACACCACCGCCTTGCGTATTGCCCGCCAACATCGAGCTGCTCCCCGAGTGCTCCCATGCCGGTGCAATCGCAGCCATGACAAGGTTTTCGGTGGGCTTGATCCCGTTCAAGCTCAACTACGAGTACCGCACCCTCGGCCTGCCCGTCATCTCCACCCGCTTCGGTGAAATGGCCCTGCGCGACCGAGAACCGGGGGTCTGGATCGTGGATGAAGGCACCGATCTGGGTAAAACCGCCACGGAAGCACTCGCCAGCCCAAGCGACCGCTCGACTGTTCATCAATTTCGTCAGGCGCACCGTTGGGCTCAGCGTTTTTCTGCGATCAATCTCAAAAACGGCCAATAACGGCCGATACCCAGGATAAGACCCCGCAACTGGGGCGCAGGACAGAACGGTAGGTCAGTCATGACAGAGATTTATTTGCTGATAGCGCACGGCACGGACCAGGGCGAAGCTTACGTTCTGGGCTGGTTCGATGACCGGAGCAAAGCCCGGGAAGTGGCCGAGCAGAAAGAATGGGAAGCGTACCGCGCCAGCCTGAAGGAGAAACATCCATGGTCCAGCCACAAACCGCTGGCGCCGGACCAGACGGACTATCGCCGCTACTGGATCAAGACCATTTCAAAATTCGAGCATGTGCCGGTGCCAAGGTCCTTTGCGGTTCATTGATCACCACGCATGAATATTCAACGAAACGAGCGTTATCGGTGGCGGTCTAGACGAATAAGCCCATCCGATGAGAGCGTTCTTATGTTGAAATTCCTTGGCGGTACCGTAGGTATCATTTTCCTGATTGGCCTGATCGTGGTGATTGCGCTGTTCAAGTTCATTTTTTGAGCGTGGCGGCGGCGATCTTTGACTTGGTGTCCCACCTACCTGGAGAGCAGATCGCAATAAATGACAATCACAGGGACGGATAAGGCTGACTGGGAACCGCTGAACCTTGAATGGCATCAAGGCTTCGCTTTCATGGACGGTGTGCTGCTGGGCGACGGGCAAGTGCCTGATGTGTACATCATGCTCAACCCTCAAGGCGCACGACCCGGCGAGTTGGCACAATGGGCCAGCGCTGGGCACTATCCGCCCTCACCCTTGCTGGCCGGTCAGCCGGTTTGGCGGCATCGACGCAACCCTTGGGTCTTGCGCGGCGCCCTGCGTGATTACTACCTGCTTCCGGCCTACCGGGAGCGCCACGGCTACCACCCGCTGCAGCCCTTGCCGTTTCGGTTCGACAAGGGCCTGGAAAGTCTCGGCCACCAGTACTGGCGTGACGCAACCGGCGCCTATTGGTTCGGCGAATACGCGATCACCCAAATCCACGAGGCGCAACCTAACAGGCTGGCCCTGTTGGCATCGTCCCCGGCCTCGGTGACTTCAGCGTCCGCGCTGTTCTGCGACGGCGTGCATCTTTTTTTGCAGGGGCGATTTATCGCTAGCGCCACGGCGCGGGTGCGGTATTGCAACCACCCGTGCTATCGAGTGATCGACGATCAAGTCTATAGGGGCTTCAAGCCCCTGCACCAGAAGGACGGCACGCCGCTGCCGATCGCCAACCCGGACAACTTCCAGATGCTCGCCCAACGCTGGGGCACCGATGGGCAGTCGATCATCGTGCAAGCGCAGCAAGGTTCGAGCATTTCCTATGAGTACTTCTACCGCATCGACAATGCCGACCTGGCGACCTTCACCGTGCTTAACGAACGCTACGCCAAGGACAAGCAACGCGCCTATTACCTGACCGGAAAAACCATTCGCTACGTGGGCGACTTCCACCTGCTCCAGTGCTGGCAGCCAGCGTTCGATGACGGCGGTCGCGTGGTCAGCGCCAGCGAATACGAGGATGAGTATTTTGCCGTGGACGACCAGTACGTCTACGCCGCCGGGACCCGCCTTCGCGATGCCCATGGCCCGAGTTTTCGTCATTTGGGGTTCGATTATTACCGTGATCACCAACACGTCTACAGGCGCCAGAAACGCCTCGATGTCGACGTGGAAAGCTTCGTCGTGACCCGGCCCTGTCGTAATGACCAGGATTACTCGCCCGTGCTGGCAGGTGACAAACACGGCCCGCTGGGCTCTGGCGGCATCATCGATGCGGCCATGCAAGAGGCGTGGGCACCTTACTTCGAAGCCCATCCGCAGTTGGAAGGGTATTGGTGGCACCGCTTGCAGGCACGGCCTGAAGCCGCACAAACGCACACGGAAACGCTGCCGCTACAGGCCATCGGTCTCGGTTTTGAGCTAGGCGACCAGGTGTATTTCCATGGACGCGTGCTCAACGGGCTGGACGCAGCGAGTTTCAAATTGCTGGACACGCATCTGTGCGGCGATGCCAACGGCTTGTATCTGATCCCATTCCATAACGCCGACACGGAGGTACCCGAACGTTTTTCCCCGGAAGCGGCGGAACATTTTCGCTCACTCGGCCCACCCTACCTGACCGACGGCAAGACCGTGTTCTGCCACCGGATTTTTTACCATCCCCCGGAACCGATTCGTAAGGCACAAGCGGCCTCTTTCGAATCCTGCGGGCATGGCTGGGCCAAGGATCAGGACACGGTGTATTACTACGGCGAGGCGAAAAAGCGGCTACACCCCTCGGACACCCGCATTCTCGGCACCTATGCCATCAGCCCTACCCTGATTCTCTCGGAAGGCAAGCCGCTGGACGTGGCGTTCGATCCCGATGAGGTCCACGTGCCCCACCCTGACTTTTTGCTGTTGGGCACGCGCAAATTGTTCTGTCATCGACGCCCACTGAGCGCCAAGCGGATCGACCTGGCCACCCTCGAATTTCTGAATGACCGCTACGCCCGTGACAGGCATCGGTTCTACCATTACGACGGTTATGCGACGCTGAGCGAGGTCGATGAAACGCAGTATCGGGAATCGCTCGGCCAGCCGGCGGCAAGCGTTTAGAACTGCGTCACAACCGTAACGCCTGCGGTGTCAAACCGGTCCATGTTCATGAGCGCATCAATCGATTGCTCAAGGCTGATGGTCTTGCCCACCAGTTTTTCAGGCGCCAGCTTGCCGGACGTAATCATGTCCATCATCGCGCCGTAACGGTGAGCCTGCATGCCATGGCTGCCACAGATCTCCAGCTCGTAGGCAATGACCTTGCTCATTGGGATCGAGGGCGTGCTGTGGTCCGCCAGCATCAAACCGACCTGGACATGCCTGCCGCGCCGTCTCAGATTATTGATGGAGTTGAAGCAGGTCGTTGGATGACCCAGGGCATCCAGCGAAACGTGAGCGCCGCCCTTCGTAATCTCGAGTACCGCCTCGGTGACATCCGCCACCCGGCTTGCGTTAACCGTCGCGACGGCACCAAGCGACTGGGCAAGCTTGAGCTTATCGTCGCAGATATCGATGGCGATGACGTTCGCCCCGATAGCGTGGGCGATCATCACCGCGGACAGCCCCACGCCACCACAGCCATGAACCGCCACCCACTGCCCCGCCGAGACCCTGCCTTGATCGACAACCGCGCGGAACGAGGTGACGAAACGACAGCCCAGGCTCGCCGCCGTGGCGAAGTCCATGTTTTCCGGCAACGCAACCAGGTTCAAATCCGCCTTGTGAATCCCCACATACTCGGCGAAAGAGCCCCAATGGGTGAAACCCGGCTGAAACTGGCTGTGGCACACCTGCTGGTTGCCGCTATTGCATTCCGGACACGCGCCGCAGCCGCCGACAAAAGGCACGGTGATGCGATCGCCCACCTTCCATCTTGTGACATCTTTACCGACCTCAGCCACGATCCCTGCCAATTCGTGACCGGGCACATGGGGCAGTCGAATGTCAGGGTCGTGACCTTTCCAGCCATGCCAGTCGCTTCGGCAGACGCCCGTGCCAAGGACCTGAGCCACCACACCGTGACGCTCGGGGGTCGGGTCTTCGACGGTCATCAAACGTGGGGGTTGGGAGAAGGCTTCGTAAACTACGGCTTTCATGAGGATCCCTCTACTTTAGAAAAGCGCTATGCCTGAAACCGACAAACGGCCTGGGCTCAATTTACTATCAGATGGCTTGATCACGCAGCATTGAACCGTCCCTGCCTGACGCTCCCATGAAAAACCCAATCCGTTCAGATTGAGCTGTGTCGTTCCGGCATTCGCCGACGGATCATAGCTCTCTGCCACCTATTTCAACGTCCACGCTTTCAATCGGGTGGTGTATTCACTACATTGAGCGTAACTCTGCCCACTCGACACGGACTGTCATGACTACGCTATCCCCGATCAGCCCTGCCATTCCCATCCAGATCCCGACTCGCTCTGCCGTCGCGGCATCGCCTACAACAGTGATAGAGAGCGCTGATGTCTCGGCGGCTCGACCAGCGGCAATCGTCAGCCTGGGCAACCCCGTGGCCGATGTCGAATCACAGACCTATTCCCGACTCGGGCAACTGCCCGGCCAGGAGATTGTTCGTGTCTGGGAAAAGACCAGTCAGGATGCCGTCACTCGCGTCATGGGAACCAACCCCAGATCGCTGTCGATAGCCAACCGTTTCCACGGCCTGGGCGCAGCCTTGGTGGAGCAGTTCGCCAAGAGTGGTTCGAGCATTTCCCAGTCAGTGCTCCATACCACCACGGACGGGGCTCACAACGCCGCCGAGATAAAATCCGAACAGGCGCTGCTGCACAATAAAGCCGACAACCTGATCACCCTCAGCATCAAGACCGCCAGTGGCAAGACGGTTACCTTCAGCCTGACCAGCCAGGACGATGGACTTGGCGTTCAGGCTACGGTGGACGGCGACCCGCTGAGCGAGGACGAACTCAAGGCGATTGGCGTTCTGGGCAGCGCCTTTCAAGCGGCTGTCGACGGGCTGACCGCCGAGCCGCCCAAGCTCGACCTGAGCAAGCTGACGCAGTTCGACTCCAGCGTATTGGCATCCATTGACCTGAACGCCAAGCTCAAGGGCGTGGACGGTGAGGACCTGATCCTTGCCTACCGCGCCGACAGCCAGAGCCGCACCACGCAAATGAGTGGTCCAGATGGCGAATTGAACCTGAGCGTGGATCTGAAAAACAGCACAATCCTGGGTGATGCCAAGCAACAGGCCAGCGCCCTGAACAGCTACCTCGCCCAGTTTGACCGGGTGCAGAAGCGCGGCAGCGCCAAGGCCGCCCTGATGGAGATGTTCAAGGACGCCTTCAGCGCCATGAACAGCCACTATCCACAGGGCGTTACCCCGTCACAGCCACTGACCCGTAACGCGACGGACAAAGGCCTGCTGACTGGGCTGGCAGACTTCGAGGCGTCCATCAAACAAACCAACAACGCGTCCAACCCGATGCGCCCGTCCGAAGTCGATAGCTTTGCTTATACCCTGTCGCAAAAAACTGTCGTTGCAGGTTCCATAATGAGCAATCGCAGCGTTGATCAAGTCCAGCAATCGAGTTTATCGGCCAGTTACCACAAGAGTCTGAAGGGCGGGAAAGCCCCCGTGCTAGGCACAACGACCGATTCGCAGAACTATCTCTACGTACAAGTGCACGACGAGGCCCGCAGCTCGGCCAGCCTCGCCTACAAGGATGGCCGACTGAGCAAAGCCACCGTCACGCAAAGCGCCAGCCAGGACACACGGACACAGAAGTACGTCATCGGCAAAATGGTTGAAGAGACAGTGGTGCCGAAGGAACTTTCAACCAGCCGCAGCCACTTGGCATTGCTGGAATACGCCGCCAAGGAAAGCAAGAAATCCAAGGACGCGCAGGAACAATCCTTATTGAAGGAAGCGCTCGCCACCCTCCACAGTTCGGTGATGTTGCAGGAAAATCCTTCGGCGCTGGCGCGTTGACACGCTGGGGAATGCGCATCATCACCCAGCGTAGTGCGACAGCGATTCCCTAGGCCATAGCGTCAGCTTGATGCGTTGTAGAACTACCAGAAGAAAACGGCCAAAAGTTTGCACCGGCTGAATCCTCGACTGCTGAACTCGGCAACGAGACACTGAATGCTGGTCAGGATCGCCGGTAAGCGGGGTATCACGGCGGACCTCAATCCGGTGTCGTCTCTTAGGCCAATGGAACAACCCTGAGCCTGTTTGATTCGACCGTCGCAGCCATCTGCATTGCCTGCGGATAAGCCAGCAAACACTCAGCGATGGCAGGTTCCAGCTCAACCCGCACTCGCCTTGTCAGGGCCCGAGCACCGAAGCGTGGGTCATGCTTTTGGCACAGCCAGTCGCTTGCCGCAACGTCCAGGACCAGCGTACGGCGATGCTGACCGAGACGTTGGTTGAGTTTGTTCAGTTCGATCTGCAACAACGCTTCCAGCCATTGGGTTTCGATGCGTTGGAAAACCAGGATGCGATCAATACGGTTTAGAAACTCCGGTTCGAACCACGCGTGCAACGCCAGCTCCAACATAGCCTGCTCACCTTGTGGGGCGATGCCGAGCCAGCGCCGCCAACCGCGTGAAAAACGTTCCCTGTAGGTGGTCGCTTGCCGGGCTCCAATGTTGCTGGTCATGAAGATCAGGCTATTGCGAAAATCCAGTGTTCGGCTACCGCCCGCCAAGGTCAGTTGGCCGTTCTCAAGAATGCCCAGCAAACTGCGCACCACTTCCTTGCTGGCCTTTTCCAGCTCATCGAACAGCACGATGCCTGGGCGACTGTAGGTGCCTTGAATCAATTCGCTATTGAACAGACTGACGCCCTCTTTACTCCCCACATAACCAGGTGGCGCTCCGGTGAGCGCCGCCGAGTAATGCTCCTGGGCCAAGGTGTGCATGTCGATGCGACAAAAAGCATCGGCGCGACCGTGTATGGCCAGTGCCAGCAGACGTACGATTTCGGTCTTGCCGACACCGGTCGGCCCCATGAACAGGTTCACCGTCAACGGTCGCTCACGTTCACCAATATCGACCTTAACCACGTTTAGCAACGCCTCGACCGCGCGCATGACGTGTTCTTGGCCGACAATTCGACTGCGCAACAACGCCATGACTTGGGCGGGATTGAAGGCGAAGCGTGAGGTCAACAACTCTGCTGCCGGTGATGCGCTGGTCAGGCCAGGCTGGGGGTGGTTTGGGTCGATGCGATCATTCACCAAAGGCATGGTTTAGCCTGCGTGTTTTTCTTTACCGTCGTGGGGAAGCTCTCCCACCGGGCAATGAGCCACGCCGACGGTGCTACGGGTCAGTTTTTCGACGTTTTCCCGGGCTTTCTGCGCGTCCAGTACCCAGGTGCGGTAAAAGTCGAACGGGCAGTCAGCCACTCCCTTGTCGCCGTCCCCGGAGTGATAGACCCCGGTGTAACCGCGATGCAGCAGCTTGAACAAATGATTCTGTGATTGGTCGTTCGCTCGCGCATCGCGGATTTGCGAAACGGATAATTGTGCGTACTGAATGCCCATTTCCTCTTCACCGCATTCGCCCAGGGTGCGACCGTCGAAGCCAATAATCGCCGAGTGACCAAAGTAGGAATAAACCCCATCGAAGCCGGCCGCATTGGCCACTGCCACATAGCAATTATTGGCCCAGGCCATGCTTTTGGACATCATCACCTGCTGCTCTTTGGCCGGGTACATATAGCCCTGGCAACGGACGATCAACTCCGCTCCTTTCATTGCACAGTCGCGCCAGATCTCCGGGTAGTTGCCGTCATCACAAATGATCAAGCTGATTTGCAGGCCCTTGGGACCCTCGCAGACATAGGTCCGATCACCCGGATACCACCCTTCTATGGGGCACCAGGGAATGCACTTGCGGTACTTCTGGACGATTTCGCCCTGGTTATTGATCAACACCAACGTGTTGTACGGGGCTTTGTGGGGATGTTCCTCATGCCGCTCACCGGTCAGTGAAAACACCCCCCACGTGTCAGCCGCACGGCACGCGGCGGAAAAGATCGCAGTCTCTTCGCCTGGAATACTGGCGGCAGTCGCCATCATCTCATCGTGGTCGTACATGATGCCCATGGTGCTGTATTCAGGAAACACCACCAGGTCCATGCCGGGGAGACCGCTTTTCATCCCCGTGATGATGTCGGCAATCTTGCGGGCGTTTTCAATGACCTCGGCTTTTGTATGCAGCCGCGGCATTTTGTAATTGACGACCGCGACACCCACGGTGTCCGGGCTGCTGGAAATATCACCATGACGCATGAGATTTACCTCTGTTAATGACTGATCATCCAAGGTCTGGAGCCGGTTTTACGCTTGAGCCCCTGTGGATTTTCTTTGGTCGGGGCCAGCGGTTTGCTCGGTGCGCAACAACTGCACCCACTGGGATGACGACGGTTCTGCTGGTACTCGCCAAGCGTCTGCGGCGCGTGGGCACTTCGCTCGTTGGTCGCCATGGCCTGGCGTTGACTGCTCGACAACGTCGTCAGTGCCGGCGCAGACAACAGCAACCGCCCTCCCGGGCCCGCGCAAGACGGGCACTGGCACGACTCGTGCCGTTGGGCCATGGGCCGCAACATTGTGAAAGAACCACAGGTTTGGCATTCGTACTCATAGGTCGGCATGGCGCTCTCCAGACATTGATCGAGCTCGGGCGTGTCTCACAGGTCCGGGGCAATCGGCAGATCGATACTGCCGTCGAGGTGTTTGATGGGACCGTTGGCGTTGGGGTTGATGTCGAACTCGAAGATTTCGGTGGGTAACCAGAGGGTCGCGCAGGCGTTGGGAATATCGACCACGCCGCTGATATGCCCTTGCACCGGCGCAGAACCCAACAGGGCATAGCCTTGGGCGGGGGAATAACCAAACTTGGTCAGGTAGTTGATCGCATTCAGGCAGGCCTGGCGATAGGCGATATTCACGTCCAGGTAGTGCTGTTTGCCGGCTTCATCCACCGAGATACCTTCGAAGATCAGGTAGTTCTGGTAGGTCGGGATGATCGGGCTGGGTTTGAACACCGGGTTCTTGATCCCGTACTTGGCCATGCCGCCCTTGATCATCTCGACTTTCATATGAACCCAGCCGGCCATCTCGATAGCACCGCAAAAGGTGATCTCGCCGTCGCCCTGACTGAAGTGCAGATCCCCCACCGACAACCCGGCGCCTTTGACGTAGACCGGGAAGAAAATCTTCGAGCCCCGGGACAAGTCCTTGATATCGCAGTTACCACCATGTTCGCGCGGTGGCACGGTGCGCGCGCCCGTGGCCGCGGCATCATCCCGGGCCTGGCCCTTGAGCTTGCCCATGTGTGCGGTGGCGGCCAGCGGCGCGTTGGCCAGGGGCGGCACGCGGGTCGGGTGGGTGTCGATCAGTTCCTGCTCACGGCGGTTCCAGTCGCCGAGCATTACCGGGTCGGGCAGGCAACCGATCAATCCGGGGTGGATCAGGCCGGCGAAGTTGACCCCGGGAATGTGCCGCGAACTGGTAAACATGCCTTTGAAATCCCAGATGGCTTTCTGTGCGCTGGGAAAGTGATCCGTGAGGAATCCGCCACCGTTCTGCCGCGAGAAGAAGCCGTTGAAGCCCCACATCGATTCGGCCTTGGCGCCGATGTCCAGCAGGTCGACCACCAGCAGATCTCCCGGCTCGGCGCCATGCACGCCCACTGGACCGGACAGGTAGTGCACGGTGGACAAGTCGACGTCACGCACATCCGAGGCGTCGTCGTTGTTCTTGATCGCGCCAGCGGTCCAGTCGTAAGTCTCAAGAATAAAGTCGTCCCCCGGCTTGACCCAGCAGGCCATGGGAATGTCCGGATGCCAGCGGTTGTGGATCTGTTCGTTCTCGGTGGCGGGCTGGTTGAGGTCGACTTTGATCAAGGTATCGGTCATGGCGAAGCTCCTGAACATTAGGGATGTACCGCGTTGGAACCAGTCTCGAATGGCGGCACGAATCGGCCAATACGTTGGATGACGTACCCCTTTGAGCTGGTTTGCCAGCTGCTACAAGGGGGGCGATCGCGCCTACACGCAGAGGTAGCGACTGATGGTGGATTCGTCGACCTTGTCCCGGGTCTCCTCGATCACGAAGCGACCCTTCTCGATCACCAGGAAGCGGTCGGCGATTTCCAGGGTGAATGACAGCACCTGCTCGGAGACAACAATGGTCAGGTCGCGCAGGTGACGGATCTCTTTCAAAGTGCGGGCGATGTCCTTGATGATCGATGGCTGGATGCCCTCGGTGGGTTCATCGAGCAACAACACCTTGGGATTGGTCGCCAGTGCCCGGGCAATCGCCAGTTGTTGCTGCTGCCCGCCCGAAAGGTTGCCACCCTTGCGCGAGCGCATGTCGTGGAGCACCGGAAACAACGCATAGAGGTCTTCGGGCACCTGGCCCCGGGCCGATGCCGGCAGGCCGGTCTGTATGTTTTCCAACACCGTCATGCTAGGGAAAATCATCCGCCCCTGAGGCACATAGGCGATGCCGTGCTCCACCCGCTCGTGGGTTTCCAGGTTCGAGACTTCCTGACCATCGACGCTGACCTGCCCCCGCCACTGCGGAAGGATGCCCATCAAGCTCTTGAACAGCGTGGTCTTGCCCATGCCGTTGCGTCCCATCACGGCGACGATTTCGCGTTTGGCCACGGCCAGGTCGAGGTCGTGAAGGATCTGACTCTGGCCGTAACCACAGGACAGCTTGTCTACGTTGAACATGCCTGCTTCCTCAATGGCCTAAATAGACTTCGATGACTTTCGGGTTGCTCTGCACCGACTCCATGCTGCCCTCGGCCAGGACCTTGCCCTGATGCAGCACCGTGACCTTATGGGCGATGCTCTTGACGAATTCCATGTCGTGTTCGATCACCAGCACCGAGCGGCCCTGGCTGATGCGCTTGAGCAGTTCCGCAGTCTGTACGCGCTCGTTGACGCTCATCCCTGCGACCGGTTCATCGAGCATCAACAGGTCAGGGTCCTGCATCAGCAGCATGCCGATCTCCAGCCACTGCTTCTGGCCGTGGGACAGCAGGTCGGCCTGTTGCTGCAACAGCTCGCCGAGAAAGATCTCCCGCGCCACCTCTTCAACCCGGGCAATCACTGCGGCACTGCGTTTGAAGAACAACGCGCCAAACACCTTGCGCCCCGCCGGGTAGGACATCTCCAGGTTCTCGAACACCGTGAGGTTTTCGTAGATCGACGGGTTCTGGAATTTGCGCCCGACACCGGCACGGACGATGTTGTACTCGCGCATCCTGGTCAGTTCCTTTCCATCGAACTGGATGCTACCGCTGGTGGCGCGGGTCTTGCCGCAGATCAGGTCGAGCACCGTGGTCTTGCCTGCGCCGTTGGGCCCGATCACCACCCGCACTTCATTGCGGTCGATGTACAGGTTGAGGTTGTCCACAGCCTTGAAACCGTCGAAGGACACCGTCAGCCCCTCGATAACCAGCACCGGCTTGTTCATCTGAAAACCTACGGCGGTCATGGCTGTGTCTCCAGCGAAGGACGTTCAGAAGCAGGGGTCGGCGGTGCAGTGCGCGACGTCTCCGGCAGGGGCGCGGCAACGGCAGCTTGCTGCGGGGTACGCCGCAATAAACGGCCAAGGGTCTGGCGGCCATGGCTGTCCCAAAGTCCGGCCAAACCATTGGGGAAGTACATGACCACGGCAATGAACAGCCCGCCCATCAGGTACAGCCACAATTCGGGGAAGGACTCGGAGAAATAGGTCTTGCCGTAGTTCACCAGCAAGGCCCCATACACCGCGCCCAGCAGCGACATGCGCCCGCCGACAGCGGCAAAGATCACCATCTCGATGGATGGCACGATGCCGACGAACGAAGGCGACATGAAGCCCACCTGCAAGGCGAACATGGCGCCGCCTATGGCCGAGAAGGCAGCGGCGATGCAGAACACGAAAATCTTGAAACTGGCCACGTCATAACCGGAGAAGCGCACCCGCTCCTCTTTATCGCGCATCGCCATCAGCAGCCGCCCGAGCTTCGACGCAAGGACGAAACGGCCGATGAAAATGCAGCCGAACAACAAGGCCGCGTTGATGAAGTACAGCAGCAGCTTGGCGCTGTCACTGCGCAGGTCCCAGCCGAGCAGCGTCTTGAGATCGGTGATGCCGTTGACTCCGCCGGTCAGGCCCTGCTGGCCGACGATCAACACCGTGAGAATCAGCGCGATGGCCTGGCTGACGATAGAGAAATAAACATCCCCCACCCGCCGCTTGAACAGCGCCATGCCAATGATGAAGGCCAGCCCTACCGGCACCAGGATCACCGCCAACAGGGTGAAGCTGAAACTGTGGAACGGTACCCAGAGCCACGGCAGTTCGGTGATCTGGTTCCAGTCCATGAAATCCGGAATGCCCGGCGTCGACTGGATTTTGGTGCTCTGCGGGTCGGAGGCTTCGAGCTTGAGAAACATCGCCATGCAGTAGCCGCCGACGCCGAAGAACACCCCTTGCCCGAGGCTGAGAATGCCGCCATAGCCCCAACACAGCACCAGGCCGACAGCGACGAAGGCATAGGTCAGGTACTTGCCCACCATGTTCAGGCGAAAGGCATCCAGGGTCAGCGGGAAGACCACGAGAATCAGCAGCGCCAACAGGGCCACGCCCAACAGGTTCTGCTTGCCCGCCAGCATCTTGTCTAAAAGCTTCATTGGCTCGCCTCTACTTGCGCACTTTGATGGAGAACAACCCTTGAGGGCGCAACATCAGGATCAGAATCACCCCGGACAGGGTCAGCACCTTGGCCATCGAACCACTGAGGAAGAACTCCGAGATCGATTGGGTCTGGGCAATGACGAACGCCGACGCAATAGTGCCGAACAGGCTTTGTGCGCCGCCGAAGACCACCACCAGGAAGGTGTCGACTATGTACTGCGAGCCCGCGGTGGGCCCGGTGGAGCCAATGGTGGTAAAGGCCGCGCCGGCCACCCCCGCGACACCACAACCGAGGGCAAAGGTCATGCGGTCGACCTTGCGCGTGTTGATGCCCACGGCACGGCTCATCAGCCGGTTTTGCACCGTGGCCCGCACTTGCAGGCCCCAGCGTGAGCGGTAGAGCAAGAGAAAAATGGCCGCGGTGAGCAGCAGGGTCAGGGCCATCATGAACAGACCGTTGCGCGGGATCTCGATGGACTCGGTGAAGTTGAACGAGCCCATCAGCCACTCCGGCGGCGTGGCGCTGACTTCACGGGCGCCGAACACCGAACGGAAGGTCTGCTGCATCACTAGGGACAGCCCCCAGGTCGCCAGCAATGTGTCCAACGGACGCTTGTAGAGCCGACTGATCATCGCCCACTCCACCAGCCAGCCGATGGCCCCGGCCACCAGAAACGACAGGGCGATGGCGAGGAAAAAATAATAGGGTTGAAACCACGGAGCGAAATGACTGGTCAGGCTCGAACAGACATAGGTGGTGTAGGCGCCGATCGTGAGGAACTCGCCGTGGGCCATGTTGATGACCCCCATCTGGCCGAAAATGATCGCCAGCCCCAATGCCATCAACAGCAGCACACAGAACACGGACAAGCCGTTGAACCCCTGCATCGCCGCGATGGCACCAAATTCCGATAGCCATTCCATGATGATGGACTCCTGCTTGGAGGGAGGATGTGGAAAAACGTTGGAGCTCCATCGCCGGCAAGCCAGCTCCTACGGAGTGTTGGAGTCGGCTTGCCGTGATGGCCCAGACCTTACTGATAGCCTTTAGGGAACGGATTCGGCTCGATCAGATCGGACTCGAACACCACTTTGAACTGGCCATCGGGCTGCACTTCACCGATGCGGGTCTTGCTCCACAGGTGATGGTTTTCATGCACTTTGACGTAGCCTTCAGGCGCGGTTTTCAACTCGATGCCCGGCGAGGCTGCAACCACTTTGTCGACATCGAAGCTGCCGGCTTTTTCCACCGCGGCCTTCCACAACCATGGGCCCAGGTACGCGGCCTGGGTCACGTCGCCGATCACCGAATCCTTGCCGTACTTGGCCTTGAAAGCGTCGACGAAGGCTTTGTTGTTGGGGTTGTCCAGGCTCTGGAAGTACTTCATCGAGGCATAGAAACCGGCCATGTTCTCACCGCCGATGCCCAGCAACTCATCTTCGGTGACCGAGAGCGTGAGCAAGGTCTGCTTGGCCGAATTGACACCCGCCGCATTGAGTTGCTTGTAGAAGGCCACGTTGGAGCCACCCACCACTGCCGCGAACACCACGTCGGGCTTCTTCAACTTGACTTTGTTGATCAGCGAACCGAACTGGGTGTTGCCGAGCGGGTAATAGTCTTCGCCGACCACGGTGCCGTGCAGCACGTTTTCAATGTGCTTGCGGGCAATCTTCATCGAGGTGCGTGGCCAGATATAGTCCGATCCCACCAGGTAGAAGGTTTTGGCGCCTTTGGTCTTGGCGATCCAGTCGAGGCTGGCGAGGATTTGCTGGGTGGCTTCCTGGCCCGTGTAGATCACGTTCTTCGACTGCTCCAGCCCCTCGTAGAAAGTCGGGTAGTAAAGCAGGCCGTTTTCTTTCTCGAAGATCGGCAGCACAGCCTTGCGCGACGCCGAGGTCCAGCAGCCGAACACCGTGGCCACCTTGTCGTTGACCAGAAGCTTCTTGGCCTTCTCGGCGAAGGTCGGCCAGTCGGAGGCGCCGTCTTCTTGGATCACCTTGATCTGCCGACCGAGGATGCCGCCTGAAGCGTTGATCTGCTCAATGGCCAGGCGTTCGGCCTGGATCGAACCGGTCTCGGAAATCGCCATGGTGCCGGTGGCCGAGTGCAACTGGCCGACCGTGACTTCAGTGGCGGTCACCGCCAGGCCGGTGCTATTGGCCTCGTCGGCCCATACACCCTGGCTGAACACACTGGCAGCCAATAGCGACAGGGCCGCCGCCCCCAGCGCCAGGCGGCGCGGCAACAGGCCTTTGGTCCGGATCAATCGTGGTTCCATGCTGCTACTCCTCTGCGGTGACGCTGACAGCTCGCCTTGGGGCGGCCGGCAACGGTGGTGGCATCAGCATGGCTGCGCGGATCGGCGACGGGTATACGCAGCCTGACGTAAGCGCATACGTCATTTGACGTAGGGAAAAATGCACCAAGGCGGCGCAGGCTATCGCTCCAGGCCCCGCCTGAACGGCACTGCGCGGACGCGCGCGCAGGCAACAGTTGGCGCGGCAAGACGGCGCGGTGCAGGGCATGAAAATTGCTCGGCTATCCGCCACGGGCACACCCGCCAGGCACGGAGCGCCTTGACCCCAGGAGTCTTTCGTCGTGCTTCCACCTGGCACCCAGCGCATCGCCAAGATCCGTCGCGACTACAACAGCTGGGTCGCCGACGAAACCATGGAAGACTACGCCCTGCGTTACACACCAAAGTCCTTTCGCAGGTGGTCGGAACTGCGCATCGCCAACACCGCCCTGGGCGCGGTGTCGTTCCTGGCCCTGGAGGCGATTGGCGGGGTGCTGGCCCTGAGCTACGGCTTCACCAACACCTTCTGGGCGATTCTCGCCGTGAGCCTGATCATCTTCCTCACCGGCCTGCCCGTCAGCTACTACGCCGCCCGCTACGGCGTCGATATGGACCTGTTGACCCGCGGTGCCGGCTTCGGCTACATCGGCTCGACCATCACCTCACTGATCTACGCCAGCTTCACCTTTCTGTTCTTCGCCCTGGAAGCAGCGATCATGGCCCTGGCCTTGGAGCTGTACTTCCATATCCCATTGGCCTTTGCCTATGTGATCTGCTCTGTGCTGGTGATCCCCCTGGTGGCCTATGGGGTGACCCTGATCAGCCGCCTGCAACTCTGGACCCAGCCGTTGTGGCTGGTGCTGCTGGTGCTGCCCTATCTGTTTGTGCTGCTAAAAAACCCCGAGGCCTTCAGCGACTGGACCAGTTTCCAGGGCCGTGATGCCAGCGGCGACTTCAATCTGCTGGCGTTTTGCGCGGCCTGTACCGTGGCCCTGTCCCTGGTGACGCAGATCGGCGAACAGGTCGACTACCTGCGCTTCCTGCCGGAAAAAACCGCGTCCAACCGCAAGCGCTGGTGGGCCGCCCTGCTCTGCGCCGGCCCCGGCTGGATCCTGCCCGGCGCCCTGAAAATGTTCGCTGGCGCCTTCCTGGCGTTTCTCGCCCTGCAACACGAGATCCCCATCGAGCGCGCTACGGAGCCGACCCAGATGTACCTGGTGGCCTTCGGTTATGTGTTCGCCTCGCCGGAATGGGCCCTGGCGGCCATGGTGCTGTTCGTCTTCGTCTCGCAGATGAAGATCAACCTGACCAACGCCTACGCCGGCTCCCTGGCCTGGTCGAACTTTTTCGCCCGGGTCACCCACAGTCACCCCGGCCGCGTAGTTTGGCTGGTGTTCAATGTGGCGATTGCCCTGATGCTGATGGAGCTGGGGGTATTCGACGTCATCGACCAGGTGCTCGGTCTCTACGCCAACATCGCCATCGCCTGGATCGGCTCGGTGGTCGCCGACCTGGTGATCAACAAACCCTTGGGGTTGTCACCGAAATACATCGAGTTCAAGCGCGCTCACCTCTACGACATCAACCCGGTGGGCGTCGGCTCCATGCTGATTGCCTCGCTGCTGTCGGTCCTCGCCCACTTCGGTCTATTTGGTGCGCTGGCCCAGGCCGCCCCGCCCTTCGTCGCCCTCGGCACCTCGCTGGTCATGACCCCGCTGCTGGCCTGGGCCACACGCAGCCGCTATTACATTGCCCGCACCAGCGATCCGCTACTGCTGCAACCGGTGGCACCGAGCACGCTGATCACCTGCGGCCTGTGCAGCAACCCGTTCGAAACCGCCGACATGGCTTTCTGTCCGGCCTACAGCACGCCCATCTGCTCACTTTGCTGTTCGCTGGACGCGCGTTGCGGCGATCGCTGCAAACCTCACGGGCGTCTGTCGGCGCAGTTCGAAGCGCTGTTGCATTGGTTGCTGCCCAATGCAACGGTGCCACGCCTGCACACCCGGCTAGTGCATTACCTGGGCCTGCTGCTCGCGCTGATCCTTATGCTCAGCGGCGCTCTGGCGCTGATCTATGGCCAGGCCTCCCAGGGACTGCCCCACTCGCCGCAAGCCCAGGCGACGCTGTACCAGGCATTTTTCCAGGCCTTTCTGACGCTCTCGGTACTGGCGGCCATCCTCGCCTGGTGGGTCGTTCTGACGCGGGAAAGCCGCCGCGTGGCCCAGGAAGAATCGGACCGCCAGACCCTGCTGCTGATGCAGGAAATCGAAGCCCACCGCTTGACCGACCAGGCCCTGCAAGATGCCAAGGAGGCTTCCGAGGCGGCCAACGCGGCCAAGAGTCGCTACGTCACCGGACTGTCCCACGAACTGCGTACACCGTTGAACAGCATCCTCGGTTTTACCCAGATCCTGCAGCGCGATGCGGCCATGCCGGAGCAGCATCAGGATGCCCTGGCGACCATCCTGCGCAGCGGCTCGCACCTGCTGTCGCTGATCGACGGCCTGCTCGATGTGGCCAAGATCGAGGCTGGCAAATTGCGCCTGGAACCGACGGAAATCCCCTTTCCGGAACTGATCCACGATCTGGAGCTGATGTTCACCCCACAAGCACGGGACAAAGGGTTGCGCTTTCGCCTGGAGCTGATCGGCAAGATGCCGGCGGTGGTGCGAGGCGACGAAAAGCGCGTCCGGCAGATCCTCATCAACCTGTTGGGCAATGCGGTCAATTTCACCGACAGCGGCGAAGTCTGCCTGCGGGTCAGTTACATGCGCGAGACGGCAACCTTCGACATCATCGACACGGGTATCGGCATCGACCCCGAGCACATCGAGCGAATCTTCCAGCCTTTCGAGCGCGGTGATCTGATGCGCCAGGACAAGGGCGTTGGCCTGGGCCTGACCATTACCCGCATGCTCACCTCGCTGATGGGCGGCGAGTTGCAGGTCAAGAGTCAGCAGGACAAGGGCACCTGTTTCCAGGTGCGCCTGTTTCTCTCGCAAGTACGGGTGCCGCAAGCGGTGATCCATGTCGAACACGACATCATCGGCTACCAGGGGCCGCGGCGTCTGGTGCTGGTAGTGGACGACCATGTGGACCATCGCAAGGTCCTCAGCGGCATGCTTACGCCCCTGGGCTTTGAAGTGGTCCAGGCCAGCAACGGCCAGGAAGCGATTCGCCAGGTCGCCCTGCTGGGGCCGGACCTGATTCTCATGGACCTGTCGATGCCGACGATGGATGGCTGGGAAACCAGCCGGCTGATCCGCCGCAATGCGTTGTCCACGGCACCGATCATCGTGATATCGGCCAATGCCTTTAACGACGAGCGCGAGCGCAGCCTGGCCAGTGTCTGCAACGACTACCTTGCCAAGCCGGTACACACCCCGGAGCTGCTCGAGCGGATCCAGAAACAACTCGACCTGCACTGGCTGCGCCGCGAAAAACCAGCCCCTGCGACATTCCCCGAACCGGGGATATTGCCCTCACAGCCTGACCTCATCGCCCTCGGCGAACTCAGCGCCATCGGCTACGTACGCGGTCTGCACGAAAAACTCGACGCCATCCAGGCCGAGACGCCAGCCACCGCCCCTTTCATCAGTTCGCTACGCAAGCTGCTGAAAAATTTTCGCCTGGACGAAATCAACCGCGCCCTCAAGGAGGCAGAAGATGAATGCACTGACCACAGTCGCTGAACCCGGTGTCGTGTTGATTGTGGACGACACCCCGGACAACCTCGCCATGCTCTCCGACGCCCTCAATGATGCCGGCTACATGGTGCTGGTGGCCCTCGACGGGCTCAGCGCCCTGAACCGCATCGAACGCCGGCGTCCAGACCTGATCCTGCTGGATGCGATGATGCCGGGCCTGGACGGCTTCGAGACCTGCCGGCGGATCAAGGAGCAACCGGCCAACGCCGATATTCCAGTGCTGTTCATGACCGCGCTGACGGAAAGCAGGCATGTGGTCCAGGGCTTTGAAGTGGGTGGCAGCGACTACGTGACCAAGCCGATCCAGACCGACGAAGTGCTGGCCCGGGTCGCCGCGCACCTGCGCACCTCGCGCATCCTGCTGTCAGCCCGAGCGGCGTCACAACCAGCCCCGCCGAGCCTGGACGACGAGCCGGCGCACAGGGTGCTGTCGGCACGCTTTCAGCTCACCGGTCGGGAAGTCGAGGTTCTGCGCTGGGTGGCCTGCGGCAAGACCAACCGCGACATCGGCACCATTCTTGATCTGAGCCCACGCACCGTGAACAAACATCTGGAACATGTGTATGTGAAGTTAGGTGTAGAAACACGCACAGCCGCGACCTCCGTGGCCTTGTCGGCCATGACCGACTCTCGCAACAGTGCTTCAAGGTGAGCCACGACAACCGAACGTATTGTTGGATGAGCACTGGGGCCGTTTTCGTCCATGACAGAACCTGGTGGATGAAGCAGGAACGTTAGAAACGGCTCTGGATTTTCAGCCCTGCCACCCAGGCAATGCGGGGGTATTTTTTAGGCATGAAAAAGCCCAACCTTTTCAGATTGGGCTAAGTCATTGAAAAATATGGTCGGGACGGAGTGATTCGAACACTCGACCCCTAGCACCCCATGCTAGTGCGCTACCGGACTGCGCTACGCCCCGACTAGGCGTGAATCTTGTTCCGCTTCTCAACGGAACGCTCAGGAATATATCGCAAGCTTTTGAAAACTGGAAGTATTTAAAAGCAGAAATTTATTTCTTGAGCACCACCAGCACATCTTCAAGCTCGGCGATCATCTGGCGGATCATCTGTTTGTACTGGGTTGTATCGTCTTTGGCCTCATCACCGGAGAGGCGCAGGCGTGCGCCGCCGATGGTGAACCCCTGATCGTACAGCAGCGCGCGGATCTGCCGGATCATCAGCACGTCTTGTCGCTGATAATACCGGCGGTTTCCGCGGCGCTTGACCGGGTTGAGTTGAGGAAACTCCTGCTCCCAATAGCGCAGCACGTGCGGCTTTACCGCACACAGCTCGCTGACTTCACCAATGGTGAAGTAGCGTTTGCCCGGGATGACGGGTAGTTCGTCGTTATGACTTGGTTCCAGCATAAGCCTCAACTCGGGCCTTCAACTTCTGCCCTGGACGAAAGGTGACCACACGGCGAGCCGTGATCGGGATTTCTTCTCCCGTTTTCGGATTGCGGCCAGGCCGCTGGCGTTTGTCCCGAAGGTCGAAATTGCCGAAACCGGACAACTTGACCTGCTCGTTGTCTTCCAGAGCGTGCCTGATTTCTTCGAAAAACAGTTCGACCAATTCTTTGGCCTCCCGTTTATTCAGGCCCAGCTCCTCATACAGACGTTCCGCCATCTCAGCTTTCGTCAGAGCCCCCATACGTCACTTCCTTAACGTGGCGTTCAACCTGTTTTCGAGCGAGGTGAGGATGTTCTGCGTTGCGGTATTCACCTCATCGTCATTAAGAGTGCGCGATGGATGCTGCCAGGTCAAGCCAACTGCAAGGCTTTTTCTATGCGGATCAATGCCTTTACCCTGATACACGTCAAATAGCCTGAGGTCCGTGAGCCATTCGCCTGCATTTTCACGGATTACCTCCAGCACAGCGCTGGATGCAACGTCGCGATCAGCCAGCAGCGCCAGGTCACGACGCACTTCAGGAAAGCGCGATAACTCCTGGAATTTCGGCATTTTCCCCTGGGCGACTTCAGCCAGAACCAGCTCGAAAACGAAGACCGGACGATCAAGGCCCAGGGTTTTCGACAGTTCCGGGTGAATGGCACCGACATAGCCGACTTCACGCCCGTCTCGCTCGATACGTGCGGTCTGTCCAGGATGCAGCGCTGGATGCTTGCCCGGCACGAAAGTGAACGCGTCGAGCGCACCGGCGAAGCCGAGCACCGCTTCCACGTCAGCCTTGACGTCGAAGAAATCGACGACATCGCGACCTTGCGCCCAGCCTTCCGGCAAGCGACTGCCGCAGACCACACCGGCCAGCATCGACTCTTGCTTCAAGCCGTCCAGTTGACCGACGAAGCGCAGGCCGCTTTCGAACAGACGCACGCGATCCTGCTGACGGTTCAGGTTGTGCTGCAGCGATTTGACCAAACCAGGCCACAGCGACGAGCGCATGGCCGCCATGTCGTTGGAGATCGGGTTGGCCAGCAACAGCGGCTCGACACCCGGATTGAACAGCTCGAACTGACGCGGATCGATGAAGCTGTAGGTGATCGCTTCCTGATAACCGCGGGCCACCAGCAGGCGGCGCAGTTCCGGCAGGTCGCTGCGAGCTTCAGCCTTGGCCTGTGGGGCCAGGCGTGCTTGCGGGTAGCGAACCGGCAGGCGGTTGTAGCCATACAGGCGGGCCAGTTCTTCGATCAGGTCGACTTCCAGGCTGATATCGAAGCGATGGCTTGGCACTTCGACGCGCCACTGCCCTGCCCCATCCGCACTGATACCCAGGCCAAGGGCACTGAGCAGGCGCTCGACTTCGGCAGCGTCCATTTCCATGCCCAGCATCTGGGTGATGCGTTGGGCACGCAGGGTGATCGGAGCGATCTTCGGCAGGTGCTGTTCGCTGACGGTTTCGATGATCGGGCCGGCTTCGCCACCGGTGATGTCCAGCAGCAGGCCAGTGGCGCGCTCCATGGCTTCACGGGCCAGTTGCCAGTCCACGCCACGCTCGTAACGGTGCGAGGCATCGGTGTGCAGCCCATAGGAGCGCGCCTTGCCAGCCACTGCGATCTGGTCGAAGAACGCGCTTTCAAGGAATACGTCACGGGTCGTGGTGGAGACGCCGCTGTGCTCGCCCCCCATTACGCCGGCAATCGCCAAGGCGCGGGAATGGTCGGCAATCACCAGTGTATCGCTGCGCAAGGTCACTTCCTGGCCGTCGAGCAGGACCAGCTTCTCGCCCTCTTCGGCCATGCGCACGCGGATACCGCCGTTGATTTCGGCGAGATCGAACGCGTGCAGCGGTTGACCCAGCTCCAGCATCACGTAGTTGGTGATGTCGACGGCGGCGTCGATGCTGCGCACGTCGGCACGGCGCAGGCGCTCGACCATCCACAGCGGCGTCGGCTTCGACAGGTCGACGTTACGGATCACGCGGCCCAGGTAACGTGGGCACGCCGCTGGCGCGAGGACTTCAACCGAACGCACCTCATCATGCACCGCTGGCACGGCCGCGACCACAGGACGCGTCACGGGGACGGCATACAGCGCGCCGACTTCGCGGGCCAGGCCGGCCAGGGACAGGCAGTCGCCACGGTTCGGCGTCAGGTCGACCTCGATGCTCGCATCGTCCAGGCCCAGGTATTCACGAATATCCTGGCCCACCGGCGCATCCGCCGGCAGTTCCATCAAGCCATCGTTGCCTTCGCCAATCTGCAGCTCGGCCTGGGAGCACAACATGCCGTTGGACTCGACGCCGCGCAGCTTGGCTTTCTTGATCTTGAAGTCGCCCGGCAGCTCGGCACCGATCATGGCGAACGGGATCTTCAGACCCGGGCGCACGTTGGGCGCGCCGCAGACCACCTGGAAGGTTTCCGCGCCATTGCTGACCTGGCAAACCCGCAATTTGTCAGCGTCTGGGTGTTGCTCGGTGCTCAACACCTCGCCCACCACCACGCCGCTGAAATCACCGGCGGCCGGCGTGACGCTATCGACCTCGAGGCCGGCCATCGACAGGCGAGCAACCAGCTCGTCCCGACTTACCTGCGGGCTTACCCAGCCGCGCAGCCACTGTTCACTGAATTTCATCCTGCTCTCCCAATAGATTCGTTACGGACTGCGGCCTAGCGAAATTGCGCAAGGAATCGCAAGTCGTTGTCGAAGAACAGGCGCAAGTCATTCACACCGTAACGCAGCATGGCCAGGCGCTCGGCGCCCATGCCGAAAGCAAAACCCGAGAATTCTTCCGGATCGATACCGGACATACGCAGCACGTTCGGGTGAACCATGCCGCAGCCCATGACTTCCAGCCAGCCAGTCTGTTTGCAGACGCGGCAGCCTTTGCCACTGCACATCACGCATTCCATGTCGACTTCAGCGGAAGGCTCGGTGAACGGGAAGTACGAAGGGCGGAAACGCACGGCCAGTTCTTTTTCGAAGAACACCCGCAGGAACTCTTCGATCGTGCCTTTGAGGTCGGCGAAATTGATGTCGCGATCAACCAGCAGGCCTTCGACCTGGTGGAACATCGGCGAGTGGGTGATATCGGAGTCGCTGCGGTACACACGGCCTGGGCAGACGATGCGGATCGGCGGCTGCTGCGATTCCATGGTGCGGACCTGTACCGGCGAGGTATGGGTGCGCAACAGCATGTTCGCATTGAAGTAGAAGGTGTCATGCATCGACCGGGCCGGGTGATGGCCTGGGATGTTGAGCGCTTCAAAGTTGTGGTAGTCGTCTTCGACCTCAGGGCCTTCGGCAATGCCGTAGCCGATGTGGGTGAAGAACTGCTCGATGCGTTCCAGCGTGCGGGTGACCGGATGCAGGCCGCCGGAAGTCTGGCCACGGCCAGGCAGGGTCACGTCGATGGACTCGGCGGCGAGTTTGGCAGCCAGATCCGCCTCCTCGAACAACGCCTTGCGCGCGTTAAGGACCTCTGTGACACGTTCCTTGGCAACGTTGATCAGCGCACCGACCTGCGGACGCTCTTCGGCCGGCAGGTTCCCCAGGGTCTTCATCACCTGGGTCAACTCGCCCTTCTTGCCAAGGTACAGAACCCGGATTTGCTCCAGGGCATTGATATCTTCAGCGCTTTGCACAGCCTCTAGTGCTTGAGCGACCAGCGCATCCAGGTTTTCCATGTACAGACTCCAGATACAAAATAGGGGAAGAGCTTTAAGGCTCTTCCCCTATTTATGACGTTTAACACCCGAGCCCACAGAGGTGAGCCCTGGTGACTGTCGGGGGTACTTAAGCCAAGGTGGCTTTAGCTTTCTCGACAATCGCAGCAAACGCCGCTTTTTCGTTCACTGCCAGATCAGCCAGAACCTTACGGTCGATCTCGATGGACGCTTTTTTCAGGCCGGCAATGAAACGGCTGTAGGACAGACCGTTAACACGAGCACCAGCGTTGATACGAGCGATCCACAGAGCGCGGAACTGACGTTTTTTCTGACGACGGTCACGGTAGGCGTATTGGCCTGCCTTGATTACCGCTTGCTTGGCAACACGGAATACGCGGGAACGCGCGCCGTAGTAGCCTTTAGCAAGTTTCAGAATTTTTTTGTGACGCTTACGGGCAATGACGCCACGCTTTACACGAGCCATGAGTTACTTCCTCTATTCTTGATCCAAAAATTAACGAAGGCGCAGCATGCGCTCGACTTTTGCCACGTCAGACGGATGCAGCAAGCTGCTACCGCGCAGTTGACGCTTACGCTTGGTCGACATTTTGGTCAGGATGTGGCTCTTGAAAGCGTGCTTGTGCTTGATACCGTTAGCAGTTTTCAGAAACCGCTTAGCAGCACCACTTTTGGTTTTCATCTTTGGCATGTTCGGATACTCCGCATTCAGTTGATAAACATAATCGCAAGGCCTGCCGTGCCCTGGTGATTACTTCTTCTTTTTCGGGGCGATGACCATGATCAGCTGGCGTCCTTCCATCTTAGGATGCTGTTCGACCGAACCGTACTCGAGCAGGTCTTGTTCAACCCGCTTGAGGAGTTCCATCCCCAGCTCCTGGTGGGCCATCTCACGGCCGCGGAATCGCAAGGATACCTTGGCCCTGTCCCCGTCACTCAGGAAACGTACCAGGTTGCGCAGTTTTACCTGGTAATCCCCTTCCTCCGTCCCTGGACGAAACTTGATTTCTTTTACCTGAATCTGCTTCTGGTTTTTCTTCGCCGCGGCAATCTGCTTCTTCTTTTCGAAGATCGACTTGCCGTAGTCCATCACCCGGCAAACCGGTGGGACTGCGTCTGCGGAAATTTCTACCAGATCAAGCTTGGCTTCTTCAGCAATACGAAGCGCTTCATCAATCGAGACGATGCCAATCTGCTCGCCGTCAGCGCCAATTAACCGAACCTCGCGTGCCGAGATATTCTCGTTGATCGGGGCTTTCGGTGCAGCTCGTTTATCTTGTCTCATTTCACGCTTAATAATAATTACTCCAAATCTGGGCGACCACGCCGGGAAACCGCTTGCGCGAGGAACTCAGCGAATTCGGCGACGGGCATCGAGCCCAGGTCAGCACCTTCACGAGTACGCACAGCGACAGTCTGCATCTCGACCTCCCGATCTCCAATAACCAAGAGAAAGGGAACCTTGAGCAAAGTATGCTCGCGGATTTTAAAGCCGATCTTTTCATTTCTCAAGTCGGACTTGGCACGAAATCCGCTTTGGTTGAGAGTTTTTTCGACTTCGGCGGCAAAATCTGCCTGTTTATCAGTGATATTCATGATCACTGCCTGGGTCGGCGCCAGCCACGCGGGGAACGCACCCTCGTAGTGCTCGATCAGGATCCCGACGAAACGCTCGAAGGAACCGAGGATCGCGCGGTGAAGCATGACCGGGTGCTTGCGACTGTTGTCTTCGGACACGTATTCGGCGCCCAGACGGATCGGCAGGTTGAAATCGAGCTGCAAGGTACCACACTGCCACACGCGACCGAGGCAATCTTTCAGCGAGAATTCGATTTTCGGACCGTAGAAGGCCCCCTCACCCGGCTGCAGGTCGTACGCCAGGCCCGCGCTATCGAGGGCAGCCGCCAGGGCCGCTTCGGCGCGATCCCACAGTTCGTCGGAGCCAACGCGCTTTTCCGGACGAGTGGACAGTTTCATTTCGACTTCGGTGAAGCCGAAGTCCCGGTAGACGTCCATGGTCAGCTTGATGAAGGCGGCGGATTCGGCCTGCATCTGCTCTTCAGTGCAGAAAATGTGCGCATCGTCCTGGGTGAACGCACGCACACGCATGATGCCGTGCAGCGCACCCGAAGGCTCGTTACGATGGCAGGCACCGAACTCGGCCAGGCGCATCGGCAACTCGCGGTAGCTTTTCAGGCCCTGGTTGAACACCTGCACGTGGCAAGGGCAGTTCATCGGCTTGATGGCGTAGTCGCGGTTTTCCGACTGGGTGGTGAACATGTTGTCGGCGTAGTTGGCCCAGTGCCCGGATTTCTCCCACAGGCTGCGGTCCACCACTTGCGGTGTCTTGATCTCGAGGTAGCCGTTTTCACGCTGGACCTGGCGCATGTACTGCTCGAGCACCTGGTACAGGGTCCAGCCGTTCGGGTGCCAGAACACCATGCCCGGGGATTCTTCCTGGGTGTGGAACAGGCCCAGGCGCTTGCCGATCTTGCGGTGATCGCGCTTCTCGGCTTCTTCGATACGCTGGATGTAGGCCGCCAGTTGCTTCTTGTCGGCCCAGGCAGTGCCATAGACGCGCTGCAACTGCTCGTTCTTCGCATCGCCACGCCAGTAGGCACCGGACAGCTTGGTCAGCTTGAAGGATTTGAGGAAACGCGTGTTCGGCACGTGCGGACCGCGGCACATGTCGACGTATTCTTCGTGGTAGTACAGGCCCATGGCCTGCTCGTCCGGCATCTCTTCCACCAGACGCAGCTTGTAGTCCTCTCCACGGGCCTTGAAGACTTCGATGACTTCGGCGCGCGGGGTGACTTTCTTGATGACGTCGTAATCCTTCTCGATCAGCTGCTGCATGCGCTGTTCGATGGCCGCCATGTCGTCCGGCGTGAAAGGACGCTCGAAGGCGATGTCGTAATAGAAGCCTTCATCGATGACCGGCCCGATGACCATCTTCGCGCTCGGGTACAGCTGCTTGACCGCGTGGCCGACCAGGTGCGCGCAAGAGTGGCGAATGATCTCCAGCCCCTCTTCATCCTTTGGCGTGATGATTTGCAGCGTGGCGTCGCTGTCGATGACGTCACTGGCGTCGACCAGTTTGCCGTTGACCTTGCCGGCCAGGGTGGCCTTGGCCAGGCCCGCGCCGATGGATGCGGCGACCTCGGCTACGGAAACCGGGTGATCGAATGAACGTTGACTGCCATCGGGAAGAGTAATAGTTGGCATGGCGCCTCCTCTCCTAGTGGTGACCCCTACCAAAGGTCACGTGGGTTGGGATGAGCCAGTACAAGATCCAGTCCAGGCCATTCAATGACGAACGCCTGCCTTACAGCGGCAGGAGCCTTGCGGCCAACCGGGAAAACCGAACCAGAGTGACTGGGATTCAAATCAGGGTTATTTCGAACATTTGCCGCCGGGACGAGTTGTCATCCGCAGCCTGGAAATACCCGAGCCCGGCATGCTAGCACAGATGAACGGTCATCGCCGCGCTCGAATTGAAGCAGGCGTAAATCCACGGTTTTTATGCCAGAGTGCTGAACTGAACCGAGCGCAACGCCTCAGATATCAAGACATCGACCCGAAAGGAGCATCTTCGCATGCATCTCAATACATTGTTTGCAGTAGTCGCCCCACTCGCCCTGCTGCTTCCACTGACCGCCCATGCCGACTGGCCCAAAGGCGAGCGCGAAAAATACATGGCCCAATGCACGGAGGCGGCAACACCCCAGATCGGCCCGGCCGCTGCCAAGGCTCATTGCGCCTGTGGCGCCGATGCGATCAAGTCCTATCCAGCCTCGGACATCCAGGCCTTGATGGACAACAAGGCCACCCCGGATCTGCAGCAAAAGGCACTGGGCCAGATCGCAAAATGCAAGGCTGACAACAAGGCGAAAAAGTGAGAAAGCAGGCCTCCTGAACGAGCCCGGCAGGGTTGAAAAACACTGATTTCAGGCTTTTTTGAACGATTTATTCAGGTTTTACAGCTTTTTTTATCGTCTTTACTTTCGGCTGAAAGCCTTTAAAACCGGGCCTTTCAGCGGGTAAAGGCGGCAAAGCAAACACGACTGATTGGCAAACAGCGCGTCTGGGGGGGTCCCAAATCGAACATTTCGACTATGATACCCGGGTGTGCCCAGTTGGCCTGAGCAGCACAGTACACTGAAAATATATGTTTCTTGGAGATACACCATGTCTAATCGCCAAACCGGCACCGTTAAATGGTTCAACGATGAAAAAGGCTTCGGCTTCATCACTCCTCAAGGTGGCGGTGACGACCTGTTCGTACACTTCAAAGCTATCGAAAGCGACGGTTTCAAAAGCCTGAAAGAAGGCCAGACCGTTTCCTTCGTGGCTGAGAAAGGCCAAAAGGGTATGCAAGCTGCACAGGTTCGCCCAGAGTAATTTCTTGGCGCACTAAAAAAACCCCGTCCATGTGACGGGGTTTTTTATGGGCGATTGAAAACCGCCGGTCAGCCGCAGTTCACCCGGTTGACCACCAGGTTGGCATCGGTATTGAGATTCAGGCGATCGGAGCGGTACTCAAGCGTCACCATGTCGTTGGGCTTGAGGATTCGGGCAATCTGCGCGCCGGCACGGGTACGAGCCTGCTCCAGCAATTGTGGCGAGGCCTGCTTGCCAATGGCGAACTCGGCGCCCTTCGCTTCGCAACGGCCGTGACCGGACTCGGTCGCCACGGGTTCGGGAGTCGATTCCGAGGTGCTGCTGCAACCGCTCAAGACCACGGCGGCCAACAGAGTACTCAATGACGCGAGCTTCCAAGGCATGAAGCCTCCTTTTTTCGATAGATAAACAGAGAGCGTGCGACAACCCAAACGGCGCTTGGTTTCAACACCACAGCCGTCGGCCTGGCTCATCCGGAAAACCGGCAGTTTGCCTGAGCCGCCACTGCTGTTCAGACATGAATCGTGACTGGATATGAACACCGCTCAATAAACGTCGATGTAATCGAACGGAGGATTGGGCCAGTTATCCTTCAGCGCATTGTAGATCTGCATGACCCAGACCTCGTCGCTGGCCGCAACCCGTCCGACGTATCCCGAGCCCTTCGCCCAGGTTTCGAGCCGAAACAGCAAACCATCGATGTCAGCGCCACCGACCACACCCGAGGACAAATAGGCGATACCGCCCTTGGTCACGCGCAGCTGGGTATGCTCGTCATCACTGGCCGAGGCCAGCAATTGACGAACCGCCTCGAGGGTCAGGCCATCCGGAGCGTTCAAATCGATCTGCACGGCGGGGCTCCTTTAAAAACAAAAAAAAGAGTGTCGCACAGCCCTCCTCCAATGCCTAAGTCGCAGTGCCAAACCGGGGGCAAAAATGCTTAACTCCACTTACAGCCCTCCAACTCGCGAGCCCTACCATGAGCACCGTCAGCATCGAAGCCACCATCAATGCCAAATGGTCGGAGGGCCATAGCTCCTATAGCCCGAGCAGTCCCGAGGAGTTGGCAATCATCGGCATAGAATTGCTGGTGAGGGAACTGGGGACGGAGGTCGCCCGCAACTTCATCCAGCAGGCATTCGAACGCTATCCGAGCGTCGTCGACGCCGTGGACTGATGCTCACGCACCCGCAGGCCCACCTGCGGGCGCATATAGCCAGGCGGGTTACTTGAGGCGCGCCAGGCGCTCGGTCAGCAGGTCGAAGAAGCCCTGGGCATCACCGTTTTCCACCCAGAACGCGTTCTTTGGCGCTTTCAAACCATCGTACCAGTCGACGATGGTCTGCCCGAACGTCGGGCCCTCGCGACTGTCCACGACGACATTGACCGAACGACCAGTGAACAACTGTGGCTTGAGCAGATAGGCGATCACCGTCGCGTCATGCACCGGCCCACCCGTCATGCCGTAGTGCTCCATGTCGCCCTTGACGTATTCGTTGAGGATATCGCCCACCAGCTTGCTGGCATTGTTGTTCAGCGCCGCGATCTGCTTCAGGCGCGCCTCGCTGGTGAGGATCTTGTGGGTCACATCCAGCGGCAGGTAGGTCAGTTTCACACCGCTCTTGGCCACCACCTCGGCCGCCTGCGGATCGGCGAACAGATTGAACTCGGCCACCGGCGTGATATTGCCGCCGTTGAAGTGCGCACCGCCCATGATCACCACTTCCTTGATGCCCTGGACGATATCGGGCTCCTGCACCAGCGCCAGGGCCAGGTTGGTCTGCGGGCCAAGCATGGCAATGGTGATGCTGTGGGGCTTGGCCGCTTTCAGCGTGTCGATCAGGTAGTTGACGGCATTGCCTTCGGCCAAGCCCTTCTTCGGCTCGTGCACCGTGACACCCGACAGGCCTTCCTTGCCATGGATGTTTTCCGCGTAGATCGGCGTGCGCATCAACGGTTTCGGCGCCCCGGCATACACGGGCACGTCTTCGCGCCCCGCCCATTCCCGGGCCAGGCGAGCGTTGCGAGAGGTCTTGTCCAGGCGCACATTGCCGGCGACGGTGGTCAGCGCACGAATATGCAACTCCTCGGGCGAGGCCAGGGCGAACAACAGCGCCACCACGTCATCGGCCCCTGGATCGGTGTCGATGATCAGGTCGATTTTTTCCGCCGCCTGGGCGCTCGTAGCGGTGATCAATGACAAAAGCAGCAGACTCCGGATCAGTTGATGCATTTTCTGAGCATAGCGGTGCATGGCGCACTCCTTGTGCAGGGTTGAACAGGGTTAGAACGTCACTCCAGCGACCAGCACGATATTGCAGTACGGAGAGCACTCGCCTGTGCGAATGATCGCCCGCGCCTGCCGGCTGATGATCTTGAATTGTTCATGGCTGACCAGCTCTCGCTCGCCCAACGCACCCTCGGCATTCAGCATCTCCAGGGTTGTCAGAGCCAGCGGCTGCTTGTCGAGGATTTCCTCGGCCAGGACATGGCTTTCCACCTGCATTTCGCTGAGCACCACCTTCAAGGTGCTGACAAAGTCAGGAATGCCATGGGTCAGGGCCAGGTCGATCAATTCGACCTGAGGCGGCACAGGCAGGCCGGCATCACCGATGACCACCTTGTCGCCATGGCCCAGGGAAGCGATCAGTCGTGACAGTGCCACATTCAACAACGGCGTCTTTTTCATGATTTGAAAGCCTGTACTTCCAACAACGTGGGGATTGAAGGCTGCGCGCCCGGGCGGGTGACCGACAGCGCGGCGGCGGCCTGGCCGAAACGAATCGCGTCGACCTCGCTTTTGCCGCTCGCCAGGGCTGCCGCGAAGCCGCCGACAAAGGTGTCTCCGGCCGCCGTGGTGTCCACTGCCTTGACCCGCGGGGCCGGGAAGTGTTCGAAGCTGGCGCCGTTGGCAAACATCAGCCCCTGGGCCCCCAAGGTGACGATCACCTTGCCGGCACCGGCGGCGATCAAATGCGCGGCGGCGGCTTCGGCGGTTTCCAGGGAATCCACCGCCAGCCCGCTCAGCACCGCTGCTTCGCTTTCATTGGGAACCAGGTAGTCGATGCAGGCGTACCAGTCGGCGGGCAACGTATGGGAAGCCGGCGCCGGGTTGAGGATGACGATTTTGCCCAGCTCACGAGCGCGCTTGAGGGCATGGCCGACGGTGGCATCCGGCACTTCGAGCTGGCAGATGATGACATCGGCGCTTTGCAGCACTTCATCGACACTGTCCAGGACCTCGGCGGTGAGCGCACCGTTGGCACCGGCAACGATAACGATCGCATTCTGGCTATTGTCGTCGACGACGATCAGCGCCACGCCGCTGGCCCCCTCCACCACGCTGACCGCCAGGCAGTCGATGCCCTCGGCCAACAGCCCGCCACGCAATTGTTCGCCGTAGGCATCATTGCCCACGCAACCGACCATCGATACCTCGGCGCCCAGGCGCGCGGCGGCCACCGCCTGGTTGGCACCCTTGCCGCCCGGGATGGTGGAGAAGGACTCGCCGATCAGAGTTTCACCACCACGCGGCAGACGCGGCGCCCGGGTCACCAGGTCCATGTTCAGGCTGCCTATTACCACTACTTTTGCTGGCATACATCACTACTCATCAATTCGGTTCAGCGGTATTGGGCGAATGTGCCGGACAGCGGCGCAGTCGACTCTCGCAGGACAATACTTGGCGTCACGATCCGCTGCTCGGTGGCAAGGCCCGGCGTCGCAATTCGTCGCAGCAGCACTTCGGCCGCCATCTCGCCGAGCTGCAGGATCGACTGCCCTACCGTGGTCAATGCCGGGTAGACATAACGGCTCATCTGGATGTCATCGAAACCGATGACCGACAGTTCGCTGGGCACGCGCACATTGCGTTCAGCCGCGGCGCGCAGCACACCGATACCGATCATGTCGTTGGCCGCAAAAATCGCGCTCGGTGGCTGCTGTTCAAGCAGCTGCGCAGCGGCGCGGTAGCCGCCGGTACTGGTGAAATCGCTCTCGAGCATACGCTCGACAGGCAGCTCGATCCCGGCCTCTTTCAGCGCACGGCAGTAACCGGCCAAGCGCATTTGCGCCACGCTGGTATTGGCCGGGCCACCGATGAAGGCGATATCGCGGTGACCCAGCTCAAGCAGGTGCCGGGTCGCCAGGTACGCACCGCATTCATGATCGATGCGCACCAGGTCTGCGTCGACACCCTCGAGCCCACGGTCGACGATCACCATGGGGGTGCGCACGTTGGACAGCCCCTCGGCCAGGCCGACATCACCGCCGGCAGACGCGAAAATCAGGCCGTCGATGCGTTTTTCCAGCAGCACCCGCAGGTAGCTGCGTTGCTTGTCCGGGTTGTCGTCGGAGTTGCACAGAATCACGCAATAGCCGTTGCGCTCACAGTAGTCCTCGATACCCCGGGCCAACTCGGCAAAGTAAGGATTGAGGCTGTTGGGCACCAACAGGCCGATGGTCGCCGTGGTCTTGGCCTTGAGCGACCGGGCCACGGCGCTTGGCACGTAGTCCAGGCGCTCGATGGCCGCCTCGACCTTGAGCCGCACTTCCTCGCTGACCGGCCGCGTTTTGTTCACCACGTGGGACACGGTGGTGTAGGAAATCCCGGCGAGCGCTGCTACATCCTTGATCGTCGCCATGGTTCAGCCCCGCCGACTGGCGCGCTGGCTGCGATAGGTATCGAGCACGACCGCCACCACGATCACCGCACCGGTAATGATGCGCTTGGTTGGCTCAGTGGCGCCGATCTGCGCCAGGCCCGCCGCCAGCACGGAGATGATCAGCACGCCAAAAAAGGTGCTGATGACCGAACCGCGGCCACCCATCAGACTGGTACCACCGATGACCACGGCAGCGATGACTTGCAGCTCAAGCCCTGAACCGGCGTTCGGATCCGCCGCTTCCAGGCGCGAAATCTGGAACAGCGCGGCCACACCGGCCAGCAAGCCCATCAGGCTGAATACCAGGATCTTGTAGGGCTTTGGATTGATACCGGCCAGGCGCACGGCTTCTTCATTGGTGCCGATGCCGATCAGGTAGCGACCGAACACGGTTCGGGTCAGCACAGCCTGGGCAATGAAGATCACCAGCAAGGCGATGATGAATGAAGGTGAGATACCAAAGGCGATGGGATTGGACAGCCAGGCGAACGAGTCGCCGATGTAGGCGGTCCGGGAGCCGGTCATCTGGTACGCCAGGCCCCGGGCCATTTCCAGCACACCGAGGGAGACGATGAACGATGGGATCCGCCACGCCACGGTAATCGAACCGGTGACCGTACCCGCCAACGCCGCCACGGCCATGCCGAGCAAGGCCGATGGCCACACGCTCCAGCCCCAACCGAGCACGGCCACGCTGACCGTCGATGCCGCAAGCGCCAGCACCGACCCCACCGACAGGTCGATGCCACCGATGATCAGGATGAACGTCATGCCGACCGCCAGCACCATCAGGTCGGGAATCTGGTTGGCCAAGGTGCTGAAGGTGTCATAGGACAGGAAATGGCTGCTCAGCGCCGAGAACAGCGCGATCATGGCCAGCAGCGCGCCAGCCAGGCCCAGGTAGGTCCCGAGGCCATAGAAGTTGCCACTCGATTTGCCGACGGCAGGTGCGGTTTTCATGAAAGATCCCTAGGCGCTGCTTCGTTGAGCAACGCATCACGTTTCTGGTAGCCGGCGAATGCGGCGGCAAGCAAGTCATCCTGGGTCCAACTGTCGCGCTCGAAGGTGTCGATCAGGCGCCCGGCGGACAGCACGCCGATCCGGTCGCAGATCAACATCAGCTCCCGCAGGTCGCTGGACACCACGACCAGCGCCTTGCCCTGGCGAGTCAGCTCGCCGAGCAGCGCATAAATGTCGAATTTGGCGCCGACGTCGATGCCACGGGTCGGCTCATCGAACAACATGACCGCGCAATCGCGTTCGAGCCAACGACCGATCACGACCTTCTGCTGGTTGCCGCCCGACAGCTCGGACACCAACTGGGTCGGGCTGGAACTGCGGATGCGCATGGCATCGACCTGGCGCTGCGCCAGGGCCAGTTCGGCGCTGCCATTCACCAGGCCGGCGCTGGAGATCTCCGGCATGTTACCCAGGGCAATGTTGGCGGCGATGGACTGCGTCAGCAGCAATCCTTCGCCCTTGCGGTCTTCGGTGATCAACGCGATGCCATGGGCCACCGCATCGGACGGCGAGCGAATACTCACCACCCGGGCCGGCGAACCCAGCGCCACCGTGCCGCTGTCGGCCGGATCGGCACCGAAGATCAACCGCAACAGTTCGGTGCGCCCTGCCCCGATCAGGCCGGAGATGCCGAAGATCTCGCCACTGCGGACTTCGAAGGACACGTCGCGGACCTTGTCGGAACGGGTCAGGCCTTTAACGGTCAACGCCGGCGCGCCGATCTGGCGTGGGCCAAGGTCGATATGTTCGCCCAGCTCCCGGCCGACCATCAGGGTCACCAGTTGCTCGCTGTCGTAGTTGGCCATCGGCTCGACGCAGACCAGGTTGCCATCGCGCAGTACCGCAATGCGCTGGGCGACCCGCGCCAGTTCTTCGAGGCGATGGGAAATGTAGATGATCGACACGCCACGCGCCTGCAAACGAGTGATCTGCTCAAAGAGCATTTCGACTTCGCGGGCCGTCAGCATGGCGGTCGGTTCATCGAGAATCAGCACATGGCAATCGCCAATCAGGTTGCGGGCGATCTCGACCATTTGCTGGTGACCGATCCCCAGTTCGCCGACCAACGTGTCAGGATCGATCGCATCGAGCCCCACCTGGGCCATGGCCTCGATGGCCGCCTTGCGCAATTGCTTGCGACTGATCCAGCCGCCGTGACTGGGCAGGTTGTCGAGGAACAGGTTCTCGGCCACGGACAGGGTCGGCAGCAGGTTGAGTTCCTGCATCACCATGCGCACGCCCAGCTCTTCAGCCTGGGTCCGGCTGCCAGGACGATAATCCTGCCCCTGAAATTGCATCTGCCCGGTCGTCGGCGTCACCAACCCGCCGATGATCTTGGACAAGGTGCTTTTGCCGGCGCCATTTTCGCCGGTCAGCGCCAGCACTTCACCGCGCATCAACGTCAGGTTGATATCGGTCAGTACCGGCTGGGCATAGGTCTTGCCGATACCGCTGACGCACAGGACAGCGTTCGGGTCGCGAACGGACATAACAAACTCTCCAATGCACTCGCCCGAATGGGCGAGCACCGTTGTGTCGCCAGGATAACTACTTGGTCACCAGCTCGACCGGAGTTTCGATAACGCCGTTGGTACCGCTGTCGACTTTTTCGCCCTTGAGGATCTTCAGCGCCGTCTCGATGCCGAACACGGCCTGCTTGGCGGCGAACTGGTCGGCCGTCGCCAGGACACGACCGTCCTTGAGCATTGGCTTGATGGCGTTGATGTTGTCGTAGCCGACCACCTGCACCTTGCCCGCCTTGCCCGCCGCGCGCACGGCCGATACAGCACCGACCGCCATGCTGTCGTTACCGGCCAGCAGTGCCTTGATGTTCGGGTATTCGCTGAGCATCGACGCGGCAACCTGGTTGCCCTTGTTGATTTCCCAGTCACCCGATTGCAGGGAAACGACCTTGACCTGCGCCGCTTCCATTGCATCCTTGAAGCCTGCGGTGCGTGCCTGGGCATTGGTCGTTGTGGACACGCCTTCGATGATGCCGACTTCGTCACCGGCCTTGAGCTGCTTGGCCAGGTACTCGCCCACCAGGCGCGCGCCTTTGCGGTTGTCCGGGCCTACGAACGGCACGTTGATGTTCTTGCTTTTGACCACGGCCGGATCGAGCTGGTTATCGATGTTGATCACCGTGATGCCAGCGTCCACGGCTTTCTTGATCACCGGCACCATGGCCTTGGAATCCGCTGGCGCGATAATCAGGGCATCGACCTTGGACACGATCATCTGCTCGACGATGCGGATCTGGTTGGCGGTGTCGGTTTCATCCTTGATCCCGTTGGAGATCAGGTCGAAATCGGCGGAGTGTTCCTTCTGATAAGCCTTGGCGCCGTCTTCCATGGTCAGGAAGAATTCGTTGGCCAGGGATTTCATGACCAGGGCGACCTTGGGCTTTTCTGCGGTCTGGGCGAATGCCGAGGAGATAGGCAGCGCAGCGGATGCGGCCGCGAGCATGGCAACAGCGAGAAGGCGTCCAGCGAATGGCAACTTCATGGGTTCACTCCGATCTTATGATTATTGTGAGCAAATCAATGCACGGAACGCCGCGCAAACGTTTGCGTGAAGTGAACTATGGTAAGGCTTCGCAGATTTGTCAACGTTGCGGTTTGATCCGCAACGTCGAGGCTCAGGCCGTTGTATTGACCACCGAACCCGAACCGCTGCCCTTGGCCAGCTCCGTGACCAGATGACCAGTGACTTCCAGCAAAGCGCCACTGGTGTCGGCGATCTGTCCCTGGACGGCCATGACCGCCGAAGTCTTGGCTTCCTCCGTTGCATAGTCGCGCGCCTCTGCGGCGGCCAGTTGCTGTTGCTGCTCCCTGAGCTGCTGCTGAAGCTCTTGCATCCGCTTGAGCAGCACCTGCACCGCCACGCTCTGGGTGCTGCCGCCCTCCTGCGCCTGGTCGGTTGCTTCCGCGCCCGTACCCGTACGGACTTTGCCGGGCGTTTGCGTCTCGCCAAGGGCCTCATCGACGGCCTCGGCACTCGCCTCGTTCAAGGCCTTCAGGGTAGCGGTGGATTGACCGCCGATGGTCACGGCCGCCGCATTGGGAAAGCCGACTGAAAATGACATGACAAAACTCCATGGATGGGATTCCTACGCAGGACATCGCCCGCCGAAGCCATTTCTTTAGCGCTTGCGCAAAGCTGTCACAGGCCAGAGCGGTTGATCCACCTGTTTATGCCAGCCAATAAAAAATTCCCTTCTCCTACACCAAAACGAAAAAAGTGCTGTCAGACGATTTTCTTGAATTTTAAGCAGTTGCGTAATTGCCTACGGTCAAATACTGTATGCACGTACAGCTTAATAAGGATAATTCTGTGGCCACGCCCTCCGCTGCAACTACCCCCTTAGATTCCTATACACGACTCGGCCTTCGGGTCTCGAAAATCATCAACGCCCCCACCGCGCAAAAAGCCAAGGCCGCCCTGATCTTCCGTCTGCCTGACGAGCCGGTGGATGAGTGGGAGCGCCTGTTGGAAGAAATCGACGAGAACGACAACGTGACCCTCGCCTATCGCGATGATGGCGGTGTGCAGGTTTTCTGGGTTGTGCCGAAGGAAGATTGAGCCTGATGAGTGTTCGCTGTTTAGCTTTTTTGCTTGTGTTTATCGCGATGGGCGCACAAGCCGGTGCGCCGCGCACCTTCAACGAAGCCAAGAAAGTCGCCTGGAAACTCTACGCACCACAATCCACCGAGTTTTACTGTGGCTGTAAATACACTGGCAATCGCGTGAACCTGGCCGCCTGCGGTTATGTACCGCGCAAGAATGCCAGCCGCGCCGCTCGCATCGAGTGGGAGCATATTGTCCCGGCCTGGCAGATCGGCCATCAGCGTCAATGCTGGCAACAAGGGGGTCGCAAGAACTGCACCCGCTATGACCCGGTCTATCAACGGGCCGAGGCCGACCTGCACAACCTGGTGCCCAGCATCGGGGAAGTGAATGGTGATCGCAGCAATTTCAGTTTCGGCTGGTTGCCTGTGCAGAAGGGCCAGTACGGCTCATGCCTGACCCAAGTGGACTTCAAGGCCAAGAAGGTCATGCCCCGCCCTTCTATCCGGGGCATGATCGCCCGGACCTATTTCTACATGAGCAAACAATACGGCCTGCGCCTCTCGAAACAGGACCGGCGCCTGTATGAAGCCTGGGACAAGACCTACCCGGTCGAAAGCTGGGAGCGTCAGCGCAACCAGAGCGTGGCGTGCGTCATGGGCCGTGGCAACGAGTTCGTGGGGCCGGTGGACATGAAGGCCTGCGGCTGACCTCGCACTCGTGAACAGCACAAAACCGACTGTGGGAGCTTGCTCGCGATAGTGGTGGATCAGCCAGCATTGATGTTGACTGACATACCCCTATCGCGAGCAAGCTCGCTCACAGGTTTTGTGGCTTGGCTGACTTTTTTGGGTTGCCCGATTAATGGGCCGTCGGGTAATCCACCACCAACGTCTCGATGTTGCGTTTTTTCGCCCGGACCAGGGCAGCCGTCACCTGTTCCTGCTTGGCTTCGGCCTCAGCCTTGGAACTGAAAGGACCGACCAGGACGCGCTCCTTGCCGTTTTCACGCACCACGTTCGACATGAAGCTGTGTTCGATGAGCCAGCCGGTCAGGTCGCTGACAGCCTGCGGCGTCTGGCCACGAACCTCGACGGCCCACTGCGGCGCGGCAGCGGCGGCCGGTGCGGAGGTCGCTACGGGTTTGGGCTTCGGTGCTTCGACGTCACGCCCTTCACCGCATCCTGCCAGCACCAATACCGCAATAACCCAAGCCAATTTGCGCACAACGTTTCCCCCGGAAGACATGAGACACGGATTTTAGCACCCGTGCCCTTCAAGATCGCCGCAAACAGTGCTCAAAACACGAGAATCCTGCCCGGCGTCTCTGTATAGTCGCACCCTGGGAATTAATGCTGCGTCTGCGCGTCAGAAAGAGGCACCCACATTGTGACACTTAGCACTAATCTATAAGCAGTACCGACATCTGCACTGTCTGAATCAGGTGCCCTATAAAGTAATCAAGGAGAACACCATGCTGATACTCACCCGCAAAGTCGGTGAAAGCATAAACATTGGTGACGACATCACGATCACCATTCTGGGCGTTAGCGGCCAACAAGTCCGGATCGGCATCAACGCCCCGAAAAACGTTGCGGTGCATCGTGAAGAGATTTATCAGCGTATTCAGGCAGGCCTTACCGCCCCTGACAAACCGCAAACTCCCTGAGCCTTGCTGCAGTCCGTAGCCAGCCCGTTTGCATCGTCGCAATGGCTGGCTAAAGATTCTGGTCGACCGTGCCTCACCCTGCCCCCACCTTTTTTCGTCCAGCCCGTTGAACCGATACTAATGACATGGCGCTTAGCATGGCTGTCAGACGTTTCGTTTTAATGATGACGAAGCAGGCGTTCGCGGCCGGTCAACCCAGGCTCACGCCGCGCGCCATGCCCGTGGCAGCGATCACCATCAGGATCAGCAACAAAGCTTCGATGTGACTGATCCGTGCAAACCGGCCGGCTTTCGAGGGATCGATCGCAGCCCCTTTGCCCAGCGCCATCCGCCATTTGATCAGGGCGATCATTGGCGCGATCTCAAGCAACAGGATCAGCAGGAACAAAGTCATCTTCAGGTGAAACAGCGGTTGGTGCAGGTAATAATCCGTGCCCTTTTCGTACCCAGCAAAAGCGCGCATCCCACCGGTCACCAGCAGCACCAGCGCCGACAGCCCCCACAGGTTGTCCGCCATCAGCACATTTCGAACCGCATCCACACCACCCGCCAGGCGTCGTAGCGCCGTGCCGCGCGTCAGCACCGCCCAGAACCCGAGGGCGAACGCCAAAAGATGTATTGCCGCCAGAGACCAATGAGCCAACATGGAAGAGCCCTGTCAGAGAACGTCGAATCGACCTGACAGTACTAGCTCATAAAGGAATGATTGCCAGGCTGAGCACAAAAAATTGTGGGAGCGAGCTTGCTCGCGATGGCAATCTTTCAGCCAACATGATTGTTGACTGATCCGACGCTATCGCGAGCAAGCTCGCTCCCACAGGGGTACGGCGAGCTTTAGAAGATCTTAGTCCGCCAAACGCCAGGTCGTCCCGCCCTTGCCGTCTTCCAGCACCACGCCCATGGCGGTGAGCTGGTCGCGGATGCGGTCGGATTCGGCCCAATCCTTGTTGGCGCGTGCAGTCAGGCGCGCCTGGATCAACGTCTCGACTTCGGCGGCGTCCACGCGGCCTTCGGCACCGGCCTGCAGGAAGTCATCGGCTTCGAGCTGCAACACACCCAGTACACTGGCCAGCTCTTTCAGGCGAGCCGCCAGACCGGCCGCCGCATTGAGATCACTCTCACGCAGGCGATTGATCTCACGCACCATCTCGAACAGCACCGCGCACGCTTCCGGTGTGCCGAAGTCATCGTTCATCACTTCGGTGAAACGCGCCACGAAGGCGTCACCACCGGCGGCCGGCACGCTCGGCAGCCCCTTCAACGCGTGATAGAAACGCTCCAGGGCACCCTTGGCGTCCTTGAGGTTGTCTTCCGAGTAGTTGATGGCGCTGCGGTAGTGGCTCGACACCAACAGGTAACGCACGACTTCCGGGTGGTACTTGTCGAGCACGTCGCGGATGGTGAAGAAGTTGTTCAAGGACTTGGACATCTTCTCGCCGTTGATCCGGATCATGCCGCAATGCATCCAGGCATTGGCGTAGGTCTTGCCGGTGGCCGCTTCGCTCTGGGCGATTTCGTTTTCGTGGTGCGGGAACTCCAGGTCGCTGCCGCCGCCATGAATGTCAAAGGTCTCGCCCAGGCAGCAGGTGGACATCACCGAGCATTCGATGTGCCAGCCCGGACGCCCGGCGCCCCACGGCGACTCCCAGCTCGGCTCACCCGGCTTGGCGCCCTTCCACAGCACGAAGTCCAGCGGGTCTTCTTTCGACTCGTCGACTTCGATACGCGCGCCGATGCGCAGGTCTTCGATCTTCTTGCGCGACAGCTTGCCGTAGCCCATGAACTTGGCAACGCGGTAGTACACGTCGCCATTGCCCGGTGCGTAGGCGTAGCCCTTGTCGATCAAGGTCTGGATCATGCTCAACATGCCAGGGATGTGGTCCGTGGCACGGGGCTCCAGGTCCGGCTTGAGGATATTGAGGCGCGCCTCATCCTCGTGCATGGCCTTGATCATGCGCTCGGTCAGCGCATCGTAAGGCTCGCCGTTTTCGCGGGCACGGTTGATGATCTTGTCTTCGATGTCGGTGATGTTGCGTACGTAGGTCAGGTCATAACCGCTGAACCGCAGCCAGCGGGTCACCAGGTCGAAGGCGACCATGCTGCGACCGTGACCAATGTGGCAGTAGTCGTACACGGTCATGCCGCAGACGTACATGCGGACCTTGTTGCCATCCAACGGCTTGAAGACTTCTTTGCTCTTGGTGAGCGTGTTGTAGATCGTAAGCACGGTGTTTCCTTAAGACTTGATCACTGGCCCCACGAATCACGCAGGGTCACGGTACGGTTGAATACCGGCTGACCTGGTTTCGAGTCCTTGATATCCGCGACGAAGTAACCTTCGCGCTCGAACTGGAAACGGTCTTCCGGCTGTGCATTGCCCAACGAGGGTTCAGCACGACAACCGGTCAGCACTTGCAGTGAGTCAGGGTTGATGTTGTCCAGGAAACTCGCGCTGTCTTCGGCCTTCTCCGGGTTCGGAGAGCGGAACAGGCGATCGTACAGACGCACTTCGCACTCGACGCTGGCGGCGGCCGGCACCCAGTGGATCACGCCCTTGACCTTGCGACCTTCCGGGTTCTTGCCCAGGGTGTCGGGATCGTAGGAGCAACGCAGCTCGACGATGTTGCCGTCGGCGTCCTTGATCGCTTCGTCGGCGCGGATCACGTAGCTGCCGCGCAGACGCACTTCGCCGTTCGGCTCCAGGCGCTTGTAGCCTTTTGGCGGCTCTTCCATGAAGTCATCGTGGTCGATGTAGATTTCACGGGCGAACGGCAGTTTGCGCACGCCGAGTTCTTCTTTTTGCGGATGACGCGGCAGTTCGAGGTTTTCGACCTGGTCTTGCGGGTAGTTGGTGATCACGACCTTCAACGGACGCAACACGCACATGGCGCGCGGGGCATTCGCATCCAGATCCTGACGGATGCTGAACTCGAGCATGCCGAAATCGACCACACCGTCGGAACGGTTGGTGCCGATCATCTCGCAGAAGTTGCGGATCGACGCCGGCGTGTAGCCGCGACGACGGAAGCCCGACAGCGTCGACATGCGCGGGTCGTCCCAGCCGTTGACGTGCTTCTCGTCCACCAGTTGCTTGAGCTTGCGCTTGCTGGTGATGGTGTAGTTCAGGTTCAGGCGGCTGAATTCGTACTGGCGTGGGGTAGCCGGCACCGGCAGGTGCTTGAGGAACCACTCGTACAACGGACGATGGCTTTCGAACTCCAGGGTGCAGATCGAGTGAGTGATGCCTTCGATGGCGTCCGACTGGCCGTGGGTGAAGTCATAGTTGGGGTAGATGCACCATTTGTCGCCAGTCTGGTGGTGATGGGCGTGGCGAATGCGGTACATGATCGGGTCGCGCAGGTTCATGTTCGGCGAAGCCATGTCGATCTTGGCGCGCAGCACCCGAGCGCCGTCCGGGAACTCGCCGGCGCGCATACGGGCGAACAGGTCGAGGTTCTCTTCCACGCTGCGATCACGGAACGGGCTGTTCTTGCCCGGCTCGGTCAGGCTGCCACGGTATTCCTTGGCCTGCTCGGGGGTCAGGTCGCACACATAGGCATTGCCGGCCTTGATCAGTTCCACGGCCCAGTCGTGCAACTGGTCGAAATATTGCGAGGCGTAGCGCACCTCACCGGACCATTGGAAACCCAGCCACTTGACGTCGCTTTCGATCGCGTCGATGTATTCCTGATCTTCCTTGGCCGGGTTGGTGTCGTCGAAACGCAGGTGCGTGACGCCGCCGAACTCCTGGGCCAGGCCGAAATTCACGCAGATCGACTTGGCATGGCCGATGTGCAGGTAGCCGTTGGGCTCTGGTGGGAAGCGAGTGACGATCTGTGTGTGCTTACCCGAGTCCAGGTCCGCCTGGATGATCGGGCGCAGGAAATTGACCGGCACGGCCGGGCCGGTCTTGGAATTCGAGGTAGGGTCGACAGTGGGCTTGCTCATAGGATCCTTGAACAGACAAGTGCGCGGCCGGGTGCGGCCTGATAAATCAAAGCCCGTATCATAGCCGATGCTGTCAAGCACCTGACAGGCCAGGCCGGCAAACGATTGAATTTAATCGACGGCCTGATGAAAAACAGCCTCGAAATTCGTGCCCGGCACGCTAAACTGCCCTGCCTGGCCGATTACAGCCAGACCGGTTGCGGGCAGTGACGCCCCGAAACCCACGAATTCCTTGAAAGAGTACCGACCATGAGCAAAGTCAAACTGACCACCAACCACGGTGACATCGTTCTGCAACTGAACGCCGAGAAGGCGCCGCTGACCGTGGCCAACTTCATCGAATACGTCAACGCCGGCCACTACGAAAACACCATATTCCACCGCGTCATCGGCAACTTCATGATCCAGGGCGGCGGTTTCGAGCCAGGCATGAAGGAAAAGAAAGACAAGCGCCCAAGCATCCAGAACGAAGCCGACAATGGCCTGCCGAACAAAAAGTACAGCGTTGCCATGGCCCGTACCATGGAGCCGCATTCGGCCTCCGCACAGTTCTTCATCAACGTGGCGGACAACAGCTTCCTCAACCACAGCAGCAAGACCACCCAGGGCTGGGGCTATGCAGTGTTCGGTGAAGTGATCGAAGGCACCGACGTGGTCGACAAGATCAAAGGCGTTTCCACCACGTCCAAGGCCGGCCACCAGGACGTCCCGGCAGAAGACGTGATCATCGAGAAAGCCGAGAAAATTGAGTGATATTGCTGATTTCAGACTTGCATCTGGAAGAGGAGCGCCCGGACATCACCCGGGCGTTTCTGGATTTACTCGCCACACGCGCCCGCTCGGCGCAAGCGTTGTACATCCTGGGCGACTTTTTCGAAGCCTGGATCGGCGACGATGCCATGACGCCGTTCCAGCGTTCCATCTGCCAGGCCCTGCGCGAATTGAGCGACAGCGGCACGGCCATCTTCCTGATGCACGGCAATCGCGACTTCATGCTGGGGCAGGCCTTTTGCAAAGCGGCCGGCTGCACCCTGCTCAAGGACCCGAGTGTCGTGCAGTTCAATGGCGAGCCGGTGCTGCTGATGCACGGCGACAGCCTCTGTACCCGCGACGAAGGCTACATGAAGCTGCGGCGCTGGCTGCGCAACCCGGTCACGCTGTTCGTCCTGCGGCACCTGCCCCTGGGCAGTCGCCAGAAACTGGCGCGCAAACTGCGCAGCGAAAGCCGCACGCAGACACGCATGAAAGCCAATGACATCGTCGACGTCACGCCCGAAGAGATCCCGCGGATCATGCAGCAATACGGCGTGAAGACCTTGATCCACGGCCACACCCACCGCCCCGCCATCCACAAGCTGCAACTGGGCGAACACGCCGCCCGGCGCATCGTGCTGGGGGATTGGGACAAGCAAGGCTGGGCGTTGCAGGTGGATGAACAAGGGTTTGCGTTGGCGCCGTTTGGATTTGCCCCGCCGCCGCTGCTGCCTGCGCCTCACCCAACCTGAATCCCCCCTGTGGTGAGGGAGCTTGCTCCCGCTTGAGTGCGAAGCACTCAAAAAAGGGACTGCTGCGCAGCCCAGCGGGAGCAAGCTCCCTCGCCACAGGGATTCGGGGGAATTTCAAGTGAACAGCATGCCCACACACTGCACTTCACTTCGTGATCAATGCCCCGCCGAAGCCGGCCCAGCCTTCGCCGCAAACGGCGGCTTCGCCAGCCACACCAGCACGATCAAGCCCATGAACGCCCAGCCCAACAGCGTGAAGTAATCCACGGTGGAAAGCATGTATGCCTGGCTGGTAAGGACCTGGTCAAGCCGGGCATAAGCCGGTGTGCTCGCGCCGCCAAGCTGGTTGAGTGCCTCGCGGGTGGCCGGCTCGAAGGTGCTGATGCTTTCGCTCAGGTAGGCATGGTGCAGGTCGGCCCGGCGGATCCAGATCCAGGTGGTCAGGGACGCGGCAAAGCTGCCGCCCAAGGTCCGCAAGAACGTCGCCAGGCCCGCGCCGTCGGCGATCTGGTGCGGCGGCAGGTCCGACATCAGGATGCTCAGGGTCGGCATGAAGAACAGTGCCACGCCGATGCCCATGAACAACTGCACCATCGCAATGTGCTGGAAATCCACCTCGTTGGTGAACCCGGCGCGCATGAAGCAGCTCAGGCCGATGGCCAGGAACGCCAGCCCGGCCAATACGCGCAGGTCGAACCGGTGGGCGTACTTGCCGACGAAGGGCGACATCAGCACCGGCAGGATGCCGATGGGGGCCACCGCCAGCCCGGCCCAGGTGGCGGTGTAGCCCATCTGGGTCTGCAACCACTGCGGCAGGATAAGGTTGATGCCGAAGAATCCGGCATACCCCCCCACCAGCACGATGGTGCCGATGCGAAAGTTGCGGTAGGCGAACAGGCGGAGATTGACCACCGGGTGGCGGTCGGTCATTTCCCAGATCACAAACACCGCCAGGGAAATGATCGAAATCAGCGCACCGATGATGATGAAGTTCGATTCGAACCAGTCCAGGTCATTGCCTTTGTCGAGAATCACCTGGAGCGCGCCGACGCCGATGATCAACGTGATCAAGCCCACGTAATCCATCGGTTGATGGCTGGTGACCACCGGTCGCGCCTTGAGCTGCTGTTGCACCACGAGCGCGGCGAAGACGCCGATGGGCACGTTGATGAAGAAGATCCACGGCCAGCTGTAGCTGTCGGTGATCCAGCCGCCGAGGATCGGCCCGGCAATCGGCGCCACCACCGTGACCATCGCCAGTAACGCCAGGGCCATGCCGCGCCTGGCCGGCGGGTACACGGCAATCAGCAGGGTCTGGGTCATCGGGTACAACGGCCCGGCCACCAGCCCCTGAAGTACGCGAAAGCCAATCAGTTCCGGCATCGAGGTGGAAATACCACACAAGAACGACGCGAGCACGAACAGCATCGTCGCCCACAAAAACAGCTTCACCTCGCCAAACCGCCGGCTCAGCCAGCCAGTAAGCGGCAAGGCAATGGCGTTGCTCACCGCGAACGAGGTGATCACCCAAGTGCCCTGCTCCGAGCTGACGCCCAGGTTGCCGGAAATAGTCGGCAAGGCGACGTTGGCAATGGTGGTGTCGAGCACTTGCATGAACGTCGCCAGCGACAGCCCGATGGTGCTGAGCAACAGGCTGGGCGGCGTGAAAGACGCGTTATTGCTCATTGCGAAATCCTATGAAACGAAGGTGGCGAAATCGTTCGGGGCAAGGCACAGAACCTGTGGGAACACACTGCCGTTCATCAAGGTCGCTTGAACCACCGTGGCGAGGGAGCTTGCTCCCGTTGGCTGCGCAGCAGCCCTTTTTGTGAGCGCTTCGCACTCAAGCGGGAGCAAGCTCCCTCGCCACAGATTCAGTGGTTCCCTTGAATGAACTGTAGTGGTGTGGGAGCGAGCCGCCCGGAGCAAGCTCGCTCCCACAGGTTCATGCCATGACTGGCTAGCGCTGCGCGGTCTTGCTCGCAGCCGCACTGTTGTCGTGGATCAGGCGCGCGATCATCGCGTCGGCATCGGTCAGTTGCTGATCGTAGACCTGGGTGCTGAACGAGGCTTTCTGCGGTGGTTGTTGGGCCAGTACCGGGCCGCTCTGGTCGTGCAGGTCGACGTTGACCAGGGTCGACAGGCCAATGCGCAGCGGATGCTTGGCCAGTTCCTGGGCATTGATGTGAATGCGCACCGGCACCCGCTGGACGATCTTGATCCAGTTACCGGTAGCGTTCTGCGCCGGTAGCAAGGCAAACGCGCTGCCGGTCCCGGCGCCAAGGCTGTCGATGGTGCCGCTGTACTTCACATCGCTGCCGTACAGGTCGGCTTCGATCTCCACCGGCTGGCCGATGCGCATGTCGCGCAGTTGGGTTTCCTTGAAGTTGGCGTCGATCCACAGCTGATCCAGCGGGATCACCGCCATCAACGCCGTGCCCGGCTGCACCCGTTGGCCGAGTTGCACGGTGCGCTTGGCGACGTAACCGGTGACGGGTGCAATCAAAGTACTGCGGGCGTTGGCCAGGAAGGCCTGGCGCAACTGCGCGGCGGCGGACTGCACGTCGGGATGAGACGACACCACGGTATCGTCGACCAAGGCGCTGGTGGTCTTGAGCTGTTGCCGGGCATTGGCCAAGGCGTTCTGCGCCGAGGTCAGGTCATCCCGGGCGTGAGACAGTTCCTCCTTGGAAATCGCCCCGCCGGCCGCCAGGTTCTTGCGTCGGCTGTAGTTTTCCTGGGCCTTCTGCACTTCGGCCTCTTGCGCATTGACCTGCGCGCGCATGCCATCGACGTTGCTGTACAAGCCACGCACCTGGCGCACGGTCCGTGCCAGGTTGGCCTGGGCACTTTGCAGCCCGACTTCGGCGTCGTTCGGGTCGAACTGCACCAGCACCTGGCCCTCACGCACCAGGTCGCCGTCGTCGGCCCCGATGCTCACCACGGTGCCGGTGACCAGCGGCGTGATTTCCACCACGTTGCCGTTCACATAGGCATCGTCAGTGCTTTCGCTCCAGCGACCATACAGTTCGTGCCAGGCCCAGACGCCCAGGCCCGAAAGAATGACCAGCAGCGTCAGTGTCAGCAGCATGACCTTGCGCTTGCGTGGATTGCCGTCTTGCGCATGTTCGGATTGAGTCGTTTCGGCAGTCGCCATGACAAGTACCTCGAATCAGTTATTTGGCGTGGTAGCGGCCGGGGTGGCCGCCGCCAGGGTCTGGGCCTCGAAACCGCCACCCAGGGCCTGCATCAGTTGGATCGACAAGTCGATCTGCTCGGCATTCAGGTTCGCCAGTTGGCGCTGGGCCTGGAGCAATTGCTGCTCGATGCTCAGCACGTCCAGGTAATTCCCGATGCCCGAGCCGTAGCGCTGGACCACCGTGTCGTAGGAGCTCTGTGCGATATCGGTGGCATGTTGCTGGGCACCGATCTGGCGAGCGATGTCACGCAATTGGTTGATGGTGTCGCTGACATCCCCAAGGGCCGTGACCAGGCTCTTGTTGTATTGCGCCACCGCCAGGTCGTAATCGGCGTCCCGGGCATCCAGGTCCGCCCGCAAGCGGCCGCCATCAAAGATCGGCAGCGACACCGTCGGCCCCACATTGAAGAAGCGGCTGGCCGAACCGAACATCGCATCGCCCAGCAACGACCGGGTTCCGGCGGCTGCGCTCAAGTTGAGATTGGGGTAGAAGTTGGTCTTGCCGGCCTCGATGTTCTTGCTCGCCGCCTCTACCCGCCAGCGTGCCGCGACCAGGTCCGGACGACGCCCCAGCAACTCGGCCGGCAGGTTCGACGGCAAGGCGACCGCGCTGGCTTGCAGCACGTTGGGCCGGGGGATTTCATGGCCGCGGTCCGGACCTTTGCCCAGCAACACCGCCAGGGCGATCTTGGCGCTTTGCAGGCGTTTCTCTGCGTCGATCAGGGTGGCGTCGGCGCTGGCTTCCAGGCTTTCGGTCTGTTGGAACTGATATTCGCTGTCGATCCCGGCAGTGAGGCGGCGCTTGCCCAGGTCGAGCATCTGCCGGGTGCGCTTGAGGTCCTCGGAGGCCAGGTCATAAATAATGTGGGCCTGGCCCAGGTCGCTGTAGGCCCGGGCCACGTCGGCGGCCAGGGTCAGTTGCGCGGCCTGGCGATCGATCTCGGCGGCTCGGGCCTGGCCGAGGGCGGCTTCCCAGGCGGCACGCTGGCCACCCCAGAGGTCGAAGTTGTAATTGAAGTCCACACCTAACGTGCGCAGGGTGCTGTACGCCCCGCCCTGCCCTTGCGGGTCCTGGTCACGGGACAGGCGCGAACGGCTGGCGCCGCCGCTGGCATCGAGAGTCGGCAGGCGCGCCGCGTTGGCAGCATAGGCCGCGGCACTGGCCTGATGCACCCGGGCGCTGGCGATCTGCATGTCCGGGCTATCGCGCAGGGCTTCACGGATCAGGCCGTCGAGTTGCGGGTCGCCGAGGCTCTTCCACCAATCGCTTTTCGGCCACGCGGCCTGCGACAGCGTGACGCCATTCAGGGATTGCCCGGCCTTGAGGCTCTGGGCCTCCAGGCTGACGCCTTCGGTCTTCAGGCCGCTGTAGCTGGCACAGCCCGCCAGGCTCATGGCCAAGACCACCAGGCTTAATCGGGTACGCAAGGTTTTACACTTCATTTTTCCCCCATTCGCGACACGGTGATGGGGTCACCGGCGGCGAGCAGAATTTTCTTGAGGATCTGTTCGAGGGTTTGCAGCTCCTCGGGGCTGATGGCGCTGGCCAACTGGTTCATGGCCTCGGCACCGATAAACGGCAGGCGATCGGCAAGGGCCTGGCCGGCTTCGGTCAGCACCAGGCGCACTTGCCGGCGGTCCTGGGCGGAGCGTTCACGGGCCAGGAAACCTTTCTGTTCCAGGCGATCGAGCATCCGCGTCATCGAGCCGCTGTCCAGGGACAGGTAGCGACACAGCTCGGCCGGCGTCTCGATGCCGTACTGGGCCATGATGATCAACACCTTGAACTGCGCGGCGGTGATGCCGACGGGTTCCATATGCGTGTCGATGATCCGGTCCTTGAGCAGCGCGGTACGGCCGAGCAGCATGCCGAGATGGCAATTGTGAAAGTTGTCTGGGGTGAAATGCTTCATCTGACCACCGTTTGCTGCCTAGGCAGTGAATGTATGTCGAGATATTACTGCTTAGGCAGCGAATGTCAATCGAATAGTTAGCTTGCTATTCATGACGAGCAGACGCAGAAGCAAAATGTGGGAGCGGGCTTGCTCGCTCCCACATTGGGGATTTGGGGAAGGGTTAGAAATCGCGCTTGTAGAAGATGTCCAGCGAGCTGGCGACGCCGCTAGCGGCTTCGAGGTAGACCTTCTTGCTGAGCTTGTAGCGCAGGGCGATGGTGTTGGCCGGTTCGAACACGCCAACGCCGTAGCGCAGGCTGAGTTTTTCCGACAGGTTGCCGCTGGCGACCACGCTGGTGGCATTGCCGCTGCCCTGGGTGTCGAGCTGGAAATCCTCGATCCCCAGGTTATTGGCCAGGCTGGTGGTCACGCCCGAGCTGCCCATCAACCCCAGGCCCAACGCCGCCTGGGCGAGCATGTTGTTGTCCTCGCCGGTGGTGCTCAGTGGCCGGCCCAGCACCAAGTAGGACAATGCCTGCTCCTGGCTCATGGCCGGTTCCGAGAAGATTTGCGTGGTCGGTTGCTCGGCGCTGCCGCTCAAGCGGATGCCGGCGATCACGTCGTCGGTCTGGCGGATCGCTTCGATGTCCAGGTAGGGCTGGTCGATGGGCCCGGCGAACAGCAACCGCGCCCGTCGCACCGTCAGCCGTTGCCCGTAGGCCCGATAACGACCGTCGTTGAGCCAGAGCTCACCGCGGGTGTCCATGTTGTCGCCAATGTGAACCTGGCCCTGCACGTTGGCGGTCAGGCCGAATCCCGAGAACGCGAGTTTGTCCTGGCCGACGATCACGTCGATGTCCATCGCCATGGCCAGCGGTGCCTTGCCCTCTTCGATCTGGTGGCCGACGATCACCGTGTCATCCGACACCTTGACGGTGGACGGCGGCAGTTCGCGAATGGTGATCTCGCCTTTGGGCACCAGGACCTTACCGACAATGGCAAGCTGCTCACCGTGCAGGGTGATGTTGAGGTCGGGCGCCACGTCGAGCACCGCATAAGGCTCGACGGTGACCGGCAGTTGCGAGCCCTTGAGGGCCAGGTTCATGGTCAGGGCGTCGCCCCAGCCGATGTTGCCGTTCAGGCTGCCCTGCCCGCTCTTGCCGCTTTTCCAATTGCCATTGAGCTGCACCGCTTCGCCGGTAATCGTTGCCCGCATCTGCAAGGCTTCGAGGCTGACCGGCAGTTCCGGGCCAGACACTTCGCCGTCGCTGAGCACCAGGTTGCCGTTGACCTGGGGCGCGAGCAAACCACCGGACAAGGTCCCGCTGCCGTTCAGGTGACCGGTGAGGGTTTCCACCATCGGCACGAATGGCCGGGCCACGGACAGGTCCAGGCCGGTCAGGCGGAACGAGCCGCTGATGGGTTTGCTGGCGAGCATGGGGTTGATTTGTGCCTGGAGCATCAGTTCGCCGAGCCTGGCGCCGGCGAAATTCAGGTCGGTGTCGATGCGCTTGGGGGTCAGGCGGCTGTTGAGTGTGAGGGTCTGGTACGGGAAGTCCAGCCATTGCGCCTTATCGCCCTCCTTGTCCCGAATCCGTAAAGTACCGCCGCTGGCGTCCACCAGGACCCGGCCGTTCGGGCCGCTGGCCGGCAGGTCCAATTGCAGGTCCGCGTTGAGCCGGCCCTGCCAGGCAAAATCCTTGGGCATCCACTGTGCCAGGCTTTCGATGGGGAATTGCTTGAGGTGATAGCGCAGCTTCGGCTCCGGCATCAGCCGCTGGTCTTCACCGCACAGGCTGGCATCAAAGGAACGCCAGCAATGAGCGCCGACGTTGAGCGTGCCATCGGCCAGGCGCTCCAGTTTCGCCGGAGCTTGCAGGCGCCAGGCTTGGCCGCCGGCCTGCACGTCGCCGCTGGCCAGGCGCCCGCGCCAGTTGCCCTGGTCGAGCGCGCCATCGAGGGCCAGGGTCGTGTCGAGCTGCGGCCCTTGCAGGTCCAGGTTGAGCTTCTGTTGTTTGATATCGCCCTGGCCGCTGACCGTCAGCACGCCCAGCGACGTTTCGCCGACGCGGATGCCGCTGGCCTTGAGGTCGAGCTTGCCACGCTGGGCGCTGTCGAGGGTCGCGTCCAGGTTCAGGCTTTGCAGGCGGTTGTCCTGGAAGGCCAGTTGTGTGCCTTGCAGGCCGAGCTTGCCTTGGGGGGCCTTGAGCGTGCCGGCCACGTCGACACGGCCAACGACTTGACCGCGCAATTGCGGCCAGAGTTGAGCCAGGCGTGCGAGCTTGATGTCGATCTGGCCGGTCAGTTTCTCTTGCAGGCTGGCACTGCCGTTGATGCGGTTATCCCCCAGGCGAATGTCCAGCGCGCTGAGCGTCCACTGCTCGCCAGCGCCGCTGGCCTTGGCCTGGAGCACCGCTGGCTGGCCGCGCAGTTTGCCCTTGAGGTCCAGGTCCGCGTCGAGATCGAGGCGGTCGTTCTTCATCGTCCCTTTGCTGCGCAATGGCCCGGCCAGGGTCCCGGGCAGTTCGCCAAGCCAATACGCCGGGTTGATGGCCGACAGTTGCAGCGCCGTGTCCCAGGCAATGCCATCGGCAAATTGCAGGCTCAGGTGCCCTTCGGCCTTGCCCTGCCCCGCCGCGAGCTTGAGCTGCGGCAAATGGATTTGCGTCAGGTCACCGCTGAACGGGCTGCCCAGGCTGAAGGCCCCGGCGGGTCCGTCCAACGCGGCCTGGAAGTTGCCCAGGTATTGGCCATTGGTGTAAGAGACTTCGCCGTCAAAGCTGCGCAACGTCACCTGTGGCTCATCGATCAGCGGATAGAGGCGATGCCAGGGAAAATCCAGCCAGGCAACCTTCGCTTCGGCGCGCAGACCTTCGCGCCAGTCCAGTTGGCCGCTGAGTTTCAGGCTTTGCTGAGCGCCTGCATCCAGATCCAGGCCGGCGATCTGCGCGCCATTGGCGTCCACCGTGCCTTGCAGCAACAACGCCACCGACCCTTTTTCGGCGGGCAGCGTCGCTTTGCCGAGCAGTTGATAGCCGTTTTTCAGATCGCCTTCGCCGGTCAATTCCAGCTGATTGAGCACCAACGTGTCCGGCAGATCGGCACTGGCCTTGAAGCCGTCGGCGCTGATGCGCACCTTGGCGGGCAGGTTGTCCGCCAGCGGTTGCAGTTCACCGCTCAACTGGCCTTGCAGGTAACCGCTGCTGTCGGCCTTGAGGTTGAGGGTCTTGAGCAGGTTGCCGTCGACTTTCAGGTCCAGCACCCAGGGCATGGTGCCCGGCGCCGGCAAGGTCAACCGGCCCTCGGCGCTCAACGGCCAGTCGCCTCCCGGTTTCAGCAGGCCGGAGAGTTTCAGGCTCAGTTCATCGCGCTGCAATTGCACCGAATCGATCTGCATGCCCTCGGCGGTCCAATGGGCAACCAATTGCAGCCCTTTGAGCTGCTCGCTGCCGTTGAACGACAGGCTGCCGACCTGCACATCGCCCAGTTCGATGGCGAGCGGCAAATCCAGGTCCGGCAAGCTGATCGGGCCGCTGCTCGGTTCATCGGCAGAGGCAGGCAATTGCAAGGCGACCTGGTCGGCCTTGAGCTGTTCGATGCACAGGGTCATGCGCGCCAGGCACAGCGGCGACCAGGCGAATATCAGCCGATCCACCTCCACCCGACTGGCGTCCCGCTGCCACAGCACATGATCGGCGCTCCACTGCCCGCCCAGCCGGCCCTGGAAGTTCTCCACGGTCAGCCCCGGCACCAGGCCAAGGGCCCAACGGCTGCCGAATGCCGTGCCCAGCACAACGCTCAAGGCCAGCACGACCGCCACCAGCACCCCGGCGAGCGCCAGCAGCGTTATCTTCAAACCACGCGTCACAGCTCAGGCCCCATGGAAAAGTGCAAGCGGATGCCGCCGTCGTCGTCCATCGCATGGGCCAGGTCGAGGCGGATCGGCCCCACCGGCGAAACCCAGCGCACGCCGACGCCCACGCCGGTCTTGAGGCTTGGCAGTTCCAGGCTGTTAAAAGAGTTGCCCTGGTCGATGAACGTCGCCACTCGCCATTTTTCCGCGATGGAATATTGATACTCGAGGCTGCCGGCGACCATGTAGCGACCACCGATACGGTCGCCTTCGGAGTTTTCCGGCGACAGGCTCTGGTAGTCGTAACCCCGTACGCTCTGGTCGCCACCGGCAAAAAAGCGCAGGGATGGCGGGATGGATTTGTAGCCATTGGTGGCGCTGCCGCCGATCTGCGCCCGCGCCAGCAAGCGATGCTTGTCGAATACCGTGGTCAGGCCCTTGACCATGGCGGTGCCATATAAAAGATTGTTGTCCGAGCCGAGCCCTTCCTTGGCGACCTTGGTGTCGAACTGCAAGCGGTAACCGTTATGTGGATCGATGCGGTTGTCGCTGCGCAGGTAGGAATAGCTGAGGCCCGGCATCAGCAATGTGCTCAGGCCCGCATCGTCGCCGAGGCGATACTCCTCGCGCTGCCACTTGAGCGACACCACCCGCTGCCAGCCGCTGGGCAACTTGCTGTGCCATTCCGGGCCCACGGTGAGCAGTTTGCTGAGGCTGTCGGTGCCGGCCAGTTCTTCATATTGATAACCGCCGGCGTAACGTATCTTGTCAGTCAGCGGCGGATCCAGCGGCACGTCGTACCACAAGCCGACGTTCTGCCGGGGCGCCGACACTTCCGCTTCCCAGCCATAACTATGGCCCTGGGGGTTGACCCAGTGGCGCGTCCAGTTGGCTTTGACCCGTGGGCCGACATCGGTGGAAAACCCCAGGCCCAGGCCCATGGTGCGCGGCTTGCGCGTATCAAGCTTGACCGCCACCGGGATCACGTTGTCGGTGGCCGCCGTCGGTGCGGCATCCACCCGGACGCCTTCGAAATAACCGCTCGATTGCAGGGCCTGGTTGAGCTCTGCAATGAGTTCGGAGTCGTACGCCGTGCCGGCCTTGAACGGCACCATGCGCTGCAGCAGGTCTTCGTCGAACGGCGTGTCGCCCTCAAAACTCACCGGGCCCAAGGCATAGCGCGGGCCGCTGTCGTAAATCAGTTCGATGTCGGCGATGCCCGCCTGGGGGTCAACCAACAGCTTCTGCCGAGTGAAGCGCCCACTGAAAAAACCATAACGCGAAGCCTGGTTCTGGATGATTCGCTTGGCGTCTTCGTAGCGACCATGGTTGAGCACCGCGCCGGGCTTGAGGGCGGCGTTGCTGGGTACGCGAAAGGCTTTGAGCGATGCCGCCGGGCCATCAATGCGCACGGTGACGTTGCGCAAATGCACAGGCTCGCCGGGGTCGATGGTCAGCACCAGTCGTGGGTCCTTGCCGCCCTTGACCTCACTGTCGATCTGCGGCTGGTAGTAGCCCAGCGCCTGGGCGGCTTTGCGCGCCTGCTCCTCGGCACCACGGCTGAAGCGCAGCAAGGCCTCCTCGTCACGATCACCCACACCGCCGATGTAACCTTCTACGTTGGCCTTGAGTTCATCATTGGACGGCTTGACCCGTACTTCCAATTCACTGTTTGCCAGCGCCACGCAGCTGAGGGACAGCAAGAGCGCGCCACTGGTCATTCTTCCTGGGAGGTTCATGGCGCGGATGCTATCACGAGCGTAGGTGCTTGATAGAGCCGGACATTTCGCAAAAGTTCGGCTGACTATGCCGTTGCGCTTTGCAGAACCTGCGGGTTGGCGTGGAAGAACACATGCTCGCGGATCGGTCCTACCGCCACTTCGCCGATTTCCTCATAACCCTGGCGTTTATAAAACTCAAGGTAACGTGGGTTGCCGGTGTCCAGCACCACGCCCTGGGAATGCTCGTCCACCGCACACCAGTTATGCACCGCCTCGAGCAACTGTTCACCGAAATGCTTGCCCTGGAACTGGGGATGCACACCTAGCAGAGGCAATACATGGACCGCATCCGACGGCAGGCAGGCCAGCACCGCCGCGTGGTATTCCAGGTAGCGCCGCGTGCAACGAAAACCAGTACTCAGGACCATGCGCAGGCGCCAGGTCCAGCTTTCGGTGATGCCCAGGCGCCGCTGCGGCGGAGCGATCAGGGCGATGCCGATCAGGCGGTCGTTGACCAGCAAGCCGATGGCCGGCAAATCCTGGAGAAAATGCTGCTTGACCAGCTCACGCACCGTGGCCCGTACCCGCTGTTCATAACCGGGACGCTCGGATTCGAACAGGTAGCTGAAGGTCGGCTCGTGGCGATAGGCCTGATACAGCAACGAACGGGCTTCACGGGAATAACCACTGTCGAGCATATGGATGTCGGCGATGGCGGTTGCAGTTTCGGGCATGGCGTTGGATCTCCTGGGGCGAGGCTCGGTGAGGCCCTGCTCTTATTGAGTACGAACCCGATAGGGTCGTGATCGTTCCTACATGCAAAGGACATTAGCAGCGCATTTGTCCTACTGCCACGCTGGCTCCCTTCCCACATGTCAGCTAGCATCGCAGTTTTGCCAGGACAGCCGACCATGAAGATCGTCTCCTTCAACATCAACGGGCTGCGCGCCCGTCCCCATCAGTTGGCGGCGCTGATCGAGAAGCACCAGCCGGACGTGATCGGGCTGCAGGAAACCAAGGTCCACGACGAACAATTTCCCCTGGCCGAGGTGCAGGCCCTGGGCTACCACGTGCATTACCACGGGCAAAAGGGTCATTACGGCGTCGCCCTGCTCTCCCGCCAGGCGCCACTGAGCCTGTACAAGGGCTTCGAGGGCGACGACGAGGACGCCCAGCGGCGCTTCATCTGGGGCACCTTCGCCGATGCCAACGGCGTGCCGGTGACCATCATGAATGGTTATTTCCCACAAGGTGAAAGCCGCGACCACCCGACCAAATTCCCGGCCAAGGAACGTTTCTACAGCGATTTGCAGCAACTGCTGGAAAGCCGCTTCAGCAACGATCAGCCGGTGGTGGTGATGGGTGACGTGAACATTTCCCCGGAAGACTGCGACATCGGCATCGGCCCGGACAACATGAAGCGCTGGCTGAAAACCGGCAAATGCAGCTTCCTGCCGGAAGAACGTGAATGGATGGCGCGCCTGAAGAACTGGGGCCTGGTGGACAGCTTCCGCCACCTGAACCCGGACGTCACCGACCGCTTCAGCTGGTTCGACTACCGCAGCCGCGGTTTCGAGGACGAGCCCAAGCGCGGCCTGCGCATCGACCTGATCCTCACCTCCCACGGCCTGCTGCCACGGGTCAAGGATGCCGGCGTGGACTACGAACTGCGGGGCATGGAAAAACCGTCGGACCATGCGCCGATCTGGTTGCAGTTGAGCTGATCGAGTCCCCTGTGGAGCTTGCTCGCGATAGCGGTCCAGCCGTCACATTGGTCTTGAATGTGCCGCCGTCATCGCGAGCAAGCTCGCTCCCACATTGTATTTGGGTACTCCGTCGCACCCCTGTCACCTTTCAGTAACCTGACTGACTTAATCTTCCGGCACTTCCTCAGGTTCAGAAGGTGCCGGCATGCGGCTGTGTGTTGTGGTTTTCATGGGCCTCTGGCTGCCGTTCTTGGCATGGGCCGGCCATTTGCCCATTCCCGAACAGGGCCCAGCCTTGCGCCTCCAAGGCTCCAATACCATCGGCGCGGCGCTGGGGCCGGCTTTGGTCAGAGGTTTGATGGAAGATCAGGGCCTGCTCAGGGTCAGCAGCGAAATCACCGGGCGCGACAACGAGCAGCGCATCGTCGGCCTGAGCGCCGATGGCCGACGGGTGGAAGTCGACATCGCGGCCCATGGTTCAAGCACCGGTTTCGCCGCCCTCAAGCAGGCCAGCGCCGACCTGGCGGCCTCTTCCCGGCCGATCAAGGACAGCGAACGGAAGGAATTATCGTCCCTCGGCGATCTGAAAAGTCCCACGGCCGAGCAGGTCATCGCCATCGATGGACTGGCGATTATCCTTCATCCGCAAAACCCGTTGCGTCAGCTCGACACCGTGCAACTGGCACGAATATTCAGCGGCGAGGCGAAGATCTGGGAAGCGGTGGGCGGCGTTGGCGGGCCGATTCATCTGTATGCCCGGGATGAACAATCTGGCACCTACGATACCTTCAAGGAATTGGTGCTTGGCCGACACGGTAAGCGGCTGGATCCCACAGCGCGACGCTTCGAATCCAGCGAACAATTGTCCGACGCCGTCAGCCAAGACCCGCAAGGCATCGGTTTCATCGGTTTGCCTTACGTACGCCAGGCCAAAGCCTTGGCGATTGCCGACGGTGATTCCCAACCCATGTTGCCGTTGAACAACCTGATCGCCACCGAGGACTACCCCCTGTCCCGCCGGCTGTTCTTCTATTTACCTCCCCGGGAAACCAACCCCTGGGCCACGGCACTGGTCGAGTTCACCCAAAGTGACAAAGGCCAGGCCATCGTCGCGGCCAACGGGTTCATCGCCCAAACCGTCCAGGCCATGGCCGTCACACCCAATGCATTGATGCCCGAGGGTTACCAGGCCCTGAGCCGCCATGCCCAGCGCCTGACGGTGAATTTCCGCTTTGAAGAAGGCAGCGCCAGTCTCGACAACAAGGCCCACCAGGACCTGGGCCGGGTGCTCGACTACATCCAGAAACACGGCAAGACCGAGCGCCGCGTGACGCTGGTGGGTTTCGGCGACGCCAAGGACGACCCGGCGCGGGCGGATCTTCTGTCCAAACTGCGGGCCATGGCGGTTCGACGAGAACTGGTCAAGTACGGCGTGACCTTGCGGGAAGTGCGCGGCTTCGGCGCGCTGATGCCGGTGGCGGCCAATAGTGAAGATGAAGGAAGGATCAGGAATCGGCGGGTGGAGGTTTGGGTTTACTAGGGTCCAAAGGCCGGACACCTCTCCCACGGCAAACCTCATTCCCGTGGCGAGGGAGCTTGCTCCCGCTGGGTGGCGAAGCCGCCCCAAAATGGACTGACGCGGTCTTTCCGGTGGACCGCATCAGCCGTTTTTACGACTGCTTCGCAGCCGAGCGGGAGCAAGCTCCCTCGCCACAAGAGCCGTGTGTTTATCCCGCTGATTTCGATGTAGGACCAAGCTCCGTCGCCTTGCGCCATTACCTACAACTACGCCAGAATCCGCCGGCTTGTACGCCTTAGGGTCGGGCACAACGTCGAAGCGCGCTAGCCGCTGCAGCTCGCTCCCACAGGACGACATAGCGCGTTATCGCCCCGCCAACTCCATGATCATCCGCGACAACAGATAAATCCTTGGCACCACACTCTCGACTTCGGCGTATTCCTCCGGCGTATGAATGTTGCCACCGACGATGCCAAAACCGTCCAGCGTCGGCGTGCCAACCCCGGCCGACAGACTGGCATCCGCCGCTCCACCGCTACCTTCTTCAGTCAGTTTGCGCCCCAGTTCGCCATAGATGCCTTGGGCCATGGCCATCAACCGGTCCGACTCCGCCGTCTGCGGCATCGGTGGCAGGCCGCGCTTGAGGCTGGTGGTGACTTCGGTGTCGGCGATCAATTTGTCCTGCGACACCCGGGCCAAGTCTTTTTCGATGCGGTCGAACTCTTCCGGCACCGCCGCCCGCACATCCGCCTTGGCGCTCGCCTGGTCGGGGATCACGTTGGTCCGGTCGCCGGCCTTGATCACCGTGAAGTTGATGGTGGTTTTCTTTTCCGCGTCGCCAAGCTTGCCCAGTTGCAAGATCTGGTGCGCGGCTTCCATCGCCGCATTGCGCCCCAGTTCCGGTGCGACACCGGCGTGGGACGCCTTGCCCTTGACCTCCACCAGCGCCGTGGCACTGCCCTTGCGCCACACCACCAAGCCATCGGCCGGGCGCCCCGGTTCAAGGTTGAGGGTCACGTCATGGGCCTTGGCGGTTTTCTTGATCAGGTCGGTGGCGGCGTCCGAGCCGGTTTCTTCGCTGGCGTCGAGCAGGAAAGTAATCTGTGCGTAGTTCTTGAAGTCCAGGCTCTTGAGCACCTTCAAGGCGTAGATCCCGGCGACGATGCCGCCCTTGTCATCCATCACCCCCGGCCCATAGGCCCGGCCATCCTTGATGTGGAAGGGACGCTCGGCGGCCGAGCCTTCCTTGAACACCGTGTCCATGTGGGCCATCAGCAGGATTTTTGCCTTGCCGGTGCCCTTGAGGGTCGCCAGGATGTGCTGGGTTCCGTCCGAGTTAGGCACCTTTTCGATGGTGGCGCCCAACTTCGTCAATTCATCGATCGCAATATCACCGACCTGGGTCAACCCCGGCACATAGCCTGAGCCAGAGTCGATGTTCACCAACCGCTCAAGCAGTTTCAGGGCCTCGCCCTTGTACTGTTCGGCGTCGCTCAGGACTTGTTGATGGGGCTGTGCGAAAGCATCGGGGGCGAAGGCGCCGAGGGCCAGGCTCAGGCCAAGACTGACGGCCAGACGGGAGCGAAGAGCGGTCATCATCATGATTTCATCCTTGTTCCGTATCGAAAGAGTGCCATAGGCACCCTACCCGACAATGGGTCAAGGCTCTAGACCGCAGGTGGCCACCTCAGGGAGACATGACCGATTCTTCCAACACCTGCCGATGCCGAAAACAAGTGACTCGGTTGCGCCCGCCGGTCTTGGCCTCGTAAAGCGCCTGGTCGGCATCATTGAGCCAATGGGTGGCATCGCCATAAGCCGGGTTGAAGGCTGCCAGGCCAATACTCAGGCTCACCTTCAGCGCCGGGTTCTGTTCATAGCTGAGCGTCGCGAAGCGCTCGCGCAACCCGTCCATGGCCTGCACGGCGTTGTGGAGCGTCAGGTCCGGCAGGATCACACAGAACTCGTCCCCGCCATAACGCCCGACCACATCGGCGGCGCGCAGGTTTTGCTTGAGCATCTTGCCAAGCTGGCGCAGCACGACGTCGCCGGCGACATGGCCATAGGTGTCATTGATGGCCTTGAAGTGATCGATGTCGATCAGCGCAATCGCGCCGCGCCCTGCCCCGTCATTCGAGTGACGCTGGCAGCGCTGGAACTCCTCGTTGAGACGATCTTTCCAGGCGCCATGGTTAAGCAAGCCGGTCAGGCTGTCGGTGCGACTCAGGGCCAGCAATTCGCGCTTTTGCCGGCCCAGCGTGTAGGCCTGGCGATAGCAGAACCAACCCAGTGCCATCGGATACAGGCACAGCAACGGCAAACACGCATATATCTGCGCCGGGCTGGTCATGGGCACGCTGGTCAGCGGGAAGATCAGCACGCCCACGACAATGCCGGCCACTTGGGCCAAGGCCCCAATGAGCAGGAAACGCAGGCCACCAATGGCGACATTGTTCATCGCCATCATCGCCAGCGTGACGGCCGCGGGCAACGGGTTGAACTGCATTGCCGCGACCCAGAAGCCACCAAGCACCGCATCGATCAATAAATTGAGGTGTTCGGCGTGGTAAGGCATCGAGCAACGTCGGGCCCACCAGTAGGACAAGTGTGGCCAAAGCAGGCCATTGAACAGCATGAAACCCCAGACCCACGACGCCGGTTCGAGAGGAAAGATGGCAGCACTCACCAACAGCAACCCCAGCGTCAGGCCCAGAATGCGCGATATATAAAGCCTCCTGGCCAGCGTCCGTCCCTTTTTTCCCGTGTTTTGCATAGGAACCTCTGCACCGCGGGTTTCCCAAGTCATTGGGACGGGGGGGTAGCTTGGAGTCTATCAGGGCGGCATCAAATAGCCACCACTGAATGAAGGGGTATTTATTCTCCTTCAAATGTCGGGCTTTGCCGCGGATTTTGGCTATACATGAGTCATCCAGCGGTTGTCATAGCAAGTAGCAAAGCAAATGCGTCACGTCATCGCGATGTCCTCGGGTTTCAGCTTCACTTAGAGAGTATCTGACCCGTCGGCTCAGACTGGCCGATCACATTCTGTCCTGATCCATGGAGGGCAAAACATGCTGGTGTTGTGGGTAGTCCTTGCCGTGTTTATCGCCTGGAGCTGGTTGACGTATCCAGGCATCGGCCATGTGCTGTACGACATGGGCATGGCGCTGGAGGCACGTCTCTACCGGTTGCACAAGATCACCGTCCCCATCAGCGAGATGACCGTCTCGACCTGGCAAGGCGGGCCCTATGAAGCATCCGGCAGCATCCTGATGCTGCATGGCTACAGCGCCGACAAGAATCTCTGGCTACGCTTCGCCCGACATTTTGTCGGCGACTACCGGGTGGTGGTGCCCGACCTGGCCGGCCATGGCGAAACCGGCTTCAAGGCCGGCGGTGGCTATGACATCCCGACCCAGGCCCGGCGGGTCATCGAGTTGCTCGACGCCTGCGGCCTGGACAAGGTCCATGTGATCGGCAATTCCATGGGCGGTTACCTCGCCGCATGGCTGGCGGCCACGTCGCCCGAGCGCGTGCTCACCCTGGCGCTGATCGATCCGGCCGGTGTCACCGCCCCCCAGGCCAGCGACATGGAACGCCACCTGGCCGCCGGGCATAACCCGTTCCTCGTCGACTCGCGGGACGATTTCGCGCCGTTCTACGCAATGACCATGGCCTCCCCGCCCTGGGTGCCCAGCGTGGTACTGGCGGCAATGGCCGAACGTTACGAACAGCGCCGCGATGAACTGGCGGAGATCTTCGTCGATTTTCGCGCCAGCCCGCCGATGGAACCGCACCTGGCCGACATCCGCGCCCCGTCGCTGCTACTCTGGGGGCGCAAGGACCGCCTGATCGACGTCAGCAGCGTGCCGGTGTGGAGCAAGGGCATCGCCGATTTGCGGGTGGAAATCTGGGACGGTATCGGCCACATGCCCATGGTCGAACGACCGGGGAAAACCGCGGCGCTGTATCGGGAATTTCTCAAGGGGTTGGGGCAGTGACGGCAATGTATAAAACAAAATGAACGCCCTGTGGGAGCGAGCTTGCTCGCGATAGCGGTGACACATTCAACGGGGGATGCAAGCTGCCCCACCGCCATCGCAAGCAAGCTCCCACAGGGATTCCAGCCGACCCAGAGGTATCGACTTCATGAACATCCTCTACGACGAACACCTCGACGGCCCCTTGCCCAAGGTGGACAAACAGGCCCTGCTTCAAGCCTTGCAGGCACAGATTCCGGACCTGGACATCCTGCACCAGGAAGAAGACCTCAAGCCCTATGAATGCGATGGCTTGTCGGCCTACCGCACCACGCCCCTGCTGGTGGCATTGCCCAGGCGCGTCGAGCAGGTGCAAGCGCTGCTCAAGCTCTGCCATGGGCTGGATGTGCCCGTGGTCGCCAGGGGTGCCGGGACCGGTCTGTCCGGTGGCGCCCTGCCCCTGGAAAGCGGCGTATTGCTGGTGATGGCACGGTTCAACCAGATACTGCACATCGACCCCGACGCCCGCACCGCGCGGCTTCAGCCCGGTGTGCGCAACCTGGCGATCTCCCAGGCGGCGGCACCGTTCGGGCTGTATTACGCACCGGATCCCTCATCGCAGATCGCCTGTTCCATCGGCGGCAATGTCGCGGAAAATGCCGGCGGCGTGCACTGCCTCAAGTACGGCCTGACGGTGCACAACCTGTTGAAACTGGAAATCCTCACCATCGAAGGCGAACGCCTGACCCTCGGCAGCGAAGCCCTGGACTCGCCGGGCCTGGACCTGCTGGCGCTGTTCACCGGTTCCGAAGGTTTGCTGGGGGTGATCACCGAAGTGACGGTCAAATTGCTGCCCCGGCCCCAGGTCGCCAAGGTGCTGCTGGCCAGTTTCGATTCGGTGGACAAGGCCGGGCGAGCGGTGGCCGACATCATCGCCGCCGGGATCATTCCCGGCGGCCTGGAAATGATGGACAACCTGGCGATCCGCGCCGCCGAGGACTTCATCCACGCCGGCTATCCGGTGGAGGCCGAAGCGATCCTGCTGTGTGAACTGGATGGGGTCGAGGCCGATGTCCATGACGATTGTGAACGGGTCCGCCAAGTGTTGGAGCAGGCCGGTGCCACCGAAGTGCGCCAGGCGCGGGACGAGGCCGAACGGCTGCGGTTCTGGGCCGGGCGCAAGAACGCCTTCCCGGCGGTGGGGCGCCTGGCGCCGGATTATTACTGCATGGACGGCACGATCCCGCGACGCGCCTTGCCCGAGGTACTGCAGCGCATCGCCAGCCTCGGTGCCGAGCATGGCCTGCGCGTCGCCAACGTCTTTCACGCCGGCGACGGCAACATGCACCCGCTGATCCTGTTCGATGCCAACCAGCCCGGCGAACTGGAGCGCGCCGAAACCCTGGGCGGGAAAATCCTCGAACTGTGTGTCCAGGTGGGCGGCAGCATCACCGGCGAGCACGGTGTGGGCCGGGAAAAAATCAATCAGATGTGCACGCAGTTCAACAGCGACGAACTGAACCTGTTCCACGCGGTAAAAGCAGCGTTCGATCCCCAAGGCCTGCTCAACCCCGGCAAGAACATCCCCACCCTGCACCGCTGCGCCGAATTCGGTGCCATGCACATCCATGGCGGGCAACTGCCGTTTCCTGAACTGGAGCGTTTCTGATGAGCCGCGAAGCCGACCAGGACGCCAGCGACCTGCTGCTCGAACAGGTCAATCGCGCCCGGGCCAACGCCACGCCGCTGCGTATCCAGGGGTCGAACAGCAAGGCCTTCCTGGGGCGCGAAGTGGCTGGCGAAGTGCTGGACACCCGCGTGCATCGTGGCATCGTCCACTACGACCCCACCGAACTGGTCATCACGGCCCGGGCCGGCACCCCGCTGCGGGAACTGCTTGCCGCCCTCGACGCTGCCGGGCAACGGCTGCCCTGCGAACCGCCAGCATTTGGCGATGACGCCACGGTCGGCGGCATGGTCGCCGCCGGGCTATCGGGGCCGCGTCGTCCATGGGCCGGTTCGGTGCGCGACTTCGTCCTGGGCACGCGCCTGATCAGTGGCCACGGCACGCTGTTGCGTTTCGGCGGCGAGGTGATGAAAAACGTCGCCGGCTACGATCTGTCGCGCCTGTTGGCCGGCAGTTTCGGTTGCCTGGGGGTCATCACCGACGTTTCCTTGAAGGTCCTGCCCAAACCCCGTCACAGCCTGAGTATCCGCCTGGAACTGGACAGCACCGAGGCCCTGGGGAAACTCGCCGAATGGGGCCGTCAGCCCCTGCCCGTCAGCGCCGCCAGCCATGACGGCGACTGTCTGCAGCTGCGCCTGGAGGGTGGCGAAGGCTCGGTCAGCGCCGCTCATCAGCGTTTTGGTGGCGAGGTGATCGACGATCAATACTGGACGGCACTCAATGAACATCAGTTGGCCTTCTTCGATGAAGGCGTGCCGCTGTGGCGCCTGTCGCTGCCCAACCATACCGGGCCGCTCACCCTGCCGGGCGCGCAACTGATCGACTGGGCCGGTGCCCAACGCTGGGTGAAAACCGAGGCCGACACGGTGCAAGCCCTGGCCCATGAAGTCGGCGGCCATGCCACCTGCTATCGTCAGGGTGCCAGCGACACACCGTTCCAGCCACTGGCCCCGGCGCTGCTGCGCTATCACCGGCAACTCAAGGCCCAGCTCGATCCCCTGGGACTGTTCAACCCTGGTCGGATGTACCCGGAGCTTTAGTGCCCTGTGTCGCAAATGCGCTCCTTTTTTGACGAGTGGCTGTTGTCGTCAGGCAAGGCGCCGCGACGCGTCATAGCTCGCGATGGCGAGGAGCGGCAACGCAGCATGACGACAACAGACGCCGTCAAAAAGGAACAGCATTTGTGATACAGGACACTAACTATGCAGACTCGCTTCAGTGAGGAAAGCAAAAACCTGCCCCGCGCCGAAGAAGCCGAACGGATCCTGCGCAGTTGCGTGCATTGCGGTTTCTGCAACGCCACCTGCCCCACTTACCAATTGCTCGGCGATGAACTGGACGGCCCGCGCGGACGCATCTACCTGATCAAGCAAGTGCTCGAAGGCCAGCCGGCGACAGCCAGCACCCAGTTGCACCTGGATCGCTGCCTGTCGTGTCGCAACTGCGAAACCACCTGCCCGTCCGGTGTGGATTACCACAACCTGCTGGACATCGGCCGGGCGGTGGTCGACCAAGCCGTACCGCGCCCCGCCGACCAACGTGCGCTGCGCCTGGGGCTGCGAAGCCTGGCCGCCAGCCCCGAGCGGTTCAAGGCCCTGCTGCGTCTTGGCGCGATCTTCCGTCCGTTGCTGCCGGCGAACCTGACCGCCAAGTTGCCCCGCCCTTCCCCGTCTCACGGCGAACGCCCGCCTCTGCGGCATCGGCGTACGGTGTTGATGCTCGAAGGTTGCGTGCAACCGGGCCTGTCGCCCAACACCAATGCCTCGGCAGCGCGAGTGCTGGATCGACTCGGCATCAGCGTGATCCCCTGTGCGCAGGCCGGCTGCTGCGGTGCGCTGGAGTATCACCTCGACGCCCAGGCCACAGGATTGGACCGCGCCCGACAGAACATCGACGCCTGGTGGCCGCACCTGGAAAACGGTGCTGAAGCCATCGTCCAGACCGCCAGCGGCTGCGGGGCCTTCATCAAGGACTACGGGCACCTGCTGGAGCATGACCCTGCCTATGCCGCCAAGGCCCAGCAGGTGAGTGAACGGGCGCTGGACCTGGTGCAAGTGCTCGGCAAGGAACCGCTGGAACAGATCTGCGCGGCCAGGAACCAGCGCATTGCCGTGCATTGCCCCTGCACCTTGCAGCACGCGCAGAAACTCGGCGGCAGCATCGAGGCGCTGCTGACGCGGCTGGGTTTCAACCTCACCGAGGTGCCCGACGGCCATTTGTGTTGCGGCTCGGCCGGCACCTATTCGCTGACCCAGCCCGCCCTGGCGCGGCAATTGCGCGACAACCGCCTCAATGCGCTGGAAAGTGGCCAGCCGGAGCTGATCGTCACCGCCAACGTCGGCTGCCAGAACCACCTCGACGGCGCCGGTCGCACGCCCGTGCGGCACTGGATCGAGCTGGTGGATCAGTCCCTGGCAGAATGAAGTCCTGAAGATTCTTCGTTTGCCGGGGCCGGCGAAGGCTGCGATCTTTCGTCCAACTTTCCCACAGCCCTCGCCAGGAATTCTTACGATGAGCTTCGTCAGCCCCGACCTGATCCGCCAACGCTTCTCTAGAGCGATGTCTGACATGTACCGCGACGAGGTGCCGCTGTATGGCGCCCTGATGAAGCTGGTGGAGCACACCAACGCCCAGGTGCTGGCCGAAGACCCGATCCTGGCCGCACACCTGCGCAGCACCGGCGAACTCGAACGCCTGGACCTGGAACGCCACGGCGCGATCCGCGTCGGTACCGCCGCCGAGCTGGCGACCCTGGGGCGTCTGTTCGCGGTCATGGGCATGCAGCCGGTGGGCTACTACGACCTCACGCCTGCCGGGGTGCCGGTGCATTCCACCGCCTTCCGCGCCGTGCACGAAAGCGCGTTGCAGGTCAGCCCGTTCCGGGTGTTTACCTCGCTACTGCGCCTGGAACTGATCGAGCACGCCGAGCTTCGGGCCTTTGCCGAGTCAGTGTTGGACAAACGGCAGATCTTCACCCCCAGGGCCCTTGAGCTCATCGAACAGGCCGAATACCAGGGTGGCCTGAGCGAGTCCCAGGCTGAGGACTTCGTCCTACAAGCCCTGGAAACCTTTCGCTGGCACCACAGCGCCACGGTCACCGCCGAACAGTACCGGCAACTGAGCGCCCAGCATCGGTTGATCGCCGATGTGGTGGCGTTCAAGGGCCCACACATCAATCACCTGACACCGCGCACCCTGGACATCGACATCGTCCAGGCCCGGATGCCCGTGCACGGCATCACGCCCAAAGCCGTGATCGAAGGCCCGCCTCGCCGCCAATGCCCGATCCTGCTGCGCCAGACCAGCTTCAAGGCCCTCGATGAGCCGGTCAGCTTCACCGATCAATCACAATCCCAAGGCAGCCACAGCGCTCGCTTTGGCGAAATCGAGCAACGCGGCGCCGCCCTCACGCCCAAGGGTCGTGCGCTCTACGATCGATTGCTCAACGCTGCGCGGGATGCGTTGGGGGATTTCCCCAACGAGGCCAACGCCGAACGCTACAACACGCTGATGAGCGAGCACTTTGCCCAATTCCCCGACAACCACGATGAGCTGCGTCGAGAAGCACTGGCGTACTTCCGTTATTTCGTGACGCCCAAGGGCCTCGCCGCCAAGGGCAGCGTCGAGCGCACGGCCTCGCTGGAACGCCTGTTGGAGCAGCAATACCTGCGTGCCGAACCCTTGGTGTATGAAGACTTCCTGCCGGTCAGCGCCGCCGGCATTTTCCAGTCGAACCTTGGCGATGCTGCCCAGAGCCACTACGCCGGGCAGTCCAATCGCCACGCCTTTGAAGCAGCGCTGGGGCGGGCGACCATCGATGAGTTGCAGCTGTACGCCCAGACGCAACAGCGATCCATCGATGAGTGCAGGGCTGCATTGGGCGTGTAGGAATAAGCCGAAGGACAAAACGGCAAAAAACTGCCTGAGAGGCATGCACGCGGCGCGCCTTTCTTGGCCTGCCGACCCGGGCATCGCGGTGCCTGGTGGAACCGCGAGGCACTGCAATGGGCCGGGCAAGTCTTTGAGCGCTTTCTGGTCTGCTTGGAGGAAGGATCAGCCCGATACAAAATCAACTTATTGATATTTAAAGTTTTTTTAAAAATGGCATAGCTCTTGATAATCGTCAGGCCACCTCGGGCGAATCCAGTCCCAGGCCCCATCGTTATCCAGGAAGGAGAGCATCCATTGGCTACCCCCGCGTACATGACCATTACAGACAACAGTCAAATATTACTGACCGAGAAGGCGTTTACCGCCGACTCGGTGGGTAACATTTATCAGGAAGGTCATAAAGACGAAATCATGGTGCAAGGTTTCCAGCATCAGGTGACCATTCCACGAGACCCCCAGTCCGGTCAGCCAACTGGTCAACGCATACACCAACCCTTAGTCATCACTAAAGTCTTTGACAGAACCTCACCGATGCTGCAGGAAGTCCTGTGCCGCGGCGAAACCCTGGCCAAAGTTGAAATCAAGTGGTACCGCACTTCAGCCTCCGGAACCCAAGAGCATTACTACACCACTACGCTGGAGGACGCGATTATCGTCGAAATCAAGGACTACATGCTCAACTGCCAAGACCCGGCAAATTCACATTTCACTCACTTGCAAGATGTGCACTTCTCGTACCGCAAGATCACCTGGAATCACATAGCCTGCAGCACGCTGGGCGTCGATGACTGGCGTGCACCGGCCGCCGGTTAAGTCCGCGCATTCGTCAATGCACCGGCCAGTCCTGCTGGCCGATGTGCATTGAAGTAAACAGGGATATTTTCCCTCAGAGGTGTTCGCCCAGTGCGACGGCCTCGGCAATCCATGCACTGGTAAAGAGCCTGACACTGGGCGAACGGCACAATATTAGTGGAACTTGCAGGATATTTCCGCGAGTCCATTTAAATAATTATTCATCCTTGATGCGCCACCTCAACCACGCCGGCCAGTTTTCTGCGCATCGGTCTCTCCTGCTCCCGCATCCCCCTGCTGCTGTTTGCGCTTGGCGGGATCGTTGGGGCGCAAGGCGTCGTTGTCGCGTTCCACTTCGCCAGGCATCGCCGGCTCGTCAGGGTTGTGCGGCGTTTGATCGGAACGGTGGTTCATGACGAACTCCTTGGTTGTTCAAGCCTGGCAATCAGGCATCAGGGTCGGCGACTTCTTCAGCGACGTTGGCATCGGGGGAGCGCTGGTGCAGTTGCTCAGCCTTGGTCTTCAGCGCCTGCCACTGCGCCAGGTCGATAGCTCCCTGGCCAAACAGATCATCGGCCACCCGCATCAGCTCGGTGAAATGAACGTCGGGTGATTGTTGCCAATAGGCCTTGTCGTCGAACAGCCGCTGCCAATCGGCCAGCGACGGAGGTTTGAGGTCATCGCTCATGACGGGCTCCTGCGAGGCATTCATAAGGTATGAGGGCTGAGATTCGTGGGGAGTTCCGGCGATTCTCAGTAGCCGGTCATTTCCAGGTAGCCGTTGCCGACGTGGCTACCGTTCAATCGCACCGGCCCTTCCCAATAAGGAATCTGCAAGTTCATCCAGGCGTTGGGGTTCAAGGGTTGGGTCGTCACGTCGAGCTGCCTGGCAGGGATCTTGATCGACCAGCGCACCGGCATCGACCGCCCGGCGACCTTGGCGCTTTCCAGTGGCGCCAGGCTGATCTGCCCGGCGTGCAGGGTTTGCGCTTGGCCCTGGGCGTCGATCCAGGTGCCCGTGAGATACGGCGCGCCGTCCTTGTGGCGCATGCGGTAGAGCATCAGGTGCTCGCCGTTGTCCAAGTGCAGGGAAAACCAGTCCCAGCCAGTCTGGTTTGCGCTCAGGGGCTGGCTGCTCCATTCGCGGTCGAGCCAGGCCGGGCCGCTGACCGCGTAACGCTGGCCATCGATTTCCAATTCACCGCTGGCCTGGAAGAACGGCTGGCTGTAGTAGTACGACGCCTGCCCCTGTTCGGATTTCTGGCTGAAACCTTGATCGCCCTGCAACACCAGCGGCCGGCTCGACGTCAGCTGCAATGCATAGCTGAAGCGCGGGTTCCGGGCCTGCAATTGCATATCCGCCAGCGGGTCGACGCCCGTCGTCCGAGTGCTGAAGCGCCAGTCGTCGATCCAGGCCTCGAAGGGTGTCGTCCGTACCCCGGCCTGCCCCACCCCGCCTCGTGCATAACGTTCGGCGGCATGGTGCACGGTGGCGGATGTGACCGCCGCGTGGCCGAGCCAGATCGTCTGGTTGCGCCAGCCGCCGGCCTGGGGCGCGGCATTCAAGGCGCTGCGAAACAACGTCCATTGCACGCCGAACTCATGCCCCTGGGCATCCTTGAGATTGGCGGTGACGTACCACCACTCGATACGAAAACCTTCATGAATCCCGTGGTCGGCGGGGAAACTGAATACCCGCCCAGGCACCACCGGGGTGAAGGCCACAGCCTGGTCGCCGAGGCCGGCAAAGCCCTTTGGCGCTGGCGCGGAGTCATCACAACCGCTGAGCAATGCCAGCAGCAACAACACGCCGACTCTAATCTTCATGGGCAAAGGTCCTCAGCAAATCCGCCGGCTGCGTGCGGTACAACGCATACAGCGGCCAGGCCGATGCCAGCAGCGTGGCGAGCATCGCCAGGGCCAGCAATTGCACCAATTGCAACGGGAACACCCGCAATGGCAGGCGCCAACCGAAAGCCTGCACGTTGATCACCGTGTCCAGGCACCAGGCCAGGGCGATGCCCAGCGGCAACGCCAGGACCAAGGTCAGCAGCGCCAGCAGCCAGGTCTGGCCGAGGTTGAGCAGCATCAACTGCCGACGCGTCACCCCCAGCGCCCACAGCGGCGCCAACTGAGCGAGGCGACTCTGGCTCTGGGTCAGCAGACTGATGAACAACGCCACCCCGGCCACCGCCAGGGTCAGGCTGTTGAGGGCAGCGGTGGCGGCGAAGGTTCGCTCGAACACCTGGGTCGACCAGCCCTTGAGCCGGGCCTGGTCGACGATGCAGCTGTCATCCAGACTGAACCGGTCTTGCAACGCTGTCAGTAGCGCCGGGATCGCGGACGGTTCGATGCGCAGGTTGAAACGGTTCGGCGTCAGGTTCGGCCAGTGCGCCAGCAAGTGATCGACGTTGACCAGCACATGGCCCTTGGGATTGCCATAGTCGGCGTAGATGCCAACGATGCGCAGTGCCCATGGCCCCTGGGGTGTCGGCAGGGTCAACTGATCGCCGGTACTCACCTTGAGACGCCGTGCCAGCTGTTCGCTGAGCATGAGGGTGTCGGCGGCGGCCAGTTGCTCCCACGGCTTGTCGCCGGCCGATTCCAGCAGCGGCCAATGCTGTCGATAGTGGGGGTGATCGATGATGCCGTGGATATCCGTCGGCCAGCCCTGCAACGGGACCGAGACTTGCCAGAGGGGAACGACGGCAGTGATCGCCGGTTGTTGCGTGAGCCAAGCGTGCAGTTCGTCCGCCTGGGCCGGGGTCTGCGGGTTGATATACAACTCGGCGGTCAACCGTTGTTCGAGCCAGTTGCTGAAGGTCTGGCGAAAGCCGGCGGTCATGCTGCCGGCGCCGATATTGGCCGCCAGCGCCAGCAACAAAGCCATCAGCGCCAGGCTCAATGTCGGCAATTGCTGGCGACAATCGGCAAGAAACCACTGCCCGAGCACCGAGCGGCTGCGCCTCGACAACCGCTTCAGCGCGCTGTTGAGCAACACCGGCAAGGCCAGCGCCGCGCCCAGCAACAAGGCGGTCATCAGGACAAAACCACTGGCCAGGCTATCGCCCCAGATCAACGCCGATGCGGCAATCAATGCCGCCACCGTCGCCACCCAACCCTGGCGTCGCAGCCATTGGGCATGGGCCTGATGCCAGGCCTGGGGGTTGGCCAGCGCCAGCAAGGGCAGGCGCGCCGCCCGCAAAAGGCTGTCAGCGCCGGCCAGCAGCGCACCGAGCAGACTCAAGCCGACACCGCTGAACCACCACCATGGGCTGAGGTTCAAGTGCCCGGCCACTTCGGCGCCATACAAACCTCGCAGGCTCGCCGCGACATCGGGCAACAACAGGCTCGCCAGCCAATAGCCGCTGAGCACCCCGGCGATCCCGCCCAGCAAGGCCAACGCGCCCAGTTCGATGGTCAGGCTGGTGACCAGCACCCGCGCACTGACACCACAGGCGCGCAGGGTCCGCAACAGACTGCGGCGTTGCTCCAGGGCCAGGCCGATGGCCGCGTGAACGATGAACAGTCCCACCACGAAGGATAAAAACCCCAAGGCATCAAGGTTCAGGTGAAAACTTTCGGTCAGGCGCGACAGGTTGTTTTCTTCATCGGCGTGCTTGAGTTGCAGGCGACCGGTGAACGCTTCCGGTAATGCGGCACTGAACGTGGCGGGCAACAACAGTCGCGACAGTTGCTCCGGCAACCCGAGTACCTGTTGGGCAAAACCGATGTCCATCAACAGCACGCCCGGCGCCATGTCCTCCTGGGCATGCAACGGCGGCAGGGTTTGCCCATCGACACTCCGGGGTCGGTCGCCCTCGGTCAGCCCCAGGGCTTGCAAGGTTTGCGGGGCGATCCAGGTGCGGCCGGGGTCGGTAAAGAACGCCACCACCTCAGTCATCTCCCGCGCCTGCCCCGCCAGCGCGGCACCGGGCGGCAGCGACACCGGGTCGATGCCCATCAGTTGCAGGCGCTGATCCTCGTGGTCCTTGAGCAGCACCCGAGCCTGCACCACTGGCGACACCGGCCAGCCCTGGCGCCGCAGCTCGACAAACCATTGCTGGGGGAACGTGCCACCACCGGGTGCACTGAGGCTGGCCTGGGGTTCGCCGCCGATCAATTGGCTGGCCCGAGCGTAGCTGTCCCGGGCCTGACTGTTCAGCGCTTGCACGCCAGTGAGCAGGCTGGTTGCCAGCCACAGGCCGGTCAGCACGCTGAAGAATTGCACCGGGTGTTGGCGCCAATGGCTGAGCAGGGCCTTGAGGGTCTGGCGAAAAATCATCACCCCTGGGTCACCTGCGCCAACTGCCCGCCGTGCAATACCACGCGCTGGGCCAGGCGAGCTGCCACCCGTGGACTGTGGGTCACCATCAGCAGGCTGGTGGGGCTGCCCTCCAGCAGTTCCAGTAGCAGTTGCAGGACTTCGTCGCTGGTGGCTTCGTCGAGGCTGCCGGTGGGTTCATCGGCCAGCAACAAGGGCGGTCGCGAAGCCAATGCCCGCCCCAGCGCTACCCGCTGTTGCTGGCCGCCGGACAGTTGCTCGGGATAACGCCGCAACAGCCCTGAAAGCCCGAGCCGCTGTACCAGATGGGCTTGCCACGCTGCGTCATGACGGCCGCACAGACGCGCCTGGAACGCCAGGTTGTCCTCCACCGACAAGCTGCTGATGAGGTTGAACTGCTGGAACACCAGGCCGATTTCCGTGCGTCGCCAATTCGCCAATTGGCTTTCACTCATGCCATCGAGCCGATACTCGCCACTGCGAATGCTGCCGCGATCGACCTTGTCCAGCCCAGCGACCAGGTGCAGCAGGGTGCTCTTGCCACTGCCCGACTCCCCCATCAGCGCCAGACTGCTGCCGGGCATCAGTGTCAGATCGATGCCTTGCAGCACTGGCAATGGGCCCTGAGGCGTGGGATAGCTTTTGTGCACTTGGCGGACTTCAAGCATGGAAAGGCTCGACGGGTGGACTTGAGGTTCAGGATAGCGGAGTTGAGTGATGGGCCCCATCGGCCAATACAGCTGTGCGTCCCCATTTCGCTGGTGAACCTTGGTATTTGCTTGTCGGATGGGGGTGTATATCCGTTGCTGCGGTAACGGCGACTTAGGGTTCCGCCCTGACGGCGGGTCACTTTCGAAAAGCGCGAAAGTAACCAAAGCGCTTCTGCCCCACCACTCGGTGCCTCGCCTAGGCTCGGCATGCCGGAGTGAGGGCACACCGAGCCTAAGCGAGGTGCCGAGTGGTGGGGCAAGCCTTTTTTGCTTACTTTTTTTGGCGTTTGAAAAAAAGTGAGTCGCCGTCAGGGCGAAACCCTAAGTGGCCGTTACCGCAGCAATGGATATGTACTCAATCAACAAGAACTCAGCTCCAGTCAACGCCCCACCGCCATCTCAACCTGGCCGGACTGCGGTGTCACGATGTCGCCCAAGTCGATGTGTTTCCAAGCCGGCTTGGCCCCCAACCGTGCATTAAAGCGATAGTTGAAAGTGAAATCATCATCGGTTGGTTGGCTCAGGGATTTCCCATAGGCCGATTCAACCCCGGCCGGGTCGTAACCCATCAACTGCAACAGCGTCGGGAAGATGTTGTAGTGGCTCGAACGATCCTTGTTCCGGGCCCAGGCATCACGCCAATCAAGGGTGTGCAATTGGCTGCCCTGGATCACTACCAACGGCACCAACCCCTCCTCCGCCACCGGGTCACCGCCGCAATGGGTGTTGAGCCCGGGGTTGCCACGCTCGTGCAGGTCCTGGCCGTGGTCGGAGGTGTAGATCAGCACGGCATGGCTCAAATCGGCCTGCTGGAAGATTCGCTTGAAGAACTCGCCGACGTTCCACAGCAAGGTGTTCTGGTAAGCATTGCGATACAGCAACCAGTCATCTTTCTGGCCATTGAAGCCATCGCGGCTAGCGGTGTCGGCCACCTCCTGGAACTGCCCTCGCGGCAAGGCCGGGCGGTAGTTCATGAAGTCGTCGGGGTATTTGTCGTGTACCGGGAAATGCGCCCCCACCTTGTTGATCACCACCAGTTCGGCCTGGTTGTCGCCCAGCAGTTCGATCAACTTCGCCGCAGCCGCCATGTCACGGTCGCGCACGCTGGCCTGGTCGAATTGGACGAATTCGTCGATGTCCTGTTTTTCCAGCTCGGTCATCAGGTTTTGCAGGTAGCCACCAGTGCGCTGGGCGTCGATGTAGACGGTACGCAAACCCGCCTTTTTGGCATATTGCCAAATCGACGGCCGGGTGCTGTTGATGCGTATGTAGTCGGCGCGCGTGCCGCCATAGCGCAGGGTGACGTTGGTGTCGGCGCTGCAATTGGCGATGGAGGCCGCATAACCGAAATTGAAGATGTCCACGCCCTCCGGCGGCGTCTTCAGCCCGGTGTGCACGCCGAATGGCGCGTTGATATCCAGGTAATTGCCGCCAATGCTCTCATCGATGATCAGCACGATATCCTGCTCGATCAAAGACGACCGTCGCACCAGGGTGACCGGCTCCCGGGGACCGATGGTGCTGTGCAAGGACTCGTAGGCAAACAGATTCAAATAGGCCAACGGCGTGTACATCACCGGCAGGCCGCGCGCGCCCTCGCCCGCCCGCACGAACAACACGCCACTGAGCAACAACATGCCCAGCACCGGCGCCGCTATCGGCAAATAACCGGGCAACCGCACCGACCGCCGAGGCTTGAGCGCGATGCCGAATAACAGCAGCAAGCCGCTGATCACCGCGCGGATAATCACGTCGCGGTACTGATAAGCCGCCTCCTGGATAAATCCCCCCGAGTACACCAGCGAAACGAACTGGCTATAGGTCAGGTAACTGTCCGTGACCCGGGTGTACACCTCGAAAAACACCGCTGAAACAAACATCGCCAAGGCAAACACATGCCTCACCAGGGTCTGGCGTATGTAGGCACTCATCCACAGCGCCAGCACCAGCACCGTGAACATGGCGCCGAACAGCAACGTTGCGAACCCCAGGCCCAACGCGGTGAGACGGTCGAGGTAATAGTCGTATCCCTTGAGCAGGTACAGAACCAGCAGCAGTTCCTTGAGGTAACGGGCCATGTTTTCCTCGACCAGATCGCCGTATCCAAAGCACTTCGTTCCTGCACGTTAGCAGCCGATTTTCAAAGCGCAAGGAATGCTGCATCCGAAGCACGCGTCAAAAAAAAGTTACCCCAAAAATGACACGAAAATACGTCACAGAATGTAAAAATCTATGGATTACTACCGTTTATCGCTTTGTAAAATCCCCGTAAAGCCCAATAAAACAGCCACTTTACTAAGACAGTCAAGGACTTGATATCAAAAGGCCCGACTTCACTTGAATTGCCAACACTGACAACTGTCATTTTGCTGACACGCTTTTCTGAAGCTGCGCTATACCCCTCTAAACAGTTTCATCCGAGTTACATCATTCGGTTTGCGAGGCGCGCCAAAAATGGACGTGAGTGTATTTGGTACGGGGTATGTCGGGCTGATCCAGGCCGCCGCCATGGCCGACGTCGGACATCGCGTTTTGTGCATCGATATCGACCCGAACAAAATCCGGCAACTGCAACAGGCCGTACCGACCATCAGCGAGCCGGGGCTGTCCAGCTTGCTCGAAGACAACATCAAGGAAGGACGCTTGTCGTTCAGCTCCCAGGCCAGCGACGCAGTCAATCATGGCGAGCTGATTTTCATCGCCGTCGGCACCCCCGCCGATGAAGACGGCTCGGCAGACCTGAGCCATGTGCTGGCCGTCACCCGGCAAATCGCCGACTTCATGGACAGCGACCGCACCCTGGTCATCAAATCCACGGTGCCGGTGGGCACGGCCGACAAGGTGGCCGAATGCGCCCGCCAGGCGCTGGCGCAGCGGGGCCTGAAACAGTTGAACGTACGCGTGGTGTCCAATCCCGAGTTCCTCAAGGAAGGCAGTGCGCTGGCCGATTGCATGCGCCCCGACCGGATCATCATCGGCACCGCCGACCCGCTGGCCCGCGACCAGATGACGGAGCTCTACGCGCCCTTTTGCCGCAACCACGAAAAACTGATGTTCATGGACAACCGCAGCGCCGAACTGACCAAATACGCCGCCAATGCCATGCTCGCCACCCGCATCAGCTTCATGAACGAACTGGCCAACCTCACCGAACGGCTGGGCGCCGACATCGAAGCCGTGCGCAAAGGCATCGGCTCGGACCCACGCATCGGTTACCACTTCATCTACCCCGGCTGCGGTTTTGGCGGCTCATGCTTTCCCAAAGATCTGCGGGCCTTGCTACACACCGCCGAACAAAGCGGCATGCCACTGCGCTTGTTGCGCAGCGTCACCGACGTCAACGACAGCCAGCGGCACATCCTTTTCGAGAAACTGGCAACGCAATTCCAGGAGGGCCTGGCCGGCAAATCGATTGCCATCTGGGGCCTGGCATTCAAGCCCAACACCGATGACATGCGCGAAGCCCCCAGCCGCTACCTGATGGAAGCGCTGTGGCGCGAAGGCGCCCGCGTCCACGCCTATGACCCGGAAGCCATGTCCGAATGCCGGCGCCTCTACGGCTATCGCAAGGACCTGAACCTCTGCGCCACCCGCGACGACACCCTGGAAGACGCCGACGCCCTGGTGATCTGCACCGAGTGGAAGAATTTTCGCGTGGTGGACTTCGACCTGTTGGCCAGCAAGTTGCGCGCCCGGGTGATCATCGATGGCCGCAACCTGTACAACCCCGAACACCTGGCCGCCGCCGGACTGCTGTATCGCGGTATCGGGCTGCGGCACACCGTGCCGGGCACCCCGCTACCCGGGCCGCAAGCATGAACATCCTGGTCACCGGCGCGGCCGGTTTCATCGGCGCCCACGTCGTGCTGCGACTGCTGCGCGACGGCCATCGGGTGTGCGGGCTGGACAATTTCAACGACTACTACGACCCGCAGCTCAAGCACGACCGCGTGACCTGGGTAAACGACCAGGCCGGCGAATTTCCCCTGGCGCGGATCGATCTGGTCGACGCGCCGGCCATCGATGAACTGTTCCAGGCCCGGCGCCCGGACGTAGTGATTCACCTTGCCGCCCAAGCGGGTGTGCGCTACTCGCTGGAAAAACCACAGGCCTATGTCGACAGCAACATCACCGGGTTCCTGAATATTCTGGAAAACTGCCGCCGCTATCCGGTCAAGCACCTGATCTACGCCTCCTCAAGCTCGGTATACGGCGCCAATTCGCGCACGCCTTATTCGGTGCAGGACAACGTCGACCATCCGCTGTCGCTGTACGCGGCCAGCAAAAAAGCCAACGAACTGATGGCCCACAGCTACAGCCACCTGTTCGGCATTCCCTGCACCGGCCTGCGCTTCTTCACGGTGTACGGCCCTTGGGGCCGGCCAGACATGTCGCCGATCCAGTTTGCCCGCGCCATCGTCGAAGACCGTGTGCTGCAACTGTTCAATCACGGCGAGCACCAACGCGATTTCACCTACATCGACGACATCGTCGAAAGCATCGCCCGCCTGCTCGACCGTGCGCCCCTGGTCACGCCCCTGTTGGATCACGAACAACCGGACCCGGCCACCAGCCGTGCGCCCTGGCGGATCTACAACATCGGCGGGCAGCACCCGGTGGCGCTGCGCACCTATGTCGCACTGCTGGAAAAGCACCTGGGACAAACCGCCCGCATCGAACTGCTCCCCCTGCAAGCAGGAGATGTGCTCAACACCTGCGCCGATGCCAGCGACCTGGCACAGGCCACCGGTTTCAAGCCGTGTATCGAACTGGACGACGGCCTGGGCCGCTTCATCCGGTGGTTCCTCGATTACTACGCACAGCCTGCCCACGCACCGCTCGCAACTGAACGCTTGCGGCCCAACCTCAGCGGAGGAATCCATGACCCGACATGAGCAAGTCATCGAGATCAACGCCCCTGGACGCGACAAGCGTGTCGATCCCGACCACCGCAGGCGCCTGGACGCGGCCATCCACCGCCAGGGTCGAGGTTGGTTGACCGGTCGCGACGGCGGCCGGCCCTGGACGGTCTCGCGCACCAATCGCGTGGTGGCCTGCCTCGGCGCGCTGGCGATCCTGCTGCTGTTATGCCCGCTGCTGCTGGGCCTGGCGCTGCTGGTCAAGTTCTCCAGCCCCGGTCCCGTGCTGTTCGTGCAGAAGCGCACCGGGTATCGCGGCCGAGTCTTCGGCATGTACAAGTTCCGCACCATGGTGGCCGATGCCGAGGCGCTCAAGGAGTCGCTGCGCCACCTCAACAAACACGGCGCCGATGCCATCGACTTCAAGATCGACAACGACCCGCGCATCACGCCCATCGGCCGGTTCCTGCGACGCAGCAGCCTCGACGAACTACCGAACCTGATCAATGTAGTGACCGGCGACATGCGCCTGGTGGGCCCCCGGCCGACCTCGTTCAACGCCTATCGCTACAAGGACAACCATCTTGTGCGCCTGAGCATCTACCCCGGCATGACCGGCCTTTGGCAGATCTCCGGGCGCAGCAATATCGACTTCGACCAGCGTGTGGAATTGGACCTCAGCTATATCGCTGAACAAAGCCTGTGGCTGGATTTGAAGATCCTGATGATTACCCCCTTCAAAGTGTTCAGCGGCCACGGAGCGAGTTAAATGGACGGTTCAACGAATATCCTGACCATAGCCAGCCCGAGCGAGACCAACCTGACCTCGACCGTGCTCGACCCTTCCCTGCGGATCCTGCTCTTGACGTCCGCCAACACAGGCACCGGAACCAGCACCAGCGCGATGGCGCTGGCCGCTCAACTGGCGCAGATGAGCAACGGTCGCGTACTGCTGGTGGATGCCAGCCAGTCACCGCGCAACCTCAGCCAGCAACTGTCGTTGCACAAGGAGCGCGGTTTTACCGATCTGTTGTTCAACAGCCTCGCCCCGCCCTTGCTGCAGGACTGCGTGGTGCAGGCGTCCAGCCTGCCCTTCGACGTGTTGCCCCACGGGCGCCTGGGCCGCAATGCCGAACGCTTGAGCCCCGAACGACTGCGCCCACTGTTCAGGCAACTGGCGGCGCAATACCGCTTTGTGGTGATCGACGCCGACGCGGTGTATTCGGCCAGCGACACACTGGTGCTCAGCACCCAGGTCGACGGCGTGGTGCTGGTGGTGCGCGGTGAAGACACCCGCTGGGAAGTGGCCCAGGCCGCCCGCCAGCGCCTGTCCCAGGCCGGCGCGAAAGTGGTGGGCAGCGTGTTCAATCGCCGCAAGTACTACATGCCCAAGTGGCTCTACAACAACCTGTAAGCCTGCAAAAGGATGACGAGATGAACGCCAGAATGCTTGTCCTGCTGTTGCTGCCGCTTGCCGGTTGCTCCAGTACCAGCGATACCCGCTCGATGCCGGTGCAGATCCTCACGGCCGCGCCGGCCAACGCCCAGGCCACCGACATGCCGAAGGTCGAACAGACCTTGCGGCCCCAGGATGTGCTGGATGTGATCTTCCACATCGGCACGACCTCCTCCCAGGCCTATCGAGTGCAACCGGGCGACCAGGTTGCCCTGAACTTCACCGCCGCCAGCCAGCTCAATGGCACGCAACAAGTGATGCCCGACGGCACCATCGAACTGCCGGGCGCCAACACTTCGGTGAAAGTCGCCGGATTGACCACCGACGAGGCGCGCCTGGCGGTGCAGCGTGCCTATGACCAGAAGATGCTGTTCCAACCCAATCGCAACCAATTGACTGTCCTGGTGACCAGCCCGCTCTCCGGCGAGGCGAACCTGCGCAACACCCTGACCCACCCGGCCACGGGCATGAGTCGGGAAATCATCGTGGGCCGGGATGGCTACGCCAGCTTCCCGGAAATTGGCTCGGTGCCGTTGCAAGGCATGACCGTCACCCAGCTGGAGACCTTCCTCAACGAGCGCTACGCCCAACTGCCCGGCCACATGACCGTGGATGTGCTGCTCAAGTCCACCGCCGGCAACGAGATCTATGTACTCGGTGAAGTGGCCCAACCCGGCGCCTATGCGATCCGCCGGCCGATCTCGGTTCTCGAAGCCCTGACCCTGGCCCGTGGCACGAACGTCAAGGCCCGGCTCGACTCGGTGATGATCATGCGCCGCAACGGCAACCAGGTCGAAGCCCGTCACTACGACGTGGAAAAGGCCTTGAGCGGCGACGCCTCGCAGATCGCCTACCTGCAGCCGGAGGACATGTTGTACGTGCCCAAGACCGGACTGGCCAAAGCCGGCGAAACGGCCAGGCAACTGGCCGACGTAGTGCTGTTCCAGGGCGTGGGGTTCGGCTTCGGCTACCGCGTCGACAACAAAGGCAGCGACAACTGAAACTCAGGTGACCGATCATGAACCCCAAGGAAAACTATCTGCACGAGTTCTTCAGGATCTTCTTCGCCAACAAGCAGTGGGTGAAGCGTATCTTCCTGATTTTCGCCGTGATCGCTCTGGTGCTGCCGTTGATGCTCAAGCAGAGCTTCGATATCACCGCCCAGGTGATCGTCCAGTCGAAGAAACTCTCCCAGGGCGACGCCACCACGTCGCTGAACCAGGAAAACGCGACCTTCATCCCGCCGTCCCTGGCGGACATGGAAACCGAAAGCAATATCCTGCGCTCGCCAGCGTTGATCCGGCAGACCATCAGCACCCTGCGCGACCAGGGCGAATACACGCCCAGCCCGGGCATCTTCAACAAATGGGTGAGCGATCCCTTCAAGCGTTACATCACCCAGCCCCTGCGCGAGTACGTCATCAACCCGTTGCGCGATGGCCTGGGGCTGGAAGTCGATCCGGTGCGCGACACTGTGCTCGATACGCTGACCGACGAGGCCATCGAAAACCTGAAGATCGAGACCCTGCCCGGCTCCAACGTCATCTCCATCGTCTACAGTTTCGGCGACCCGGCCCAGGGCACCCGGTTCGTGGCGCAACTGCTGCAGAACTACCTCAGCAGCCGCCAGGACCTGCAATCGATCGAACTGCCGCAGACGTTCTATGAGCAGAAGAAAGCCCAGTACCAGACCCGTCTCGACGGCCTGGAAAGCAACCGGCTCGGGCTGCTTGAAAACATCGGATCGTCCGATCCCAAGGAAGAAGTCACCTTCCGCCTGAACGCCATCAATACCGAAGAGCAGGCCCTGAACCTGTACCAGGATCGCCTGCTGCAAAGCCAACGCTGGCTCGATTACCTCAAGACCAGTCTCGCGGCGGCGAACAGCTCGCGGTTCAACGACTACACCTTCCCGTTCACCTTCACCACCACCGTGGACAACATTGCCTTCGAAGACCGGGAAATCAGACAGCTGGGCGAGCAACTGACCAGCCAGGTCAGCCGCTACATGAATGACCTGGCGATCTTCCAGCCCAGCAGCGAACCGATGCTGCTGGCCCGGGAACAGATCGTCCGCACGCGCCAGCAGTTCCTGAAGGTGGTGAACAACCGCATTCAGGAACGCACCACCGATCTGGCGGTGGTCAGTTCGGTGATCAATCAGAAGATCGAACGCATCGCCGCCTTCAAGCAGCGCATCCATCAATTGCAGGAAACCCAGAGCAAGCTGCGGCAGATGGACACCGAGATCAACGCCCTGCATGCGGCCTTCTCCACCTACGCCCAGCGCTTCGCCGAAGCCAGCACCGCGCGTTCGCTGGACAACGACCTGTCCAACGCCCGGGTCCTGAGCCCGCCGTTCGAACCAACCGCTGCGGCCTTTCCCAAGCCGATGCTGATCATTGTCTTCGGCATGTTCAGCGGCCTGCTGCTGGCGATCGCCCTGGTCTATGTGCGTGAGTTCTTCGACCATCGCTTCAAGCACCCAGCGCAAATCACCCAGCAACTGGATGTGCCGGTGCTGTTGGTCATCAACGAGCAGTCCCCCGACAAGGTCAACCCGCACCGCAACTGGAGCCTGCCCAGCCTTGTCCATTGGGTGCGAAATTGAACGCGCCGTTCGGCCCGACCCGCCACAGCAGTCCCCTGTCGATCATTCATCTGCTCGACAGCGGCGGCTTCTATGGGGCCGAGCGGATGCTGCTCGATCATTGCCTGGCGACGCCTGGGCAGCACCAAGTGCTGTTCCTGGCGGCGCCCCCCACCTTGATCACGCGTTTTCGCCAGGCCGGGGTCGATTGCCGTCATTGCGCCAGTTGGGCCGAGTTGTTGCAGCACTTGCGCCAGCGCCGGGACGAGCGGCCGCTGATCAACACCCACAACTTCAAGGGGCTGTTGTTCGGCTGGTCCGCCGCCACGCTGCTGGGCCTGCCGCTGGTGATTACCCAGCATGGCTTCACCCCACGAAGCCCCAAGCAGCGCTTCTATACCTGGCTGAGCCTGCAACTGTGCCGCACCGCCTCGGTCAAGCGCGTGGTCTGCGTGGCCGAGAGCATCGCCACGCTGCATCGCCGAGCCAGCGTGCAGGCGGAAAAACTCGACGTCATTCCCAACGGCCTGCCAGCGGCCAGCACGCCGCTGGCCCATCGCGCCGACAAGCAACGCTGGCGGGTCGGCTACGTCGGCCGCTTGAGCAGCGAGAAAGGTCCTGACCTGTTTCTCGACGCCATGATTCCGCTGTGCCAGAAGCATGCATCGCTGCACGCGGTGATGCTCGGCGACGGCCCTGAGCGCCAGGCGCTGCTCAAGCGCATCACCGACGCCGGACTGCCCACGCGTATCGAATTGCCAGGCTACCAGACCGACATGAACGCCTGGTGGAGTCGCCTCGACGCCCTGGTGATCAGCTCGCGCACCGAAGGCACCCCGATGATTCTGCTCGAAGCCATGCAGGCCGGCGTGCCGGTGGTGGCGTTCGGCGTCGGCGGCATTCCCGACGTATTGCAGGACCGTCATAACGGCCTGCTCGCGGCACCGGCCAACAGCGCGGAACTGGCAGCGCAGATCGAAACACTGTTCAGCGAACCGCCCCTGGCGCGGATCCTGGCCGATAACGCACGCCGTACCCAACGGGACCGCTACGACCTGCGCACGCTGGCCGAATGCTGGTCGCAGCTTTACATCCGCACGGCACGGGAGGCTCGCTCATGATTGTCCCGCTCTCGATCGTCAGCCTGCTGGGCCTTGTGTGCCTGGCGTTGCTGGCCAGCCCTTATCCGTTCCTGGCACCGGGCGCGGTGCTCGGCCTGGTCGGCGTCGCCCTGCTGTACCGCAAGCCCGGCTGGGGTTTGCTGGGCATTGCCGCGCTGGTGCCATTCGAAGGCCTGTTCAAGGACAGCGCGTTTTCCGGCAGCAAGTTCCTTGGCCTGGCGCTGATCCTGATCTTGATGCTGCAACTGGCGGTGCACCAGATTCCTGCGACACGCTTGCGCAGCAATATCTGGAAGCCGCTGATCGGCTTCATGGTGCTCTATGGCCTGAGTCTGTTGCTCTCGGAAAACATGGACCTGTCCCTGACCCACCTGCGAGAGCTGACGGTGGGGCTGATTCTCTTCGTGATCACCCTGCTGATCGGTCGCGAACTGAACCTGGACCTGTTCGCCCGCCTGATGACGGTGAGCGTCTCCACCACGTGCGTGCTCGCCATGTTCTCGGCCCAATATCAGGATCAGGGCCGCGCTTCCGGCCTGCTGGAAGACCCCAACGTCTTTGCCCTGTTGATTGCGTTCACCGTACCGCTGGCCTTGTGGCTGGTGCTGCGCAGTCCGAACCTGTTGCACCGATTGTTCTGGAGCGCAGGGTTCATCCTGTTGCTCGGTGGCATGACCAAGACCGAGTCGCGCTCCGGACTGGTGGTGCTGTTGCTCAGCCTGATGATCGGGCTGTATCACTACCGCGCGCAGTTGCCGCGTATCCGCCCACGGCACCTGGGTTTCGCCATGCTCGGGCTGGCGATCATCATTCCCCTGGCAATCGCCGTGATGCCGGCCGGCTACGTCGCCCGCATCCAGTCATTGAGCATCCTCAGTGCCGGCGCCAGCGCCCACAAGGACGAGTCCCTGGGCCGCCGCGCCTCGTACATCCTGGTCGGCAGCCAGATGATCCGCGAGAACCCGATACTCGGGTCAGGGCCCGGAACCTTTCCCCTGCACTACGCGCCCACCGGCTATGCCAAGGCGTTCTCGGCCAACCGCAAGCTGGGGGATCTGTATCGCCGGGCCCATAACACCTACCTGGAAATCTTCAGCGAAATCGGCGTGCCGGGCGGGCTGATGTTCGTCGGCATGATTGGCCTTGGCCTGTACAACCTGCTGCATGCCCGACGCCTCTGGCTGCAACGCCGGGACTGGGCGCAAGCCGACCTGCTGACGCACCTGGGCATGAGTTTCCTTTCGCTGGCGTTGTTCCTGATGTTTCTCAGTGCGCCGAACCACAAGTTGCTGTGGATCATGCTCGCCCTCACCAGCGTGTTGCGCTACGACGCCGAACGGGCCGCGCCACTGGAGGCTCGCCCATGAGCCGGGTCAGCATTGTGATCCCGATGTACAACGAGGCGCGTCACATCGGCCGCACGCTGTTGGCTGCGCAGGAAGCCGCGCGCCAGGCGCAGCTGGAGTGCGAATTGATCGTGGTGGACAACGGTTCCGACGACGCTGGCCCGCGCATCGCCAATGAGTTGGGCGCGCGGGTGCTGATCGTACCCGGCGTGCACATCGGCGCCCTGCGCAACCGCGGTGCCGCCGTCGCCAGCGGCGACTGGCTGGCGTTCATCGACGCCGACATCGAAATGCCGGCCGACTGGCTCAAGCTGTTGCTGGAGCTCGAAGGCCACCAGGGCGATGTGCTGGGCCTGGACCTGGACACGCCCCGGCAGGCACCGTGGTTCGCCGAAGCCTGGCAGCGCCGCAGCCAACGCCCGGCATCACGTCTCCTGCATCGGGTGCAGTGGCTGCCCAGCGCCAACCTGTTGATGCGCCGCCGTTGGTTCGAACGGGTCGGCGGCTTCGACGAGAGCCTGCGCACCGGTGAAGACAAGGACTTCTCCTGGCGCCTGCGCCAGGCCGGAGCGCAGCTGTTGCTGGTCAATGAAAGCGTGGCCTTGCATTGGGGCTACGAAGGCAGTTGGCGCGAGTGGATGAGCAAAGAGCTGTGGCGCCAGGGCAGTCATTTGCAGTTGCTGCGCAGCCATGGTCCGAGCCTGCGCCTGCTGCGCTTCCCGGCGCTGTCCATTGGCGCCTGGGGCTTGGATTTGCTGACGTTGGTGGCGCTGCTGCAGGGGCAGCTGCGTCTGGCGCTGATGCTGTTGCTGATCACCTCGCTGCCGGCCTTGTTCCTCAGCCTGCGCCAGAGTCGGCGCGACCTGCGCCTGACGCTTCAACTGTGGGCCTTGCATGGGGTGCGCCTGCACCTGACCGGTGCCGCACTGCTGCTCAATCTGTGTCATTGGAATGCCAGGAGACCTGCCCGTGGCTGAATTCATTTACTGGTCGTGCCTGTTGCTGCCGGTGTACGCCTACCTCGGTTATCCCTTGATGTTGAGCCTGCTGGCGCCGCTGTTTCCGGTGCGGCGCTACGGCAAGGCGCTTCCGATGGACGTGAGCATCGTCATTGCCGCCCACAACGAGGCGCGGCACATCGAGGACAAGTTGCGCACCTTGCTGGCCCAGGACTATCGGGCCCATTCATTGCGAATCATCCTCGCCAGCGACGGCTCCACCGACAACACAGTGGCCTGCGCACGCAAGGTGATCGACCCGCGCATCACCGTGCTCGACCTGCCGCGCCAAGGCAAGGCTGCCGCCCTCAATACCGGTGTCGCCCACAGCCACGGCGAGATCCTGGTGTTCACCGACGCCGATAACCAATGGGCCAACGACACCCTCAGCCATCTGCTGGCGCCCTTGGGCGATCCGGAAGTCGGCGCCTGCGCCGGGCACATGGAAATCCCGGTGCCGGGCAAGGGCCTGAGCCTGGGCGACAGCCTGTATCGCCATTACGAAGGCTGGTTGCGTCGGGTGGAGAGTCGCACCGGTTGCATGGTCTCGGCCGACGGCGCGTTGCTGGCTTTGCGTCGGGTGCTGTTCCAACCGATACCGGCCCAGGTCAACGATGACTTTTTCCTCAGCACCTGCGCGCCAGCTGCCGGCAAATCCATCGTCTATGCCCCCAAGGCCCGGGTGACCGACCAGGGCGTGGACGAAGCCGACAAGCAATTTCGCCGACGCCAGCGGGTCACCGTTGGCGGGTTGCAGAGCCTGGCTCAGCGCCGGGAACTGCTCAACCCACTGCGCCATGGGCTCTACGCCATCGGCTTGATCAGCCACAAGTTGATCCGCCGCCTGGCGCCGGTGTTGCTGCTGCCGCTCTTGCTGAGCAATGCCTGGCTGTGGAACGACCATCCGTTCTATCGCCTGAGCCTGGTGGCGCAACTGCTCGGTTACGCCATGGCGCTGATCGGATTGATGGACGCGCGCCACCGCCTGCCCCGGCCCTTTCGCCTGGCCGCATTCGTGCTGGTGACGCTGGCGGGCATGAGCATCGGGCTCTGGCAGTTCCTGCGGGGCCAGCGCTACAGCCAGTGGAACCCCGAACAGAACCGCTGAGGAGGACGGCCCATGTCAATCAAACAAGTCTTCAAGCGCACCGGCGGCTGGCTGTACCTGAACACGTCCCTGGGCCGCCACCCCCTGCGTGGCGCCGGCGTGATCCTGATGCTCCATCGTGTACTGAACAACGACCGCGCCGCCGAACTGCCCCACCGCAACGAACTGTGCGTGGGGCCCGAAGCGTTTGAACATTTGCTGATCTGGCTGCTACGGCATTTCGAGTGCGTGCCGCTGATGACCTTGTTGCTGGCCGATCCCGAAACCGTTCCGAACCGTCCGCGAGTGGCCCTGACCTTCGACGACGGTTGGCGCGACAACGCCATGAATGCCTTTCCGTTGCTGCGCCAATACCAGGTGCCGGCGAGTATTTTCCTCTCCACCGATTTCATCGGCAGTCGCCAGCACTTCTGGTGGGAAAGCATCGGCGAAACCCTCTGGGGCAGCCATGGCCAGGTGGCACGGCGCTCATTGATCGAGCACTTGCAGCACGTCGGTCGACCGTTGCCGGTGCTGCTCGATGACATCGACGACGAGCGCCGCAGCCTGGCGCTGCTGCATTACCTGCAAAGCCTCAAGAGTCTCGATACCCACACGCTGAGCGACCTCACCGACGCCTGCCCCCAGGGTTCCCAGCCCCAGGCCCTGGACTGGCCCCAGGTGCGCATGCTCGAAGATTCCGGGCTGATCCGCTTCGGTCCCCATGGCGCCAGCCACGCGATCCTGACCGGGCTGGATGACCAGCGCCTGCACGAAGAACTGACGCGCAGCTGGATCGCCCTGGAAAACGGCTGTGCCCATCCGTTGCCGGTGTATTGCTACCCCAACGGCGATCACGATGCCCGGGTGCGCCAACAGGTGGCGGCCCATGGGTTTGCCTTCGCCCTCGGCACCGAGGCGGGGCTGTATCGCAACGACGGTGACCCGCTGAACCTGCCGCGCTTCGGCGTCAGTCAGAGCAATGCCCATCACCCTGAATTGCTGGCCTGGCGCATTCGCCGCGGGACACGCCCATGAGCCGCGCTCATTACCTCAAGCACTTGGCACTGAGCATGGGCACGCGCCTGGCGATGATCGGCCTGCGCCTGGTGCGCAATGTGCTGCTGGCGCGGATTCTCGGGCCCAGCGAACGCGGGCTGTTTGCCTTGCTCAGCACCCTGCCGGACCTGATCAGCGCCGCCACCAGCGGTGGGCTGAATGGCGCCGTGGGTTATCAGGCGGCGCAGCAGCGCTCGATGGGGTTGTTGCTCAGCCAGGTGCTGGTCTTCGGCTGCCTGTTGGCCGGCTTGCTGACCTTGCTGGTGGTGGCGTTGGTACGCGAGTTCGGCGGCGAGCTGGACATCACCACGCAATTGGGATTGCTCGCCTGGCTGCTGTTGCTGGCCGTGCCGTTGACCGTGCTCAAGAGCGGTCTGCTGACGCTGCACAACGCCTCCGGCGGCGTGGGTGCCTTCAATGCCTTGCGCCTGATGGAATCCCTGGCGCCACTGGTGCTGTTCCTAGTGTTGTTCTGGATGTGGAAAGATGCGGCCCTGGAAGCGGCGCTGATCAGTTGGCTGGCGGGCCTGAGTCTGGTGGTACTGGCCGGCTGGATGTGGTTGCGTCGCGATCATGTGGTGACCCTGCGCTGGGATCGCACCCATCAGAACGAACTGCTGCGCTACGGCGCCCGCAGCCATCCGGACCTGCTGTTCCAGCAAGTGCTGCTGCGCTCGGACTTCCTGTTCATCGGTGCCCTGCTGGGCAGCACGGCCCTGGGTCACTACGCCATGGCCAGCGCCGCCGCCGAATTGCTGCTGATCGTGCCAGAAGCCGTCACCACGCCGCTGATGAAACGCCTGTTGCAGCAGGACCGCGACATGCAGCGCCTGACGCCCCTGGCCTTGCGCCTGACCGCCACGGTGATGCTCGGCGCCTGCCTGAGCATGGCGCTGATCGGCCAATGGCTGATCGTCACCCTGTTCGGCGCCGCCTACCAGCCGGCTTATCCCGCCTTGCTGGCGCTGCTGCCGGGGCTGTTCGGGCTGTGCTACGCGAGCATCCTGCGCCTGGACCTGCTGGGCAAGGACCGCCCCGGCACGGTTTCGCTGCTGATGGGCGTGGGCGCGCTGCTGAACCTGGCGCTGAACCTGATCCTGATTCCCCGCTACGGCATCGTCGGGGCCGCCGCCGCGTCTTCAATCGCCTACCTGGGCGTGACCGTGGCACTGCTGGCCATGTACTGCCGCCTCAGCGGCGTGGCGCTGTGGCAGACACTGATCATCCTGCCCAGCGACTTGCTGCCGATGCGCCAGATGCTGTTGGGGAAATCGACATGAGTGTGGTTGCCTGCCAAACCGCCATTGCGAATAAGCTCGCGATCGGGCCAGTGCAGCATTGGTGGAAAGTGGCTGCAGGCCTGTGCCTTTGGAGCCTGGCCTTTTTGGCCCAGGGCGCGGTGATGCAATGGACCGGCATCCGCGACGGCAGCCTGTACCTGCAGACCGACCGCCCGGATTACGTGACTGTGCGCTGGGTACCAGCCTGGCAGGCCAACGCCAATAGTGAGCACCTGTACCTGCTCAACGGCCAGGGGCGACTGGTGGGTACGCGCTTGATCAAGGCCGCCCAGGAACGTGGCGAGCAGCAGTGGCCCTTGCTGCCGGGGGCCGCCAGCTATCGACTGGAAATTCCCGGCTACAGTTTCCGTCGCTACACCGTCGAGCACGACGCCCATACCCAAGCGATGTTCGCTCCGGCCAAGGTGCATTTCAGCGCTGAAACCCATGACGGCGATGAGTTGTACTTCAAGGTCGCCCCCGGTGAGCAAGCCATGCTCGCGGGCAAGTTCCACGGCGGTGTGCGCAGCCTGCAAGCCCGTCGCGTCGCCGATGGCAAACAGCTGCAATTGAACCTCAAGCCATACCCGGCCTATTGGCAGTTCGACCAGGTCGCCCTGCCCGTTGCCAACGTCGAGCAAACCTGGCGCTTGCAGTTGCAGGGCAACGGCAAGGCGGCGTTCTGGCTGGACGGCACGGCGAACCTGTTCGCCCAGACCGCCGAGCATCTGCACCCGCTGCGCCAGGACCCGGGGCAAGCGCACCTGAAACTCTATGGCGATGTCCTGGGAACAACTCCGAAACTGGGTATGTCCCTGCCCTACGCCATGCCCCCGCCCTCCGCTTATCCGGTAATCGATGCCCTCAAGCCCCAGGCCGCCACTTATTACAGTTTTGTCGACGTTACCGCTGCCAAGCCGGACCATGAAGATGGGTTCCGGCGCCTGTACCAGGACCGCTTCGGCATCACCCGGGACATCACCCTGCTGGCCGGTAGCGCACGCAAGGCCGACCTGCAGGCCGACCGCGTCAGCAACAGCGGCTTGCAGGCCTGGCTCAAGTCGACCCGCGCCATGGGCGGCAAAGGTATCCACTACCTCAGTTTCGCCGATGAGCCGAACCTCAACTACCCGGATTTCGCCAGTTTCAAGCAGGTGTTCGAGAGCATGGCCAGTCAGGTTCGCGCCGTCCCCGCCAACGCCCGCGCCGGGGTGCGCATTGCCATACCGGCCAGCTCTCGGTTCACCAATGGCCCCCTGGCGGAAAACGCCGCTGACCGGCGCGGGATCGACTGGGCGCGACGCTTGCTGGCCGAATCCAGTGACCAGATCGACGCCTTGGCCTGGCATGAATGGATGATCCGCGACCTGCTGGCGACCCGGGTCTATCGCAACAGCGTGCGCCGCGCCGCGGATCTGGTGGGCCTGGACAGCAAGGGCCGGCCGAACAAGGCCTTGCTGCTGGACCAGACCAACATGTCCAGCGGCTCGAGCCTGAGCCCCTACGACCAGGAAACCCACTACGCCGCCCTGTGGTGGACGTCCGTGGTGATCAACGCCTCCGCGGACGGTTGGCTGGACATGCTCAACTGGTTCCAGTCCGCCGACGAACCGGAGTACCCAAAAGGCATGGTGCGAGTGCTGGACAACCAGCGCTTGGAACTCAAGCCGGTGGGCCTGGCCCAGCAATTCATCCAAGCGCATTGGCTCGAACAGGTGTTGCGCCTGGATAACGACGCCTTCGAAGTCGACGTACTGGCCATGGCCACCGACGCAAGACGCAGCCTGCTGGGCGTAAACAAAAGCACGCGCCTGCAACAGGTCAGCCTGGACGGCGTGCCCTGCCCCCAGGCGAAAGCCGAGTTGGCGTATTTCGGCCCCGACAACCATAGCCGCAGCGCCCCGTTCAATTGCGAGGCCGGGCAAATCCACTTTCTCCTGCCAGGAGAAACCCTGTTTGCCCTGAGCTGGACCGCTTCCGTTTCCCCCCACCCCGCCACCCGTCAGGAGGCACCATGAACGTTCTGCAGAAATTGCGTGATCGCATCCAGAAAAAAGGCCTGCGCGCCGTCCTCAAACAGCTGTTCAGACGCTACGTGTTTCTCCACTCGCAACTGGTATGGCTGGAGCACGATGTGCGGACCCCACTGCCCCCGCATAATCTCAAGGCCTACCCGCCGATGCGCCTGGAGTTCATCACAGTCAACAATGCCGACGCTTTTGCCCGGTATTTCGGCGACCGCGTCAAAACCATGCACGAGCTGGCCGCCGAAGGCTACACAGGCTTGATGTACCTGGACGGTCAAGGCGACACCGTGGGGTTCGCCTGGGGCAGCACGCGAGACTATTTCGACCGTCATTTCTATCGCTGCAACTTCCCGATCAACCCCGGCGAATACTTTCAGTTCGGCGGCGAGATGACCCGCGCCTACTGGGGCTCCGGGATGTCGGCGGACATGCAGCTGGAGATGTGGAAAGTCATGGCGGACAAAGGCTGCGACACCATGGTCGATGTCTGCGACATAGAGAACATCCCAGCGATCAAGATGCATATACGCATGGGCTTCCAGGAACGCGGCAAGATCACCCATGTGTATCGCCTGTTCGGTCGCTGGCGTTTTTTCCGCGACACGCTTTACAACGGCTCGGCACTGGACGCCTTCCGTAAACCGGCCCAGCCGGTTGCATCGACTGCAGCGGCCTGACGCCCATGGCGATCCGGTTCCAATGGTGTCGCTCCCTGGGCGCCGAGGACTTTCCCATAACGGCCTATGACCAGCTGCGAACCCAGGTGCCCGACGCTACGCCCTTCAACACCCTGGCCTGGTTGCAAGCGGCGGAGTTCGCCCTGCTGCCGGAGCAGCAGTTACAGGTTTTGCTGGGCTGGGAAGACCAGGCGCTGTGCCTGTGCCTGCCCCTGGTATCGGGGCGTGAGCGTATCGGCGGGCTGCGGTTCCGGGTGTTGCATCACTTGGGTTATCCATTGGCCGACCGCATCGCCTTGATGATGCGCCTGGACGCCGAAGGCATGGGACAGGCGCTGATGCAGATCCGTCAGCACTTGCCCCACGCGCTGCTGCAATTGAACGAGGTGATCGAGCCGGTCGGTGAGCAAAGCGTCCTCAGTGCCTGGATGACACTGAGTTCCACCGGAGAACGACGCCTGAGTTGCCGGGTGCCGGTGCATTTGATCAGCGACAGCGACCATCAGGAAATCTCTGGCGACCCACGCTACAAATTGCGCCGCGCACGCAAGCGAATTGCCGCCTGTGGCGCCGAGATCCGCCGGGTGAAACCGGATGCCATCAGCATGGGGCAGTTGTTGCGCAACCTAGCCGAGGTCGAGGCGGCCAGTTGGAAAGGCGAGGAAGGCGTCGGCATCTTCGCCGACCCCAGGCGCCGGCAATGGATGAACCACGCCTTCACCGCCCTCGCCGCCCAAGGCCTGGTGCGGGTGGTGATGCTGGAGCTGAACGGCGAATGCATCAGCTATCGCCTCGGTTTACTGGATCAGGGACGGCTGTATGACTACAACCTGGCGTTCCTGCCGCAGCATGCCGACCTAGGCAGCGGCCGGGTATTGCTCGAAGAGTGGATTCGCTGGGGGCTGGACGAGAACTGGCACTGGATCGATGCCTCGCGCGTCAGCCTGGAGAACTCCAGCCATCAGCTACACGAACGCATGACTGGCCAACTGGAACACTGGCGCTGGAGTTTTTACTCCTGGCAGCCCGGTGGCTTGCTGCTGGGGTTTGCCTTGCGGCTATGGAAAAGCTTGAAGCCATGGTTCGGCAAACGCCGGAGCAAACCGACCGCGACGACGGCATCGTCCCCTCCAAAGAACCAGGAGAAGACGGATGCCGCGCCAAGTGATCGTCAACGCTGACGACTTCGGCCTCAGCCTCAGCGAAAACGCGCTGATCCTGCGGGCCTTCGAGACCGGAGTGATCAGTTCTACCACGGCCATGGCCAACATGCCGGGTTTCGGTCAGGCGTGTGAAATGGCCCGGCAACCGTTGCTCAACGGCCACGTTGGCTTGCATTTCAACCTCAGCTACGGCCTGCCGCTGGGCCAGGCGATCACCTCACGAGCGGTTTTTTGCGACGCCAGTGGCCAGTTCGACCTGAATCTGTCGCGTTATTGCCTGCGCCTGGGCTCAAAGGATCTGGCGGCAGTGGAAGATGAACTGCAAGCGCAATGGCAACACTGCCTGGACCACGGCCTGCGACCCAGCCATCTCGATTCCCATCAACATGTGCACAACATCTGGCCCATCGGCGAACTGGTGGCCCGCTTCGCCGCCAGGCAAGGCGTGCCCATACGCCTGGCGCGCAACCTGGGGGCAAACTTGAACCTGCCCAAACGCATCTTCAAGACCCTGCTCAACCGGCGCATGCGCAGCCTGTGCGGCGCGACAGCGGACTACGTCTGCACCCCAGCCGACCTGGACCACGCCGCGCCACCGGCATATGGCTCGCTTGAGGTCATCGTGCATCCGATGCAATTGGACGGGGATTTTGGCGATGCCAGCTTGAGGCCAGGCGAGTCGTTGACCCAAGTACTGCACAAGCGCCTGGCGGGCGTGCCCAAGGTCGCATACGGCCGGAACGCACGGGTGTTGACGGTGGTTGAGTACGGGGATGTGCACTGACAGGAACGCGGTGTTTACCTGTGGCGAGGGCGTTTGCTACCTCGCCACGGTCGTCCGAAATCCCTGCGCCGATTCCGGAGAATCTGCTACAAGGCATCTTCTGTTTCGAGTTGCGAATTGCGTCGATGCCTTTACCTTTATTCTCTCGCCTTCGGCGGCGCTGGCTGGCCTTCCTTGTCATGAGCGCAATGGTGGTCGGACTGCCGGTGGGCTGTGCAGTGCTGCAACATAAGGAACGCGAGCTGGTCTTTCGCATCGAGCCGGGGACGGCGAGCTGGTTCAGTGGGCTTCCCAGCGGCGTGCAGGAATTCGATCTCAAGCCCAAGAGTTTCAAGGCCGGGGAAAATATCCACGGCTGGTGGTGGCCGGCCGAACGCAAGAACGCACCGACGATCCTGTACTTGCACGGTGTGCGTTGGAATTTGACCGGCCAGTTGTTTCGTATCCAGCAACTGAGGGCGCTGGGTTATTCGGTGCTGGCTATCGATTATCGTGGCTTTGGCAAAAGCCATGGGGATCTGCCATCGGAAGCCAGCGTCTATGAGGATGCACGCATCGCTTGGGAACGCCTCAAGGTACTGCAACCGGACCCGGCCCTGCGGCTGATCTACGGTCACTCTCTGGGCGGTGCCGTCGCGGTGGACCTCGCAGCGCAGTTGGGCCAGGAGGCCGCGAAGAATGGCGCTGCCCAGGTCCGAGGCCTGATCATCGAATCCACGTTCACCTCCTTGGGCGATGTCGCCACCGCAATGGCAAATACGTCCCTGCCGGTGCGCTGGTTGTTGTCGCAGAAATTCGACTCCATCGACAAAATCGGCGAGATCAACATGCCGCTGCTGGTGGTCCATGGTTCTGCCGATCGTTACGTCCCGCCGCGCTTCAGCGAGCAACTGTTCAACGCCGCCCGGGAGCCCAAGCGCCTGCTGCTGGTGCCGGGGGCGACGCATAACAACAGCATGAGCCTGGCGGGCAAAAACTACGGGCAGGCATTGAATGCCCTGATGAAAAGCCCACCATCGCCCGTGGCCGGAAACGCCTTGGCCAGCCCGGCCAAAGCGGGTTGATCACTCGCCCTTCAGATCACCACAATCCCCAGTGGGAGCCGAGCTTGCTCGCGATAGCGGTGCAAGCGCACGCAAAAAAAACGGCACCTTTCGGTGCCGTTCGTTTTCACGCTTGGGGCTTTACTTGCGTGCTGCCTCCCACGATTTCAACAGCTCGGTGTAGCTCACTGTTTCACCTTTAGGCTTCTCGTTCGCCAGTTTCGGCTTCGGTGCGCCCGGTTGGTCGAACCAGTATTGCGCGTCGCGCTCGGGGTTCATTTTCGGGGCGCAGGTGGCTTGGGCCTTGGAGCGTTCCAGGCGCGTCATGATCGCATCCTGGTCCTTGGCCAAGCCATCGAGGGCCTGCTGCGGGGTCTTCTCGCCACTGGCGGCTTCGGCGATGTGGCTCCACCACAGCTGAGCCAGGCGCGGGTAGTCCGGCACGTTGGTCCCGGTCGGGGTCCATTGCACGCGGGCCGGGCTGCGGTAGAACTCCACCAGGCCACCGAGTTTCGGCGCCAGGTCGGTCAACGCCTGGGAGTTGATGTCCGACTCACGAATCGGCGTCAAGCCAACGATGGTTTTCTTCAGCGACACGGTCTTGGACGTCACGAACTGCGCATAGAGCCAGGCCGCGAGCTTCTGCTTCTCCGGCGTGGACTTCATGAACGTCCAGGAACCCACGTCCTGATACCCCAGCTTCATGCCCTCTTCCCAATACGGGCCGCGTGGCGAAGGTGCCATGCGCCATTTCGGCGTGCCATCGGCGTTCACCACCGGCAGGCCCGGCTTGGTCATGTCGGCGGTGAAAGCGGTGTACCAGAAAATCTGCTGGGCGATGTTGCCTTGGGACGGCACCGGGCCGGACTCGGAGAAGGTCATGCCCGCAGCTTCCGGCGGTGCGTATTTCTTCATCCAATCCACATACTTGGTGGTCGCGAACACAGCCGCGGGACCGTTGGTGTCGCCACCACGGGTCACGCTGGAACCGACCGGATGGCAATCCTCGACGCGAATGCCCCACTCGTCCACTGGCAAACCGTTGGGCAGGCCCTTGTCGCCGCCGCCGGCCATGGAGAACCAGGCATCGGTGAAGCGCCAACCCAGGGACGGGTCTTTCTTGCCGTAGTCCATGTGACCATAGACGCGCTTGCCGTCGATTTCCTTGACGTCTTCGGAGAAGAACTTGGCAATGTCCTCATAGGCCGACCAGTTCACCGGCACGCCCAGCTCGTAGCCGTATTTCTCCTTGAACTTGGCCTTCAGGTCCGCACGCTCGAACCAGTCAGCGCGGAACCAGTACAGGTTGGCGAATTGCTGGTCGGGCAGTTGATAGACCTTGCCGTCCGGCGCGGTGGTGAAGGAGATACCGATGAAGTCCTTGAGGTCCAGGGTCGGCGAGGTGAAGTCCTTGCCTTCATTGGCCATCAGGTCGGTGATCGATTCGGTCTTACCATAGCGAAAGTGCGTACCGATCAAGTCCGAGTCGTTGACCCAGCCATCATAGATATTCTTGTCCGACTGCATCTGGGTCTGCAGCTTCTCCACCACGTCGCCTTCCTGGAGCAGGTCGTGGGTCAGCTGGATCCCGGTGATTTCGCTGAAGGCCTTGGCCAACACCTTGGATTCATATTCGTGGGTGGCGATGGTTTCCGACACCACGTTGATTTTCATCCCACGAAATGGCTGGGCGGCCTTGATGAACCATTTGAGTTCTTCGAGCTGCTGCTCGGCTGTCAAGGTAGACGGTTTGAATTCACTGCCGATCCACTTTTTAGCGGCGTCTTCATAGGCGTCGGCCCAGGCCGCAGCACTCAGCCCGCTGAGTGCCAGCATGGCTGCCAATGAAACGCTATGTCGCAGCTTATTGTTTTTATCGAACATAGAGACCTCCTGTTTGGGTTTAAGAGCCTGATCGTCGAATTGTCGCGATTAGCCCCACCGCATCACTGCCAACAGCCACACCACAGACAACGCGAACGCTATCCAGATGCTCCAGTCGGTAACGCCAATCACCAGCAGATGCAGATAGGCGCTACCGAGAAGACCGATAAACAACCGATCGCCACGGGTGGTGGCAATCGGCAGGAAACCACGCCGAGGGATACTCGGCGAACGCAATTCCCACGTGGTCATGCCTGCCAGCAGCAAGGCGATGACCCCAAAGAACGCCGCCGTGGGGGCGGTCCAGTTCATCCATTCCATCATCGACTCCTCAGACCCGGCCCAGGGCAAAGCCCTTGGCCACGTGGTTGCGAACGAACCAGATCACCAGCATGCCCGGCAGGATGGTCAACACCCCCGCCGCCGCCAGCACGCCCCAGTCGATACCGGACGCCGACACCGTACGGGTCATGACCGCTGCGATCGGCTTGGCATTCACCGAGGTGAGCGTGCGCGCCAGCAGCAATTCGACCCAGGAAAACATGAAGCAGAAGAACGCCGTGACGCCGATGCCGGAGCCGATCAACGGAATGAAGATCTTGGCGAAGAACTTGGGGAAACTGTAGCCGTCAATGTAGGCGGTCTCGTCAATTTCTTTCGGCACCCCGGACATGAAGCCTTCGAGGATCCACACCGCCAATGGCACGTTGAACAAGCAGTGGGCCAGGGCCACGGCGATGTGGGTGTCGAACAACCCGATGGACGAATACAGCTGGAAGAACGGCAACAGGAACACCGCCGGTGGCGCCATGCGGTTGGTGAGCAGCCAGAAGAACAGGTGCTTGTCCCCCAGGAACCGATAGCGGGAAAACGCATAGGCGGCCGGCAACGCGACGCCCAGGGAGATCACCGTGTTCAGGCTCACGTAGTACAGCGAGTTCAAGTAACCGGTGTACCAGCTCGGGTCGGTGAAGATCACCTTGTAGTTGTGGAAGGTGAAATCCTGCGGCCACAGGGTCAGGCTGCCGAGGATCTCGGTGTTGCTCTTGAACGACATATTCAGCAGCCAGTAGATGGGCACCAGCAGGAACAGGATGTAGATCAGCAGGGGTATCAGCTTTCTCTTGCTCATCGTGCGGGCCTCAACGGTTGGCGTCGGAGTGCGTCATGGCGGTGTAGAACAGCCAGGACACCAACAGAATGATCAGGAAGTACACCAGGGAAAACGCCGCCGCCGGGCCCAGGTCGAATTGGCCGATGGCCATCTGCGTCAGGGTCTGGCTGAGGAACGTGGTGGCGTTGCCCGGCCCGCCGCCAGTGAGTACGAACGGCTCGGTGTAGATCATGAAACTGTCCATGAAACGCAGCATCACCGCGATCAGCAGCACGCTTTTCATCTTCGGCAACTGGATGTGACGGAACACTGCCCAGTTCGACGCCCGGTCGATCCGCGCGGCCTGGTAGTACACGTCGGGAATCGCCCGCAGCCCCGAATAGCACAGCAGCGCCACCAGCGAAGTCCAGTGCCAGACATCCATCACCAGCACGGTGACCCAGGCGTCCATGGTGTTGGCCGCATAGTTGTAGTTGATACCCAGGCCGTTGAGGGTCGAGCCCAGCAAACCGATGTCGGCGCGGCCGAAAATCTGCCAGATGGTGCCCACCACGTTCCACGGGATCAGCAGTGGGATCGCGAGGATGATCAACACCAGGGACGACCATTTGCCCTTGGTCGGCATGGTCAGGGCGATGGCGATGCCCAGGGGGATTTCAATCAGCAGCACGCACGCCGAGTAGATGAACTGGCGCAGCAGCGAATCGTGCAGCCGTGGATCGAGCAGCACCTGCTTGTACCAGTCGGCGCCGACGAAGTAGCGGCTGGACTGGTCGAAGATGTCCTGCACCGAATAGTTGACCACCGTCATCATCGGGATCACGGCACTGAAGGCCACCAGCAGGAACACCGGCAATACCAGCCACCACGCCTTGTTGTTCTGCACCTTGTTCATGGCTGCACCTCGCTCAACGGTTCCAGCAGGTATTCATCGGCATAGACCATCAGCCATTGGCCCGGAAAACTGATGTACGCCGTGCCTTCAGGCACGGGCTTGTCTTCGGCCAGCCGTACTTTCAGCGGTACGCCATCGAGGTTGAGGGTCAGGATCTTGTAGGTGCCCAGGTCTTCGACGTGGACCACGTCAGCCCGCATCGCGTCGTCGTAAGGGCCATCCCAGACATGCACGAACTCGGGGCGGATACCGACCTTCAGGCTTTTACCTTCGGCTTCGGCGACACGACGTTGCAAGGTTTCCGACAGCGGCAAGTGCGTCGAAGCGAAACCGACACCGCCAGGCTGCGCCGTGACCTCGATCAGGTTCATCCCCGGGCTGCCGATGAAGTAGCCGACAAAGGTGTGGCTCGGGCGCTCGAACAAATCCCGGGGCGTGCCGAACTGCACGATCTGGCCGCCGTACATCACCGCGATCTTGTCGGCGAACGTCGAGGCTTCCAACTGGTCGTGGGTGACGTAGACCATGGTGATGTTGAACTGCTCATGGATCTGCTTGAGCTTGCGCCGCAGTTTCCATTTCAGGTGCGGGTCGATCACGGTCAGTGGCTCGTCGAACAGGATCGCCGACACATCGTCGCGCACCAGCCCGCGGCCCATGGAGACTTTCTGCTTCTCATCGGCGGTGAGGTTGCGGGCCTTTTTGTCCAGCAGGCTCTGCAGGTCCAGGACCTCGGCGATTTCCTGGACCTTGGTGTGGATCCTGGCCTCGGCCATGCCCTGGTTACGCAGCGGGAACGCTAGGTTGTCGAACACGGTCATGGTGTCGTACACCACCGGGAACTGGAACACCTGGGCGATGTTGCGCCGCTCCGGGGTCAGGTCGTTGACGACTTTGCTGTCGAACATCACCTGCCCTTCGGAGGGGCTGAGCAGTCCGGAAATGATGTTGAGCAAGGTGGACTTGCCGCAGCCCGAAGGTCCGAGCAGCGCATAGGCGCCGCCCTGCTCCCAGATGTGGTTCATCTCGCGGATCGCGTAGTCCTCGGGGCCCGCCGGGGTGCTGGTGTAGCTGTGGGCGAGGTTCTGCAAACGAATTTCGGCCATCAGGCAACCCTCGCGATACGCTGCCCTGGGGCTTGGACCAGCTTGCCCTGGGCGTCGAAGACAAACAGTTTATGGGTCGGAATGTAGATGCGGATCGGCGCATCCACGTCGTATTCATGCACTCCTGGCAAGTGCAGCACCAGCAGGAAATGCTCGTTGCGCACGTGCAGGAAGGTCTCCGAGCCACTGATCTCGGCCACCTCGACGGTCACCGCCAGTTCGAGGTCGTCGTCGTTGCTCGGCACCAGGGAAATATGGCTGGGGCGCACGCCGAAACGGAACTCACCCTCGCCCACCGGGCGCAGGTCGACATTCAGCGGAAAGTGCACGAAATTGGCGAAGCTGACTTCGTTGCCGGCGATACGACCCGGCATGAGGTTGATCGGCGGTTCGGAAAACAACTCGGCGGCCAGCACGGTTTGCGGCTGGTGATACACAGAGGACGATTTGCCGCTCTGGATCACCCGGCCCTCATGCAGGATCGTGGTGGTGCCACCCAGGGCCAACGCCTCGTTGGGCTCGGTGGTGGCGTAGACAGCGATGGTATGGCGGGCCTGGAACAGCTCGCGCATTTCCTGGCGCAGCTCTTCACGCAGCTTGTAGTCCAGGTTCACTAGCGGCTCGTCGAACAGGATCAGTTCGGCGTCCTTGACCAAGGCCCGGGCCATGGCCGTGCGCTGCTGCTGGCCGCCGGACAATTCCAGCGGATGGCGCTGCAGGAATTTCTCGATGCGCAGCATCCTGGCGGTTTCCAGCACCTTGCTCTGGATCACCTCGTTGGACACACCGGCCTGGCGCAACGGCGAGGCGATGTTTTCGAAAACAGTCATGGTCGGGTAGTTGATGAACTGCTGGTAAACCATCGACACATTGCGCAGCCGCACCGGGCGGTGGGTGACGTCGACGCCGTTCATCAGGATGCGGCCGCTGTCGGGCTTGTCCAGACCGGCCATCAGGCGCATGAGACTGGTCTTGCCGGACAGCGTACGGCCCAACAGGACGTTGAAGGATCCGGGTTCGAAACTCAGATTGGCATCGTCGATCCAGGTCTGGCCTTCGACGGTGCGACAGATGTGCTCAAGCTTTAATGACATGGCTCGGCCTTTTTATTATTGGAGTCAAGCGACCCGAGTTAGAAAGCGAAAGCCGTGCCAGAAATGACAAGCCGCTGATCTGGCTTGTTTTTTTCAGAAAACTTGAGAAAGCCACGTTCGCAGATGAACACAAGTGAACAGCCACGACTGAACAACTGAACAACTCACGGGTTGACAATGAACAATTTTGAACAACACTGAAAGAACGTTTTCGGCTAGCCTGGCCATGCCCTTGTGGGAGCTTGCTCGCTCCCACAAGGGCTTGTGTATGAAGTGGTATTCAGGCCTGCCCCAGCACAAGGAGTCTGTGCGAGACTTGCCACAACAATAAAAACAGCTCCTGCGAGAGTGCCCCATGGCCGCACCTGCTCCAGCCTTGTCCCACGAGGCCATCATCCAGGCCTCCTGGTCCCGTTGCCGCGCCTTCGGCCTGAACCATCAAAGCGTGCCGGCCTTCGACCAGTTGCCCGCCCAAGGCATCGCCCAGTTGCTGGAGAGCCAGCATTCGCTGGTGCAGACCACCCACCAGGAAGTCTTGCCGTACTACGAAAACATCCTGAGCAACTCCAACTGCCTGATCATGCTGGCCGACAACCAGGGCCAAGTGCTGACCTCCTGGGGCACCCAGCGTTTCATCGAGCCGAAACTGGCCCATGGCTTCAGCGCCGGGGCGAGCTGGATGGAGCGCTGCACCGGCACCAACGCCATCGGCACCGCGCTGGCCTGCGAACAGGCGGTGCACATCGAACACGATGAACACTTCCTCAAGGCCAACCGCTTCATGACCGGCTCGGCCGCGCCGATCTTCGATGCCGAGCGCAAGGTCATCGCCGTGCTCGACGTCTCCAGCGACAGCTACCTGCCGCCCTCCCACACCCTGGGCATGGTCAAGATGATGAGCCAGACCGTGGAGAACCGGCTGATCCTCAACCTGTTTCGCGGTGAACACTTCCAACTGACCTTCAACACCGGCCTGAACAACCTCGACAGCCAATGGGCCGGACTGCTGATCTTCGATGAGAGCGGCCAGGTCCTGTCCGCCAACCGTCGGGCCGACAACCTGCTGGGCCTGAGCCTGTCACGGGTCAGTATCGAAAGCCTGTTCAAGGTCTCGCTGCTGGAACTGCTGAACCAGCCCGACGGCCTGCCGTTCGCCCTGCAAGCATCCGGTAGCAACCGTTTCCAGTGCTTGCTCCGGCGCCCAAGCCAGGTGTCGATCAAGGCTCGCGTGTTCACCGAAACAGCACCTGCGCCGGCCCCCGCCAGCAACGCTATCAGCCTCAACACCCTGCACTTCGGTGACAGCCGCGTGGAGAAAGCCGTGCGCCAGGCCGAGCGCTTGCTGGAGAAGGACATTCCGCTGCTGATCCACGGCGAGACCGGTGTCGGCAAGGAAGTCTTCGTCAAAGCGCTGCACCTGGCCAGTTCACGCTGCAAGCAGCCGTTCATTGCCGTCAACTGCGCAGCGATCCCCGCCGAGTTGGTGGAGTCGGAACTGTTCGGCTACGAAAAAGGCGCCTTCACCGGCGCCAACCAGAAAGGCAGCATCGGCCTGATCCGCAAGGCCGACCGGGGTACGTTGTTCCTCGACGAGATCGGCGACATGCCCCTGCCAACCCAGGCCCGGCTGCTGCGGGTCTTGCAGGAACGTTGCGTACAACCGGTGGGCAGCGCCGAGCTGTTCCCAGTGGACATCCGCATCATCTCCGCCACCAACCGCTCGCTGCGTGAACAGGTGCAACTGGGGCGGTTTCGCGAAGACTTGTACTACCGCATCGGCGGCCTGACGCTGGAGCTGCCACCGCTGCGCGAACGCAGCGACAAACAGGCCCTGTTCAAACGCCTCTGGGAACACCACCGCGAACCGACCCAATGGGCCGGCCTGAGCCGCGAGGTACTGGACCTGTTCGAACGCCATCCATGGCCGGGCAACCTGCGACAGGTCAGCAGCGTGCTGCAAGTGGCCCTGGCGATGGCCGAGGAACAGCCGATCCGCCCGGAACACCTGCCCGACGACTTCTTTGTCGACCTTGAAATGGAACCGGTGGAAACGCCTGAGCCGCTGACGGTGGACCTGAACGATGCCGAGGACCTGAACCGTCAGTTGCAGGCAGTGGGCGGGAACATTTCACACCTGGCGCGACGGCTGGGCGTCAGCCGCAATACCTTGTACAAACGGCTGCGGCAACTTGAAGCTGATACAAAACCTGTGGGAGTGGGTGGGCTTGCTCTTGTTGATTGAGTACATATCCATTGCTGCGGTAACGGCCACTTAGGGTTCCGCCCTGACGGCGGGTCACTTTCGAAAATCCGGAAGCCGGCCCAGGCGAAAGTAACCAAAGCGCTTTTGCCCCACCACTCGGCACCTCGCCTAGGCTCGGTGTGCCCTTACTCCGGCATTGCTCCGTGGGCCCGCCGCGAAGGGCCATCCATGGCCCAGCGCGGCTATCCCGGCATCCATGCCGGGATGCCCACTACGCAATACCTGCGTTCGGCCATCGTGGTTAACGGGGCGCCGAGATCAACGTCCACCGCGAGGCGGCCTGACAGCCGGCCTGGCTCTCCCAGTCATACTCCAATCCAGTTGTGGGAGCGAGCTTGCTCGCGAAGGCGTCGGCATAGCCAACATCATCGCTAGCTGACCCACCGCTTTCGCGAGCAAGCCCGCTCCCACAGGCGTTTTGCTTAACTGATTGGCATTACTCCGACTTAGTCGAACGCACCATTGAGCACTTCATAGATGATGCCAGTGGCAATCGCCACCAGGATCAGGTCCGTACCGACCTGTTGCCACTCATAACCGTCATAGTGCGGCAACCGCCCCAGCAGTCGCCCATCGAGCTTTTTGGCGATACCGGGTGGCAACGGCTTGCCTCGTGCAAGATTTTTCTGGATGCCTGGCGGCAACGCCGGGCCGGGGCTCCAGTAATCGCGATATCCGCCAATCACACCCAGGATGCCGCTGCGGTCGAGGCTCGGGCCGTTATGCCAATCGCCGCCGCCACCACCTTGGTTGCCTTTGCCGCCCTGGTTCCCCTTGTTACCGGGATTTCCTTGACCGCCCTTGTTGCCTTGCCCGCCTTTGCCTCCCTGGCCAGGACCTTGATCGAATTGAGCATTCCCCTTGCCGTTGCCCGGGTCCGCGACAACAATGCCTGGGCCAGCCGCCAGGGCGAAACAAGTCACTGCAGCAATCAACGAGCGCGATTTGAACATGGCAGTTCTCTCAAAAAAGGGATGTCCCCTGTAAAGATATAGAGACTAACGGTGATATTAGTTCCATATCACACTGCGCGCCGCTTGCCTGGACCGGATGCACCTGAACACAGCAATCAAGGAGTTTCATGCGCAAGGATTACCTGGCTTTTTTCGTCTCGATGTTCCTCTCCCGGTTGGCCGACCAGATTCTGCTGTTCATCGTCCCGCTGATTGTTTTCCAGACCACCAACAGCGTCTCCTGGGCAGGCCTGGCGTTCTTCGTCGAGTCCCTGCCACGCTACCTGTCGTTCCCGATCTGCGGCGCGCTGTGCGACAAGTTCTCGCCGATTCGCATCCTGCACATCAGCCAGGTCTATCGCGCCGTCGCCTGCGGGGTGGCGGTCGTGCTCCATGGCGTCTTCGGCGGGATCTATTGGATCGTCGCGCTCTCGGCCCTGTGCGGCGTGCTGACCACCCAGGGCATCATGGCCCGCGAAGTGGTGATGCCGTACATCTTCAAGCACTACACCTACACCAAGACCCTGTCCTACTCGCAAATAGCCGACCAGACCGGCTTGGTGCTGGGCCCGCTGATCGCTGCGCTGCTGCTTGAGGTGTGGGCCTGGCACTGGGTGGTACTAGCGATTGCCGGGCTGTTCCTGCTGGCAGACCTGGCGATGCTGTATTGGCAGCGCATCAGTTCGGTCACCCTGGAAACCTTCGAGCAGCATCATGACCTCTGGCTGAACCCGCTGCGCATTGCCTTCGGCCACATCCGCAACCTGGCAGAACTGAAAAAAATCATCAGCCTGGCAGTGGGCGTCAACCTGATCATCGGCGTCACCCTCGCCACCTCGGCGGCCATGGTCATCGGCCATTACGGCGCCGGCAAGGATGACTACGCAGGCCTACAGGCAGCCGGTGCCGTGACCACCATCCTCATTCTGTTCCTCCTCGCCCGGCTGACCCTGCCCTTGAAACTGCTGGGCGCCCTCTCCTACACGCTGATTGCCGTCGGCGCCTTCATCACTGCGCTCAGCCCGAACACAGGGGGCTACGTCGTCGGTTTCTTGCTGATTGTCGGTTTCGACAAAATGTTCAACGTCTACTTCCGCACCCTCCGCCAGCAAGTCATTCCGCCCCAGGACTTCGGCAAGACCGTCGGCGTCATCACGCTGCTCAACAACCTGTCGCAACCACTCGCAGGCCTACTGGTCGCGGTGCTGGCCGCGCCTATTGGAACGCAGCAGGTGATTCTGCTGCTGGCGGTTGCCACCAGCCTGATCGGAGCCGGGGTGGTTGTGGTGCACAGGTATTCGACACACCGGTCAAGCATCTACAGCGCCGAGACCGACTGACCCTGCCGGGGAGCGGTTTGTATTATCAGTGACTTATTGTTGAGGCATGGTTGCAACGTTGCCGCCGTCAATGCACGTCTGCCCCCGCCATTCGTCACCTGTCCAGTGGCGGAGCCAACAGGCGGCCACGTCTGGCTCAGGGCTTGCACTGACTTGTCTCAGCAGCCAAGAACGACGTAATTCTGACGCGGCGGCAAATTAATCAATGCTTGGTCAGCAAACGGAGATGTACCGTGTCAACTCTCAACGAAATCGCAGCGAATCACGCGAGAATGGCAAAGTTAAAGGAAGAAGAGTCGATGCGGCTGAGTGCGCTTCAGGGGCAGGTGGTGGGGAGTTTTGAAATTCCGCCCATCGAGGCGCCACAGGAGATGTCGCTGCACTTTATGACGGGTGTACAGGATCACTCGTTTGGGGAAGCGGCGGCGCTGAGTTTTTGACCTGGGTGTTGATGGGGTTTCGTCGCTCGCTTGTTCGCGGGCGACTCGACCATTCAGAACTGCCTGGCTAAAGCCGCTGCAAGTATGCCGGCCGCAATTGCCGGCAACGGTTTTTTCAGTATCAGCATGACGATCGCCGTAGTCAGCAAAGCCAGGCGTGCGCCGTTATCACCTTTAACCGCCAGCGGAGCCAACACCGCCACCAACACCGAACCGGACATGGCCGTGATGAATTGTTGCACCCGATAGTTGATCGGCACGAACGACATCACGAAAACACCGCCCCACCGAGTCGCCAATGTCACCGCGGCCATTATCAATATGACAATCAGGGTGCCGTAACCCGCCGTTTCAATGCTCATTGTGTTTTCTCCATCCACAGCGCACCCAGAATGCCCCCCGCCAAAGCGCCGACCACGACATGACTGTTCGCCGGCAAGTACCAGTAAGCCAACAGCGATGAGCAGGCCGCCACGGTCCAGATAATGAACATGCGCAGGTTTTTCTTCCCGCCCACGACCATCGCCAACAAGAAACAGCCCATCACCATATCGAGTCCGAAACTGACCGGGTTCTCAATGGCGCTGCCGAAATGAAGTCCCAGCCAACTGCCCAGGATCCACGCGACCCAGAGCGCAATGCCGCCGCCGAATAAAAGCCCGAGCCCCGGCTTGCCACGACTGAGCGCCTGCATCGCCATGGCCCAGTTGGCGTCAGAAACAACCAGCATGACACCGTAGCGTTTGGCAACGGGCAGCTCCCGCAGCCACGGGTAAAGCGTCGCGCCCATCAACAAGTGCCGGGCGTTGATAGCGAAGACGGTGATCATCAGGGGAACGACCGGCACTTGCTGCCCCCACAGATCCAGTGCGGCAAATTGAGAAGCGCCGGCAAAAACCAGCGTGCTCATGAGTACGGCTGACGTATCACTCAAGCCCGTTTGCGCAGCCGCCAGGCCGAAAGCAACGCCGAACACGACGACGAAAAGAGAGATTGGGATCAGCTGTTTGAAACCGTCATAGATGTGATTCAACGTCAGCGCGTGCAACTGGGGTTCAACATTCGACAAAACAGGGCCTCATCTGGATATCTGCGGTGCAAAAACCGAGAGTATGGGGCTGAATCTGCTTGCCGAACACTTTTTGGCGGGGCTATGGGCAACTCAACCCACCGAGATCAGGTCATAGGACAGCTTGCTGATCAGAATCACCAGCAGCACCAGGAACAACGCGCGGACAAAGGGCACTCCCTTGCGCACCGCCAGCCAGGTGCCGGTCAGCGCGCCGAGGATATTGAACAGCGCCATCGGCAGCGCTACCAAGTAGAGCACGTTGCCGCTCGGGATAAAGAACAGCAGCGCCGCGACATTGGTGGCGATATTCACCAGCTTGGCCGACGCCGAGGCGTGCAGGAAGTCGAAGGCGAAGCAGCGAATGAACAGGAAGATCAGGAAGCTGCCGGTGCCCGGTCCGAACAACCCGTCGTAGAAACCGATGGCGCCACCGACCAGTACCGCCAGCAGCTTCTCCTTGGTGCCGATGCGCATGGGCTTGTGCAGGCTGCCGAAGTCCTTTTTCCAGAAGGTGTAGATCGCCATCAGCACGATTAGCACCAATACCGCCGGGCGCATCACGGCCTGCGGCACGAGCGATACCGTCGCCGCGCCAGCGAAGGCCATGACAAAGGCCGCGCCGGCGGCAGGAACCACCAGGCTCCAGTCGATCACCACCTTGCGCACGAACGAGCGCGCAGCAAAGGCTGTGCCGCAGGCCGCCGCGACCTTGTTGGTGCCGAGCAGGGCGGCGGGCTGGGCGCCGGGCAGCACATTGAACAGTGCCGGGATCTGGATCAGGCCGCCGCCGCCGACGGCCGCATCGATCAGGCCGGCGGCGAAGGCGAAGACACATAGCAGGACGATATCGAACATTGGATCAGGCTCTGGCGATAAAGGGGTGGGTGGCCGAAAACGGGAGCAGGCGCTTGCGGTCGTTGACGCCGAAGACCCGCAGCATCCAGCGGTCCAGGCCGTCGTAGCGCGGCGCGAAGCCATCGCGTGCGTGCAGGGTCTGCTGGTTCTTGAAGATCAGCATGTCGCCGGGCTGCAGCAGTACCGAGCGGACCACGTCGGGGTGATTGGCGGCGGCGGCGAACAGTTGCAGGGCCAGTCGCGAGTGCTCGCAGTGAGCGCTGATGCTGGCCATGTTGTAGCGACAGTGCAGGCCCCCGCTGCTGGGCCGGTAGAGCAGCGGGACTTGTTCCAGGACCGTGTCCTGGCGGGCGAACGAGTCCGGCCGGCGGACTGAAAAGCTCGGGCGCAGCAGTTCCTGCTCGACGAAGTCCGGCAGCATGTTGAGCACGTCGGCAATCGCGACAATCCGCGTCGGCACCGTCAGCTCGCAGCGCAAGCCGGTCAGGCTCAGGTACTCGGGGCAGGCAGACAACTGCTGCACGGCCTCGCAACTGAGCGGCAGGTGTGGATTGTCGACATGCATGCCCAGGTCCAGGCGCGAGCCGTAAGAACTCCTCTCGGTTTCCCGCTGCTGCTTGGGCGAGACATGGCGAAATATGCTGTCCTCGCTCTCGCCCTGGTAGCCCACCGGGCAGGTGCCGAGCACGGCGAGTACCGCGAGGATCGCCCCGGCGACCACCGGCAGTTCAGCAATATCCGGGTTGCCACCGTAGGGCGTCGCCGGCAACTGCGCGTCGACCGGCAGGCCACGGATCACCAGCGCCACCTCGTCGCAGTGCTGGAAATCACGCAGCAAGCGGGATTTTTCCGGAGCCAGCAGTTGTTCCAGGCAGCGTCCGAGGGCGGGCATCTGCCGCAGGCCGCTGGCGCTGTCGCCGATCGCGAAATGCCTGAGTTCGTTGTGGAGTTTTCTTTTTTCTTCGTAGGAAAGCTGTAATTCGACCAAAGGCTTTTCTGTCGAGAGGGGGGCTTTTGGCACCAGCCATTCGTGGGTCGCTTCGCCCGCAAGGGCGGTTGCTTTTCTGAGCGTTTCATCCAGCGTTGACATATCCATCGCTCCTGTCTACCTACGTCCTTGTGCTGAGAACGGGAAGGCTAACGGAAGGGGCTTTTTTGTGTTGCAATGTCATATTGTGAAAAGTGCAATGAGGTAGCCGGTGGCACTGGATATGTTGGCTGATCTTGAAGCCTTTGCGACGGTGGCCCGCAAGCGCAGCTTTGTCGTCGCAGCCCGCAGCCTGGGGCGCTCCCCCAGCTCGCTGACCCGCGTCATTCAAGGGCTGGAAGAACGCACTGGGGTCAAGCTGTTCAATCGCTCGGCCAATGCCGTGACGCTGACCGAGGCCGGCGAGCGGCTACTGCCCCACGCCCACAGAATGCTCGATCTGCAACGTGAGGCGGACGAGGACCTGGCCGGGCTCAGCGGCCTGGCCACCGGCTGGATCCGCTTTTCCGCACCGCAATCCTTGGCCCACATGGTGGTCCCCCAGTTGATCACCCAGTACAGCCAGCGTTATCCCGATGTCAGCGTGGATGTGATCTTTACCGATGCGGCGGTCGATCCGGTCGAGGGCAAGCTGGACTTTTCGATTCGCGGCGCCTTCCCACAATCCAGCGACCTGATCGGCTACCCGCTGTGGAACTATTCGCGCTACCTCTATGCCAGCCCTGGCTACTTGGAGCGATGCGGGCTGCCGACATCCATCGAGGCGCTGGAACAGCACGCATTGATCCTGCACACGGCGCCGCGGATTCTCAAGGAATGGAATTTTCGTGGGCCGGGCCAGGCCGGCAGCTTTCGCGTGCACCCCAAGTTTCGCTTCAGTTCCGGCACGGCGGTGTTCCAGGCTGCGCTGGCCGGTGCCGGGATTGCCCGCCTGGCCGACTGGCTGGCGGAGCCGGAAGTGGCTGCGGGACGCCTGGTGCGGGTGTTCCCTGAGTACAAGCTAACCTCCAGCACGGGTGAAGACCCGCGCATGCATGCGGTCTATCCAGCCGGCAACCTGCCGCTGCGGGTCAAGAACCTGCTGGACATGATCCGTGTCTACGGTGACCGCGTCAGCCGCTCCTGAAGGTCAACCGTCTAGTTGTGCTGCTTTGTTCTCGACCTGCTGCTCCCGATCCGGATTCAGCACACCGGGGGCCCCATTGAAAAAATAGGGTGAAGCACGTCACAGACCAGGCGACCGTTCCAGCGGCCAGTGCGGAATGTTCCACACCAAGGCCCATAAAACGGCAAAATAAACACCTCACGCGACTCACTCGCGCCCTTTGTCAAAGATCAAAGCAATCAATGCGCTAGAAACAGAGCACAGGATTTCTTGGAAGAAAGAAAAATTACTAATGGAAAGCAGGAGCCTTGCAAAATGAGCACAACTGAACAAGTACAAAGCACGGGTAAATACAGCGCCAAGTGGCAGGAACGCTTTGACTTCTTTGAAACCTATGGCGCACCAAACGACCCGCGCTATAAGGAAGCCGTCAAGACGCTGCCAGGCGTCAAGAAGAAAATCCTCATCAACGCCAACGTGATTGCTTTTTTCTTTGGCCCTATCTACCTGTTCGTCCTCGGCCTCTGGAAGAAAAACCTCGCCCTGCTGGGTATTTTCCTGGCGATCAATATCGCGTTGAGCGTGATTTTCGCGATCCTCGGCATGGAGTTTCCGCGGCCGTTGAGTACAGGCCTGAGCATCGCCATGTCGATGATGTACGCACTCATGGCCAACTACGCCTACTACCTCAAGGAAGTGAAAGGCGAGCAAGGCTGGAACCCGTTCAAAGGCATGCGTCTCTGATTGCAGGCTTGGATCATCGAGAGCCCGCGCCTCATCATGAGTGTGCGGGCTTGTTGTTTCTGAGGATTAAAAATTCTTGGGAAGCAGTATCAGCCAACGCTCAACTACCCCGATGAGCTGAATGTTGTTTTTTTACACCATTTTTAGTCTTTCGCTCAAAATAGGCGTGAACAAACCACAGTGCCAGGGCAAACCCGGCAAAGCCAAAAATGAATAGCAGCACCTCTATTGCAGCACCTTCATGAGAAAACATTGTGTTCACCTCATCCTTAAGTCGGTTGACCGAAAATTGCCACGCTTGAATTTTCTCGTAACAATCCAAACATTTTCAGGGTAGTCGCCAACAACCTGAGTGGCAACCCTTGACCCGGCATAAACCCCCGGTCTAGACGAGTCGCCGACCAATGACACCCTGCCACGGCGGGCCAATGTGTGGTTTCATGACGGTCGACCCAGACCTTCCAAGGAGCTGCGGTGCCCCCCAGGACGAATCAACCACCACCCCGTTACACGCATCGATACCAAGACCTGGCGCTGGCAACTCGGGACATTGCCGAGGGGTTGGGAGAACAATGGGTAGCGCCGTTTCTGCGACGATATGGAGTGATCGAGGTTGATCGGGATCGAATTTATTTTTATCGGCTTCTGGATGAGTTTTTTAGCATCGGCACCCGGTTATGACTGACGATCAGCAACAACCAGGCGCAATGTCACGTCGTGCAACTGACTCAGCGGGCGCTGGACGCAGACCCCTGATCGGTCTGCGCAGAAAGCGGAACATCGAACACTCGATCGAACAGCCATTGAAAAACCAGTGCGTAAAAAAAGAAAAATACAAACAACCCCAGATTGGTCACCAGCGCCAACCACAGGCTGATGCCCAACCACGCGCCAATCACCGGGGTAAGAATCAACGTCAAGCCGCCTTCAAATCCCAGAGAATGGAGTAGTCGCCGCTGCCAGTTACGATGGCGACTGGGTTGGCGGCGCTCCCACCACTCGAACAGGCCGTTGAAAAGCATGTTCCAGGCCAGCGCGACGGCGGAAATCACCAGCGACAGCAGGGTTGAATAACCCATGCCTTGACCGTAGGTCAGCGCCAGCGCCGGTGCCACGAACAGCACGCCACCGGCTTCGTAGAGGATGGCCTGGAGGATTTTACGGGGCGTACCTTGCATCGCTGGGCTCCTGAGCCGGTTTGGAAGACCCCAGCCTGGCAAGTTGAGCCCTCGCGCACAATTGAGCTAAATTGAGCCACGCTCAACCTGAGTAACCTACCCGCTCATGTTCGCCAAACTGCCCCTCACCGCCTTGCGTGGCTTTGAGTCTGCCGCACGGCTAGGCAGCTTCAAGGCAGCAGCCCTGGAACTGAATGTCAGCCCGGCGGCGATCTCCCATCAAGTCAAAAGTCTTGAAGCCTTCCTTGGCGTGCGACTGTTCGAACGCTCCAGCCAAAACGTGCGCCTGAGCGCCGATGGCGAGCGCCTTCACCCTTTCATGCACCGCGCCCTGCTCGATATCCAACATGGCCTGCAGGTGCTGTCACCACCTTGTGCGGCACAGTCTCTGGTGGTGAGCACGACGCCGGCATTCGCCAGCCTGTGGCTGATACCGCGGCTCGGGGATTTTCATCGGTTGTACCCGGAGATCGACGTCAGGCTGCATACCAGCAACGACGTGGTCGACCTGCAGCGTGACGCCAGCATCGACCTGGCGATCCGCGCCCTCTTCAGGCCGGCCCCACAGCTGTTTGAACAGCCTCTGTTGGATGAGCACTTTGGCGTTTATTGCCGCCCCGGTTGGCAACCACCCGCGGCGGGCTCACCCGTCGAACTGATCGACGTGCCATGGCTGAGCAGCGCAAACGTTGCAGTCGACTGGCCTGCATGGTGTGCCAAGGCCGGCACCCTAGGCTGGCTGGAGAACGCGCGTTTTCGGCGTTATGACGAGGAACAACACGCCCTGCAGGCGGCGATCGCCGGGCACGGGCTGGTGCTTGCCAGCAATGTGTTGGTTGCTGAGGCTGTTGCGCGTGGGGAGCTGGTTGAATATCGCCCTGAGGTTCGCTTGGCGGGTGCGCGGTATACCGTGGTGTGCGTGCCAGGGCGGGAGCGGCAGGTGGCGGTGCGGGGGTTTAGTGAGTGGTTGTTGGGGCAGAGTAACGGCTGAATGAGCAATGACGGTGGAGTTCGCACCCAGGAAAGGAAGCCAAGAATTATCAGGTAGAAGAAGCTCGAGAATTTCTTCAGCGGGGAGGAGTTGAACTATGAACAGCATTACCTATAAGGGCTATACCGCCCGAGTTGAGTTTGATGAGCGTGACGACATCTTCGTTGGTCGAGTTTTGGGGGGACGTGACATCATCAGCTTTCACGCCGAGTCAGTGACAGAGCTGCGCGCCGAATTTGCTAGCGCTATCGAGGATTATTTGGCGGACTGTTCCGAATAAGGAGTCAGCCCGGAGGGGACTGCCTCTGGGAAGGTGATGCTGCGCATTCGTCCTGAAGTGCATGCTGCCGCGACCATTGCAGCCCCAGCTGCCACCAATGGGCCGACGAGGTCGTTTGAGCGCGCAGCACACGCCTGACGGTGAAGGTTTAGACGGATCAAGGTCTGAGTTGCAAGATGGTGTAGCTCGAAGGCTTACGGATCGCCGATCAGCGTGTGCCATTTGTCCACCCGCACTTCAAGCTACGAGCGCGGTGTTTTTCGACAAAATGCTGTTCAACACCCGATGTTGCCCCCATCGTGGCCTTAGCGCTCGAAATTGGAAGCAGGGGAATAATTGCGCTATACAAAGCTGGAGGCGAAGTTCTGCCCCAGAAGGTTCGCTACAAAATCAAAAAATAACGTATTGCTGCGTGTTGCAACTACCAAACGAGTTGCTATACCTATTGATAGCATGAAGCCATCACACAGGGAGCGCAGCAGCATGATTCTAAGAAGCGTCGGTTTATTACTGATTGCTGTTTTGCAGGCAGGGTGCAGTGTATGGTTTCAGAAAGAAGGCACTGTATTGATTCGCGAGCCAAAACAGTCAAGTTTTGTAGTACACGAGAGAGAGGGGCCAGCAAAAATGTACTGGCAATACACGGCCCTCGCAGCTAATGCATATCACTTGGCTTGGCCCAACTATAAGCAAGAGCTAGCCATTGCCAACAACAAAGCTCGCCAACCATCTTTACAGGAGCAATTTGATCAGGCCTGCCAGCCTGACAGTACACAGCTAGTCCCAACACCAGGCTGGTACGCCTGGGTTGACTTCCCTTCGAAAGTCCTGGCGGAACGGGCAGAAGACGCAAAGCTATTTTTTAGCGTCTGGGAGCACCGATCTGGAACAGAGGCTGCGAGTGTTTCAGAAGTGGCGATTGTGTTTCGGGGCACCGAGGGGGATCAAAAGCAGGATTGGATCTCTAACGCTAGATGGTTTATCCCGACTTGGCTCAGAGGTGAAGACCAATACGATATTACGCGCGACTGGGTATCCAGGGCCTTCGAGGCTGAGCTTCAAGACCGTATACATCGGGGTAAACTCCCCGCAACAGTCAAGGTTGTAGCTGTTGGCCATTCACTTGGCGGCGGGCTTGCTCAGCAGTTGGCATATGCAATGCCTCGATCAGCAACACATCCGATCAGGATTGATAAAGTAATCGCCTTTAACTCATCGCCAGTTACCGGTTGGTTCTCCACCGCTAACCCGCCTCGAGATAAGAATACCGAAGAAGTGGAAATCGACCGTATCTTCGAGCACGGCGAAGCTCTGGCTTACATCCGTATGCCAATCAATATTATTGTCCCACCGAACAAGCGAAAATCTCCCGTTAGAGATCTCCGCTTCGACCTGGAAAAAACAGCTGGCGGCATAAAAAACCACGGAAGCCAGTTTTTTGCCTGCCGACTCGCTGAAGTGGCAGGGGCTACAAACCAAATCATTCATACGGAGAGCTTTGTCTCTGAAACGCCGCACTCTGATGCTGTACCATCTGCGATTTCAGTAACGAAGTAGTGGCGGATTCCTGCCTGCCCTTCCGTTCTTGGAGCTTTCCCACATTTAATGAAGACGGGCGACTTATAAGTCGCCCGTCTTCATTATTCCGCCGCCTGCGCTCGCAATCGTCTTCCAATCACATCCATGACATTAGAATCGGGGACAGGCCACGATTTGAGTTCACTTGTTGCCAGCCCGTCTCATCATCGTGGTCTGTCGTGGTTTTCTCATATAAATCAAGCCACCCCGTGCATCGTTCGCCTGGAAATTTAATATATCAATGTATTGTTTGTTAGATAAGAGCCAAGTCTGATTCTGCATAGACGGTATCCTCTCCATCCCACGTATTAAAGGGAAGATAACTCACACCGCCTTGCAACTCCCCGTAAACAGGGTGCATCAAAAAAAATCCACCACTGTTAGTATAAAAAGTGATATCACCACCGCCCGGCCTTATTAAGACCCCCATGCAGGTCATAAGAGGCATGAACCAACGACGTATATCTCGGACCAGATTTTCTTTACTCGCCGCAGGAGCATACAAGCACTCAATCCTAAAGTTAACACTCAATCGATTAGACTCTCGGTCCTCCATGAGTTTTCCAATCGTTGTAACCGAGTAATCGGAACCGAAGGGACTAACAGGAAAGTCTTCAATTAGCGCCCACGAGTCATTGACATAACTCATCAAGGTATCTACCGACGTCAGAACCTTATCCTCAGGGGTTAAAAATAAGGTCCCATATTTAGTAAATGCAAGCATAGAAAGAAACAGAGTAGGATTTTTTTGAAGAATCGACAAATAATGCTCCAAGAGAATTTGACGAGAAAGGGTCATATTCATATCAAAATTGAACTCTGCTGACCATCTTCCATCTTCTTCTTGATAAGGTCTCAACCGGGCAGCGCCAAACCTCACCCCTAGAGCAGGATCCACCACAAGTACAGTCTTAGGGTAACCTGCTTCTTTTAAAGCACGGCTCATGGGCTCTACTATTTTTACGAGATTTTTCATAAGATAACACTCCCAAAAAGCTGGAGAAGATATAAATTTCCAGCCGCTTTTCAGCTAAATTGCTCGGGCGTTCCTAGAGAAAAACTGCCTCTATGTTATTGACGACTTCGGCAACTCCTCCGTGATGGTTATAAGTAGAAAAAAGCATCTTGAAACCTGTCAACATTGACAGTCGGACGACGACTGCAAGTCGGACAGGCTATTTCTGTAAGCTATTTTTGCGCTGCAACGCTGAAAGCAATGCGCATCCAACCTTCTTGAAGAATGTAAAAAGTCTTTATTGACAATCAGTTAACTTGGGAGAGCGTGCAGATCGGTGCGTATAGAGTGCCGCTGAAATCGGTAGAGAACATACTATCGGCTTCTGTACCGCTGGTCGTTTAATTTGTGATGAAATCACTCCTTGCCACCTTAGACTTAGCCGACGCTACTCACTGGGCAGAAATCGGTCGATGATCATCGAGACCGCTTGCACCGGAGAGATCAAGGCTGTGTCTATGCAAAACGGAGCTTCCTCCCACGGCTCATATTCATGATCCAGTACCGACTGCCAAGTGGGTGGCGTCAGCCCGGGAATATCAACCCTCCTTGTTTCGACCCGGCGCCGATGTTCATCTTTATCGGAGCAAATCACTTGGATGTTTGCCAATCGGCTACTCGCCTGTGAGGCGATTTCGCTCCACGCGACTCGGCTTTCGAGAACGGGATTGACACAATCAACGATGACTGTGCGGCCCAAACGGAGATTACTCCGCGCAAGCTCATTGGCGACCATGTAGCCACTGCGCCCTACGTCTTGCGCAAGAGCGCCCGAGTTTCGAATCGCCTGCTCAATAGTATCGATCCGCAGGTACACGGCGCCTGTCGTAGCGGCAAGATCATTGGCGATAGTCGTTTTTCCGGTGCCGGGAAGGCCGCTAAAGACGATGAGCATTCCATGTCCTTCGATTAGAGAGCTAGCCCAGTGTAGGCCGCATGCGGTAGAGATTGCTCGATTTCAGAAACCAGGAGCAGACCACGATTTTAAAACTCGTACTGAACGCAATCTTTCACATTCCTTTCACAGCCGAGCGCCTATGGTTACCTCAGCTCCTTGTGAAACCCTTTCAGCCCGGCCTCCCCAGTCGGGCTTTTCTTTGCGCGCCAAAGGTACGCCGACTCCGTGTTCTTCACTTTTCCTTCACGCCTCAATGAAGAACCCTGCGACTCTCCCCGATCCTGATCCTGTCGAGCGCCCTGTTTAAAGCGTCCAAGGCATCGAGCAGGGCTTTCGCCTCAGCCTCCCGACCATCGCCCCAGAGGCGTTCAGCCATCTTGTTCAGTGCCTGGATGGAGCGCTCAATGTCAGCAGCCGTCGCTGCTTTGCTTTCCTGCTGTTTCTTTGGCATTGATTAACCTTCCTCGGGCCCGTTGTTTCATCAGCTTCGACGCGATTACATCACGCCAGACCACTACGCAGGTGTCCAGACCCGGCTAACGGCCAACCATTCGCGCTCTCGGTACAAGACTGGGCGACAAGGTTTCGAGCAAAAAAGAAAACTGGGAACACACCACAATTTTGAGCTCACTTGCAATCGGCTCGCCCCACGATCGCAGCCTTACGATTTTTCCATACGCAGCTATGCTCCCAGTTCGGAGAGTTGGATAGCTAAGGACCACTCTCACAAGACACCAGCGTTCGTGACCTGTCGTGGTATCGATCATACTGGAGCCTTGGTCTACTCCACCGGTGATCAGGCGTTCAACCATGAGTCAGCTAAGGTTCTTGGAGTCCGAAAAGTAATACCTTCTGGAGATCGCACATATGGAATTGATGAAAGACAAACCTAGAATCGCAATAGTTTCTCTGGACTTGCCTAGCAGAACACAAGGAAGAGATGTAAGTTGGAAATGCTCATTTGCCATTAACAACCCCACATCAGATGGATATCTAGTACAAAAAGTCACCATTACAACAAGAGAATTCTCATTGGTAGACAAAGTTTTTATAGAAAAAACCCCAAACAAAACTATAACCTACTGGGAATCATGGAAAATTTTCAAGGGGAACCAGGCCGCAGGAAACTACAGCGACACGGACTCTTGTCTAGTCCGAGACTTTAATGACTTTTATCACTTTCCGTCCGCATCACCTCGCACTCGAAAAATAGAGTACGTTATCGGCCACCTAGAATTCTATACAGGAAATCTAACTGAAGACTTCAAATCAGGAAACAATCAAACGTTCGCTGGCCCAATACCATCCACCACCACCAAGCCCCATGACTGGCCCGAAACGCGCCCCCCATTTCACAACATGTATGTATGCCACCTTGAAAATGACGAAACCATTGTCGCCACATACGCAGAAGAACTAAAGCTTTTTCATTTCAACAGCCTCAACGATATGAAAATAATCTCCGGCTTGCAACCGAAAGACATAATAAGCTACTTCAAAACTTCAAACGGAGACATTGAAAAACTAGAATAGAGGACTAGCCACGCACTAAAAACTAGAACAGACCACGATTTTGAATTCATCTGAATCTCATAATCGTGACCTGTCCCCGTTTTCCCTGTTACCTATCCGCTTTCCGAAAGATCAACAGCGGCGTGCATCAGATTGACACCGCCCCGGTCATCGCCGCTGATTAGCCAGGATCGCATTACTTGGCTTTTGCGCTCTTGATATCACTGATGATTTCCTGAGAAATAGCCTGAACCTGCTCTTTGGTCATAGCCGACATGACACCTTCCCAAGCAGACGACGACGTGTCATAGGTGCGAGTTCCAATCAGGCGACCCGATTTCAAGTCCGAGTAGTCTGCACTGGAATTGACCCACGCATTTCCCACCATGACCCCGGCTCCGTAGCGAGCACCTGGGGTCAGGTAACGGAAATTGGTCACGTTGATCTTGATACCGACACCGTCCTTGCCGTCGAGGCTTGATGCCTGAGCCTCTTTAAGGCTGTAGCCGGCGCGAGTCGCTTCGACGTGCAGGGCGTCATTCCACTCTTGTTTCAAGCGAGGCCAGTCCTCGTTTTGTTGAACCTTGCTATTGCCTTGAAAGTTTACGACCAGGTTCTGCTTGGCTGACTCCTGAATGACGAGCGTTTCAGTCCCGCCGCTTTTTACAGAGGCAGCGCATCCGCTCAACATCAAAACAGCTGCAGCGCAGGACAGCGTAATCGAAAGCTTGGATGTGCTCATTGAATTTCCATATCCACAAAATCGGTTGAGAGAGGCGTTAAATATCCCGCCGAGCCAGATGGGCCCGTACGCTGGACGCGCAGAATTTAGCACCATTACTTCGCTGCTACGAGGCAAGGACGAGGTCAGCAAAGACTGGCGACAGACCATGGTTTGAGTTCACAGGTCATGGGCTGCCCCCATTTTCTTCCCTACCCCGATACCGTACTCAAGGTCATTCATGCGCTAGGCATTGATCTTCATGCGCAGCCTGGGCATGCAGCTAATCATTCACCTGCCTGACGAACGGATTAGACACCGGGACAAACCACGATTTTGAGTTCGCTTGTAAAATCGGTCGGTCTCATAATCGTAGTCTGTCCCTGTTCTCCTCTTATGAAACGGGCGGCTTATAAGTCGCTCGTCTTCATTATTCCGCCGCCTGCGCCCGCAATCGTCTTCCAATCACATCCATGACATCACAACCATCACGTAACGATGTGGTCAGCAATTTACAAAAATCCGTCAGCACCACCGTGTCTGAGCTGATGTCCGAGCGAAACGCGATATTTTCCAAGACTTGGGTCACCGTGCGGATGCGGTAATCGGCGGTTTCGAAAAGGACGTCCAGAGGCGCTTCGGTGTCGATGAGCAGAGTTGCGGGGATGCAGTCGATGCCGGTGATGGGCATGTATCGGGGCATGAGCAGTACCTTCATTCAATTGATTTAGGAGCAGGAGCTTCTGCGCTTCATTCAATCGAGTCGCCAAACCCGAATCGCCATCTGTGCGACACAAAGACAATAAGTTGCATACCCAAATGCTGCAATGCGCTCGTTTCCGAGGTTTGTGTAGGAATTTGCGTCAATGCCTCTCGCAACGCTCGTTTGAGCCCTCATAGCAGCGCTGCCGCGAGCTCTAAAAATAATTGTCTTCTGGTGTGATGCTTCGTTTAGCTCTTGAAAAGCACATTGCACCGGGTACACCACCCTTCAGCTGCGCTCCGGTTCATTGGAAAACGGAAGGGAGGATGACTTGTATCGGCAACCGTCAGAACCAGTGAGAATTTTATGAATTTACGCCGTAGCTCGTCGGCAGGAACGCTCATGCCTGCCCCATCGACTATTTGCAGAACCCCGCCCGACACCCGGCTGTCAATCCGTAGCCACTCAAACTGCCAGCCTGTCACCCACGTGAAGTCTCGAATTTGATAGTCGCCGGTGGCGCTTTGGCATTGAGCGAGTTTCTTGTTGGGGAGGTCGAAGACAAAAAATAGGGGGCTTGGATAGCCGAGCAGCCGAGTGTCGTCAAGGTTCAGACTTTCTTTCAGGTTGATGGAGGCTACAAGTGCTTTTGCTCGTCGCTTGCGCCGTATCAAGTGCCATATGGCGAGAAAAAAAATAAAAAAAGAAGCCAGGAAGAGCTGACGTCCTTCGACTGTAAGCTTATCGGGCCAAAACTCTATCATGCCCCACAAGAGTCCTATCGTCACAAGCCCCGACAACCAAGCGGCGGGGATCACTATACTGTTAGCGAGGCTAGCTCCGAGCGTCCTCAAACAGCGTGTCATAACTGTATCCAATATCATTTATAGAAGAGCTCGTAGACTATCACTTACAGGGCACTAACTTATAGGACTTGGCCCGCAAAGCGCGGGTACCAAAATAAATCTGAGAATTTTTTCATCCTTTTTTCCCTTCTCATTCGACTTGACCAGCAAACGAAGCAGTGAGCACCGGCAGAGAACGGCCAGAAGTAAACACCTGACATGCCCCCGCCCTTCACATCGCCCTGGAAGAGATCAGACGTGCCAACCCAAAACGTGCCTTGAGCAAACGCGGCTAGGCGCGTTCACGGCGCTATAGTCGACTCTATTGCCGACCGTACTTCCAGGAGCCTTTTCCAAGTGTCTGACATGTCGACCAACTTCGCTTACGCAAAACGCTTCAACGCCGTCCTCGCCTACATTAATGAGAATCTCGAAGGTGATCTGTCGGTGAATACGTTGAGCCATGTGGCGAACTTTTCGGAATTTCACTTCCATCGACAATTCACCGCGTTCGTAGGCGTGCCTGTTTCACGTTATGTGCAACTGATGCGATTACGACGCGCGGCGCATCGCCTTGCCGCCACCGCTGATCACTCGGTACTGGAGGCCGCACTCGGTGCCGGCTTCGAAAGTCCGGAGGCTTTTTGCAGGGCGTTCAGGCGGGCGTTCGGTATGACGCCGAGTGCGTTCAGGAAAGAGCCGAACTGGCAGGTCTGGAATGCGGTGTTCTCAATCCCTCATTTTTCCAGGACTATCATCATGCAAATACGAATCGTGCAATTCCCTGAAGTCAGGGTCGCAGCATTTGAACACTGCGGGCCCGCCGGGCTCGTCAATGAGAGCGTGCGTAAGTTCATCGAGTGGCGTAAGCAGAGCGGACAGTCGCCGGTGGCGTCGAGTCGCAGCTTTGGCATTCCCTATGGCAACCCCGACACGACACCTGCGCAAGCATTCCGCTTCGCAATCTGCGGCGAGATTCACGAGGCCGTGGCGCCGAATGAGTTCGGCGTGCGCGAAATCGTCATTCCCGGCGGTCGCTGTGCCGTGGCGCGACATGAGGGGTCACCGGATCACATCGGCGAAACGATCTACCCGATTTACCGCGATTGGCTTCCTGGCAGTGGAGAGGAACTTCGTGACCAGCCGCTGTTCTTCCATTACTTGAGCATCTATCCCGAGACACCGCAGGATCACTGGCAAACTGATGTGTATGTTCCGCTGCAATAGCGGAGCAAGCAGTTTTCGACCCTGAACTGACGTCGATGAATGTCCGTTCAGGGTTGTGGATTCAACCGGTCGACGCAACACAGCTGAGAGGCACCCGCTTACATCCATCAACTGCAAACAGCTGGTCTGCGCGATGCTCGTTTTGCTCGTCAGTTCATCCAGGTAGCTGTGCCTGTGCAGAGATCAGTAGGGTCCATCGTCATTTCAGAATAAAAGTGGCCTGCATGGCCCGGGCACTGCTCGAACCAAACAACACACAAGTGTTGTATTAACACAGAAATGTTGTAGAGTGGACTCATCCAAGCAACCAAGCGAAGTGATGAAGCTCAGCGAGCTCAGACGATGGTTGAAGACCCAAAGGATGGCCTTCGAAGCAGGCAAAGGAAGCCACTTCAAAGTCCTCCCACGGCAACAAGGCTACCTCGCGGATCACAGTTCCAAGGAAAAGCCGGAACCGACCGGTAAGGCGATCATTAAACAACTGGGCTCTGAAGAGCCCTTTCACCACGCCTGAGCACTGGACTTCACCTCCAAGGAGTGACGATGTACGACTATCCAATCCGATTCGAACAGGACGTTAGCGCCCCGGGCGTTGCCGTGTTCTGCCGCGACCTGCCAGAGCTGAACAGCTACGGCGATGATCGGAAGCACGCTATCCGCGAAGCCTTGGACGGGATTGAATCCACCCTCTCCATCTACGTCGATGAGCGCCGCTCGATTCCGCCGGCGTCCGCCCCGCTGGAAGGCGAACACGTTGTTCATCTACCTGCGGTGACCGTGGCGAAGATCGCGCTTTGGAACACCATGATGGAGCGAGATATGCGAAAGGCCGACTTGTGCCGACTGCTCGGTGTGCATCAGGCCCAAGGCGATCGCTTGGTCGACTTTCTTCACACCTCCAAAATGGATCAGGTCGAGCGCGCCCTGGATGCTCTTGAACTCTACGTTGATGTCAAGGTAATGAGCCAGAACCCAACCAAATTGTTGATTCGCCAAATTCAAGAGCCGACGGCCACCCGTTACCTCGTGCATCTTGCAAATAAAGGCTTGGATGAATTGAGCCTGCCAATTGGACTGGCACAGGAGTACGCCGCCGTTCCACCAAAGCTCGCAACCGTAGTTCTAGACGATGACGACGATAAGTTCTGGTGGCTCAGTGAAAGTTCTGAACGCCTCAGCAACTTTGGCTGGGACGCTTTTAGCCTTGCGAGACTGAAACATGAAGACCTGGGCCCTACTCATGACGAGGATTTGAAGCAACAAAAAACCCAGCGTGGCTGAAAACGAAAAGGCCCCGATTACTGTAGAGGCGCCTATGCCTCTCGTTATCCGCCGCAACGCAAAAGCCCCGATCCAAGTCGGGGCTTTCTCGTTTCTGCTAGACGCAAAACCCGCTCAATGGCGGGCTGTGCCTATCAGTTTTTGCAGACCACCTGCGGAGGCGCAGCAGGCGTCAGCTTTTGGGGGATCACAATCGAAGTGCCAGGCAAAGTGGTAACTTCAAGAACCGCCAACATGCAAATAAGCGCTGGCTCGCCATCTTTGCTTGGTCTGCCATCCACCCCTACCACTGCTTCGTAGTCTTTCCCGGGTTCCAGCTTGTAAACGAGCGCCTGGCCACCACAGGTCCGGTAAGAGCTGCCATTGCCCGCAATGGTCGCGCCCAGGGTTGCAATTTGGAATGGCAGATCCGTCCTGACGCGATACTCGGTCACGACCTCTTTGTAAGCCCCTTCCCCCATCCGAATTGCAGGGACGTACTGGATAAGACTGGGCCAAACTCTTTTCGGTATGCCAATGCTCGCCGACTTCAGGGGATACTGCGGGTAGTTGATGCTCGCCGTACCGTCCTGCCCGAAACGTCCGGCTTCTGCCATCTTATGCCGGGTAGCAGGAGCACAACTGCCGACGATGCTATCTCCATACACATCGGAGTTCGTGATAACGCGAACACGCGCCACGCCCTCTGATTGAGCAGGCTCTTCGTATGGAACTGAAGGTATTCCAGAGCAACCAGCAAGTGCTAAAGCAAGAAAAGTTATGGAAGTGACAACCCGCATGACCATGTCCTTATGTGTACGCCAACAAAAAAGGGCCCACCTTTCGGTGGGCCCTTCTAGACCGCCCAGCAGAGCGGATTTTGTTTGGTAGGCGCGATTGGACTCGAACCAACGACCCCCACCATGTCAAGGTGGTGCTCTAACCAACTGAGCTACGTGCCTGCTGTGAGGCGGCATTCTACGGAATTCCGGAGGGGTGTCAACACCTTTTTTTCACCTAACCCTATGAATATGCAAAATATTTAATTTCGCCGATGCGACGAAGACTTGGCGGTGGCTGGCGGCCGATTTTTATCTCGGGTAGGATCGCTGCATTCGTAAAAAATATAAAACAGAGGTTGCAGAATGGCGAACACATCCTATCCAGCGTCCTATTACGCCGCGTCGGCCAACCCCACCCCTCCGCGCCCTACCCTGCAGGATGACGTCGAGACGGATGTATGCGTGATCGGCGCTGGTTACACCGGCCTATCCTCTGCACTGTTTTTGCTGGAGAACGGTTTCAAAGTCACCGTGCTTGAGGCGGCGAAGGTCGGCTTTGGGGCTTCGGGTCGCAACGGCGGGCAGATCGTTAACAGTTATAGCCGCGATATTGATGTGATCGAACGCAGCGTTGGCCCTCAGCAGGCGCAGTTGCTGGGCAACATGGCGTTTGAGGGTGGACGGATCATTCGTGAGCGGGTGGCGAAGTATCAGATTCAGTGTGATTTGAAGGACGGCGGCGTATTCGCCGCCCTCACCGCTAAACAGATGGGCCACCTGGAGTCGCAGAAGCGCTTATGGGAGCGTTTCGGGCATACCCAGTTGGAGTTGCTGGATCAGCGGCGTATTCGCGAGGTGGTGGCTTGCGATGAGTATGTGGGCGGCATGCTCGATATGAGCGGCGGGCATATTCATCCGCTCAACCTGGCGCTGGGCGAAGCGGCGGCGGTGGAGTCGCTGGGTGGGGTAATTTATGAGCAATCGCCAGCGGTGCGCATCGAGCGTGGTGCCAGCCCGGTTGTGCATACGCCACAGGGCAAGGTCAGGGCCAAGTTCATTATCGTGGCGGGCAATGCTTACCTGGGCAATCTGGTGCCAGAGTTGGCGGCCAAGTCCATGCCTTGCGGCACGCAGGTGATCGCCACCGAGCCGTTGGGCGATGAGTTGGCTCATAGCCTGCTGCCCCAGGATTATTGCGTCGAAGATTGCAACTACCTGCTCGATTACTACCGCCTGACCGGCGACAAGCGCCTGATCTTCGGGGGCGGCGTGGTATATGGCGCGAGGGATCCGGCGAACATCGAGGCGATCATTCGTCCGAAGATGCTCAAGGCCTTCCCGCAGCTCAAGGATGTGAAGATCGATTACGCCTGGACCGGAAATTTCCTGCTGACGCTGTCGCGTCTTCCACAGGTCGGGCGACTGGGGGATAACATTTATTATTCCCAGGGCTGCAGCGGCCACGGCGTGACGTATACGCATCTGGCGGGCAAGGTTCTGGCGGAAGCGCTACGGGGTCAGGCTGAGCGTTTTGATGCGTTTGCGGACCTGCCTCACTACCCTTTCCCTGGCGGTCAGTTGTTGCGTACGCCTTTTGCGGCGTTGGGGGCTTGGTATTACGGGTTGCGGGATAAATTGGGGCTCTGAAGCCACCAACAACAAGGGCTGCTTCGCAGCCCAGCGGGAGCAAGCTCCCTCGCCACAGCATCCAACATATGGATTGCAGTACACCAAAAACAAAAAACCCCGGTCTTTCGACCAGGGTCTTTGCTATCGATTAGAAGTCGCTTTGCAGCTTCTTCTTAGCTTCAAGGCGTTCAGTGGGCCTCAAAGCAGATATGGCGCAGCGGACGGGACTCGAACCCGCGACCCCCGGCGTGACAGGCCGGTATTCTAACCGACTGAACTACCGCTGCGCGTCGGTGGAGGCTTTTGACAGCTTCCGTCTTGCTTTCGCAAAACTCTCGTAAAACATGGTGGGTGATGACGGGATCGAACCGCCGACATTCTGCTTGTAAGGCAGACGCTCTCCCAGCTGAGCTAATCACCCTTTGCTTCGTTGAGGCCGCGAAATTTACGCAGGTACCGAAGCTAAGTCAATAGCAGGGTTGGTTTTTTTTTCAAAAACAGCTTCGAGCGGCAAGCTTCAAGCTACAAGTCAGAAGCACCAACACCGCATAGTCGCTTGCAGCATGCAGCTCGCCACTTGCAGCTGCTCCTCACTCATAAATCATTTTCTTGGTCATGCCGCCGTCCACCACGAACTCCTGCCCCGTGACAAAACCGGCGTTACGCGACAACAGCCACGCCACCATCGCCGCCACGTCCTCTACCGTGCCTACCCTGCCCGCTGGATGCTGGGCGTGATCGGCGTCGGTCAGCGGCTGTGCACGACGCTGTGAGGGATCGCGCGCGTCGATCCAGCCAGGGCTGACGGCGTTCACCCGGATCTCCGGCCCGAGGCTGATGGCCAGGGCATGAGTCAGGGCCAGCAAGCCGCCCTTGCTCGCCGCATAGGCTTCGGTGTCGGGTTCCGATTGCGCAGCGCGGGTCGAGGCCAGGTTGACGATGGCGCCGTTGTGAGCGCGCAGATACGGCGCGCAGTGCTTGGCCAGCAGCATCGGCCCACCCAGGTTCACCGCCAGGACCCGATTCCAATAAGCCAGGTCCAGGCTTTCCAGGGTGATGTTGTGCGGGTCGGCGATGGCCGCGTTGCACACCAGCGCGTCGAGCCGCCCGAACTGCCCAAGCACCTCGGCGATACCGGTGGCGACCTGCGCCTCGTCCGCCACGTCCATGGCAATGAACCAGGCATTGTCGCCCAGGGTCTTCGCCACCTTGGAACCGCGTTCGCGGTCCAGGTCGGTCAGCACCACCTGCCAGCCTTCACAGATCAGCCAGGCAGCGATGCCCAGGCCGATGCCCCGTGCGGCGCCCGTAACCAGGGCAACCCGGCCATGAGTGCCGCTCGGTGGCGTTGCCAGCTCGATCACAAGGCCGCCAACCCGCGGGCCAGGTCGGCTTGCAGGTCAGCCACGTCTTCCAGGCCGACCGCAACGCGGATCAAGCTGTCACGAATACCCGCCGATTCACGCTCCTGGGGCGACAGGCGACCGTGGGACGTGGTGCTCGGGTGGGTGATGGTGGTCTTGCTGTCACCCAGGTTGGCGGTGATGGAAATCAACCGGGTCGCGTCGATGAAACGCCAGGCGCCCTCCTTGCCCCCCTTGACCTCAAAGCTCACCACCGCGCCGAAACCGCGTTGCTGACGCAAGGCCAGGTCATGCTGCGGATGGCTCTTGAGGCCGGCGTAATGCACCTTCTCGATGCCATCCTGCTGCTCCAGCCACTCGGCCAGGGCCTGGGCATTGGCGCAATGGGCTTTCATGCGCAGGCCCAGGGTTTCCAGGCCCTTGAGGAAGATCCAGGCGTTGAACGGGCTGAGGGTGGGGCCTGCGGTGCGCAAAAAGCCCACGACTTCTTTCATCTGTTCGCCACGACCGGCCACCACGCCCCCCATGCAACGACCCTGACCGTCGATGAACTTGGTGGCCGAATGCACCACCATGTCCGCGCCCATTTTCAGTGGCTGTTGCAGCGCCGGGGTACAGAAACAGTTATCGACCACCAGCATGGCGCCCTTGGCGTGGGCGATTTCCGCCAGCGCGGCGATGTCCACCAGCTCGGCCAGCGGGTTGGAAGGCGACTCGACGAACAGCAGCTTGGTATTGGCCTTGATTGCCGCATCCCAAGCAGGCAGGTCCGCCAGGGGCACATAATCGACCTCCACGCCAAAGCGCTTGAAGTACTTCTCGAACAGGCTGATGGTCGAGCCGAAGACGCTGCGCGACACCAGCACATGATCACCGGCGCTGCACAGGCTCATCACCACGGCCATGATCGCGGCCATGCCGGTGGCAGTGGCCACCGCTTGCTCAGCGCCTTCCAGGGCGGCGATGCGCTCCTCGAAGGCCCGCACGGTCGGGTTGGTGTAGCGCGAGTAAACGTTGCCCGGTACTTCGCCGGCAAACCGTGCGGCTGCATCGGCAGCGGTGCGGAACACGTAGCTGGAGGTAAAAAACATCGGATCGCCATGTTCGGCTTCCGGTGTACGGTGCTGACCCGCGCGAACCGCCAGGGTATCGAACGCTACGCCTTCAAGGTCGCTGTCCAGCCGACCGGCATCCCAATCCTGACTCATGCTGTCACTCCTGAAATCGGTTTAAACGCAAACCGGCCCCTCAGGGCCGGTTGGTTAATCAATTGTTGTACAGATCGATGATCGCGCTGACCGCCTGAGTCTTGGCCTTGGACGCATCGTTACGTGCGTTCTCGATCTTGTTCAGGTAGGCCTCGTCGACGTCGCCGGTGACGTACTTGCCGTCGAATACCGCGCAATCGAAGTGCTCGATCTTGATCTTGCCGCCACCGACCGCTTCGATCAGGTCCGGCAGGTCCTGGTAGATCAACCAGTCGGCGCCGATCAGGTCGGCCACATCCTGGGTGGTACGGTTATGAGCGATCAGCTCATGGGCACTCGGCATGTCGATGCCGTAGACGTTAGGGTAGCGCACGGCCGGGGCCGCAGAGCAGAAATACACGTTCTTGGCGCCGGCTTCACGGGCCATCTGAATGATCTGCTTGCACGTGGTGCCACGGACGATGGAGTCGTCCACCAGCATCACGTTCTTGCCGCGGAACTCCAGTTCGATGGCGTTGAGCTTCTGGCGTACGGATTTTTTCCGTGCAGCCTGGCCTGGCATGATGAAGGTCCGGCCAATGTAGCGGTTCTTCACGAAGCCTTCGCGGAACTTGACGCCCAGGTGGTTCGCCAGCTCCAGGGCCGCGGTGCGGCTGGTGTCCGGGATCGGGATGACCACGTCGATGTCATGGTCCGGACGCTCGCGCAGGATCTTGTCGGCGAGTTTCTCACCCATGCGCAGGCGGGCCTTGTAGACCGAGACGCCATCGATGATCGAGTCCGGACGCGCCAGGTAGACGTGTTCGAAGATGCACGGGGTCAGGGACGGGTTGGTCGCGCACTGACGGGTGTGCAGCTTGCCGTCTTCTGTGATGTAGACCGCTTCGCCCGGGGCCAGGTCGCGAATCAGGGTGAAGCCCAGCACGTCCAGGGACACGCTTTCGGAGGCAATCATGTATTCGACGCCTTCATCGGTGTGGCGCTGGCCGAACACGATCGGGCGGATGCCGTGGGGATCGCGGAAACCGACGATGCCGTAGCCGGTGATCATTGCCACCACCGCATAGCCGCCCACGCAACGGTTGTGCACGTCGGTCACGGCGGCAAATACGTCTTCTTCGGTCGGCTGCAGCTTGCCGCGCTGGGCCAGCTCATGGGCGAACACGTTGAGCATCACTTCCGAGTCGGAATTGGTGTTGACGTGGCGCAAGTCAGATTCGTAGATCTCCTTGGCCAGTTGCTCGACGTTGGTCAGGTTGCCGTTGTGCGCCAGGGTGATGCCGTACGGCGAGTTGACGTAGAACGGCTGGGCTTCAGCCGACGTCGAGCTGCCCGCGGTCGGATAGCGCACGTGGCCGATACCCATGTGACCGACCAGGCGCTGCATGTGGCGCTGGTGGAACACATCACGCACCAGGCCATTATCCTTGCGCAGGAATAACCGGCCGTCATGGCTGGTCACGATACCGGCAGCGTCCTGGCCGCGGTGCTGGAGCACGGTTAGCGCGTCATACAGCGCCTGATTGACGTTCGACTTACCGACGATACCGACGATGCCACACATGCGACGCAACCCCTACTTAATGGATCTGAACTGAACAACACTCACTGCGGCGTTTTGGCCGTCGGCAAGAGGTGTTCCTTGAACGGTATTTCAGCGGGTACGCTGATACCGCTGGCAAGCCACTGACTACTCCAACCCAGGATCAGGTTTTTGGACCAGTCTGCGACCAATAGAAATTGTGGCACGAGCCGGGACTCCTGCCACCACGTATCCTGCTGTACCGGCCCCAGGCTCAAGAGCCCGACGGCCACGACCACCAGCAACGCGCCACGCGCCGCGCCAAAGGCCATGCCCAGGAACCGGTCCGTCCCGGAAAGCCCGGTGACGCGAATCAGTTCGCCGATCAGATAATTGATCATTGCGCCAACCAGCAAGGTGGCGATAAACAAGATGGCACAGCCCGCGATCACGCGAGCCGACGGAGTTTCGATGTATCCGGCGAGGTACTGGGACAGCGAACCACCAAACATCCAGGCTACGACTCCCGCGATGATCCAGGTCAGCAGCGAGAGGGCTTCCTTGACGAAGCCGCGACTCAGACTGATCAATGCGGAGATGGCGACGATCGCAACGATCGCCCAGTCAACCCAGGTAAATGGCACGGTGCAGCCTACAGACGGATAAGGCGGCGCATTTTAGCAGAGCGCAGGGCTGTCGGTAAGCTGCACGATTCAAATCAGCCAAATCGCTGTCAGCCGCGCTCTGGCTGGAAGCGCACCACAAAACCCTTGAGGTTCTGCTGGCGGCTGAGCAGATCACGCAGGCGGTCGGCTTCGGCACGCTCGATCAGCGGCCCGACAAACACCCGGTTCTTGCCATCGGCGGAACGGATGTAGGCGTTGTAGCCCTGGCTGCGCAGGGTTTTCTGCAAGTTCTCGGCACTTTCACGGCTGGTCAGGCTGGCCAGTTGCACCGACCAGCTGACCGACAGGCCATTGGCATCCACGCGGCTTTGCGTGGTGTCAGGCTTGGTCGTGGCGGCGGTAATCGGCTGGCTTGGGGCCGGCTTGACCGCTGGAGCAGCCGGAACGGGAGCTGGACTCGGAGCGACTGACGGTTTGGTCGGTGCGGCAGGCGCAGGCGTTGCGGGTGCAGGCGCAATCGGCATCGACGGCGCCGGTTGCTCGGCCAACTCCTCGTCGCTCGGGACAGGTTCCTGAGGCAACGCCTGGGGCTCGGGCACCGCCACTGGCTCGACTTGCACAGGCGGCACCGAAGGTGCCTGGGGCGCGGCCGGCGCGTCGACCGTGACCTGGCGTTGCTCGTCCTGACGGGAAAACAGCATCGGCAGGAAAATCACCGCCAGGGCCACCAACACCAAGGCCCCGACCATGCGCTGCTTGTACGCCTTATCCAGCAATGCCATCTGCAGCCTCCTCCGTGGAGCGCCGGGCCAACCATTGAAGGGCCTCGGCAACACAAAAAAATGATCCGAACAGCAGGATTTCATCATCGACCGTCGCCAGCGCGCACTGCCCTTCCAGCGCGGCGGCCACGCTAGCGTAGGCCTGCACTGAAGCGCCATGGCGCTGCAAGGCTTCCTGCAACTGCGCCGCGGTACGCGAGCGCGGCGAATCCAGTGGCGTCACCGCCCAATGCTGGACACTAGCACCCAACGCCTCGACAACGCCATCCAGATCCTTGTCAGACAGTAGCCCGAACACCGCCAGGCGCCGCCCCACCACGGGTCGCCGTGCCAGGCGCTCGGCCAGGTACTGCGCCGCGTGGGGGTTATGGCCGACATCCAGCAACAGGTTCAGACGCTTGCCTTGCCAGTCGAACTGACGACGATCGAGGCGCCCGACCACACGGGTCGCCTGCAGCGCCTGGACGATTTGCCCGGCATCCCATGGCAAGCCCAGCAACAGATAGGCCTGGAGCGCCAGCGCGGCGTTTTCCATCGGCAGGTCCAGCAAGGGCAGATCGTGCAACTCCACTGGATTGCCCTGCAGGTCGCTGCCGCGCCATTGCCAATGCTGCTCGGTCATCGCCAGGTCGAAATCCCGCCCGCGCAGAAAGAACGGGCAGCTCAATTCGCGCACCTTGTCCAGCAACGGCTGGGGGGGATTGAGATCGCCGCAAAGCGCAGGCGCGCACCGGCGAAAGATGCCGGCCTTCTCGAAGGCCACGGATTCGCGGGTATCGCCCAGGTAATCGGCATGGTCCACACCAATGCTGGTGACCAGTGCAATGTCTGCGTCCACCAGGTTGACCGTATCCAACCGTCCGCCCAGGCCGACCTCCAGTACAACCGCATCGAGACCGGCACGGGCAAACAACCAGAACGCCGCCAGGGTGCCCATCTCGAAATACGTGAGGGTTGTATCGCCTCGCCCGGCTTCCACCGCGGCAAAGGCTTCGCACAGCTGGACGTCAGTGGCTTCGACGCCGTTCACTTGCACCCGCTCGTTGTAGCGCAGCAGGTGCGGCGAGCTGTAGACACCGACGCCCAGCCCCTGGGCCCGCAGCAGCGAAGCCACGAAGGCGCAGGTCGAACCCTTGCCGTTGGTGCCAGTGACGGTGATGACCCGGGGCGCCGGCTTGGACAGCCCCATCCGGGACGCTACCGCTTGCGACCGCTCCAGCCCCATGTCGATGGCCGAAGGATGCAACTGCTCGAGGTAGGCAAGCCAGTCGCCCAGGGTGCGTTGGGTCATAGTCCGGCAGGCACTGGCGGAACCACGATCGGCTCGATCGGCGCGGCGACGAATTTCGGCGTCGGCAGCCCCATCAGTTGCGCCAGCAGATTGCCCAGGCGCGGACGCAACTCCTGACGATGGATGATCATATCGATGGCGCCGTGCTCCAGCAGGAACTCACTGCGCTGGAAGCCTTCCGGCAGTTTTTCACGCACGGTCTGCTCGATCACGCGCGGGCCGGCAAAGCCGATCAAGGCTTTCGGCTCGCCGACGATCACGTCGCCCAACATGGCCAGACTGGCGGAAACACCACCGTAGACCGGGTCGGTCAGCACCGAGATGAACGGAATGCCTTCTTCGCGCAGACGCGCCAGCACCGCGGAGGTCTTGGCCATTTGCATCAGGGAGATCAGCGCTTCCTGCATCCGCGCACCGCCGGAAGCGGCGAAGCAGATCATCGGGCAACGGTTTTCCAGAGCGTAGTTGGCGGCACGAACGAAGCGCTCACCGACGATGGCACCCATGGAGCCGCCCATGAAGGAAAATTCGAAGGCCGACACCACCACCGGCATGCCCAGCAGGGTGCCACTCATGGATATCAGCGCGTCTTTTTCGCCGGTCTGCTTCTGGGCAGCGGTCAGGCGATCCTTGTACTTCTTGCCGTCACGGAATTTCAGACGGTCCACTGGCTCCAGGTCGGCACCCAGCTCAACACGGCCTTCTGCATCGAGGAAAATGTCGATACGGGCACGCGCACTGATGCGCATGTGATGGTTGCACTTGGGGCAAACGTCCAGGGTCTTTTCCAGCTCGGGGCGGTACAGCACCGCTTCGCAGGATGGACATTTGTGCCACAGACCTTCAGGCACCGAGCTTTTCTTCACCTCGGAACGCATGATCGAAGGGATCAGTTTGTCTACCAACCAGTTGCTCATGCTTTCTTTCTCCAGTACCGGCGGCCCGAACGCTTTGGTTCGCGGCCCCGCGTATGCCCTTGAGCTAAATTCATTGTGCGGCGAGTCGAGGGGCCACCACGGTCAGTGCAAAACATGACCTGCGTGCAACCCAACCTTCCTCAGCCATCCCGGCAACCGCACGGCGGCTACCACTTCGCTATCGGCCCACCCGGAGGCGGCACCTGCCTGCTTTGTACAGTGCTGGTATGGACGGCGGCAGTCTGCCAGCCGTCACATTGACGACTGGCTGCTGCGCACAGCGGCCATGAATGCACGAATCTTTGCAGGGTCCTTGATGCCCTTGCCCTGCTCCACACCTCCGCTCACGTCCACCGCGTAAGGGCGAACCTGGCGAATGGCCTGGGCCACGTTGTCCACGGTCAGGCCACCGGCCAGGATGATCGGTTTGTCCAGGCCTTGGGGCACCAGCGACCAATCGAACGCTTCGCCGGTCCCTCCGGGAACGCCTTCCACATAGGTGTCCAGCAAAATGCCGCTGGCACTGGCGAACGCTGCGCAACTGGCGGCAATGTCATCCCCGGCCTTGACCCGCAACGCCTTGATGTACGGACGATGCCAGCCTTCGCAATCGGCCGGGGCCTCGTCGCCATGAAACTGCAACAGGCCCAGCGGCACCGCATCGAGTATTTCACCCAACTCGCAACGACTGGCGTCGACGAACAGGCCCACGGGCGTCACGAACGGCGGCAAGGCCTGGATAATCGCCCTCGCCTGCTGCACCGTCACCGCGCGCGGGCTCTTGGCATAAAACACCAGCCCGATGGCATCGGCCCCGGCCTCGACAGCCGCCAACGCGTCCTCGACGCGGGTAATCCCGCAAATCTTGCTGCGAACGACCGGCATGGTGGGTAAAACCTCAGGCAAATCCGTGAAAGTCCCGGATGGTAGCAAATGCTGCGGAGGGCGTCAGCCGTCGAGTTCCGAGAAGCCCGTGAGGAAATGTGGCCCGATGTAACGCTCCGGCAGCTCGAATTCATCGCGATATTCGACCTGTACCAGGTACAAGCCAAACGGGTGCGCGGTGACGCCACCGGAGCGACGGACACGACTGTCGAGCACTTCCTTGATCCACTCCACCGGCCGTTCGCCAGCACCAATGGTCATCAGCACGCCGGCAATGTTGCGCACCATGTGATGCAGGAACGCGCTGGCGCGGATGTCGAGCACGATCATCTTGCCGTGACGGGTCACGCGCAGGTGATGCAACTCCTTGATCGGCGATTTGGCCTGGCACTGGCCGGCACGGAAGGCGCTGAAATCATGGACACCGACCAGGTATTGCGCGGCCTCGGCCATGCGTTCGACGTCCAGCGGGCGGTGATTCCAGGTGATTTCTTCATTCAGGTGCGCCGGGCGGATCTGATCGTTGTAGATCACGTAGCGATAACGCCGGGCGATGGCCTTGAAGCGTGCATGGAAATGCGCCGGCATCACCTTCGCCCAACTGACGCTGACGTCGTGGGGCAAGTTGATGTTGGCGCCCATCACCCAGGCCTTCATCGAACGCTCGACCTGGGTGTCGAAATGCACCACTTGGCCGCAGGCATGCACGCCGGCATCGGTACGGCCGGCGCAATGCAGCGACACGGGCGAGTCAGCGACTTTGGACAGGGCGTTTTCGAGGGTTTCCTGCACCGTCAACACACCGGAAGCCTGGCGCTGCCAGCCACGATAGCGCGAGCCTTTGTATTCAACGCCCAAGGCGATCCGGAAAAAGCCGTCGGCCGCCATTTCGGCGGCCGGGTTGTCTATGTTTGCCAAGGAATTACAGCCTGCTGAAGTACGCAAAGGCGGGCATTATAAGGCCGATGGCTTGGGATGCCAGTCCGGCGGGTGATCCTGTGTCGAATGGGCTGGCGCTATCGCGAGCAAGCTCGCTCCCACAGAGGCTCAGGTGATTTTCCGGACCAAGACAAGCCCTTGTGGCGAGGGAGCTTGCTCCCGCTGGGCTGCGAAGCAGACCCTCTCCATGGTGCGTCGAGCACTTTTGCGAGCGCTGCGCACTCGAGCGGGAGCAAGCTCCCTCGCCACCAAGAGCGGTGCGAATCACCCGCAAAAAAAACGGCAGCCTCACTGGCTGCCGTTTTTGCATAACCGCTGATTCACGCCAGGCGCGACAACATCTCCTGCGCTTCGCTCTTCTGGGTGGCGTCGCCTTCGCTGAGGACTTCGCCGAGGATGTCGCGGGCGCCGTCGTTGTCGCCCATGTCGATGTAGGCCTGGGCCAGATCGAGCTTGGTCGCCACTTCATCGGTACCGCTAAGGAAGTCGAAGTCCGGTTCGTCTTCGGCGCCGACCAAGGCATCTTCGGCGGTAAACGTCGGCTGGCCCAGGCTGTCGGACAGGCGATCCAGCTCGGCGTTCACATCGTCCAGCTCGGACTCGAAGGCATCCTTGGGCGCATCGTGCGCGTCCATTTCGTCAGACAGGGACAGATCGAAATCCGCTGGCAGTTCGAGATCGTCGGCTGGGATGTCGGCCAAGGCTGGCGTTTCAGTTGCAGGCAGATCCAGGCCCTTGAGGTCGTCGTCCAAGTCCAGCAGGAAGTCTTCATCGTCGAGCGCCGCAACCGGCGTCGGCGCCTCGGCGCCCAGGTCCAGGTCGAATTCCGACAGGTCGTCCAGGCTTTCGTTGGCTTCAGTCTGCTGCTTGAGCACCGACTCGAAACTCAGGTCGTCATCTTCCGGGAACGCGTCCAGCTCAGCGACAGGCTCTGGCGCCGGCGCAACCGGGGTCGCTTCCAGGTCATCCAGGCTCAGGTCGAAAGCGTTGTCCAACTCCTCGTCGGTCGGCGTCTTGTCTTCCAGCAGGTCCTTGACGTACTGCGCGTCCAGCTCTGCTGCCACGGTCGCGGCGGCCAAGCCTGCGGCGGTGGCGACCACCATGGCCGGGAAACGGCTTTTCAGCTGTTCGACCTGGGCGAAATTCTCGCCATTGGCCACCAATTGGCGTTCTTGGGCGACGAAAGCGTCGCGGTCGCCCTGCTGACCGTAGACTTCCATCAGCTTCAGGCGCAGGTCGCTGCGCTGAGGCTCGGCCTTGATGCCTTGCTCAAGCAAGTCAGCGGCCTGGTTCAAGCGACCGCGGTCGATATGGGACTGGGCCTGGGGCAGCACGTCGTCGGAGCGCTCGGCAGCCGGAGCCACCAATGGCGCCGCGATAGGCGGTGTGACCACCACAGGCGCGACCACCGAAGCCGGCTTGGGTACTGGCGCAGGGGCAGGCGCGGGTTTTGGCTCGAGTTTCACGCTTGGCGGTGGAACATCAATGCCCTCGAAGCTGCTCGGGGGCAGATCGAGCTCCGGGGAGAAGTCAGCCTCCTCCTCAAGGGCTCGAGCCATGCGCAAATGCTTTTCCGCTTCCTGTTGAGCCTTGCGGCGACGGGCGAGCAACAACAGCAGCAACAGCAGGAGCACCGCGCCGCCGCCAATCAATCCCAGCAGAATCGGGTTGGTCAGCAGGTCATTGTATTTTTGTTCGTTGGACGCGGCAGGCGTCGGCTCGACCGGAGCGGCAGGCGGCGTCGCTTCCGGGGCCGCCTCTGGCGCAGGCGCAGCCGTCGGGGCCTGTGCCGCTGGCGCAGGGGTCAACTCTGCGGACATTGCAGGAGGTGCCTCGCCAGCAGGAGGAACGGCAGCACCTTCGGCCTGCATCTTGGCCAGTTGGTTGTTCTTCAGCTCGATCAGGCGCTGCAGTTTGTCCAGTTGGCTCTGCAGATCTGCCATGCGACTTTTCAGTTCTTCGTTATCCCGGCGAGCCGAGTCGAGGCTTTCCTGGGTGACTGCAAGCTTGTTGCTAAGCGCCTGGGCATCACCGGCAGCGCCCTTGCCCTTGCCGCCCGCCTTCGCCGAGTCGGCCGACACCAGGCTCAAGTTGTCGCGACCGGCAGCCTGCGCCGGCGCGCCTTCGCCACGGCCACGCTTGGTGGCATCCAACTGCTGCTTGCCAGCACCCGCCACGCCACGGCGACCCGAGCGCCAGGCGGCGTTCTGCGCAGCCACTTCAGCGATGGCCTGGGGTTGCGGCAGTGCAGTGCTTTGCACCGGGTCGGGCAGGCGCAAGACCTGACCGGTCTTGAGCAGGTTGATGTTGCCGTTGATGAATGCGTTCGGGTTCAACGCCTGGATCGCAAGCATGGTTTGCTGGACCGATCCACCATTACGCACCTTGGCGGCGATTTCCCACAGGGTATCGCGCGGCGTGGTGGTGTATTGGGAAGGCTTGGTGGCCCCGGTGACCGGCGTGGCCACGACCTGGGGCGGTTTCGCCCGGACAGCGTCAGCGGCCTGTGGCGAGAATTTTGAAGGATCGAGCAATACGCTGTAGTCGCGCAGCAGACGGCCGTTGGGCCACATCACCTGCACCAGGAACTTGACCATCGGTTCAGACAGCGGCCGGCTAGACGTTACCCGCAGGATGCTCTTGCCATTGGCGTTGATCACCGGGGTGAAGCTCAGGTCGTTGAGAAAGGCCTGGCGGTCGACGCCGGCCTTGGCGAAGTCATCGGGCGAGGCCAGGCTCGGCACGACTTCGGCAGCGGTCAGTTGCTGGACGTCGAGCAACTCGATCTCGGCGACCAGAGGCTGGTTCGGCGTCGACTTCAGGGTCAATTCCCCGAGCCCGAGCGCTTGCGCCATACCGGAGGACAGCGCCGAGGCGGCCGCTATTGCTAACACCAGTTTGCGAACTTGAACCATAGCCTCTTCCTTTGTTTGAACATTCCTCGGCCAGCGAGAAGGTATTGATGCCGCTGCCGTAAGGCATTGCGCGCAGCCCCGATGCGACGGTGCGCGCGATCATTTCACTCATGCCCCGGGAAAGTCGCCCAGAGGGATGTTCGCCTTCAGCACTCCGACCAAGCATAGCGCCCAGCTAGAATCATTCGACAAATTGATGCCAAGTATCTTTTACAGCAAGTCTTTTATCAACAACTCAGCCACCTGCACGGCATTGAGTGCCGCGCCCTTGCGCACGTTATCTGACGTCAGCCACATATTTAGTTCCGCCGGATCGTCGATCCCACCGCGCACACGACCAACGTAGACCACATCCTGCCCCACCGCATCGCCCACCGCCGTCGGATAATCGCCCGCATCCACCAACTCGATACCGGGTGCCGCTTCCAACGCCGCGTTGACCTTGACCAGGTCGATGGGACTCGCAGACTGCACAGTCACGCTAAAGCTATCGCCAAAAAACACCGGGGCTTGAATGCAAGTTACGGAAATCTTTAACAAAGGTTGATTCAGCAGCTGGCGCAACTCGCGGACCAGGCGCTTTTCCAGCTGCGTATGACCCTGCTCGTCCGGGGTGCCGACCTGGGCCAGCAGGTTGAACGCCATCTGTCGATCAAAGAATTTCGGCTCCAGCGGACGGGCGTTGAGCAGCTCGGCGGTCTGGCGCGCCAATTCGCTCACCGCCACGCGGCCCTGGGCCGACACAGCGAGGCTCGCGGTCAGGCTGATGCGCTGCAAGTCCAGGCATTCGCGCAGCGGCGCCAGCACCACCGCCAAGGCCGTGGCCGAAGCGCTGGGGCTGCTGACCTGCAACGGCTTGCCCAAGCCGGCGAGCATCTGGGCATTGGCTTCCGGCACGATCTGCGGGGCCTGTTCAGGCGGCAAGGCCCCGGACAGGTCGATCAGCGCACAGCCAGCCGCCGTGGCCCGCGGGGCGAAACTCAGGGTCACTGCCGGACCAGCGGCGAAGAACACCAGTTGGACCTTGCTGAAGTCGAACTCATCGACCTCGCGCACCCGCACGTTTTTGCCGCGGAACATCACCGAGCTGCCTGCCGATTCGCTGCTGGCCAGCAGGTGCAGGTTGCCGACCGGGAAGTCCCGCTCTTCGAGAATCTGCACGAGGGTTTCGCCAACAGTACCGGTGGCGCCGATCACGGCAATATCAAAGGACTGGCTCATGGGTCTACCTCAGGTAAAACGTGGGGAGCGGCACTTTACCGGGTGGCTGGCGGGCAAGCAATTGAACACAAGAGAACCTGTGGCACTCACCCGACCGAGATAAAAAAACCCGCACCTCTCACAAGGCACGGGTTCTTTCACAGCAGCAATCGATCAACGTTCGAGCAGGATCCGCAGCATGCGACGCAGCGGTTCGGCCGCGCCCCACAGCAGTTGGTCGCCGACGGTGAAGGCACCGACGAACTGCGAACCCATGTTCAGTTTGCGCAGACGGCCCACCGGTACGTTCAGGGTGCCGGTGACCTTGGTCGGGCTCAGCTCCTGCATGCTGATTTCGCGGTTGTTCGGTACCAGCTTGACCCAAGGGTTGTGCTGGCTGATCAGCCCTTCGATGTCGGCGATCGGCACGTCTTTGTTCAGCTTGATGGTCAGCGCCTGGCTGTGGCAGCGCATGGCGCCGATGCGCACGCAGATGCCGTCCACCGGGATCGGGCTCTTGAAGCGACCCAGGATCTTGTTGGTTTCGGCCTGGGCCTTCCACTCTTCGCGGCTCTGGCCGTTAGGCAGTTCCTTGTCGATCCAGGGGATCAGGCTGCCGGCCAGCGGTACGCCGAAGTTCTCGGTCGGGTAGGCATCGCTGCGCATCGCCTCAGCGACCTTGCGGTCGATGTCGAGGATGGCGCTGGCCGGGTTGGCCAGGTCATCGGCGACGGCGGCGTGGGTGGCGCCCATCTGCTTGATCAGCTCACGCATGTTCTGCGCGCCGGCACCGGACGCCGCCTGGTAGGTCATGGCGCTCATCCATTCCACCAGACCCGCTTCGAACAGGCCGCCCAGGCCCATCAGCATCAGGCTGACGGTGCAGTTGCCGCCGATGTAGTTCTTGGTGCCCGCGTCCAACTGCTGGTCGATGACCTTGCGGTTGACCGGGTCGAGGATGATCACCGCGTCATCCTGCATGCGCAGGCTGGAGGCGGCGTCGATCCAGTAACCCTGCCAGCCGGCTTCACGCAGCTTGGGGAAGACTTCGCTGGTGTAGTCGCCACCCTGGCAGGTCAGGATCACGTCGAGGGTCTTGAGCTCTTCGATGCTGTAGGCATCCTTGAGCGCACCGATGTCCTTGCCCACGGACGGGCCCTGGCCACCGACATTGGAAGTGGTGAAAAACACCGGCTCAATGAGATCGAAATCCTGCTCTTCCAGCATTCGCTGCATGAGCACGGAACCGACCATGCCGCGCCAACCGATCAGACCTACACGTTTCATCGCAACTACACCTATACAAAAGTGGGCCACCGTCGGAGCGGTGGGCCCGAAAGATTACAGATTCCGCAGCGCGGCGACTACTGCATCGCCCATTTGCTGCGTACCGACTTTGGTACAACCTTGCGACCAGATGTCACCGGTGCGCAAGCCTTGGTCCAGGACCACACTGACGGCTTTTTCGATCGCGTCGGCGGCATCGTTCAAGTTGAAGCTGTAGCGCAGCATCATCGACACCGACAGGATGGTCGCCAATGGGTTGGCAATGCCCTGTCCGGCGATGTCCGGCGCCGAACCGTGGCACGGCTCGTACATGCCCTTGTTGTTGGCATCCAGGGAGGCCGACGGCAGCATGCCGATGGAGCCAGTGAGCATCGACGCTTCGTCGGACAGGATGTCGCCGAACATGTTGTCGGTGACGATCACGTCGAACTGCTTCGGCGCACGCACCAGTTGCATGGCGGCGTTGTCGACGTACATGTGGCTCAGTTCGATGTCCGGGTAATCCTTGGCCACCTGCTCGACCACTTCACGCCACAGTTGGCTGGAAGCCAGTACGTTGGCCTTGTCCACCGAGCACAGCTTCTTGCCACGCACGCGGGCCATGTCGAAGCCGACCCGGGCGATACGGCGGATTTCGCTTTCGCTGTACGGCAGGGTGTCATAGGCCTGGCGCTCGCCATTTTCCAGCTCACGGGTGCCACGCGGGGCGCCGAAGTAGATACCACCGGTCAACTCGCGGACGATGAGGATGTCCAGGCCCGAGACGATTTCCGGCTTCAGGCTCGACGCATCGGCCAGTTGCGGATAAAGAATCGCCGGACGCAGGTTGCCGAACAGGCCCAGTTGCGCGCGAATCTTCAGCAGGCCGCGCTCAGGACGGATGTCGCGTTCGATCTTGTCCCACTTCGGGCCGCCCACGGCACCCAACAGCACGGCATCGGCTGCACGGGCACGGTCCAGAGTTTCATCGGCCAGGGGCACGCCGTGCTTGTCGATGGCGGCGCCGCCGATCACGTCGTGGCTGAGTTCGAAGCCCAGGCCATACTTGTCGTTTGCCAGCTCCAGGACCTTGACCGCTTCGGCCATGATTTCCGGGCCAATACCGTCACCGGGGAGAATCAGAATCTGCTTGCTCATGCGTTCCTCGTTTGCGCTATCGGCGCGCCAGGCTTTGTGTCCCTGGCGGGCCGGGAAAAATGCTATCGCTCGGCCCACAGCACCAGTACATCTGTACTGAACGAACCATCGGCCTCAATCTGAAAATATTCACGCACTTCGTCGCCCATCGAGCGCTGCAGTTGGAGAATCGCCGCCCGCATCACCTCGGGGGTACGCATGCGCTCGACCCACGAGCGGTACTCCAGGCGCAGGCGCTGACGCGAAGTACTGCGGGTGTGCAGCCCCGCCTCGCTGACCTGCCGCAACCACTCACCGGCCGAATAATCGCGCACATGGCTGGTGTCACGCAGCACTTCGACGCTTTGCAGGTACGTGTCCAGCAACGGCGCGCCAGGCGACAGGACATCGATGAACGCCGCCACGCCGCCCGGCTTGAGCACTCGGCGCACTTCCCGCAAGGCCAGGCCCAGATCGCTCCAATGATGCGCCGAGTAACGGCTGAACACGAAGTCGAACTCAGCGTCGGCGAACGGCAGGTGCTCGGCGGCGCCCCGTACCGTGCCGATATTACCCAAGCCACGCTCGGCAGTCGCCGTGGCAACCACGTCGAGCATCTGCTGGGACAAATCATAAGCCACTACTTCACCGGCCAGCGGCGCCACGTGGAAACTCACATGGCCGGCACCGCACCCCAGGTCCAGCACCCGGGCATCGCCACGACCGGCCAATGCAGCTTGTAGCAGCGCGAATTCAGCACCCTGGGCGTGCACGGCACTGCTCAGATAGGCCGAGGCCTGTTCACCGAATTGCTTTTGTACAACCTGACTGTGGGCCGTGCTGGTCATGGGGTGTCCTTGTGGTTTTGTCTTGCCTGGGCCGGCCCCATCGCGAGCAAGCTCGCTCCCACGGGGGCTTTGTGAACGCCGCAAATCCAATGTGGGAGCGAGCTTGCTCGCGATGGTGTCTTTACGCCTTACGCAAAATCAAGCATCGCGAAACAACCAAGGCTGGCTCGCCCGGTGCTTGGCCTCGAACGCAGCAATCGCCTCGCCGTCCTGCAAAGTCAGGCCGATATCGTCCAGGCCGTTGAGCAGGCAATGCTTGCGGAACGCGTCGATCTCGAAACCCAGCACCTTGCCGTCGGGACGGGTCACGGTCTGGGCGGCCAGGTCGATCTGCAACTGATAGCCCGGGTTGGCCTCGACCTGCTGGAACAGCTCATCCACGTCAGCATCGCTGAGGATGATCGGCAGCAAACCGTTCTTGAAGCTGTTGTTGAAGAAAATGTCGGCATAGCTCGGCGCGATGATGCTGCGGAAACCGTACTCTTCCAGGGCCCATGGCGCGTGCTCACGGCTCGAGCCGCAGCCGAAGTTCTCACGGGCCAGCAGCACGCTGGCGCCTTGGTAACGCTCGGCGTTAAGCACGAAATCCTTGTTCAACGGCCGCTTGGAGTTGTCCTGGTAAGGCTGGCCGACATCCAGGTAGCGCCACTCGTCGAACAGGTTCGGGCCGAAGCCGGTGCGCTTGATGGACTTCAGGAACTGCTTGGGAATGATCTGGTCGGTGTCGACGTTGGCACGATCCAAAGGCGCGACAAGACCGGTGTGCTGGGTAAAAGCTTTCATGCTGCGCTCCTTCAGATCAATTCGCGGACGTCGACAAAACGGCCGTTGACAGCCGCCGCCGCGGCCATGGCCGGACTCACCAGGTGCGTACGACCACCGGCGCCCTGACGGCCTTCGAAGTTACGGTTGGAGGTGGAGGCGCAATGTTCGCCCGACTCCAAACGGTCCGGGTTCATCGCCAGGCACATCGAGCAGCCCGGCTCCCGCCATTCGAAACCGGCTTCGAGGAAAATCTTGTCCAGCCCTTCCGCTTCCGCCTGGGCTTTCACCAGGCCCGAACCCGGCACCACGATGGCCTGCTTGATGGTCGAGGCGACTTTGCGGCCCTTGGCGATCACTGCTGCGGCGCGCAGGTCTTCGATCCGCGAGTTGGTGCAGGAGCCGATGAACACGCGGTCGAGCTGAATATCAGTGATCGCCTGGTTGGCGCTCAAGCCCATGTATTTCAAGGCGCGGACGATGGAGTCGCGCTTGACCAAGTCCATTTCCTTGGCCGGATCCGGTACGTTCTGGTCCACCGCCAACACCATCTCAGGCGAAGTGCCCCAGCTGACTTGCGGCTTGATCTGCGTTGCGTCGAGCTCGACCACGGTGTCGAACTTGGCATCGGCATCGGAGACCAGGTCTTTCCAGGCCTCGACCGCCATGTCCCATTCGGCGCCTTTCGGGGCGAACGGACGGCCCTTGACGTATTCCACGGTTTTTTCATCGGCGGCCACCAGGCCCACGCGGGCACCGGCCTCGATGGACATGTTGCAGATGGTCATGCGGCCTTCGACGGACAAGTCACGGATCGCGCTGCCCGCGAACTCGATGGCATGGCCGTTACCGCCGGCGGTGCCGATCTTGCCGATCACCGCCAGGACGATGTCCTTGGCGGTCACGCCGAACGGCAACTTGCCCTCGACGCGCACCAGCATGTTTTTCATTTTCTTGGCGACCAGGCACTGGGTGGCGAGCACATGCTCCACCTCGGAGGTGCCGATGCCATGGGCCAAGGCACCGAAGGCGCCGTGGGTCGAGGTGTGCGAGTCGCCACAGACCACGGTCATGCCCGGCAAGGTCGCGCCCTGCTCCGGGCCGATGACGTGGACGATGCCTTGGCGCACGTCATTCATCTTGAATTCAACGATGCCGTATTCGTCACAGTTATCGTCGAGGGTCTGGACCTGCAGGCGCGAGACCTGGTCGACAATGGCTTCGATGCCGCCCTTGCGCTCCGGGGTGGTCGGTACGTTGTGGTCCGGGGTCGCGATGTTGGCATCGATACGCCAAGGCTTGCGCCCAGCCAGGCGCAGGCCTTCGAAGGCTTGCGGCGACGTCACTTCGTGGATGATGTGACGATCGATATAGATCAGCGCCGAGCCATCGTCGCGCTGCTTGACCAAATGCGAATCCCAGAGCTTGTCGTAGAGCGTTTTGCCGGCCATCAGACGGTTTCCTCATCAGCTTGTTTCTATGCCCCGGGTCCTGAGCGAATCAATAACCCCTTGGCTTGTGAGGCTGATCCTATGGGGTTACATTAAATAACTCAAATTCATATTTTTCATGCTTTGCATAACCAACTGGAATCTGACCGGAACCGCCATGGACCTCGCCAACCTCAATGCCTTTATAGCCATCGCCGAGACGGGCAGTTTCTCCGGCGCCGGCGAACGCTTGCACCTGACCCAGCCGGCCATCAGCAAGCGCATTGCCGGCCTCGAACAACAGCTCAAGGTACGCCTGTTCGACCGTCTCGGTCGTGAAGTGGGCCTGACCGAGGCGGGCCGGGCCCTGCTGCCTCGGGCCTATCAGATCCTCAACGTGCTGGACGACACCCGCCGCGCCCTGACCAACCTGACCGGCGAAGTGACCGGGCGCCTGACACTCGCCACCAGCCACCACATAGGCCTGCACCGCCTACCGCCGTTATTGCGGGAATTCACCCGACGCTACCCCCAGGTGGCGCTGGATATCCAGTTCCTGGATTCGGAAGTGGCCTACGAAGAAATCCTCCATGGTCGGGCGGAACTGGCCGTCATCACCCTCGCCCCCGAACCCCATACGCTGGTACGGGCCAAGCCAGTGTGGGACGACCCCCTGGATTTCGTGGTCGCCCCGGAGCATGCGCTGCTGGAAAACGGCGCGGTCAGCCTGGCGGACGTTGCCTTGCATCCAGCGGTTTTCCCGGGGGGCAACACGTTTACCCATCACATCGTGCAACGGCTGTTCGAAGCCCAGGGCCTGACGCCGAACATCGCCATGAGCACGAATTACCTGGAAACCATAAAAATGATGGTCTCCATCGGCCTGGCCTGGAGCGTCTTGCCGCGCACCATGCTCGACGAACAGGTGGCGCGCATTCCTTTGCCGGGCATACAACTCAGTCGCCAGCTAGGCTATATCTTGCACACCGAACGGACGCTATCGAATGCCGCACGGGCTTTCATGGCCTTACTGGACGCACAAATCGATTTGCCAGGGACAAGGGCATAGGTTGTGCCGCGCCTGTAGGGCCCGAACGCTTGTGCTTTATGCCCAAACCCGCTCAAGGCTCGCGAGATAATGCCCAAACCCGCTGACCACCTTCCGCCCTTGCCACGCATCCAGGCGCTCGACCCGAAACGGTCCGAACAAAGCTGGGACAGCGCGCAGCAGTTGCTGGCCGCCCTGAACGGTGCACGGCTGGGGGCCTGGTCGTGGGACATCGACAGCGGACAGATCAGCTGGTCCCGGGGCACCCAGGCGCTGTTCGGCTTCGATCCGCGCCAGCCATTGCCAGCGGATGTGGATTATCTGGACCTGTTACTACCCGAAGACCGGGCCCGGGCCGTGCGCGCCTTTCACGCGGCAGTGGCCGGAGCGCCGCTGGAACAGGCCATGCACCACCGCATCGTCTGGCCCGATGGCAGCCTGCACTGGCTGGAGATCAGCGGCAGCGTGCTGCCCGACAAGCATGGGCGCCCGCGCATGATCGGGGTGATCCGCGAAATCACCCATCAGCGCGAGCGGGAACAGGCGCTGCGCAGTTCGGAAAAGCGCTTTGCCACGCTGTTCCACCTGAGCCCGAACATGGTGTTGCTGACCCGCCAGGAAGACGGGATGATCAGCGAGGCCAACCAGTATTTCGAAAGCCTGTTCGGCTGGCCGCTGCACGATGTGATTGGCCGGACCACCCTGGAACTGGGCCTGTGGGTCGACCCCGGGCAACGGGTAAAACTGTTGGAGGTCATCAAGGCCAGGGGCGAACTGGCGAGCATGGAGGTGGAACTGCGGGCCAGCAACGGCCAGATCCACACCGGCCTGCTCAGCGCACAGAAAGTCGAGCTGGAGGGCCAGCCCTACCTGTTGAGTACCTTCCTCGACACCACCGAGCGCAAACTCGCCGAACAGGCCCTCAAGGACAGCCAGGAACGCCTGGACCTGGCCCTTGACTCGGCGCAACTGGGCACCTGGGACTGGCACATTCCCAGCGGCATGCTCTACGGCTCGGCCCGGGCCGCGCAGCTCCATGGCCTGGAGCCCAAGCCGTTCCACGAATCGTTCGATGCGTTTTTCGAAGGCGTCCCCACTGAAGAACGCAACAACATGCGCAATGCCTATCGCAGCCTGCGCGAAGGCCCGGCGGGCAACTATCAGTTGACCTACCGCGTGCAACTGCCGGACGGCAGCTCGCGCTACCTGGAAAGCCGCGCCCGCCTCTACCGCAACGACGACGGCAGCCCCTTGCGCATGGCCGGCACCTTGCTCGACATCACCGACCAGGTGGAGCGCGAACAAAGCCTGGCCGCCTCGGAGGAAAAATTCGCCACACTGTTCCAGGTCAGCCCCGACCCCATCTGCGTCACTCACCAGGACAGCGGCCGGTTCCTTGAGATCAATTCCAGTTTCACCCAGACCTTCGGCTGGACCGCCAGCGACGTGATTGGTCTCGACGCCGACGAAATCGGCCTATGGGATGCCTCGGGCAGCAGCCTGCAACGCATCGAACGGGTGATCCGCGAACAATCGCTGAACAATGTCGCCATCGTCGTTCACCATAAGAACGGCCAGCCATTGACCTGTGTGATTTCCAGCCGGCAAATCAACGTCGGCAACCAGCCCTGCATCGTCACGACCTTGCGGGACATCACGCAGCAACAACGCTCCGAAGCCGCCCTCAAGGCCAGTGAAGAGAAATTCGCCAAGGCCTTTCATTCCAGCCCCGACGCCATCACCATCACCGAGCTCGAAAGCGGTCGCTACCTCGAGGTCAACGACGGCTTCTGCCGGCTGACCGGCTACCGCGCCGACGAAGTGATCGGGCACACCGTCTACGAAGTGGGGATCTGGGCCGAAGAAAAACAGCGAGCCGCCTTGCTGGCCGAGCTGCGACTCAAGGGCCGCGTCGTTCACCAGGAGATGCTCGGGCGCAATAAACGGGGGGAAATCCTTACGGTGGAGGTCTCGGTCGAGCCCATCACCCTCAATGAAACGGCGTGCCTGCTGCTGACCGCCCGGGACGTGAGCCTGCTGCGCAATGCCGAAGCCCAGATCCGCCACCTGGCCTACCACGACCCGCTGACCAACCTGCCCAACCGCGCCTTGCTGATGGACCGGCTGAGCCAGCAGATCGCCCTGCTCAAGCGCCACAACTTGCGCGGCGCCCTGCTGTTTCTCGATCTGGATCACTTCAAGCACATCAACGACTCCCTCGGTCACCCGGTGGGCGACACCGTGCTGAAGATCATCACCGCACGCCTGGAGGCCAGCGTGCGCCTGGAAGACACCGTCGCACGGCTGGGTGGCGATGAGTTCGTGGTGCTGCTCAGCGGCCTGGAAGGCTCGCGCAGCGATGTCAGCAAGCAAGTGCAGACCCTGGCCAACACCCTGCGCGAATTGCTCTCGGAGCCGATGTTCCTCGATGGGCAGCGACTGCAGGTCACGCCGAGCATCGGTATAGCGCTGATTCCCGACCACGGTTCCACGCCCACCGATTTGCTCAAGCGCGCCGACATTGCGCTGTACCGCGCCAAGGACTCAGGGCGCAACACCTCGCAGATGTTTCACACCACCATGCAAAAAGCCGCCAGCGAACGACTACGCATGGAGACCGATCTGCGCCTTGCCCTGGCCCGTGGCGAGTTCAGCGTGCATTTCCAGCCTCAGGTCGATGCCCGGGACAACCGCATCATCGGCGCCGAAGCCCTGGTGCGCTGGCACCACCCGGACCTGGGCGCCCAATCGCCTAACGAATTCATCAAAGTGCTGGAGGACAGTGGCCTGATCCTGGAAGTCGGGACCTGGATCCTCGATGAAGCCTGCGACGGCTTCAAGCAACTGATCGCCAAGGGCAAGATCGATCCCCAGCAATTCAGCCTGTGCGTGAACATCAGCCCACGGCAATTCCGCCAGAGCGACTTTGTCGAACGCATCGAAAATAGCCTCGTCACTCATGGCCTGCCCTTCTCCCTGCTGAAACTGGAGATCACCGAAGGCATCGTGATCCAGAACCTGGACGACACCATTGCCAAGATGCGCCGGCTCAAGAAACTGGGGGTGAGCTTCGCCATGGATGATTTCGGCACCGGTTATTCGTCGCTGACCTACCTCAAGCGCCTGCCGGTGGACACGCTGAAAATCGACCAGTCATTCGTGCGCGACGCCACCAGCGACCCCAACGACGCCGAAATCATCCGCGCCATCGTCGCCATGGCCCGCAGCCTCAACCTGATCATGATTGCCGAAGGCGTGGAGACCCTGGAGCAATTGCACTTCCTGCAAGGGCTCGATTGCCATCTATACCAGGGTTATTTGCATAGCCGACCGCTGCCGCTGGAGGCGTTTGAGCGGTTGTTGCCATAGAAAGGAATATGAGAAAGCCGAGCCAGGCGATGTTGTGGCGAGGGAGCTTGCTCCCGCTGGGCTGCGCAGCAGCCCTACAAAGCGGTCGACTGTACCTCGACAATTGATTGGGACTGCTGCGCAGTCCAACGGGAGCAAGCTCCCTCGCCACAGGTACAAATATGAAAAAGGGCGCCATCTGGCGCCCTTCTTCAGTTGCGATGCATCAGTTTTGCAGCGCGGGTTGCTGCTGCGCACCGTTGATCGGGATGCGCTTGGCTTTCGCCTCTTCCGGAACCACTCGCAGCAGGTCGATGCTCAACAGACCGTTACGCAGGCCGGCGGACTTGATCTCGATATGGTCGGCCAACCGGAAGGACAGCTTGAACGCACGCTGGGCGATGCCCTGGTGCAGGTAGGTGACGCTGTCGTTACTGGCTTCACGTTTGCCACCACTGATGGTCAGCACACCTTTTTCCACTTGCAGGTCCAGGTCTTCTTCCTGGAACCCGGCGGCGGCGACCACGATGCGGTACTCGTCATCACCATGTTTTTCCACGTTGTAGGGTGGATAGCTGCTGCCCGGCTCGTTGCGCAGGGCGGTTTCGAACAAGTCATTGAAACGGTCGAAACCTACCGAGGAACGGAACAGAGGGGCCAGCGAAAATGCAGTACTCATGATTCAAATCTCCTGAAAAATTCAGCAAGTTTTTTTGTCTCCGCGACCCGAATTCGGCATCGCGTAACCCTTATCTAGGGACCGCCAAAAACTTTTCAAGAGCTTTTTCTGAAATTTTTTTCAGGCCGCTTCGGTGCGCTGCACACCCAGCAAATGGCCCACCGCGTCCAGGTCGGTTTCCCGGCGCAAAGCGCTAAACAGCGCCACCGCTTCGGGGTAATTGCGAGTCAGCATCGCCAGCCACTGCTTCAACCGGCCCGGGGCCTGGCGCGGTGTCAGTTGCTCGACCACTTGCACCCAGAAGTCGTGGAGCATCGGCTGCAGTTCGACCCAGGACATCTCGACCACCTCCTCACCGGCTCGAGCGGCGGCGATCTGCCGGGCCAGGTCAGGACGGGAAACGAGACCGCGACCGAGCATGATGTCTTCGACACCGCTGATTTCGCGGCAACGGCGCCAGTCGTCCACGCTCCAGATATCGCCGTTGGCGAACACCGGCACCTTGACCACTTCCTGCACCCGCGGAATCCACTCCCAGTGGGCCGGAGGCTTGTAGCCGTCGACCTTGGTCCGCGCATGCACCACGATATGCGCCGCGCCACCTTCGGCCAGCGCTGTGGCACACACCAGCGCGCCGTCCGGGCTATCGAAACCCAGGCGCATCTTGGCGGTAACGGGGATATGCCTGGGCACCGCGCGGCGCACGTGTTCGACGATCTGGTTGAGCAACTCCGGTTCCTTGAGCAACACCGCCCCACCCCGGGATTTGTTCACGGTCTTGGCCGGGCAACCGAAGTTCAGATCGATAACCTGGGAACCCAACTCGCACGCCAACGCCGCGTTTTCCGCCAGGCACACCGGATCGGAACCGAGCAACTGCACCCGCAACGGCACGCCGGCAGCGGTCTGGGCACCGGTCAGCAACTCAGGGGCGAGCTTATGGAAATAGGCCGGCGTGAGCAGGCGGTCGTTGACACGGATGAACTCGGTGACACACCAGTCGATCCCGCCAACACGGGTCAGGACATCCCGCAGGATGTTGTCGACCAACCCCTCCATGGGCGCCAGGGCAATTTGCATGAAAAAGACACACTCAAGGAAAAAACGTGCGGCAGTTTACCGGATTTTGCCCATGACATCGGAATTCACCACCAATCCCTGTGGGAGCTGAGCTTGCTCGCGATGGCGGTGGATCAGCCCACGAGGATGCCGGACGGTTCCAGGGCGGGACCATAACCCTCGATGAATTCCTGCGGCATACGCTTGGGCCGGCCAGTGGACAGTTCGATGCAAACGAAGGTGGTCTGGGCCCGCAGCAACGTAGTGTTGTCGCTTGGCCGAATCAGCTGGAAATGCCGGGTCATCTTCAACCGCTGGTCCCAGTCGACGATCCAGGTCGCCAATTGCAGCTCGTCGCCTTCATAGGCGGCTGCCAGGTAATCGATTTCATGCCGCACCACTGCCATGGCCCGGTCGAGGCGCCGGTACTCCACCAGATCCAGCCCCAGGCGCTGGGAATGACGCCAGGCACAGCGCTCGAGCCAGGTAACGTACACCGCGTTGTTGGCGTGCCCCAGCCCGTCGATGTCTTCGGCATTTACCTGAAGATCAATAATGAACGGTGTTGCGCGATCCCAGCCCATGCCCCTCTCCCGGTTGAATGTGGATCGGGGCAGTGTAACGGATGATCAAGCCGATTGCCGCGCTTGCAGGCTGCGCCCGGCCAGCAGTGATAACACCCCATCAATGACACGAGGATCGGCCAGCACCCGCTGGTGCCCACCCTCGGGCAATCGCAGCAAGCGGCTGTCGAACCAGGCTTCGTGGATCAGTTGCGATTCCTTGACCGAGACGAATGTGTCGTCCTCGGCATGGACGATCAGCCCAGGCAGATCCAGCTGGTAGTGGGAGACGTCCATCTTTGCGGCCCGCATGCCGACGTCACGCTCCACTTCGCGAATGAAGGCCGAACGTGCCTTGGGTGGTAACCCCATCATTCGGGCAAACCCGCGCAACACGCCAAGAATGCGGCCGGGCGCGGCAACACTGACCAGGGTCTCGGTACGCAACCCCAACTGAACCGCCAGCATGGCACTGGCACCGCCCATGGAATGCCCGATCACGGCTTGCAGCGGCGGTAATTCAGCCGCTGCTTCAAGCATGGCCCTGGCGAACAGCAAGACATTCGCCTCGCGACCAGGAGAGCGACCATGGGCCGGGCCGTCCAGCGCCACCACCATGTAGCCGGCGTCCACCAACGCAGTGATCAACGCCCCGAACTGAGTGGGCCGCCCTTCCCAGCCGTGCATCAGCAGGACGACCGGGCCCCTGCCCCAACGTAACGCCGACAGACCGAAACGCAAGGTGATGCGCTCAGAACTGGCCAGCAGCGGCAACTCCCAGTCGCGGGGCGGCAGGTTCCGGGGCTGCATGAACACCCCACGCATCTTCTTCGCCACCAGGCGCGGAGCCACCCAACCAAGCGTGCCATTGACGCTACGAATCCAGCTCAACCTGTTCATCGCTCATCTCCAGGGCTTGCGCCTTAGCTCATCGCACCGCCGACTTGGCGGCGCGCAGCAAACGATCCGATAACTCTCCAGGGCCCAGTGCTCGCGCCAGGGCCAGGCCGCCCACCATCAAGGCAATGTCGGCCAAGACTTTGTCGGCGTCCTCCGGGCTGGCCGCCAACTGTGCGGTCATCAGCTCGATATGCTCATTGAGGACCTCACGGAACGCATCCGGCAGCCGACCGAGCTCGCCGACCGACGCCGGGATCGGACAAGCGTTTTCGGTGGAATCGCGGTGCTTGCGCGACAGATAGAACGCCGCCACCAGGGCGCGCCGCTCTTCGCCTGTCAGCTCGCCGTCCATGTCGGCGATCAGGCCGCGACGCCGGCTGAGCAAGTGCTTGAATGCCTCCAGCATCAAGGCATCCTTGCTTTCGAAATGGGCATAAAAACCGCCCACCGTCAGGCCGGCCGCGCCCATCACCTCGCCCACGCTCGGCTCAGCCGGCCCACGCTGGATCAGCGCGTCGCTGGCGGCCTTGAGAATGCGTTCACGGGTTTGTGCCTTTTTATCGCTCATCGTCGCCTCCGAATATTACGATTGAAATATTATTCCTATAATAATTTTCCGCAAGCGGAAATTTTGACCGCCGGTCAGAAGTCTATTTTCAAGGACAAGGGAATTGGCCGAACGCCAGACAAACAAAAGGGCCATTCAAGAATTGAATGACCCTTATAAAATCCCGCAGAGCGGGTAATCGTGGCGTCCCCTAGGGGACTCGAACCCCTGTTACCGCCGTGAAAGGGCGGTGTCCTAGGCCACTAGACGAAGGGGACACAAACCTTCTGACTTGATCAGTGCTGAGAACTGATCGATTCAAGGACCGTGTGGCCAGACCTTGAACCTGTAATTGGTGGAGCTAGACGGGATCGAACCGTCGACCTCTTGCATGCCATGCAAGCGCTCTCCCAGCTGAGCTATAGCCCCGGATTTTTCGCCTCGCGGCGGAGCGACATCTTGCAACATCGCTTCTGTAAAACTGGCGTCCCCTAGGGGACTCGAACCCCTGTTACCGCCGTGAAAGGGCGGTGTCCTAGGCCACTAGACGAAGGGGACGCAAACCCTTCTGTACAACTGATCAACGCTGAGTGTTGATCGCATCAAGACCGGTGTGGCCAGGCCTTGAAGTGTAAATTGGTGGAGCTAGACGGGATCGAACCGTCGACCTCTTGCATGCCATGCAAGCGCTCTCCCAGCTGAGCTATAGCCCCTCATCGCTGAGGACGGGGCGAATCTTAAGGGCGTATCGGAGGGCTGTCAAATTTATTTTCAACAAATTTGAAAATTTTTTGCCGGGATAACAATCACTTACCGACAAACCCCGGAAAACCGGGGTATGTCCTGCCTCATTGAACGCTTACGCGATCGCGCCCAGCAGTTTTTCCCACTCCTTGTTTTCCTTCTTCGACACACCACCGAGCAGATCGATGGCCTGGCGCAGGCGGAAACGGGTCAGGTCCGGCCCGAGGATTTCCATCGCATCGAGCACCGACACCGAACTGGCCTGGCCAGTAATGGCGGCGAACATCAGCGGCATGGCATCGCGCAGTTTCAACTCCAGCGATTCGACCACGGCCTGGATGGTCGCGGTGATGCTGTCCTTCTCCCACTGACGCAGGCTTTCGAGCTTCCACAGGATCAGTTGCATCAACTGGCGCACCTGGTCGCCCGAAAGCTTCTTGGATTCGAACAACTTCGCATCCGGCGTCACGCCGCCGGCGAAGAAGAAACCGGCCAGCGGGGCGATCTGACTGAAGGTCTCTACCCTACCCTGCACATGAGGAGCGATCTTCATCATGTACTCAGGGTTCAATGCCCACTTCTGCACACGTGCGGCGAACTCCTCCACCGGCAGGTCCCGCAGCCACTGGCCGTTGAGCCACGACAGTTTCTCGACGTCGAAGATCGGCCCGCCCAGGGACACGCGCGACAGATCGAAATGCTCGACCATTTCCTGCAGCGAGAACTTCTCGCGCTCGTCCGGCATCGACCAGCCCATGCGTCCCAGGTAGTTGAGCATCGCCTCGGGCATGAAGCCCATGCGCTCGTAGAACGTCACCGAGGTCGGGTTCTTGCGCTTGGACAGCTTGCTCTTGTCCGGGTTACGCAGCAGCGGCATGTAGCACAGCTGTGGTTGCTCCCAGCCGAAGTATTCGTAGAGCAGGATCAGTTTCGGCGCCGACGGCAGCCATTCTTCACCGCGCAACACGTGGGTGATGCCCATCAAGTGATCGTCGACCACGTTGGCCAGGAAGTACGTCGGCAGGCCGTCGGTCTTCATCAGCACTTGCATGTCCATGCGATCCCACGGGATCTCGACATCGCCACGCAGCATGTCCGGCACCACGCAGACGCCTTCGGTGGGCACCTTCATGCGGATCACATGGGGCTCGCCAGCCGCCAGGCGACGGGCGACTTCTTCCTTGGACAGCAGCAGCGCCCGGCCGTCGTAGCGCGGGGTTTCGCCACGGGCCATTTGCTCGGCGCGCATCTGGTCCAGCTCTTCGGCGGTGCAGAAACACGGGAACGCATGCCCCATGTCCACCAGTTGCTGGCAATACTGCTGGTAGATGTCACCACGCTCGCTCTGGCGATACGGACCGTGCGGGCCGCCGACGTCCGGGCCTTCGCTCCAGTCGATCCCCAACCAGCGCAGGGCGTCGAAGATCTGCTGTTCGGACTCGCGGGTCGAACGCAACTGGTCGGTGTCCTCGATCCGCAGAATGAACTCGCCGCCATGCTGCTTGGCAAAGCAATAGTTGAACAAAGCGATGTAGGCGGTGCCGACATGGGGATCGCCAGTGGGCGAAGGCGCGATGCGGGTGCGGACGGTGGTCATGGCATGTCTCGGAAAGAATATAAAAGCGAAGATCAAACAGGGGGCGAATGGTAACAGGCGATGGCGGGCGGGCTCCAGTGAGAGCGGGATTTGTGTCGCCAGTCGTCAGACCGAATCGCCCCCATCGCGAGCAAGCCCGCTCCCACAAGGGATCATTGGGCGATTCGATCGAACTGTGGGGGCGAGCTTGCTCGAGATGACGCCCTTAAGGTCGCCACACAACCTCAGACAACCAGCAAACGCTCGCGCAACTTGCCAATCTCATCGCGCAACTGCGCCGCCGCCTCGAACTCCAGGTCCCGGGCCAACTGGTACATCTTCTCTTCCAATTGACGGATGCGCTTGGTGATTTCGCTTGGCGAGCGCAGTTCGGCCTCGTAACGAGCGCTCTCTTCGGCCGCCTTGGCCATGCCCTTGCGCTTCTTGCTGCGCGAGCCGGGCACGGTGGCGCCCTCCATGATGTCGGCGACGTCCTTGAACACGCCTTTGGGGGTAATGCCGTTGGCCAGGTTGAAGGCGATCTGCTTGTCGCGACGGCGCTCGGTCTCGCCGATGGCCCGCTCCATGGAGCCGGTGATGCGGTCGGCATACAGAATCGCCCGGCCATTGAGGTTACGTGCCGCACGACCAATGGTCTGGATCAACGAACGCTCGGAACGCAGGAAACCTTCCTTGTCGGCGTCGAGAATCGCCACCAGCGACACTTCCGGCATGTCCAGGCCTTCGCGCAGCAGGTTGATCCCCACCAACACATCGAAAGTGCCCAGGCGCAGGTCGCGAATGATCTCGACCCGCTCCACCGTGTCGATGTCCGAGTGCAGGTAACGCACCCGCACGCCGTGGTCGGCCAGGTAGTCGGTAAGGTCTTCGGCCATGCGCTTGGTCAGCGTGGTGACCAGCACTCGCTCTTCCAGCGCCACGCGCTTGGAGATTTCCGAGAGCAGGTCGTCCACCTGGGTCAGCGCCGGGCGCACTTCGACTTGCGGGTCCACCAGCCCGGTCGGTCGCACCACTTGCTCGACCACCCGCCCGGCATGCTCGGCTTCGTAGTTGCCGGGCGTAGCCGAGACAAAAATCGTCTGCGGGCTCACGCTTTCCCATTCATCGAAGCGCATCGGCCGGTTGTCCAGCGCCGAGGGCAGGCGGAAACCGTATTCCACCAGGGTTTCCTTGCGCGAACGGTCGCCTTTGTACATGGCGCCGACCTGGGGCACGCTGACGTGGGACTCGTCGATGACCAGCAGGGCATCGGCTGGCAGGTAATCATACAAGGTGGGGGGTGGCGCGCCCGCCGGACGGCCCGACAGGTAGCGCGAATAGTTTTCGATGCCGTTGCAGTAGCCCAGCTCCAGGATCATCTCCAGGTCGAACCGGGTCCGCTGCTCCAGACGCTGGGCTTCCACCAGCTTGTTGTTCGAACGCAGGTATTCCAGGCGCTCCTGCAACTCGACCTTGATCCCTTCGATGGCGTCCAGCAGGGTTTCCCGGGGCGTCACATAGTGGCTCTTGGGGTAGAACGTGAAGCGTGGCAACTTGCGGATCACTTCACCGGTCAGCGGGTCGAACGCCGAGAGGCTCTCCACTTCATCGTCGAACAGCTCGATGCGAATCGCTTCCAGGTCCGATTCCGCCGGGTAGATGTCGATCACATCGCCACGCACCCGGAACGTCGCCCGGGCGAAATCCATGTCGTTGCGGGTGTACTGCAAGTCCGCCAGGCGCCGCAGCAAGGCGCGTTGGTCGAGTTTGTCGCCACGGTCCACGTGCAGCACCATCTTCAAGTAGGTTTCCGGGCTGCCCAGGCCGTAGATGCACGACACCGTGGTGACGATGATCGCGTCCTTGCGCTCGAGCAAGGCCTTGGTCGCCGACAGTCGCATCTGTTCGATGTGATCGTTGATCGAGGCATCCTTCTCGATGAAGGTGTCCGACGACGGCACGTAGGCCTCGGGCTGGTAGTAGTCGTAGTAGGAAACGAAGTATTCCACGGCGTTATTCGGGAAAAACGCCTTGAACTCGCCGTACAGCTGCGCCGCCAGGGTCTTGTTCGGCGCCAGTACTAGGGTCGGGCGCTGAATCTGGGCGATCACATTGGCGATGCTGAAGGTCTTGCCCGAACCGGTCACACCGAGCAACGTCTGGTGCGCCAGCCCGGCCTCGATGCCTTCGACCATCAGGCGGATGGCTTCCGGCTGATCGCCGGCGGGCTGGAAGCGGGTGACTAGCTGGAATTCAGACATGACATAACCTCTGGATTCACCCCTGTCGGCCAGCCGACAGGAACGAGAAAGACCGAAACGACGGGTGTCGCCCGAGGAAAAAGCTGGGATGCACACAATGTGGAGGTGAATGCCTTCGCTTTCAAGACGAACGTCCTACACGCCTTGAAGACTTTGACGCGGCGAAAGGACTAACGGTCGAAAAAAATCGAAAAAACTTAGCCTGAAAGCCGAATCGCCTGTCGCCGTGCCGAGTGATGGCCTCTATACTAGCTCCCCGTTTGTGCACCGCTCTAGTGCATTCGGCTGGAGCGCCACACCTCCCCTCACTCTCCATTAGAGCCGCGCAATAATGAGCCTGTTTTCCGCTGTCGAATTGGCACCCCGCGACCCCATCCTGGGCCTCAACGAAGCTTTCAACGCCGACACCCGTACCAACAAGGTCAACCTGGGTGTAGGTGTTTACTGCAATGAAGAGGGGCGTATTCCACTCCTGCGCGCCGTTGTCGAGGCCGAGACGGCTCGCGTGGCTCAGCACGTTTCCCGTGGCTACTTGCCGATCGACGGCATTGCCGCCTACGACCAGGCCGTGCAGACCTTGCTGTTCGGCAAGGATTCGCCGCTGATCGCCTCCGGTCGCGTCATCACCACCCAGGCCGTGGGCGGCACCGGCGCACTGAAGATCGGTGCCGACTTCCTCAAGCAACTGCTGCCTGACGCCGTCGTCGCCATCAGCGACCCAAGCTGGGAAAACCACCGCGCCCTGTTCGAAACCGCTGGTTTCCCGGTGCAGAACTATCGCTACTACGACGCCGCCACCCACGACGTGAACCGCAGCGGCCTGCTGGAAGACCTCAACGCCCTGCCCGACCGCTCGATCGTTGTGCTGCACGCCTGCTGCCACAACCCGACCGGCGTGGACCTGAGCCCGGAAGACTGGAAAAACGTGCTGGCCGTGGTCAAGGCCAAGAACCACGTTCCGTTCCTGGACATGGCCTACCAGGGCTTTGGCGCCGGTATCGACGAAGACGCGGCGGCCGTGCGCCTGTTCGCCGAGTCGGGCCTGACCTTCTTTGCCTCCAGCTCGTTCTCCAAGTCGTTCTCCCTGTACGGCGAGCGCGTCGGCGCCCTGTCGATCGTCAGCGAATCGAAAGAAGAAAGTGCCCGCGTGCTGTCCCAGGTCAAGCGCGTGATCCGCACCAACTACTCCAACCCACCGACCCACGGCGCCAGCATCGTCGCCGCCGTGCTCAACAGCCCGGAACTGCGGGCCCAGTGGGAAGCCGAGCTGGCCGAAATGCGCCTGCGCATTCGCGGCATGCGCATCCAGATGGTGGACATGCTGGCCAAGGCCGCCCCGCACCACGACTTCAGCTTCGTCGCACGCCAGAGCGGGATGTTCTCCTACTCCGGCCTGACCGTTGAACAAGTGACGCGCCTGCGCAACGAGTTCGGCATCTACGCCCTGGACACCGGCCGCATCTGCGTGGCCGCGCTGAACCAGAACAACATCGACGCGGTGACCAAGGCCATCGTCCAGGTGATCTGAAGGTCTCTGTAATGAAGAACGGGAAGCCATGGCTTCCCGTTTTTTTTGAGCCCGCACACCGACCCGTGGCGAGGGAGCTTGCTCCCGCTGGGCTGCGAAGCGGCCCTAAAGCCAGCCACCGCGGTGTGTCAGACTGATTGGCTCAAGCATTTCCTGGGGCTGCTACGCAGCCCAGCGGGAGCAAGCTCCCTCGCCACAAAAAGCCTCCAGGACTACAACTCCGTCGCCCGCTGGCTCGCCGCATCGTCGTACACGACGTACAGCGACTCGGCCACCTGGCTCTTGATCGCCTTGGTACTTTCCAGCCCCAGGACAAAACCCTCGGCCTTGCCCCCGGCACGGTTCAATTCCTCAGCCGTGCTGGCCTGGGTGATGGCGTCGTACAGTTTCTCGGCATGAGGCCCCACACCCTTGGGCAAGCTGATCTGGGCGGTACTCACAAGAGCACCTCGGCGCGGCGGGCACTGAGAAGAGGTAACAGGTGGTTCATGGCGCGTACCTTAATGTCGGCGAATGGCCGGCAGCGCATCCTGCCACTTCCGGGCGACCATGGTAGTCCTCTCCTGCCCTGACGGTAACTGCCAATCGTTGATTGACCATCAAAGGGCACCAGGAATGCGCCGCCCGCCAATGGACGCTTGACTTCTCTTTTCCAATCAGTAACATACGCGCCATTCCGCGATAGCTCAGTTGGTAGAGCAAGTGACTGTTAATCACTGGGTCCCTGGTTCGAGTCCAGGTCGTGGAGCCAGATAGCAAGCAATCAAGCCCCTGAATCGAAAGGTTCAGGGGCTTTTTTGTGGGAAAAATAAAGCGCAGCTGGTTGAAAAGACTTGCCGAGGTCGCTACAGGAACAATAATCCGGCGCCAAAAAGGCATTATGGTCTGAATCCTGCTTTCTTTTTTCCAACAACCCAAGCTGTCACGTGAGCGTCATGACAGGGCCGCAAACTGGCTCTGTCCGCCAACAACAGCTTCATAAAAACAAGGACGAAGGTATGCCAACACAAAACCCCCATCGCATCGTCGGCCTGTGCACCTCAAGCAAGGTGTACAACGTGCTGACCGAACTCAAGCAACTCGAAGGCCACCGCAGCGCCAAGTTCCTTTCCTTACTGGCGGAAAACCTGGTGCGCAAGGGCCTGCTCAACGAGCAGGAAGTGGTGCACATGCTCGATCTGGTCGTCGATTGAGCGACATCGATTCCTACTATTGAGCCGGTTGATTTTTCGTTACCCCCACTGAGTCGTAAGGTAACCCCCATCGATTGATGGAGGTGTCCCATGCCCAAGGTTCAAATCATGTCTGTCATTGGCAGCGCCGTCCCTGCCCCACTCCGGGAGCTCGGGTTGCTGGCCTGCTGGTATCTGGTGCAAGACGGCGTGACCATCAGCGGCCCGCTGACTTCACTGCCCGCCGCCCAGGCCCTGTCGCAACGCATCGGCCCGTACCTGCTGAGCGCCTAGGGCAACTGCACCCGCGGCGTGGTTTCGACGAACAGGGCCCAACTCGACATGAACAGCGCGGCGATCAGCGGCCCGATCACGAAGCCATTGAGCCCGAACACCGCCAGCCCGCCCAATGTCGAGACCAGCACCATGTAGTCGGGCATCTTGGTGTCCTTGCCCACCAGGATCGGGCGCAGGAAATTGTCCACCAGGCCGATCACGAACACCCCGAACAGCGTCAGCACCACGCCCTGCCAGATCGCCCCGGAAAGCAGGAAATACACCGCCACTGGCGCCCAGACGAGGCCCGCCCCCACCGCTGGCAACAACGACAGGAACGCCATCAGCACCGCCCAGGGCAACACCGTCGGAATCCCCAGGACCCAGAAGATCAGCCCACCCAGCGCCCCCTGGCTGATGGCGACCAGCAGGTTGCCTTTCACCGTGGCGCGCACCACTCGATTGAACTTCAGCTGCAGGCGGCGCTTTTGGTGTTCCGCCAAGGGAATGGCCATGCGCACCTTGCGCACCAGCTCCGCGCCGTCGCGCAGAAAGAAGAACAGCAGGTAGATCATCACGAAGAAGCTGACCATGAACTGAAAGGTGCCCTGCCCGAAACTGAAGGCCTGGGTGGCGAAGAACTCGCTGCCCTGCATCGCGCTCTTGACGATCTTGTCGCGCAAGCCGTTCAGGTTGCCCAGGCCGAAGCGGTCCAGCAGGTGCTGAAAGTACGGCGGCAAGGCATCCTTGAAACGGGCCAGGTAATCGGCAATGTCCAGTTCTCCGCTTTCCAGGCTCTTGTACAGCGCCGCGCCTTCCTGGACCAACAACGTGCTGATGATGATCACCGGCAAGATCGCGCTGACCACACAGATGCTCAACGTGAACAGCGACGTGACATTGCGGTGCCAGCCGAATTTCAACTGCAGGCGGCGCTGCATCGGCGCAAAGACGATGCCCAGGATCACCGCCCAGAACACCGCGCCGTAAAACGGCAGCAGAATCCAGATGAACGCGATGGTGACCAGCACCAGGAGCAGCATCTGGGCTTTGTTTTGCAGCATCTTTCGATTCATCAGCTTTCCATGTCCTAAGGCGGGATAAACATTAGTCAGCCAGGACTCGTGGGAGTGCCTTCTCGTTTGCGCCGTGCATTGATTCAGATCAATAAGGCCTGGCCGACCATGGGCTACCCTCGCCGCCTTTTGCGATCCGACGCCATCATGACCCTCGCCGCCCCCGAACTGCTGGCTCCCGCCGGTACCCTGAAAAACATGCGCTATGCCTTCGCCTACGGTGCCGATGCGGTGTATGCCGGCCAGCCGCGCTACAGCCTGCGGGTGCGCAACAACGAGTTCGACCATGCGAATCTGGCCTTGGGTATTGCCGAGGCCCAGGCCATGGGCAAGCGCTTCTACGTGGTGGTGAACATTGCCCCGCACAACGCCAAGCTGCGCACCTTCCTCAAAGACCTTGAACCGGTGATCGCCATGGCGCCGGACGCGCTGATCATGTCCGACCCGGGGCTGATCATGCTGGTGCGCCGGCACTTCCCCCAGATGCCGATTCACCTGTCGGTGCAGGCCAACACGGTGAACTGGGCGAGCGTCGAGTTCTGGCAGCAGCAGGGCTTGAGCCGGATCATCCTGTCCCGGGAACTGTCCCTGGAGGAAATCGCCGAGATCCGCGAGCAGGTGCCGGCCATGGAACTGGAAGTGTTCGTCCACGGAGCGCTGTGCATGGCTTATTCCGGGCGCTGCCTGCTGTCCGGCTATTTGAACAAGCGCGACGCCAACCAGGGCAGTTGCACCAATGCCTGTCGCTGGAAATATGCGGCACAACCGGCGGTGGAAAATACCGTGGGCGACATTGTGCAGAGCTATCAGCCCGAGCCGACCCTGGGCCTCGGCGCGCCCACCGACCAAGTGTTTTTGCTCCAGGAAGCCAACCGCCCGGAAGAATCCATGCCGGCCTTCGAGGACGAACACGGCACCTACATCATGAATGCCAAGGACCTGCGCGCCGTACAACACGTCGAGCGCCTGGCGCGCATGGGCGTGCACTCGCTGAAGATCGAAGGCCGGACCAAGTCGCACTTCTATTGCGCGCGCACCACCCAGGTGTATCGCCGGGCCATCGATGACGCGGTGGCCGGGCGGGAATTCGATCGTGGCCTGATGACCGACCTGGAGTCCCTGGCCCAGCGCGGCTACACCGAAGGTTTTCTGAGGCGCCACGTGCACGACGAATACCAGAACTACCAGAACGGCAGCTCGGTGTCGGAGCGCCAGCAGTTCGTTGGCGAACTGACCGGCGAACGGCGCGAACGCCTGGCCGAAGTGCGGGTGAAGAACCGCTTTGGCCTGGGGGATCACATGGAACTGATGACCCCCAAGGGCAATTTCCACTTCGACCTGCATCAGTTGCAGAATGCCAAAGGCCAGGGCATCGAGGTGGCACCGGGGGATGGACACGTGGTGTACCTGCCCATCCCGGATGCGGTGGACCTGCGGTTTGGGTTGTTGATGCGCGATGTGCGCGAGTTGCCTGCCTGATTATGGCAATGTGGCAATGTGGCGAGGGAGCTTGCTCCCGCTGGGCTGCGGAGCAGCCCCAAAAAGGTGATCAGCCCGTTACACCGAGGTGCCTGGTTCCAGGGTTGCTTCGCAACCCAGCGGGAGCAAGCTCCCTCGCCACTTACCCGGCAGGAACTGCCGAAGGCTGCGATCCTTCTTTCTCGATAAGACCCGGTTGCCCGGGTGAAAACATCTGGATCGAGAGCAAAAGATCGCAGCCTTCGGCAGCTCCTGCTGCGATGGGATCAGATCCGGAACTGCCCCACCAGCTTGCCCAGGCGCTGGCCCAGGTCAGCCAGGCTGCGGGAGGTCTGGGCGCCGAGCTGGGTTTCGTCGGCGACGCTGTCCACCGCCACGGCGATCTGATGCACGCTGCGGTTGATTTCCTCGGCCACCGCGGTCTGTTCTTCGGCAGCGCTGGCGATCTGGGCGTTCATCGAGTTGATGGTGCCGATCAGTTGCGCCATGGTGTCCAGGGAGGCGCCCGCCTCGTTGGCCCGTTCCGAGGTGCCGTCGCCGGCCTCACTGGAACGGCGCATCGCTTCCACCGCCGCGTGGGTGCCTGATTGCAGGCGATCGATCATGCCCTGGATTTCCTGGGTGCTCTGCTGGGTCCGGCTGGCCAGGGCCCGCACTTCATCGGCCACCACGGCAAACCCACGCCCTGCCTCGCCAGCACGTGCGGCCTCGATGGCGGCGTTGAGGGCCAGCAGGTTGGTCTGTTCGGCAATCGAACGAATCACCCCGAGCACGCTGACGATCGAGGCCACGTCCTGCTGCAGGCTGTCCAGGGACACGCCGCTGCTGCGGATATCGTTCACCAACGCATGAATCTGCTGGATGCTGCCGGCCACCACACGCTTGGCCGATTGTCCTTCCTCGTCGGTCTGCTGGGCCGCGACGGCGGCACCCTGGGCGCTGCGGGCGACTTCCTGGGCTGCCGAGGACATCTCGTTGATCGCCGTGGCGACCTGATCGGTTTCGTGGCGCTGGCGTTCCATGGCCTGCTCGGAGCGCTGGGCCTGCTCGGAGACTTGCGTCACCAGCCCGGTCAGTTGCGAGGTCATGTCGGTGATCTGCCGCACCAGGCCGTGGATCTTGTCGACGAAGCGGTTGAACGAACCGGCCAGTTGGCCGAGCTCGTCCTGGCTGGTGATGGTCAGCCGACGGGTCAGGTCGCCCTCGCCCGCGGCGATGTCGTCGAGGTTGTCTTTCATCAGGTGCAGGGGACGCAGGATCGCATTGGCCAGCAACAGGCCCACGACCGCGATCACCAGCAACACCACGGCGGCGATCCCGACAATGCTCAATATCACGCCTTGTACACGATCGTGGACCTTGGCTTCCACCAGGGCCACCTGGGCCTCGATGCCGTCCAGGTTGACTGAGCTACCGACTGCCAGGTCCCACTTGGACAGGTACTCGGTGTAGCCGAGCTTGGGCACCAAGTCCTGGCTGCCGGGCAGTGGCGAGCTGTATTCCAGATAATGCGTTCCGTCCTTGGCGACTTTCACCAGGTCGCGGTTGACGTAGACACCGTTCGGGTCGCGGTTGTCCTTGAAACTCTTGCCAACGCCATCGGGGCTGTTGGCCTTGAACAGACGAATGGTCTCGGAGTCGTAGCCGAAGAAATAGCCGTCCTTGCCGTAGCTGATGTTCGACAGCAGCTTGATCGCCTGGGCACGCGCTTCATTATCGCCAGGCGCAGCGGCATCGTAGAGCGGCTTGATGGCGGTCAGGCCCACTGCCACATAGTTCTGCAGCGTGGCCTTGGCCTCGCTGAGCAGGCGTTCGCGGGTCTGCTGGACCTCTTTGCTAGCTTGCTCCTTCAAGATGAAAGCCGTGGTCAGGCTGATGATCACGGCGGACAGCAATACCGGCAGTATCGCAAGGGACAGGACTTTAGCCTTCAGGCTCAGGCGCATGCTGTTCACTCTTGTAGGTGTTATTGGCGTGGTTAGCTGTATTAACGGCACCGCACGGCAAAACTGTAGGACAGGTTTAACCGGCTATCGCGTACAGGCAGCAACTTCTTCGCGGGATTCAAAGGCCTCATCGCGAGCAAGCCCGCTCCCACAAGGGATCGCTGGTGCACACATATTCTGTGTTCATTGCGGATCCAGTGTGGGAGCGGGCTTGCTCGCGAAGGATGCGACTCGGTCCTTGAGCCCTGTTGAATCAGCCTTACAACACCATCGCCGCCACCCAACCAAACACCAGCAGCGGCAGGTTGTAGTGGATGAAGGTCGGGACCACGGTGTCCCAGATGTGATGGTGCTGGCCGTCGATGTTCAGGCCGGAGGTCGGGCCCAGGGTCGAGTCCGAGGCGGGCGAGCCGGCATCGCCCAGGGCGCCGGCGGTGCCGACGATGCAGACGATCGCCAGCGGGCTGAAGCCCAGTTGCAGGCACAATGGCACGAAAATCGTCGCCAGGATCGGCACCGTGGAAAACGACGAGCCGATGCCCATGGTCACCAGCAGCCCCACCAGCAACATCATCAGCGCGCCAATGCCCTTGTTGTGGCCGATCCAGGCCGCCGAAGACTCCACCAGGCTCTGGACTTCGCCGGTGGCCTTCATCACTTCGGCGAAGCCTGAGGCCGCGATCATGATGAAGCCGATCATCGCCATCATCTTCATGCCTTCGGTGAACAGGTCGTCAGTCTCGCGCCAGCGCACCACCCCCGACAGCGAGAAAATCAGGAACCCGACCAGGGCGCCGATGATCATCGAGTCCACCAGCAGTTGCACCGCGAACGCCGCCGCCACCGCAAAACCGGCCACCATCAGGCTCAGTGGGTTGTAGCGCACGGCCACTTGCTCGACCCGGGCGATTTTCTTCAGGTCATAGACGCGCTTCTTGCGGTAGGAGAACAATGACAACAGCAGACCAAACACCATGCCCAGCGCCGGAATGCCCATGGCATGGGTGACGTTGATGCCGCTGACGTCCACGCCGCTGCGGGCGATGTTGGCCAGGAGGATTTCGTTGAGGAAGATATTGCCGAAACCAACCGGCAGGAACATGTAGGGGGTGATCAGGCCGAAGGTCATGACGCAGGCGATCAACCGGCGGTCCAGCTGCAACTTGGTCAGCACATAGAGCAGCGGCGGCACCAGCAGCGGAATGAAAGCGATATGGATCGGCAAAATGTTCTGGGAGGCGACCGCGACCGTTCCCAGCAAACCGATCAGCACCCATTTGACGCCCCTGCCGCCGGCAGTGTCCTGGCGATCCACCAGGGCCAGGGCTTTGTCCGCCAGGGCGTGGGCCATGCCGGACTTGGCAATCGCCACGGCGAACGCGCCGAGCAAGGCGTAGGACAGCGCCACCGTCGCACCACCACCCAGGCCGGCGTTGAACGCCTTGAGCGTCGCCTCGATCCCCAGGCCACCCGTCAGGCCACCCACCAACGCACCGATAATCAGCGCGATCACCACATGCACGCGGGCCAGGCTGAGCACCAGCATGACGCCAACCGCGGCAATTACTGCATTTATCATCATTACCTCAAAGCACAGCGATGGAAAGCCACCGGACAAAAAGGTCGCGACTTTGCAGCAAGCGGCGGCAAGCTGCAAGGGCCGTGGGGCGGGTTTTCAAATCTCGCAATATTGACTACCACCGCCGCCCCACCCTAGTGGGAGCGAGCTTGCTCGCGATAGCGATCTTTCGGTAGCTATCCATGTGGCTGAACTGACGCCATCGCGAGCAAGCTCGCTCCCACAGGAGGGCGGCGCCATGCGATAGAGGTCAGCGCTTGGGCAACTCAATCACGACCTTCAATCCACCCCACTCGCTGTCGTCCAACGCCAGCAGGCCGCCCCAGGTGTCGACGATGTCCCGCACGATGCCCAGGCCCAAGCCGTGTCCATCGGTCTGTTCATCCAGCCGCGTGCCGCGGCTGAACACCTGGTCGCGGCGATCCCTGGGGATGCCCGGGCCGTCGTCTTCCACGGCCAGACTGAATCCGTCGGCTGTCTCGGTCATGGTCAGGCGCACTTCGGCATCGGCCCATTTGCAGGCGTTGTCCAACAGGTTGCCCAACAATTCCAGCAGGTCTTCACGATCCCAGGGCAGGTGCAGGCCCGGCGGGGCGGCGTAGCTCAGGTGCAGGTGTTCGCCGTGGATCATGTTCAGCGTGGCGAGCAATCCTGGCAACTCGGCATCGCAGTCCAGGTGCGCGCCGGGCAAGGCATCGCCGGACAAGCGGGCGCGGTTGAGTTCCCGGTTCAGGCGCTGGCGGACCTGCTCCAGTTGATCGAGCAGCAGCTTGCGCAACTCGGGATACGGATCGAGCTTCTCGTTCGAAGCCAGGCTTTGCAGCACCGCCAGCGGGGTCTTCAAGGCATGGCCGAGGTTGCCCAGGGCGTTGCGTGAACGCTTGAGGCTGTCCTCGGTGTGAGCCAGCAGATGGTTGATTTGCGCCACCAGCGGTTCCAGCTCCCGTGGCACCTGTTCGTCGAGTTGCGAACGCTGCCCACGCTGCAACTGGGCAATCTGCTCCCGCGCCCGGTCCAGCGGACGCAAGGCGCGGCGCACGGTGATGCGTTGCAGCAACAGAATCAACAGCAACCCCGCCAACCCGAGCCCCAGGCCGATCTGCTGCATTCGGCGGAAGCTGTCACGCACCGGCGTGTAATCCTGGGCCACGCTGATGGAGATCGCCTGGCCCAGCCGTCGATAGTCGGTGCGCAGCACCAGCAGCTTCTGGCCCTCAGGCCCCAGTTGCAGGTTGCTGTGCAGGCCCGGGTGATCGAGCCGGGGCAATTCCTGGTCCCACAGGGAGCGGGAGCGCCAGTGCACATCGGCAAAGTCGATACGGAAATAATGTCCGGAAAACGGCCGCTGATAGGCCGGCGACAAGCGTCGTTCATCCAGTTGCAGCCCCTGCGGGCCGCGCACCAGGGCCACCAGCAGGTTTTCGCTGTCGTTGCGCAGCCCGGCTTCCAGGTAACGCTGCAAGCCCAGCTCGAACAACCATAGGCTGGTCTGTGCCAGAACCAGGCCGACCACCACCATCACACCGATCAACCCCAGGCTCAGGCGCCGCTGGATGGATCTCACTGCGCCTGCCCGCCGAACAGGTAACCCTGGCCGCGACGGGTTTCGATCACGCTGCGGCCCAGCTTGCGCCGCAGGTGATTGACGTGGACTTCAAGCACGTTGGAATCGCGCTCGGTCTCACCGTCGTACAGGTGTTCGGCGAGATGGCTTTTAGAAAGGATCTGCTCGGGATGCAGCATGAAATAGCGCAACAGGCGGAACTCGGCGGCCGTGAGCTGGATGTCGGTGCCGTCGCGGACCACGCACTGGCGACTCTCATCCAGGTGCAACCCGGCCGACTTCAGCGTCGGCTGGTTGACCTGGCCGTGGGAGCGGCGCAGCAACGCCTGGATCCGCAACTGCAGCTCTTCAGGATGAAAAGGTTTGGTCAGGTAATCGTCGGCCCCGGCCTTGAGGCCTTCGATGCGCTCGGCCCAGGAACCGCGCGCGGTAAGGATCAACACTGGCGTGCTCAAGCCACCGGCACGCCATTGGGCGAGCACCTCAAGCCCCGGCACGCCCGGCAGGCCGAGATCGAGGATGATCAGGTCGTAGGGTTCGCTGCTGCCCTGGTACACCGCGTCGCGACCATCGGCGAGCCAGTCGACGGCGTAGCCCTGGCGTGCAAGCCCGGCCATCAGTTCGTCGGCCAGGGGCACGTGATCTTCCACCAGAAGCAGGCGCATCAGTCTTCCTTATCTTTGAGTAAGCGGCCGGTCGCGGCCTCCAGGTCCAATTCGCGCACGACGCCGTCGGTATCCAGCAGCTCGACCTCATAAATATAGACGCCGTGTTTCTCCTCCAGCTCGGCTTCCAGCAGTTTGGCGCCCGGGTGCAGGTCCAGCGCCTGTTGCAGCAGTTGCTCCAGCGGCAAGATCACACCCTGCTGGCGCAGTTGCAGGGCCTCGTCCTGATCCAGGTCCCGGGCCACGGCCAGCGAACAAAACGCCAGCAGCGCCAGCGCCCATCGATTATGGGCGCGCAGATTAAGCTTCATTACGTATCCTGATGATTCTTGAGCACCTTGCCGTTGGTGGCGTCCAATTCCAGATCCCACTCAATGCCCTTCGTATCGCGCAAATCCACCTGGTAAATGTACTTGCCGTACTCTTCGTCCAGCTCGGTATCGGTCAAGGTGGCGCCAGGGTGTTCGGCCAGGGCAGCGGCGTTGAGTTTTTCAAAGGACAGGATGGTACCAGCGTCTTGCAGTTTGCGGGCTTCGTCCGTGTCCAGGTCTCGTGCGTGAACCAGGCTGGTTCCCAGTGCCATCAGGGTCGCGATAAAAAAGGCAGTCAGGCGGTTCATGGGGTATCTCCTTCTTATAATCTTTACCGGGGCGACTGTATCGGGGTGAACTTAACTGAAACTGAATGGCCATCATGGGACCCACATCAATAACAAGGTTTTGTGTCGTTATAATCAGCCGCTTACCCGCATTCGAGACCGGTATGACCGCCATCCACATCAAGTTTCCCGCCCTCACCCTCAAGGCCGGCCCCCGTGCGTTCGCGCGGATTCGCCAGGCCGGCTTGAACGCCGCCGACGTCGGCATCCTGCCGGGCGCTGCCGGTGGTCCCAAGGCCCTGGGCATCCAGGGGCTGGACTTGGCGCTGTTCGACGAATGGCTGCCCGCCGCGCCCCGGGAGCGCTCGCTGATCGGGGCCTCGGTGGGTGCCTGGCGCTTCGCCAGCGCCTGCCTGCCGGATGCCGCCGAGGGCATCCGGCGCCTGGGCACCTTGTACAACGAACAAAGCTTTGCCAAAGGCGTGACCATGGCCGGGGTCAGCCAAAGCTCGCAACGCATGCTCGATGATTTGCTCGACGGCCGCGACGCTTCGATCCTCGATAACCCGCGATACCGGCTCAACATCATGGTGGTCAAGAGCCACGGCCTGCTGGCCCAGGATCATCGCGGCCGGCTGGGCCTGGGCTTGTCGTCGGTGATCGCCGACAACCTGCGAGGTCGGGCGCGGCTGTCGCGGCATTTCGAACGGCTGATCATCCATGACCCGCGCCTGGCCCCGCCCCTGCATCCGTTGAATGACTTTCCGTCACGCTTCGTTCCGCTGGCGGCCGGCAACCTGCGCCAGGCCCTGCTGGCCTCGGGCTCGATCCCGATGGTGATGGAAGGCGTGCGCGACCTGCCGGGCGCCGGTGCCGGTACCTACCGCGACGGCGGTCTGCTGGACTACCACCTCGACCTGCCCTACAGCGGCGAGGACATCGTGCTCTACCCGCATTTCACCGACCGGGTCATCCCCGGCTGGTTCGACAAGGGCCTGCCGTGGCGCCGGGGCAACGTCGACCGCCTGCAAGACGTGCTGCTGCTGGCACCGTCCCGTGAATACCTGGCGCGCCTGCCCTACGGCAAACTGCCGGACCGCAACGACTTCAAGCGCTTCATGGGGGATGACCCGAGCCGCCGCAAGTACTGGCGCACGGCGATGGACGAGAGCCGCCGGCTCGGTGACGAGTTCCTGGAGCTGACGGCCAACGGTGGCTTGGGCGAACGTTTGCTGACCCTTTAGTCAGCACGGTCGCGCAACACCGTTATCAAACTGATAAACTCCGCCGCCTGCCTTGCGCACCGATATCTAAAGAGCCCGAACCTGTGGAAATTTTCAAAGAGTTTACCTTCGAATCCGCCCACCGCCTGCCCCACGTGCCGGACGGCCACAAGTGCGGCCGCCTTCACGGCCACTCGTTCAAAGTGGCGATCCACCTGAGCGGCGACATCGATCCACACACGGGCTGGATTCGTGACTTCTCGGAAATCAAGGCGATCTTCAAGCCGCTCTACGAGCGCCTGGACCACAACTACCTCAACGACATTCCTGGCCTGGAAAACCCCACCAGCGAAGTCCTGGCCAAGTGGATCTGGAATGAATTGAAGCCATTGCTGCCGGAACTCAGCGCCATCCGCATCCATGAGACCTGCACCAGCGGTTGCATCTACCACGGCGAATAACCCCTTTTCCTTGTGGCAAGGGAGCTTCTGTGGCGAGGGAGCTTGCTCCCGCTGGGCTGGGCAGCAGCCCCAAAAGCAGCGACTCGATTCAACCTGATACACCGCAATCTCAGGCTTGAGGACCGCTTCGCGGCCAGCGGGAGCAAGCTCCCTCGCCACAAGGGTGTCTCCCCAGCTCAATGGCATTGGCCTATGCTCTAGCCCCTGAGCCATTTTCTGGGGAGTATCGATCATGACCCACTGGACGCTGGATCAAACATACGACTTCAACGGGCACTGCATCCGCTACGCCATCCACGGCGATGGCCCGCCGTTGGTGTTTGTCCACGGCACTCCTTTCTCTTCCTACGTGTGGCACCGGATCGCCCCGCTGTTCTTCGCCACCCACCGGGTGCATTACTTCGACCTGCTGGGGTATGGCCAATCCGCGCAACCCGATGCCGACGTGTCCCTCGGCGTGCAAAACCTGTTGTTCGCACAATTGCTGGAGCATTGGCGCCTGGATTGCCCGGATGTGGTGGCCCATGACTTTGGCGGTGCCACGGCCCTGCGCACGCACCTGCTAAACGGCAAGGATTACCGCAGCCTGACCCTGATCGACCCCGTGGCGCTGTCACCCTGGGGTTCGCCCTTTGTGCAGCATGTCCGCCAGCATGAAGCGGCCTTCAGCGGCCTGCCCGACTACATTCAGCGGGCCATCGTGCCGACCTATGTCCGCGGCGCGATCAAACGGGACATCCCGGACGCGGAACTGGCGCCCTACGTGCAGCCTTGGCTTGGCGAGCCGGGCCAGGCGGCGTTCTACCGGCAGATCGCGCAGATGGACGAACGCTACACCCGGGAAGCCGAGAGGCTGTATCCGAACGTGCGCTGCCCGACCCAGATCCTGTGGGGCGAGGATGATCAGTGGATTCCCATCGAGCGCGGCCGGGCCCTGCAACGGATGATCCCAGGGGCACAATTTCATCCCATTCCAAATGCCGGGCACCTGGTCCAGGAAGACGCGCCGGAGGCCATCGTCGCGGCGGTGTTGCGGTTCCTACCATTGCATCTTGGTCCCTGAAGAAACCGCTCCCACAGGGGATTCCCTGCGAGTGAGATCCGTGTTCCAACTTGAATCACTCTTGCACCGCTTTTGGTCCCTGCGCCCACCCAATCCCCAGGATTGTCTATAAATAACCTCGCGATCACTCGCTTGGCACGGGCGCTGCACGTTTGCGATATCCCCCTCATCCGCAAGGACCGCCACATGACTCAGAACGATCCGGGCAATGACTATCCCTTGAGCGAAGTCCCGATGCACGCTCGCAAGGGCCTGGCCTCCACGGCCATGGTGCTGCTGGGTTTCACCTTTTTCACCGCCACCATGTTTGCCGGCGGCAAGCTGGGGGTAGCGTTCGGTTTTGCCGAGATGCTCACGGTCATCGTCATCGGCAATCTGCTGCTGGGCCTCTACGCCGCAGGCCTGGGCTATATCGCCTTCAAGAGCGGGCTCAATTCGGTGTTGATGGGGCGTTTCTGTTTCGGCGAGGTGGGCAGCAAGCTCAGTGACTTGATCCTGGGGTTCACCCAGATCGGCTGGTACGCCTGGGGCACGGCGACTGCCGCAGTGGTGTTGGGCAAGTATTTCGAGTTGAGCGAGAGCACCGTGCTCGGGTTGATGGTGCTGTTCGGCCTGGGGTTCTGCGCCACGGCCTACATTGGTTATCGCGGCTTGGAAATCCTCTCCTACATTGCCGTGCCGGCCATGATGTTGCTGCTGATGCTGTCGATGTGGGTCGCGACGGTGAAGGTCGGTGGCTTCGAGGGCTTGTTGGCGGTGGTGCCGACGGGCAGCCTCGACTGGTCCACCGCCATCACGTTGGTGTTCGGCACCTTCGTCAGCGGCGCGACCCAGGCCACCAATTGGACGCGGTTCTCCCGCTCGGCGAAGGTCGCGGTGCTGGCGAGTCTGATCGGCTTCTTCCTAGGCAATGGGCTGATGGTGCTGATCGGCGCCTACGGGGCCATCGTCTATCAACAACCGGACGTGGTCGAAGTGTTGCTGCTGCAGGGCTTCGCCATGGCGGCGATGGCGATGCTGCTGCTCAACATCTGGAGCACCCAGGACAACACCATCTACAACTTCGCCGTGGCCGGTTGCAACCTGCTGCGCACCCGTCGGCGCAAGACCGTAACCCTCGGTGGCGCGGTGATCGGCACGTTGCTGGCGCTGCTGGGCATGTACGATCTGCTGGTGCCCTACCTGATCCTGCTGGGCACCGTCATCCCACCCATCGGCGGGGTCATCATGGCCGATTTCTTCTTCCGCTGGCGTGGTCGTTATCCGCGCCTGGCCGAGGCGCAACTGCCGGCGTTCAACTGGCCCGGGCTGTTGGCCTATGGGGTTGGCACCGTCGCGGCGTTCAATTCACCCTGGGTCGCGCCGCTGGTAGGAATCGCTGCCGGCGCGCTAACGTATGTGCTATTGATCAGCGTAATGGGTACTCGCACCGCTGATGCGTCCCTACAAAACCTCTAAAGGATTCGCCTGATGCACATCATCAACGCCCGCCTGCGTAACCGTGAAGGCTTGCATGAACTGCACCTGGAAAACGGCTTGATCGCCAACATCGCCCGCCAGACCGAGGCACCCAGCCTCGGCCCGGAAGACCTCGATGCCGGCGGCAACCTGGTGGTCCCGCCCTTCGTCGAACCACACATCCACCTGGACGCCACGCTCACCGCCGGTGAACCGCGCTGGAACATGAGCGGCACGCTGTTCGAAGGCATCGAGTGCTGGGGCGAACGCAAGGCCACCATCACCGAGGAAGACACCAAGACCCGCGCCAAGAAAACCATCCAGGCCCTCGCCGCCCATGGCATCCAGCATGTGCGCACCCACGTCGACGTGACCGACCCCGAGCTCACGGCGCTCAAGGCCCTGCTGCAAGTGCGCGAGGAAAGCCGTCACCTGATCGACATGCAGATCGTCGCGTTTCCCCAGGAAGGCATCGAGTCCTATCGCAACGGCCGCGAGCTCATGGAAGAAGCGATCCGCATGGGCGCCGACGTGGTGGGCGGCATTCCCCACTTCGAGTACACCCGCGACCAGGGCGTCAGCTCGGTGAAATTCCTCATGGACCTGGCCGAACGCACCGGCTGCCTGGTGGATGTGCATTGCGACGAAACCGATGACCCGCACTCACGTTTCCTCGAAGTGCTCGCCGAAGAAGCCCGCAGCCGCGACATGGGCGCGCGTGTCACCGCCAGCCACACCACGGCCATGGGCTCCTACGACAACGCCTACTGCGCCAAGCTGTTCCGCCTGCTCGGGCATTCGGGCATCAGCTTCGTCTCGTGCCCGACCGAAAGCATTCACCTGCAAGGGCGCTTCGATAATTTCCCCAAACGCCGCGGTGTCACCCGGGTCAATGAACTGCTCGAGGCCGGGATGAATGTGTGCTTCGGCCAGGACTCCATCGTCGACCCGTGGTACCCGCTGGGCAACGGCAACATCTTGCGAGTCCTCGAAGCCGGCCTGCACATCTGCCACATGCTCGGCTACCGCAACCTGCAAAGCGCCCTCGACCTGGTCACCGACAACAGCGCCAAGGCCATGGCCCTGGGCGAGCGCTATGGCCTGGAATCCGGGCGTCCGGCTAACCTGCTGATCCTGTCGGCGGACAGTGACTACGAAGTGATCCGCAGCCAGGGCTTGCCGCTCTATTCGATTCGCAACGGTGAGGTGCTGATGAAGCGGCAGATGCCGGTGGTGGAGTTTGCGCAGCAGCCAGGCTGATTTCCCTGTGGGAGCGGGCGTGCTTCGCGGTGACGGTCTAACCGTTGATATGGATGTGACTGACTTGCCGCTATCGCGAGCAAGCTCGCTCCCACAGGGGATTTTCAATGAATAGAAATGTTGTATCCGACACAGATCCATTGTAGGAGCGGGCGCGCTCGCGAAGCGGCATCGGCCACGCCACAAACCTTCAGAAAGCTCTAGGGCACAGACCGCGCCGTCCCAAACAACCTGACCCGCGCCAACTCACCCGCCTCTTCTTCCAGCAAAATCGGCGCAGTCCCCCCTGGCATCATCACACTCACCGCCCCCGCCTGCACCCAACCCACCCGCCATGCCGCACTGGCCACGGCACTGGCGCTGGTGCCCGAGGATGCGGTGGGACCTTCACCCCGCTCGAACACCCGGGCGGCGATTCGCCCTTCGGCTTCGAGCCAGGCCCATTGCAGGTTCACCCCCATAGGGCACGGCATTCCAGACCCACCCGGCGGAGCATAGGCGATGCGGGTCAGGCTCTGGCACAGTGCCGGCGCACGCATCTGCGAATTGCTCGGCAGCGCCTCGGCACTGTCCACCAGCGTCACGCAATGCGGGTTGCCAATGTTCACGAACTGGCTGTTGCCCCACGCCGGGTTCAACCGGTCAAGCGCCGCCACACGGCTGACATCGCACTGGTTGAACATCACACGCTCGACGTCCTGGGCACCGACGGCGCCGGGCCCGAACAGCGGTTTGCCCAGGTCCAGCCAGAAGCCTTGGGCGCCTTCGAATTCAGCAGCGCGAACCGAGGTTTGCAGCGGTGACAAACCGTCGGGTTTATCGTGATGGACCTGCAGCAAGCAATCACCCGTCCCTGCCATCAAGCCCTGCTCTTGCAAGGCCTGGGAGAAAATCGTCAAGCCGTTGCCACTGCGCTCGGCCAGGGTGCCGTCGGTATTGACGATCAACAGATCAAAGGGCGGTTCGTTCTGGAACGGGCCGATCAGCAAACCGTCACTGCGATGAGCCTTGGCATCCGGCGGCGCTTCGCCCGGCGCCCAGGCGCAGAACGCGTGCACGGCAGCCGTTGCCCAAGACTCGCGTGTCTGCGCGGCCTGGGCAGCCGACTGAGGCAGAGCGATGCCGTGGTCTCGAACCTGCCGAGGGGAAATGACGCCATAGATATTGCCGCGCGCGTCATAAAACTTCGTCATGGATCTGTCCGGTATCAGCCAGCAAGGACCGCTACTTTATGTCGGCAAAGGCCAGGGAGCAAAGCTTGCTGGCAACCGGATATTCGCGTCGGCACCTTGGGGTCGCGGTGCGGTCAGTGGATATGCAAGCATAGGCTCCTGCCTGCACCACCGCATCGCACGTAAGCCAAGGACGTTTCATGACTGCCATTACGCCCCCGCCCACCTTTATCCCCGGACGCCTGGAACAGATGTCCACCCGCATCGCCTATCTCATCGCCGGCATCGGCATCGCCGCCTGGGCGCCGCTGGTGCCTTACGCCAAGGTGCGGGCGAACCTGGATGAAGGCACCCTCGGGTTGCTGCTGTTGTGCCTGGGGGTCGGGTCGATCCTGGCGATGCCGATTTCCGGTGCGCTGGCGACGCGGTTCGGCTGCCGGCGGGTGCTCAGCGGCGGTACGATTCTGATCTGCCTGGCGTTGCCGTTACTGGCGACAATGACTTCCCTGCCCTGGCTGGTGGCCGCATTGTTCCTGTTTGGCGCCGGGCTCGGCACCGTGGACTCGACCGTGAACCTGCAAGCGGTGATCGTCGAACGGGCCAGTGGCAAGACCATGATGTCGGGTTTCCACGGCATGTTCAGTCTCGGCGGGATCATTGGCGCGGCGGGTGTTAGCGCGCTGCTTGGCCTGGGGCTTTCGCCGCTGGGGGCGACGCTGGTGGTCAATGGCGTGCTGCTGGTAGCGTTGTTCAAGGCTGCGCCGCACCTGCTGCCCTACGGCAGTGAAAGCTCGGGACCGGCGTTCGCCATTCCCCATGGCGTGGTGCTGTTTATCGGCATCCTCTGTTTCATCGTGTTCCTGGCCGAAGGCGCAGTGCTGGACTGGAGCGCCGTGTTCCTGACCACCGAGCGCGCGGTGGATACCGCCTATGCCGGGCTGGGTTATGCCGCCTTCGCGCTGACCATGACCGTCGGCCGGCTGACCGGCGATTCAGTGGTACATCGCCTCGGAGCCAAACGCGTGATCATCTATGGCGGATCGATCGCGGCAGCCGGGTTCCTGTTGGCGACCCTCGCACCGATGTGGCAAGCCGCGCTACTGGGCTATGGGTTGGTGGGCGCCGGGTGTTCGAACATCGTGCCGGTGCTGTACACCGCCGTCGGCAAACAGACCTTGATGCCAGAGGCCATCGCTGTGCCGGCCATCACCACCATCGGCTATGCCGGCATCCTTGCCGGCCCGGCGCTGATTGGTTTCGTCGCCCATGGCAGCAGCTTGAGCTTTGCGTTTGGGTTGATTGCGCTGTCGCTGGTGGCGGTGGCGATTAGCGGGAAAGTGTTGAAAGTCTGAGGCCTCACACCGCTCTCTGTGGCGAGGGAGCTTGCTCCCGCTCGGCTGCGCAGCAGTCGTAAACCAGCCGATGCGGTCTGCCTGGAAAACGGCGTCAGGCCATTTTGGGGCGGCTGCGCCACCCAGCGGGAGCAAGCTCCCTCGCCACTGGATTGTATTTCAGCCCCTGGCATTGTGTTCCAGGCTACAGGGCCTGGTCCTCGATCAGAACCCCACACTCGCCTGCACAAAGAACGTACGCGGTGCGCCCACGTACATGCCCGAGTTGTTGTCACTGGAACGGGTGTAGTACTGATGGTCGAACAGGTTCTTCACCCCGGCGCCGACTTTCAGGTTCGACAGCTGCGCGCCAAAGTCATAACCGGCGCGCACGTTCCAGAGCACGTAGCCCGGCATGTCGCCAAACTGCCCATCGGCGCTGCCATCGGTGATGTAGTCGTCGCTGAAGCTGCCATCGGCGTTCACGCTGTTGCCCGGTGAGCGCTGCTTGGACTGGGCAAAGGCGTCGAGGTTGTAGGTCCAGCGATTGACGTCGTAGCGCAGGCCCACGTTGGCCACCTGCCGGGAATAGAACGGCAGGTCACGTCCCTTGAAGCTCGGGATCTGGCCTTCGTAAGTCGCACGGGTGTAGGTAAAACCGGCATTGGCGGTGAGGCCTTCGAGACGTGGGTCGAGCGCGGCCATGTCGTAATGCACCGAAGCCTCCAGCCCCTGGTGCTTGGTCGCGCCCATGTTGGTCCAGCCCACGTCGTTGCTGATGTACTGCAATTCGTCGTCGAAGTCGATGTAGAACAGCGTCACTTCCCCGCCCCACACGTCATCGTTGTAGCGCGTGCCGATCTCGTAGGTCTTGGCCTTTTCCGGGCTCAGGCCATTGGCGGTGTTGTTGCCGTCACCGCCCTGGCCGAGCTGGAAATACTGCAGGCTGCCGAACGAGGTCTCGTAGTTGGCGAACAGCTTCCAGGCATCGGACAGGTGATACATCACGCTCAGGGCCGGCAACGGTTCGTTGCTGTCGATGCTGCGGCGTTTTTCCTGCACCGGGCGACCGGCTGTGTCGAGCACCGGGCGGTCATGCCATTCGGTGCTGATGCTTTCGAAGCGGATGCCCGGGGTGATGGTCCACTTGCCGACATCGATCTTGTCATCGATATACACCGCGTGGGCTTCAGTGCCACCGGTACGGTCCTGGTAGACGTGACCGTCGGCCCCCGGACGCACCACTGGTTCGTTATCACGCAACGCCAGGCGACTGGCCTCTTCGTGCATGCCTTCCTTGAGGTAGCGATAACCCACGCTGGCCTCTTGGGTGGTGGGGCCCAGGTCGAACACGTGGGACACCCGGGGCTCGATGCCGAAGGTGTAATAGGTGCGCGGGTAGGACACCAGGTTGCGCTGGTCCCGGGAAGCGATGGTGCTGCCCCGGTAACTGTCGGAGTAATAGGTCAGCACTTCGGCCTGGGTGCGGTCGTCGATCTGGCGCAACCATTTGAACGACACGTCCTTGCGCCGGCCGCTGAAGTTGTCCCAGTCGCGGTCGGACTGGTACGGGTCCGCGTCGTACTGGGCCTGGGTCAGGCCACCGGGCATGTCGGCCTTGGCGTCGTAGTAATGGAAGTTCAGCGAGAAATCGTCCACCTCGGTGGGTGCCCAATGGGTCTTGAGGATGACGTCGTCGATGTCGTTGTCGTTGTTGCTCCGGCGATAACCGTTGCCGTTGACGCCGGAATACAACAGCGCCACGCCCAGGCCATTGTCCGCCGTGCCGCCGAGAAACGCCGTGTCGATGTGCTTCCAGCCGCCGCGCTGGGAGGTTTCCAGGGTGCTGCCGATTTCACCGGTGGCTTTTTCCGGGATCGCCCGGGTCACGAAGTTGATCACCCCGCCGACGTTCTGTGGCCCGTAGCGCACGGAACCGGCGCCGCGCACCACGTCGATACTGTCCAGGTTGCCCGAGGAAATCGGCGCCATGGACAGTTGCGGCTGGCCGTAGGGCGCGAACGCTGCAGGCACGCCGTCGATCAACACCGTGGAGCGTGGCGACAAGCGCGAAGTCAGGCCGCGCACGCCGACGTTCAGGGAGATGTCACTGCCGCCTGTGCCGTTGGCGTCCTGCACCTGCACCCCCGGCACACGCCGCAGCACGTCGCCGACGTTCATCGCGCCCTGCTCCACCATCGCTTCGCGGCGGATCACCGTCCGCGCGCCGGGGTGGTTCTGCACCACCTCCGCATTGGCGTCGCCAAGCCAGTCACCGACCACCTGGATTTCAGTAGCGCCAAGCTCCAGCGGGCCGGCGCTGGAGGCCGAAGGCGCCGGCAATACGGTCGCCGAACCGTCATCAATCCGGTATTGCAGACCACTGCCCTGCAGCAGTTGGTGCAAGGCCGCTTCCGGGGACAGGGTGCCGTCCACGGCCGGCGCTTGTTTACCGGCCACCAGTTCGGGGCTGAAGAACACCTGCAACGCGGTTTGCTGGCCGAGCTGGCTCAAGGCTTGCCCCAACGGCTGCGCCTGGATGTGAATGGCGGTGGTAGCCTGATCGGCGTACGCCTGGGGCACAGCGGCGCTGACCGCCAGGGCCAGGGCCAGGGGCAGCCAGCGTACGTGGGTACGGTTGTTGTTTTTGGCGGTTGTTTTCACGTCGAACCTTGTCCTGTTGATCGCAAGAATACGCGTCTGTTAATGCAAACCAGTTGCAGTTGGACAAGAAGACGAAGAACTCGAAAAAAACCTGAATTTATCGCGCAATTATTTCCTGGCTGCCGTCATCCAGGCTGCGCACGGCCACCGGCAGAATGCTCGGCAACGCCTTGAGCAGTGCCTCGGGATCGTCGGCGCGGAACACGCTGGTCAAGCGCAGGTTGCCCACCGCCGCATTGCCGACCCGCAGGGGGTGAGTGCGATAACGGGAGACCTCTTCGGCCACTTCCTTGAGCGGCGCGTTGTTGAACACCAGTTTGCCGTTGCGCCAGGCAGTGAGCGCCTCGGCGTTGACCGCGTAAGGTGTGGCGACTTTGCCCTGGGCATCGATCTGGGTGCCGAGACCCGCTGTCAGTATGGCCAACTGAGCCGGGGGCGCGGCGCGTCCCTGGACCTTGACGCTGCCCTGCGCCACCGCCACCCGGGTCTTGTCGGCATCGCGGCGCACATCGAAGCGCGTCCCGGTCACCGTCACCTGGCCGTTGCCCGCATCGACGGTGAAGGGTCGGCCGGCATCATGCTCGACCGTGAACATGGCCTCGCCTTCGACCAGTTCCACCCGACGTTGATGATGTGCAAATTGAATACGCACCCGGCTGCGGCTGTTGAGGTCGATCATCGAACCGTCCGGCAAGGCGATATGCCGACGCTCGCCGAGGACGGTGGTGTATTCGCCGCTGTAGTCGGTGGAAGAACTCAAACCGCTGAACAGCCCCAACCCCAGCGCCACCGCGAACAGTCCGGCGGCGACGGCATAGCGCAGCAGTGGCCGACGCTTGGGACGTTTGGCGGGAGGTTCGCACAGCGCTCGCAGGCGTTCCTTGGGCAGCAGGTCCGTGGCGCTCCAGATACCCTGGAGCAATTGAATTTCGTCGCGGTGGTTGGCATGTTCGTCCAGCCAGGCTTCGAAACGCTGGCGCTCCTCGACACTCATGGCGGGCGCTTGCAGGCGCACGAACCATTGCGCCGCCGCGTCGCGAACCCTGTCCTGCCCGCACGGGCATTCACGGCTATCCATCATGGAAGGTCCTGTGGCTCAGGTGGAAGAGGACGACGGATCATTGGCCAGGCCCGTCCAGGCAATCGCGCAGATGCCGCAGGGTGCGGATCATATATTTTTCCACCATGTTTTTGGACAGGCCCAAACGCTCGGCGATTTCCGCCTGGGTCAGGCCTTCGATCTTCTGCCAGACAAACACCGTACGGCAGTTGGCCGGCAGCTCGGCAAGCGCTCGCTCGATGGAGTCTGCCAGCTGGATCGCGTGCATGTAGTGCTCCGGGTCGCCCGACAGCGACTGGCTATGGTCGACGGCCGCCTCCTCCATGGCCCCCCGTCGATCTTCGCGCCGATAGCCATCCACTGCAATGTTGCGCGCCGTCTGATGCAAATAGGCCCGTGGCTGCTCGACCCCGCTCGAATCGGACTCAAGCACCCGCACGAAGGTGTCATGGGCCAGGTCCTCGGCCTGCTGGCGATTGCGCAGGCGACGGGTCCAGGTGCCGATCAACTCTTCGTAATGCTCGAAAAAGCCGGGACTGCGGGGCAACTTGGGGGTCATCGCGGCGCGCTGTGGAAACGGGGTGTGAATAGTAATGCTTCCTATTAATACGAAGCAAACCTATTGCGGTGCCTGTCGTCCGAAGCTGTCCCAGCCGACGATAGATTCCTGTGGTGACTCAATCAGACTGGTTTTTCGACTTGGGTCGCGCTGGGTTTCCCGCCAAGCACACCGCTAGAACGCCACACAGGATCAAGGTCCAGCCCAGCGCCTGAAACCAGGCAGCGAGCATCAGTGCACCACTAATCAACACGTAATAGAACAAGCCAAACAACGCCCCGGCAGTACCCAGGCAGTCGCCATAGCGAACCAACGCGGCGCCCAGCACGTTGGGTATCGCCATGCCAAACGCCAACACGATCAGCAGCATCGCCACAACAAAACCGCCGCTGTCGAGCAAGCCTTGAACACTCACGCCACCGATCAGCAGCACTACTGCCGCCACCGCCGACAGCTGGCCACCGTCGTAGCCTCGCGCCAACAGACGCTTGTTCAGCCAAGCCCCCAAGCCCGAGCCCAGCGCCAGGATCACGCCGCTGTAGCCGAACAACTCGGGGCTCAATCCGAGCCGTTCGAACTGAAACGGAGCGAGATTGTAGTAACTGAACAGCGCCACATTGAAGGCGGCGACAAGAAACGACGAACACCAGATGGAGGGGTCCTTGAGCATGCGCCACAGTGTCTTCGATAGGGGTTGCGCAGGGAGACGGTCCGGCAGGGTTTCGGGCAAGGCGCGTGCGCACCACACCAGTAAAACCAACGACAGCATCAATAGGCCGCCGAGTACGCCTTGGTAACCAAAGAGTCGTACCAGGCTGGCGCCACTGAACAAACCCATCGCTGGGCTGGCCGCGAGGGCAATACCGATCACTGAAAAAACCTGGCCCAGTTGTACACCGTGATAACGATCACGCAGGACCGTCTGGGTCACCACCGAACCAACTGCCGCACCAAACGCAGCCAGGGCCTGAACGGCCAGCAGCGCATCGAAGGTGTCGACATTCAACCCCAGCATCGTCGCGGCAGCATACAAGGCCAACCCGCTCAACATGGCGGGCCGGCGACCGATGCGGTCACACACACGCCCCCACACCGCTACACCCAGGGCGAATCCCAAGAAAAACGTGGATAACAGCTGCGCGGCCATTTCTGCACTGACGGCAAAACTCGCGCTGATGTCTGCCAACGCTGGGCTGTAGAGGGTCTGGGCAATCTGCGGGAACATCACCAAGGCAATCGCCAGGCAAAGGAAAGGTCGCGAAATCATGCAAGCCAAGCTCGTTCGAAGACGGGCGAGCAGTCTACGAAGCCATTGGCTGTCGTATTATCCGAAGCCTGACAAATAATCCTCGAAATCGGACAAGTCATGGCCTGGCTCGACGCTCATGCCCTATTCGACCCCGACCGCCATGACGCGCCGGTCATCGGTCTCGCCGCAACGCTGGCTCATCACGATTCCGGCGTACATCGACATCAGCGCGGGCAACTGTTGTTCACACGCCAGGGCTGTACGCGTATCACCCTGGCGCAGCAACTGTGCTTGCTGCCACCATCGCGAGCGGCCTGGATTCCGCCGTTGATACCCCACCGCGCCGTGATGCAACAGAGCGTGGATTATCGATCGATCTACCTGAAGGCATCACTGTGCGCTGACTTACCTTCACACGTGTGCATCATCGATGTATCGCCACTGCTACGCGCCGTACTCGAACCGATCACCGACGCAGCGTTCGACAGCGACTGGACGCAAGGCCGTAACAAGCACCTGCTGGGGTTGTGCCTGGATGAAATCCGCGAGGCACCGCAACAGCCGATGCTGCTGCCGCTGCCTCAGGACAAACGCCTGGCACCTCTGCTGGCGGCACTGCAGCATTTGCCGCCGACATTGAACGTATTGGAAGAGCAAATCGGGGCCAGTGGCCGGACCATCGGCCGGATCTTTCAACGGGAAACCGGCATGGGCTATCAGCAATGGCGGCAGCAATGGCGCCTGATGCGCGCCATTGAACTGCTCGCCACCGGCCGCGGCCTGAGTTACAGCGCTTTCGAATTGGGCTTTGCCAGCGACAGCGCCTTCATCGCCTTCTTCAAGCAAATGACTGGTTTTACGCCAAAAGCCTACTTGGGTTGATTGCCGGCCGGTTTACGCCTCAGGCATCTTGCGAAAGCCCACCGCCAAACGGTTCCAGCCATTGATGGCGTTGATCGCCAGGGTCAGGTCGACCATTTCCTTGGGGCTGAAATACTCGCTCAGCAGGGCATAGTCGGCGTCCGGCGCGTGGGTGTCGCTCAGGCGGGTCAGGGCTTCGGTCCAGGCCAGAGCGGCGCGCTCGCGGCCAGTGAAGAACGGTGCTTCGCGCCAGGCGGTCACGGCGTAGAGGCGACGTTCGGTCTCGCCGTCCTTACGAGCATCGGCGGTGTGCATGTCGATGCAGAAGGCGCAGCCGTTGATTTGCGAGGAACGCAGCTTGACCAGCTCCAGCAGGGACTTTTCCAGGCCCAGTTTCGAGACGGCATTTTCCAGGGCCAGCATGGCTTTGAAGGCGTCTGGGGAAGCGGTGTAGAAATCGATACGCGGTTGCATGATGAGCTCCAGAACAATGGGGTGTAGCGCTACGTTAGCCGTGCAGTGGCGCGGTACAAATAGCCAATTGTTGGGAAGTTCGGGTGGCCAATGGCGCCGCAAGACGTGACCGGGTATTGGCCTTTTCAAGGGAGTCCAACCCTACGGGCTGTTGTGGCGAGGGAGCTTGCTCCCGCTCGGCTGCGAAGCAGTCGTCACCCGACTGACGCGGTCTGCCTGGGGAACGGTGTAGGCCATTTTGGGGCGGCTGCGCCACCCAGCGGGAGCAAGCTCCCTCGCCACAGGGGGTGTTTTCGGGGCAGGTTCAGGCCCGGCTGCGCAGCCACTGCAGGAAGCGCTTCTTGGCGACGGGCTTGGGTAGCTCGCGGGTGAGGTTCTGGGCGAGGTGGATGCGTACGTCCAGCAGGTTTTTCATGGCGTCGTTGATGTCGTGACGGGCGTCGAGGCAAGGCTTGAGGTAGCTGTTCTCGATGCGATAAAGGGTGCAGAAGGTCTTGGCCGAAAAGCTCGCCAGCGCGGCCTGTTCGGAAACGATCCCGGCTTCGCCGATCACCTCTCCCGGCCCCATGCGCCCGGCTTCGAATGGCTGGCCGTTACGCACAAGGGTCACGCTGACCACGCCGGATTCAATGATGAACAAATGATCGCTGACCTCCCCCGCCGGCAAAATCATGTCGCCGGCGCGGAAGGTCTGCAGGGTCATGTTCTGGCTGAAGGTATCTTTCTCGTCCTGGCGCAAGGTGGAGAAGATGTTCGAGCTTTCCAGCAACGCCCGAGGCCGCGACGCATCCTTGGCGGTGGCGCTTTCACTGTTGGACAACAGGCTCACGCCCGAGGCCTGCAAATGCCGGAACGCCAGGTCGAACAGCTGGTTGCGCACCTCGCGCTTCTGGGCCCTGGAGGCGACGAACCCGCTGATCTCGTATTCCGCCCCATCACTGCTGCTGCTTTTGAGCGTCACGCAGGGTGCCGGGTTGGCGAGCAAGGTCCGACAGCCGATCATCGCTCGCTCCAGCGCGTCGATCACGGTTTGTGGCCGCGCGTGAGGGCTGACCTGGACGCTGATGGACAACCCATGGACATCGCTGGGTCGACTGAAGTTGATGACCTTGGCCTTGGCCGCGAGTGAGTTGGGGATCACCGCCATGCTGCCTTGGGCGGTCTGCAACCGCGTGGCCCGCCAGTCGATGTCAGTGACCCGGCCTTCGGTGCCGTCGATGGAAATCCAGTCATCGAGCTGATAAGGCTTGGTGGTGTTGAGCACGATCCCGGAGAACACGTCGCTGAGGGTGCTCTGCAAGGCCAGGCCGACGATGATCGCCATCGCCCCGGACGTCGCCAGCACGCCCTTGACTGGGAGGTCCAGCACATAGGCCAGCGCTGCGATGACGGCGATCAGGAAAATCACCGCGCCGAGCAAATCCTGCAACAAGCGCCCGGTGTGACCGACCCGCTGCATCATCACCGCGCCCATCATCACCGTCAGGGTTCGCGCGGCGAGCAGCCACCAGGCGATCTGCAACCCGGTGGCCGCCAGGTGCCGTGGCACGTCGTCGACCCACTGCGCCGGCTCCATGGGGTTGAGGCCCTCGTTGAACAGCAACATGCTGAACAAGGAAAAAATCACCAGCCGCGCGCCGATTTTCCAGTAGGTCCGATCCGCACTCACCAGCCGCCATATCAGGATGTCGAGCACCAGCAGCGCCAGGGCACAGAGCAGCGGGTGCTCGGAGATCAGAGACAGCATCGGGACAGCTCCAGGAAAGCGATTGGCGAAGATTGGCACAGAATGAACGCCCTGTAGAGATCCCCACAGATCCCCATGCAGATCCCCACTGTGGGAGCGAGCTTGCTCGCTCCCACAGTGGGTGCGGCGTGGCTGTTGTTTTCGCGTTCAATCGTCCATCCGGCCAAAACGCCCCGAGTGGAAATCGTTGAAGGCCTGGTGGATTTCCTGCTCGCTGTTCATCACGAACGGGCCATGGCCAACGATGGGTTCGTCGATCGGCTCGCCACTGAGCAGCAGCACAACGGCATCGTTATTGGCTTGCAGGCTCAATTGGTCGCCAGCCCGGTCGAACAGCGCGAGCTGGCCGGCCTCGACCCGTTCGCGGCCATTGACCTGGACCGAGCCATGCAGCACCACCAGGGCGGTGTTGTGGCCTTCATGCAGGTCAAGGACCAGGTCTTTACCGGCCTTCAAGCGAATGTCCCAGACGTCGATGGGGGTGAAAGTCTTCGCGGGCCCTTGATGCCCCTCGAAGCGCCCGGCGATCAACCGCAGGCTGCCGGCATCGTCCTTCAGCGCAATGTTCGGAATGTCGCCTTTGAGCAGTGTCTGGTAGCCGGCCGGGGCCATCTTGTCCTTGGCAGGCAGGTTGACCCACAACTGGACCATCTCCATGAACCCGCCCTGCCGGGCGAAAGCTTCGGAGTGGAACTCTTCGTGGATGATGCCGGACGCGGCGGTCATCCATTGCACGTCGCCGGGACCGATCTTGCCGCCGCTGCCCGTGGAGTCTCGGTGCTCCAGTTCACCCTGGTAGACGATGGTCACCGTTTCGAAACCGCGATGCGGGTGCTGGCCGACGCCACGACGCTCGGTGGTGGGCGTGAATTCAGTCGGGGCGGCGTGGTCCAGCAGCAAGAACGGGCTGACGTGCTTGCCCAGGTTGTCGTAGGAAAACAGCGTGCGAACCTGGAAGCCATCGCCAACCCAATGGGGCCGTGGGCTGGTGTAGAGGCCGATGATGTTTTTCATGCTGTGTCTCCAAAATCAGGTACTGCGATTCAATGGACACAGCTTAGAACCGACACCTTTGCAGCACTAGACTGCAAAAATCGGCTTTAGCGTTCTATTTAGAGAACGACTGAAAAGCCTGGTGTCATTCAAAGGTGATTGCGCTTGGCAAACTCCGACAGCCCCACCAAGGATTGCAGGCCAAGCTTTTCCAGCAACCGAGTCTTGTAGGTGCTGACAGTTTTTGGACTCAGGAACAGGCTTTCGGCGATGTCCTTGCCGCGCATGCCCATGGCCAGCATGCGCAGGATGGACAGCTCGCGGGTGGAGAGGCTTTCCAGCGCCTGCTGTTCGCTGCGCTGCTGAAAATCCAGCCTGACGGACATCTGCGGAAAATAGGCATAACCGGACTTCAAGGCCTGGATGGCCTTGGTCAGTTCCTTGAGGTCGCTTTTCTTGGTCACAAAACCCCGGGCCCCGGCCGAGATGCAGCGGTTGCAGAAGTGCTGCGCATCCTGGGAAGTGAACACCAGCACACTGCACTCAGGGAATTGGGCCATGATCCAGACCAGCAGGTCCAGGCCATCGAAACCGTTCATCACCAGGTCGAGGATCACCAGGTCTGGCACGCACTCCTTGATGAGGGCCCTGGCATCGGCCACGCCGCTGGCGTCTCGGATGTGGGTGAACGCCTCATTCTGGCAAATAAGCCGCAGCGCCCCTCGTATGACAGGGTGGTCATCCACGATCAACACGTCTTTCAAGGCAATTCCCCAGGTCATTACAAACGGCACCGGCGCCATGACTGCACCGGACTCTTGCACAAGCGCCAGGCCCAGACACCTGTCAGATCCGACAGTGCAGACCAACGGTCTTTCTCAGCGTCCATGGCCCTGCCTGAGGGCGTGCGTCCACGGTTGCAGCGACTCACGGGCTTGAGGGTCGACCTGCTCCATCAGGCGCCGCAGGGAGACAAGGTCAGGCAGTGGCGCCTGGCTCAGGTGCATGCTCGATCGGCGCGCGACCGGCACCGGCGACAGGCTGGCCGGTTGCGCGTTGTAAATCATCCCGTGACGAACCTGTGGGTTATAGATAACAAAATCGTGCAAGTCCAACGCCCCGCTGGTCAGCCCGGCATTGACGACGATCAGGTCGAAGGGCTCGCTGCCGTACTCCACCAGCGTCAGCAACTCTTGCACATGGCTGACGGGGACAATCCGGAAATAGCCCTGTTGATTGAACAGGCGCTCCAGCACGATTCGATGAGCATGGTGTGGGTCGGCAATCAGGATACGGAGTGCTTTGTTCGGCATGGCAAGCTTTCCAATAGCAACGCGCCAGGTAGAAACCGGCTCAGAACATTAAAGGCCGTCAGGCTAGAGGAAGCGCTTGAAAGACGATGTAGGATTATTCCCAAAATGAAGCCAGACGAAGCCCTTGTTAGGTCTTCAGTTGCTCCGCCACGTGCTCGATGGCTTGGCGAATATCTTCCACGGCTTGGGCGAGCAGCAACGTATCGCCGCCTCGACAAGCGCTTTCCAGCGCCTCGCAGGCGGCGATCAGCCGTTGCGCCTGGACGATCCGCGCCCCACCCTTGATCCGGTGCGCCAGGTCCGCCAGGCCCGGCAAGTCTTGTCGGCTGGACAAGTGCAACAGTCGCGCCTGATCGTCGGCATTGCTGCTGACCAGTTCCTCCAGCAGTGCCCTGATGGCGGTCGTGTCGCCACCGGTCAGTTGTTCCAGGCTGGTCAAGTCGATGCCATCGTCGGGCTGAGGCGCCCCCACGTCCGGCGTGACCGAAACCAGGCACGCATTGAGCGCCCGAAGGCTGATGGGTTTGAACAGGCAATCGTCCATCCCGGCCTCGGCGCAGCGGTCCTTTTCCTCAGGCTGGGCGTTGGCCGTGAACCCCAGGATCAACCCAGGCGACAGGTTTTGCGCATGCTCTTCGTCGCGAATGGCCCGCGCGAGTTCATAACCGCTCATCAAGGGCATGTTGCAATCGGTGATGACCACATCGAAGTGCTCGCTGCGCCAGGCGTTCAGGCCTTCGACACCGTTCTGCGCCTCCTGGACACGATGGCCCAGGTAGGCCAGTTGCTGGGACAGCAGCAAGCGATTGGCCGGGTAGTCATCGACCACCAGGATACTCAGCGCCCGGCCCGGCACCAGCGCCTCAGCCTCGACAGGCGGCGAGGTCGGCAAGGCGTCGAGCAGGGGCAGGTCCAGCAGGATCTCGACCTGCGTGCCCGCCCCCGTCACGCTGCGCAACGTCAGGGTGCCGCCCATCATTTCGCACAAGGTGCGGCTGATGACCAGCCCCAGCCCGGAACCGCTGCGGGCCGACTGGGTCGTGTGGCTGGCCTGGGTAAAGGGGCTGAACAGGCGGCGCTGGTCCTCAGGCGAAATCCCGCAGCCGGTGTCCTCGACTCGCAGGCAAATGCCCAGGCGCCTGTGTTCAATGTCCGGCTCGCCGCGCACACTCAGGCGCACCTCGCCTTGGTCGGTGAACTTGATGGCGTTGCTCAACAGGTTCGAGACGATCTGCTTGAAGCGCAACGGGTCGATCAACACGTCATGGTTGACCCCGGTGTCCAGCACCCGTTGCAGGCGCAGGTGTTTCTGCCGGGCCAGGCCCTCGAAAATCCGCGCCACCGACTCGGTCAATTCGTGCAGATTGGCCCGTTGCGGCGCCAGCGACAGCTTGCCCGACTCGATGCGGGCGATGTCGAGGATGTCGCCGATCAAGTCCAGCATGCCATGGGCGGCCCCCGACGCGACCTCGATGGCGACCCGGTCCACGATGCCTTGGTCGGCTTTTTTCAGGGCCAGTTCCAGCAGGCCGATCACCGCGTTCATCGGTGTGCGGATCTCATGGCTCATGGTCGCCACGAAGGTGGTCTTGGCCCGGTTGGCGTCGTCAGCGCTTTCCTTGGCGACGCGCAATTGCTCCAGCAGGCGCCGCAAGTAAATGACCCAGCCCAAGGTCACCAGCAATAGCAGCGCAGCGACGGTGAACCCCTGGAGAATCGTGGTGCGGTTGCGCAGCCAGTAACTGTCGTCGATCACTACCTCACTGCGCCAGCGGTTGGTCAGCTCGTCCATCTCTTCGGGAGAAATGCTCAACAGCGCCTTGTCGAGAATCGAGTAAAGCTCCAATGCGCCCCGGTTCGTCGCCAACGCAACGCGCGCGGGCAAGGTGCCGACGGTACTGGTGACCTGCAGCGTGTCGCGGTACTGGCGGGAGATCATGTAGCGGGCGCTGATCAGCGGATTGACCGCAGCGTCCGCCCTGCCGGCGGCGACCATGGCCATGGCATCGGCGGTGTTTTGTGCCGTCACCAACTGCACGCGGGGGAACTGCTCCAGCAGGAACTCGCGCAACACGTTGCCACGCACCAGCGCCAGGCGCTTGCCGGCCATCTGGTCCAGGGTTAGCGGCCCCTTGGCCCGCGCGGGCACCACCAGCACGAACGGATTCGTCAGGTACGGTCGGGTAAAGCGCAACTCGTCTTCGAGTTCGGTGCTGGGTATGGCGGTCGCCAGGACGTCGACCTTGCCGCTCTTGATCTGCCCGATCAAATCATCAACCGAGTCGCCACGCTGCACATCGAATTTCAAACCGGTGCGCAAACTGATCCTCGCCAGCACATCGGCGCCGATGCCGTGCAAATGGCCTTGTTCATCGAAGAACGTCAGCGGCAAGAAGTTTTCGTTGGCAGCGACTTTGATCCGTGGGTGGGCATCCAGCCAGCGCTGCTCCTTGACGCTGAAATGCAGCGTCTGCTGACCCGGCATGCTCGCGCCGCCAGCGCTCCAGCGCCTCAGGATGCTCATCTGTTCGCTGGCGGGGATGGCTTGCAGCGCGGCATTGATGATGCGCAACAGGCGCACGTTGTCGCGGCTGACCGCGAAGGCGAACGGCTGCACTTCCATGCGCGAAAAATCGGCCAGTTGAATATTGTTCAGGTAATTCTTGCTGATCAGGTAGTTGGAACTGATCGAGTCCCCCAGATAAACATCGGCCTGACCAAACGCCACGGCACCGATGGCGCCCAAGGTCGAGGGGAACAGCTGCAAGGAGGCTTCGGGGTAAAACGCCTCGACCGTCTCCGGCGGCAAGTAGTGATACAGCATCGCCACGCGCTTGCCCGCCAGGTCGCTGGGCAAGTCCTGGCTGTCGTTGATGCGGGCCACGAGGGTGGGCAGGTCATCGGCATAGGCCTGGGACATCGCCAGGTCCGGGTCGCTGGCTTCGAAGCCGTTGGCGGTGCCGAGCATATCGATCTCACCGCCGCGCAGGGCCTGGAGCGATTCGGCACGGGATGGGTAGCGCTGGACCTGCACCTTGATGTGAAGGAGTTGCCCGAGCAATTGCGCATAATCGGCGGTCAGGCCTTCATAGTCGCGACCATTGCCGGTGATGCTGAACGGCGCGTAGTCCGGCGCCGAGGCGCCCAACTGCAACGTGCCCTTTTGGCGCAGCCAGGTCCAGTCGGCGTCGTCCAGGGACACCGAATAATCGCTCACATTGGAGCGCCCGAGCACCCGCAGCGCCTCGGGGGCAGCGTCCACTGGTGGCACCACACTCAATGAGCCCAGCAACAGCGCCACCAGGCCTGTGCGTAAAAGCAACATCATCTGGTCAGGGTGTTTCGCTTGGCGTAGTCGGCCCGGCTCACACCGACTGCACATACAGTCAGGGTGGACCGGCTGAGGGGTTCAGACTGCCAATACGAGGGAACAGCGAACCAAGCCTGTCAAACAGCAGGAGGCTGTGAAGTGAGTGTAGGAAATTTCTGAAGAATTTCCTGCGGGTGACCAGAGACCGGGCCTATGGCCTGTGGGAGCTTGCTCGCTCCCACAGGGTTGCGTTGGCTGATAGATTTCCTGCGAGTGACTCGCCTCCACAGGGCCTATACGGCGGCGAGCAACTGATCGCGCACCGGACGCGCCTGCCCGCGATTGCTCCCGTGCTCATACAGCGAGCCGGCAATTTCATCGGCACGCACCGGCAGGATCGACAGCAAGGTATCGCTCAGGCCATGGCTGGCCTGGCAGAAGCCCTGCATGTAGATCGCCGCCTTGCAGCGCTCGTCGGTGATCAGCTTGTAGTTGCGATCCACCTCGAAATCCCCCAGGTATTGCGCCAGCGGCTCCAGCAAGGTGCGGTGCATCTGCCGCTCGTATCCTGTGGCCAGCACCACGGCGTCATAGCGGCGCACGGTCAACTCGCCAGTAGCGTTGTTGCGCACCGCCAGTTCCACGCCGGCGTCGGTGGCCGTGGCCTTCTCCACCGTAGTGAGGGTCCGGAACGCATGACGGGCGATGCCAGAGACTTTCTGGCGATAGAAAATCCCGTAGATGCGCTCGATCAGGTCGATGTCCACCACCGAATAGTTGGTGTTGTGGTACTCGTTGACCAGCCGTTCGCGCTCGCTGTGGGGTTGCTGGAACACCAGGTCGGTGAATTCCGGCGAGAACACTTCGTTGACGAACGGGCTGTCGTCCGCCGGCTTCAGGGCCGAGCCGCGCAGGATCATGTCGACCTGCACCGAAGGGAAGCTGTCGTTGAGGTCGATGAAGGCCTCCGCCGCGCTCTGCCCACCGCCGATGATCGCGATCTTCATCGGCTGGCCCTTCACGCACGGTTGGCCCGCCATGCGCTCCAGGTACTGGGAATGGTGGAACACCCGCGCGTCGTCCTTGAACACCTTGAACGCCTCGGGAATCCGCGGCGTACCACCGGCACTGACCACCACCGAACGGGTGGTACGTACGAATTCTTCGCCCTGGCGGCCGCGGGAAATCACCCGCAGGGCTTCGACCTGCTGATTGTGCAGCAGCGGTTCGATGCGCAGCACTTCTTCGCCATAGCGACTCTGTTCGGTGAAATGCCCGGCCACCCAGCGCAGGTAGTCATTGAACTCCATGCGGCACGGGTAGAAGGTGCCGAGGTTGATGAAGTCCACCAGGCGGCCATGGTGCTTGAGGTAATTGACGAACGAATACGGGCTGGTGGGGTTGCGCAGGGTCACCAGGTCCTTGAGAAAGGAAATCTGCAACTCGCTCTGGGTCACCAGGGTGTTGCCGTGCCAGCGGTAGTCGGCCTGCTTGTCGAGGAACAGCACGTCCAGTTCACCCTGGACCGGCCCGCGCTCCTGCAATGCGATGGCCAGCGCCAGGTTCGAGGGGCCGAAACCGATGCCGATCAAGTCGTGAACGATGGGCGATGCAATTGCCTGTGTCATGTCCAGTGTCCTCTGGAAAAGCCCTCAACAGGGCGCGAAAAGCCTGGGGTGACCTGCCCAGCGTTTAGGGGCCAACAAGTCGTGTGTTGAGAGGAACGAGGACAATGAAAAAAAATTTACCGCGAGACGACCGGCGTAGGCAGATTAATGCGCGTCCCACTGCCGCACGCGAACGCGGCAGTGCTTCATGGCGTTGACGATGTGTTTCTCCACCAGTGCCCGGGAAATGCCCAGGCGCTCGGCGATTTGCGGGTGGGACAGGCCTTCGAGCTTGCGCAGCAGGAAGCTCTCGCGGCACAGCGGTGGCAGCTCGGCCAGGGCACGCTGGAGCATGTCCAGGCGCTGGCCGTGGTCGAGGCTGGTCTGGGGCGACGGGGTGAAGAAGCGCTCTTCGCTGTCCAGCACCTCCAGGGATTCGACCTGGCGCAAGGTATTGCGCCGATGCCCGTCGATCACCAGGTTCAATGCCGTGCGATACAGGAACGCCCGGGGCTGTTCGATGGGCGTGTCGCTGGCGCGCTCCAGCACCCGCACATAGGCGTCATGCACCACATCCTCGGCCGCCTGGCGGTTGCCTAGCCTGGCGTTCAGGAAACACACCAGCTCGCGATAGTAGTTTTCCAACATGACTCCCGTGCGCAATGGCTGCGCCAGCTATCCCTGTGCCCACTCGGCATGCCCGGGAAAGGCAATGGCACAATAGTGGCAGATTCAATCGCGTAATTTATAGTAATTCTCATATAGATTTAAAGCTTTGGTTTGTATCAGGGCTGATTCGTTCAGTTTACGAGGCGTCGGCCCCTGG